>JBKECQ010000111.1:0-48364 GCA_047974845.1 Aminipila sp. | reverse complement strand
TTCGCCATTAAGATAAGCTAAAACTACTTCTTTCTTAAATTCATAGCTATATTTAGTCATAAAAATACCGACCTCCAATCGTTAGATTTTTAGGTCTAACTTTTTGGGGTCGGTACAAATTGCTACAGACTCTTTTTCTTATTTAGATTTTAGGTAGGGAGTTTTTAATATCCATTACATGAAGATGAACAAGATGTAGTTGTTCCGTATGGCATCATGTTTCCACAATTACCATTGTCACTATCTTCTGCAAGCTGCTCACAAATACAACTACCATGGTCATGATTATGGTCATGGCAATGGTTGTTTTCATGGCAGTGATTGTTTTCATTACAGTGATTGTGCTCATGCTCATGGCAAGAATTCTGCTCTGGACGTGAATTGCAATTTCCACTGTTGCAAGGACACTCAGGGTATAGTGGTTCGTCGTCTTCATCGTCCTGCTGTGTTTCATAAGCTTCATAAGTACCGTCACAAGGGAATACTGCTTCACAGCCGTTAATACAGAATAATGATTTTTTAACTACTTCTACATCTACAGTAGGTTCTGCAGCTACAGCAGAAGTTAAAACTAATCTAATTGTATCACCAGACTGAACTACTGAGATTGAAGGATTAAGTAAACTCATTTTTCCTCCAAAAGCAAAGAACAATCTAGGAGAAATACCGCCAGAAATACAAGGAATACTTAATTTTGGAACTGCCAAATTACTTGTAGCTGTTGGAATTGGTTGAAGTCCTTTTGACCCAAATGTAGCTCTGAAACAACAAGTGCTTCCACCGGTTGTAACCTTACCTTCAACGACAAAATTAGCTTCATATGACCAAGGTCCAGCATTCTGAATTAGGAAAAATGTTTTTGTAGGCAGACCATTTTTCATACAAGTTGATTTTACTAAATCAGGAACACTTTGACGTATTACTGCTTCATATGCACCGGATTGGCATACTAAACTATCAATAGGTTTGCCATCAATAGTAACTTGATTTGTTGATACTCCACAAGGTGTTGTGGTATCAAAGTTTTTCACAATAACATAACTTCTAACTACTTCAAATACAGCATTGGCATCTAATCTGCAAGTAGCTCCTGCATTGTTGCAAGTATTGCAACATGGAATACAGCAATGCTGGCGATTGCAATCGTCGTAATCATTACCACAACCACAATCGAAACTATGTTCTGATTCGCAACCGCAACCGCAGTTATTTCCAAAAATTTCGTCACACAAGTTCTCGGTGTTTTCAGACATAGGCGACATAAGTAGTTCAGTTTTAAATTTATCGGTACTAGTTGACAAATTAAATACTAACGGACAGGCAGTACCGTTGCCTTTTGAGTATACCTTATCGATATACAAAAGATGATTTTGCGCCGGAGCAAAATTTATATCATCCATATCTATGGAACTTCCACAGATACTTCTGAGTCCGTTTGAACAGCCCGGAAGACAAGAATGGTTTCTCATAACACATAACCTCACAATATATTTAGTAGATAGCAAAGTTTAAAATAGGTTTTGCTATACCATTAAGAAACGGTTCATAGGGTAATTTACCATATTGCAATATATGTAGTAGGATTTTAAAAGGTTACATTACACCAAAATAGTTTTTAAAATTAACAAAAATACTTTTTTTAATTAATTAAAACCTATAAATAACAAAAAAACAATATATGGGTGGCGAGCATGGCGAGCATACAATATGTTGTTGTTTTGAAAATAATACAACTGTTGAGATTTAATAAATTGTTAAGAAGTGGCTTGAAATAGCTACTTTTTGGACTAATTTTGTTGCGAAGTGGAGCGATGTGGAGTATAGTGGAATAAACTAAAAAATTAGGGTGGAGTAGAGGGTTTAATTTGAAGTTGTAGGTGTGCATATGTTGATGGGAAAATATCAAAACTCAATAGATGCTAAGGGTAGAATAATAGTTCCTTCTAAATACAGGGAGGAATTAGGTTATCGATGCGTTCTTACAAGGGGAATCGATAAATGCCTTTATATTTATCCAATGGCACAATGGGAAAAATTTATGCAAAAACTTGCAGCACTACCGACCACCGACCCTAATGCCAGAGCTTTTGTGCGTCATTTTTATGCAAATGCGGTTGAATGCGATATTGATAAACAAGGAAGAATGGGAATACCGCAAGAACTTAGAGAGTATGCAAATATAGAAAAAGAATTGGTTACTGTAGGATTGTTGGACAAGATTGAAATCTGGAGTAAGAGTGAGTGGAATGAGGCTGAGGCCATTGCTGATTTAACTCCTGGAGATTTTGCTACAAAAATGGCTGAGTACGGTATTTAGCACGGCATTAATATTATGTTAGGAGGACTGGGACATGGAGTTTAAACACGTTTCTGTTCTGTACCAAGAATGCATTGACGGCCTAAAGATTAAACCTGAGGGAATCTATGTAGATGGAACCTTGGGCGGCGGCGGGCATTCTTTCGGAATTTGTAGCTTGCTTGAACCAAAGGGAACATTAATAGGCATTGACAAGGATATGGATGCCTTAAATGCAGCTCAAACAAGATTGCAGGAATTTAACTGCAATAAGCAATTCGTACAGGACAATTATTCAAACATTGAACAAATATTGGACAACTTAGGTGTATCCGGTGTAGATGGAGCATTACTGGATTTAGGAGTATCGTCTTTTCAATTGGACAACCACGAAAGAGGATTTTCCTATATGCAAACAGCGCCACTGGATATGAGAATGAATGCCGAAGATTCACTTACGGCTGAAGAGGTTGTAAATACATATAGTGAAGCTTCGCTAACTGAAATCATAAAGAAGTATGGCGAAGAAAGATGGGCTTCCAGAATAAGTGAATTTATTGTGAAGGCCAGAAAGAATAACCCTATTAAGACAACTACAGACTTAGTAGATATTATAAAGGCTGCAATTCCGGCAGCTGCAAGAAGGGATGGCCCACATCCTGCAAAGAGAACTTTTCAAGCTATAAGAATTGAAGTTAATGACGAACTGGGTCATTTAGAAAGAGCTGTTGAAGCTTTTTGCAATATATTAAATCCGGGCGGAAGGCTATGCATTATAACTTTTCACTCACTTGAAGATAGGATTGTTAAAGAATATTTTAATAAAAGACTGAATCCGTGTACTTGTCCCAAAGAATTTCCTATTTGTACTTGCGGTAAGGTTACAGATGCTGTTAAGGTCACAGGAAAACCTATCATTTCTTCAAGTGAAGAACTGGAGGACAATCCGAGAGCACGTAGTGCAAAACTAAGAATCATTGAGAAGAAGAGGTAATTAAAATGATGTCTGCTGAACAGTGGTATGTGTATCAAGATAATTATAAAAAATATGGTTTCGATATGAAGCCTAAGAAAGTAGCTGTGGTAAAGCCTAAGAAAAAGGCTTATGTTACTGCGAAAGATAAGGTTGCAATGATGCTGTTAACAATTGTAATAGGTATTCTATGTATATCCGTTATTATCACAACAGCCTATTCTGCAAATATAAAATATGAGATAAACAAGATAATAAAACAAAATGCGGTGATAACTGGGGAAATAGAAAATCTAACAGTTAAACTAAATCAAGCAAATAACATACAAGCAATAGAACAAAGAGCAATTACTGAACTGGGAATGGTTTATCCCGACCCAAATGAATTTATTTATATAAAACCGGCAGAAGAACCGGTGAAAGATTTTGCATTACTTCTTAGAGAAGAAGCATATAATTAGCTGAAAATGGAATAATAGTTTTTGTTAGTAAATATAATACATTGAAATCTTTTAACTGCATATTGATTCGAACCGGACAATTAAATTATGAAAATTTTTTGGTCCGGTTTAGTTTTTTTAAATAAGGAAGGTACAATGAGCAACCCAACACCAAATAGTGTAAAAAAAAGAATAATAATAGGCTTCTTGCTTATTTGTCTAGTAACTGCGGGTCTTTCCTTTAGAGTGGGCTGGATACAGATTGTAAATGGTGATGAATACTCAAAAAAAGCATTAGAATCTCAAACGAGAGATGTTCCTATTCCAGCTAAAAGAGGTGTTATTTATGACAGAAACGGGAAAGAGCTTGCGGTGAGTGCGGTAACTTTTTCAGTATGGGCTAGACCTGATAAGGTAGCTAATGGAAGTAAAAAGCTTTCTAAGGAAGAGAGCATCGCTAAAACTACTCTGTTTTTATCACAAAAGCTGAATATGGATGAAAAAGAAGTAGAAGAAATAATCACACAAAAAAGAGCACTTGTTAAAATAGCCAAATATGTGGAAAAGGACATTGCAGATGCCATCAGACAGGAAGGACTGCCGGGTATAGAAATTGCGGAAGATGTTAAGAGATATTATCCTTTAGGCAGTTTTGCGGCACACGTTTTAGGAAGTGTAACCGACGACAATAATGGTCTGGCAGGATTAGAACTTAAGTACAATCAATACTTAAGCGGTGTAGCCGGAAGATGGATAAAAAATACAGATGCAAGTGGAAATGGTTTAGCCTATGGTATGGAAAAATATTATAGAGCAGAGGATGGGCTAAATCTAGTATTAACCATAGATGAAGTTATTCAACATTATGTAGAAAAAGCATTGGATACAGTACAACAAAATACCATGGCCGATAGAGTTATGTGTATAATGATGAGTCCAAAGACAGGCGATATTTTGGCTATGGCCATGACACCTGACTATGATCCTAATAATCCCCGTGTTCCAACAGACCCGGCACAAGCTGCATATGTTGAAACCTTAACAGACAGTCAAAAACTTGAATATTGGAACGCTATGTGGAGAAATCCAATGGTAAGTGATACTTATGAACCGGGTTCTACGTTTAAGTTGTTGACTACATCAATGGCTCTTGAAGAGCAGTTAACTACGCTTACAGAAACCTTTGTCTGTAGAGGAAAATACTCGGTTGCAGGTACACCGCTAAGTTGCTGGCGTGCTTATAACCCACATGGAGTAGAAACGCTTGTAGAGGCGGTTGGTAACTCATGTAACCCAGTGTTTGCAACTCTTTCAGAACGTTTGGGTATTGAAAAATATTATGAATACTTAGAGCTTTTTGGGCTTAGAGATAAGACAGAAATTGATTATCCGGGAGAAGGCTACGCAATACTCCAAAATAAGGATACCGCAGGGCCTGTGGGTCTTGCCACAATGTCTTATGGCCAAGGTATTGCAGTTACACCTATACAACTGGTAACTGCGGTTGCAGCTTTTGGAAATGACGGAAAATTAATGCAGCCTAGATTTGTAAAAGCTTTAACAGACAGCGACGGTAACGTGGTAGAAGAGTTTAAAACAAAAGTTGTAAGGCAGGTTGTTTCTAAAAAGACCGCTGAAGAAATGCGTTTAATTATGGAAAGCGTAGTTTCGGAAGGTGGAGGTGGAACAGCTAAAGTTCCGGGATTCAGAGTAGGTGGAAAAACAGGAACAGCCAATAAAGCTAAAAATGGGGGATACAGTGAAGAAACTTATTCATCATTCATAGGAATGGCTCCAATGGATGACCCTCAAGTTGCAATTTTATTAGTAGTAGATAATCCAAAAGGCGTAAAGTTTGGAAGCCAGACTGCGGCTCCGGGCGTAAAGCTAATTTTAGAAGATACACTTAGATATTTGAATATACAGCCTTCTTATACACAAGAAGAAGAGGCACAGATTAACAGCGGAAAGACAGTGGTACCTAATGTTGTTGGAAAGAATTTTGATGAAGCAATAGGTATCTTAGGTGGAGTATCGTTGAAAGCTACGATTTCACCGGAATTGGCAGAAGGGGAATCCTTATCCGGAAAAGCGGTTGTTGATCAATATCCTAAACCTGGTGAAAAGATAAGCATTGGAGGAAAAGTATTCTTATATAAGGAGTGATAGTGAGTGGCTATTGAAGTTTTCGGAGTAACGGGGACTAATGGGAAAACCACAGTATCGTATATGCTAAAAAGCATATTGGAAGAAGCCGGAAGTAATTGCGGATTGATAGGAACTATAACTCACATAATAGGAAAAAACAGCTATGAAGCATTAAATACTACACCATCAAAGGAGCTTTTGAAAAAGTATTTTCATGAAATGAAAGAACAAAATATAGAAACCTGTGTAATGGAGATTTCTTCTCATGGATTAGAACAAGGAAGGGTTAGTGATGTTAAAATTAACTATTCCGGATTTACTAACCTTACGCAAGACCATTTGGACTATCATGTTACAATGGAAAACTATTTCGAGGCAAAAGCAAAACTGTTCTATATGACGTCTAAGGGTATGTGTATTAACACAGACGATAATTATGGTCAAAGACTGTATGATAGAATGAAAAAAGCTCAAGAAGATGGAGAAATAGACTCAGAAATAATTATAAACTCAGTAGGGTTTGAAAAACATGATGTTAACTTTTTTGGGAAAATAAAAGAGAATTCCATAGGCGGAGTTGTTCTTGAAATCTTTGAAAATGAAACCTCATGGGGAGAACTAGAAATTGAGTTACCGGGAAAAACCACAGCTTACAATGCATTGTTGGCATCAGGTATGGCTAGATTAGCAGGTATAGAGAAAAAGGACATAATTAATGGGCTTTCAAAGATGAAGGGCGTTCCGGGTAGATTCCAGAAGGTGGAAAATGACGCTGGAGTAAATGTAGTAGTTGACTTTGCACATACACCGGATGCATTGCTAAATCTTCTTAAAATGGCTCATGATTTACGAGAAAAAAGGCTGATTAGTGTCTTTGGATGCGGAGGCAACAGGGATAAGGAAAAAAGAAGCATTATGGGTAAAATAGCAGGTGAATATTGTGATTTGTGCATTATAACCTCTGATAACCCTAGGTATGAGGATCCGGCAGCTATAACAGCAGAAATAGAAAGAGGAATGCTAGAAACAGATTGCGAATATATGGTTGAGATTGACCGTAGGGATGCAATTAAGAAGGCTATTTTAATTTATAAACCAGGGGATTTAATTGTTATTGCCGGAAGAGGCCATGAAAAATATCAAAAAGTTAATGGCGTAGAAATCCCTTTTGAGGATATGAAGGTAACGCAAGAGATTATTAAAGAGATAATTGATACGAAAGAGTGATATTATGAAAAAACTAATGATTAAAGAAATTTGTCAGGCAGTTTCAGGCCGGCTTATTTCAGGAGAAAAGGATGTTTATGTTGACGGGGTATCTATCGATTCCAGAAGTGTGAATTCTAATCAACTGTTTTTCCCACTTATAGGAGAAGTACATGATGCCCATAAGTTTATTCCCACAGTAATAGAAAGTGGGTGTAATTGTTTTGTAGTATCAGATACATCATATTTCCAGCAAGAGTTAGAAAATAAAAATCTAAATGTTATTTATGTAGAAGATACTACAAAGGCATTGCAAGATTTAGCCAGGTTTTATCTATCAACCTTCAACATTAAAAAAATAGGCATAACAGGAAGCACCGGTAAAACCACTACAAAAGATATGCTGTATTATATTTGTAAAGAAAGGTATAATACAGCACGAAATGTTGGTAATTTAAATAATCATATAGGTTTACCACTTACAGTTTTAGGATTTGAAGATGAAACGGAAGTCGGCATCTTAGAAATGGGAATGAGTGAGTTTGGAGAAATAGACTTACTTGCCGATATAGTTAGACCGGACGTTGCAATTATTACAAATATCGGAACCTCTCATATTGAAAATTTGGGAAGCCGAGAAGGCATATTAAAAGCAAAGATGGAAATAACAAATTACTTTAATCATAATAATGTGTTAGTGGTTAATGAAATAAATGATTTACTTACGAAGGAAAATACACAAGGGTGTTATAAGAGACTTTCAGTTGGCAATAATGGTAAGAGTGACTTTATTATTTCGGATATTATAGACAATGGAGAAGAAGGTATTTCTTTCACTATTGAGCACAACCTTGAAACCCAGAAGATAGTTCTTGCAATTCCGGGCAGACATAATGCTATTAATGGAACCCTAGCCGTTGCGGCGGCCATGGAGTTAGGAATTGGCATGGATGTTGCGGCCAAGGGTTTGTCAAAAATGGAGCTGACAGATAAGAGATTAAACATAAAAGGTAAAGATGGCATAAAGGTTATAGATGATACTTATAATGCTAGTCCCGATTCAATGCGAGCGGGCATAGATGTACTTATGGCTTCAAAAGGAATAAGAAAAATAGCAATACTGGCAGATATGTTAGAAATGGGGAAACAAAGTAAAAAGTATCATTCTGAGGTAGGAGAATACGCAGCAAAGCAAGGTGTAGACCTGCTTATTGCAGTAGGAGACGATGCCCAATATATAGCTGAGGCCGCGGAGCCGATTTTAGGAGCAGAAAAGGTTAAACACTATAAAGAAAGACAACAGTTGATAAATGAAATAAAAGATATTTTGACACTGGGAGATACTGTTCTAATTAAGGGTTCAAGAGGAATGGCTATGGATCAGGTAGTGAAAAAAATTATGGAATAAATTTAGGAGTAGTTATGAGTTATTTACAAATCGGAATTCTAATAGCAGTGTCTTTTTTTATAAGTTTAGTGCTTACTTATGTTGAGATTCCTATTTTGCAAAATTTAAAAGCGGGACAGAATATTAGAGAAGAAGGACCGAGAACCCATCAAGCCAAGGCAGGTACACCCTCAATGGGAGGGCTTGCTATAATTGCGGCTACAACAATAACTTGTTTGACATCCGGAGGGGTATCAAAAGATATGTGGGTTATTCTTGCGGCATTTATATTATTCGGACTATTAGGATTTTTAGATGACTATCTGAAAGTTGCTAAGAAGCAGAATCTAGGGCTTAGAGCATGGCAAAAACTTGTTCTTCAGATAATAATTGCTTCTGCCGTTGCCGTATATCAGGCAAAGGTTTCAGTGTACGGTACATCTGTATATATTCCATTTTTTAATGAACACTGGGACTTTGGTATTTGGTATGTGCCATTTGTAGCTTTTGTTGTAGTGGCAATGGTAAATAGCGTAAACTTAACTGATGGACTAGATGGATTGGCATCGGGGGTTACAACCCTTGTTGCTTTGTTCTTCGCAATAGTTGCAGTTGGAGTCGGAATAAATGCCGGAGGAATATTCAATGCTGCTTTAGCGGGAGGATGCATGGGATTTTTAATGTTCAATAAGAATCCCGCAAAGGTTTTTATGGGAGATACAGGCTCTCTTGCTTTAGGCGGTGGGCTAGCTGCGGCAGCTATAATTATGAATATGGAGTTAATGCTTCCTATAGCAGGTTTATTATTTGTATTAGAAGCCTTATCAGTTATGATTCAGGTTATTAGCTTTAAAACAACAGGTAAAAGAGTGTTTAAGATGGCACCGCTTCATCACCATTTTGAGTTATGTGGATTAAAGGAAACCCATGTTGTAGCTTTGTTCTGGTTATTTACACTTATTTGCTGTGTAGTCGGATTAATAATTCTTTAGAGGTGAAAAATGAATACAAATAATATGGAAAATAAAAGGGTTCTTATAGTAGGAATGGGAAAATCAGGAATAGCGGCAGTGCAAGCGATGCTTAAACTAGGTGCAAAGGTTTTTGTTCAGGATTCCAAAGCTACCTCAGAGGTAGAACCACAATTGGTAAACTTCTTAACAAGTAGAAATGTAAGGTGCTACTTTGGAGAAAGACCGGATTGCTTAGATGAAATAGACATGATGATTATGAGTCCCGGAGTACCTTTGGAATTGGATTTTGTTAAAGAAGCAATTGAAAAAGGTGTTGAAGTCGTTGGTGAACTTGAAATTGCATATAGAATAGGGCATGGAAACTATGTTGCAATTACAGGGACAAATGGAAAAACAACTACAACCACATTGGTAGGTGAAATATTTAAGAATGCAAAGAAGAAAACGTACGTTGTAGGGAACATAGGAGTAGCGGTTATTTCCATGGCAATAAATGCGGAAGTAGATTCATGGTTAATTACTGAAACCAGTAGTTTTCAGCTTGAAACTACAAAATATTTTAAACCAAAAGTATCTGCAATCTTGAATTTAACTCCAGACCATTTGAATAGACATCACACCATGGAAAACTATGGTGCGGCTAAGGCTAAGGTTTACCAAAACCAAGATGAAAGTGGGTATTATGTTGCAAACTATGATGACCCGGAGAGCTACGCATTAAGCAAAGGTTGTACAAAGGCTAAGGTTGTTCCGTTCAGCAGAAAAGAGCAATTAGACTATGGTGCATTTGTTAAAGATGGAAAAATAGTAATTATTAACGATACTAAAAAAATGATTGAGATATGTGAGATTGAAGAATTAAATATTCCGGGAAATCACAATCTGGAAAATGCTTTGGCAGCATCTGCAATTTGTTACTTTGCCGGCATTGATCCTCAGGTTATTGGTGACACTTTAAGGAAGTTCCAAGGAGTAGAACATAGACTTGAGTATTGTGGGGAAGTAGATGGTGTAAAATTTGTAAATGACTCCAAGGGAACAAATCCGGATGCATCTATAAAAGCCATAGAAGCCATGAGAGAAAATATAATTCTTATAGCCGGAGGATATGATAAAGGATCTGATTTTAGTCAATTTATAAAAGGATTCAATGGTAGGGTTAAGCACATGGTTCTTTTAGGCAAAACTGCCGCTCAAATAAAAGAACAGGCTGAAGCCGTTGGATTTAGTAATATTACTATTTCAAAGAATATGGAAGAGTGTGTCACAGAGGCATTTAACATTGCTAAACCGGGAGATACAGTTTTATTATCACCTGCTTGCGCTAGTTGGGATATGTATACTTGCTTTGAGCAGAGGGGTGACCATTTTAAAAACTGTGTTCATGGTTTGGAGAAATAATTAACTGAGGTTGGAAACGTTAATGGCAAAAAGAAAGCGAAGAATGAAATCCGGAGATTTTATATTGGTTTTAATTACTTTAGGACTTGTAATCTTCGGAATAATAATGGTATTTAGTGCCAGTTATTATACATCAATAAATAAAACAGGTAACCCCTATGCCTATCTTATTAGGGATACAGTTTGGGCAATGCTTGGTCTTGCGGCAATGATGGTAACAGCAACCATAGACTATAGGTTTTATGGTAAGATAGCGAAACCCGCTATGATTACTGTTGTTGTATTACTTTTATTGCTGTTTACGCCTCTTGGAATAGAAAGAAACTATGCTACCAGATGGCTTGGTGTAGGCGGAATTACAATCATGCCGGGGGAACTGGCTAAACCGGCCGCAATTATTTTTACGGCATGGTTTTTAAGTAAAGATCCAAAACGCATTAAGTCGTTGACAAAAGGTGTATTACCACTATTTCTTTTATGTGGTGTATATGGTGGTTTAATAATTATGCAGCCTAACCTGTCTACAGCTATTACAGTATGTATTATTATTGTGGGCATAATGTTTGCGGCAGGGTTAAACTATGTTTATTTAGGTGGTCTTTTAGGAATTGGGGCGGCAGGATTTTGCGTCTTGCTTATAACAAATCCTGATAGCCATTGGATGAAACGTTTAACAAGTTTTATGGATCCATTTGCAGACCCACTAAACACTGGGTATCAAGTAGTTCAATCACTACTGGCCTTGGGGTCGGGAGGCTTGTTTGGGTTAGGTTTAGGCAAGAGCATACAAAAGAATTTATACTTACCTGAACCGCAAAACGATTTTATATTTGCAATAATTGGAGAAGAGCTTGGATTTATTGGTTGCGTTATATTGATGGTTTGTTATATTATCTTAGTTTGGAGGGCTATTCATATAGCCATAAATGCAGCTGATTTATTTGGAACCTTACTTGCTGCTGGCATTGCCATCATGATAGGTATACAAGTAATATTAAATATAGCTGTTGTAACATCATCTATGCCGCCTACCGGAGTTACACTTCCTTTCGTAAGTTATGGAGGTAATGCTCTCACCATATTTATGGCCTCGGTGGGAATACTGCTCAATATATCAAGGCATACGGTGGAGATTGAGTAGGTATAAAGAAAAATATCTTGGAAAGAGGTAGCGTATGAAAGTTATTATGACTGGAGGGGGAACCGGAGGACATATCTATCCGGCTATTGCCATCGCAGATAAAATAAAAGAGAAAAACCCTGAGGCTGAAATTCTTTTTGTAGGAACAGAAAAAGGGTTAGAGAAAGAATTGGTTCCCCAAAATGGCTATCAGATTAAATTTATAACCGTTAGTGGATTTAATCGAAAAAACTTAATAAAAAATGTCAAGGTTGTTAAGGATTTGCTTAAAGGGAACAAGCAGGCTAAAAAGATAATTAAAGATTTTAAACCTGATGTTGTTATTGGAACCGGTGGTTACGTATGTGGACCAGTAGTTAGGGCGGCACATAAATTAGGAATACGAACATTTATACATGAACAAAACGCCTTTCCCGGTGTCACTAATAAAATGCTGGAAAAGTATGTAGAAAATGTTTTTATTAGCTTTCAAGATGCAGAAAAATACTTTAAAAATAAAGACAAACTAATATTGTCGGGAAATCCTGTGAGAAAAGCATTTTTTTATGCGGACAAGAAAACTTCAAGGAAAAATATTGGGGAAGATGATTCAAACTTTATGATTTTATGCTTTGGAGGAAGTAGAGGTGCAGGCAAGATAAATGAGGCTATGGTTGAGATAGCAGAAAACCTTAACGGTTTAAAAAATGTCTCATTATATTTTGTGACGGGTGCTGTTTATTATGACAAAATCCTTAAAGAACTGGAAGAGAAAGGGTTTCATAATAAAGGGAATATTTATATTGAGAAATATATAAATAATATGCAGGATTACCTAGGAGCATCAGACTTAGTTATTAGTAGATCTGGAGCTTTAACAGTTTCAGAAATAACTGTTTGCGGTAAGGCTTCAATTTTGATTCCTTCACCAAATGTTACAGGTAACCATCAGTATTACAATGCCAAAGCCGTATCTGATAAGGGCGGGGCTGTTATACTGGAAGAAAAAGACTTATGTGCTGAAAAATTACTTTCTATTATCTCAGATTTTAAGATTAATCCTCAGAAAGTAAAAAGAATGGAGGTTTCAAGCCTACACGCAGCACCTAGCGATGCAACGGAAATCATTTATTCACATTTGAAGTTATAGTGGAATAATTTATTCACATTTTGGTGTTAAAAGGGTAACAAATTACCGACACTTTCATATTATGTAATAATAATACTGGAGGTGGAACTGTTTTGGAATCATATCATATACGGGGCGGCAATAAAATTAGCGGTGAATACACTGTAAAAGGCGCTAAAAATGCTGCACTGCCGATTTTAGCAGCTACCATATTATGTGGAGCTGAATGTCAACTTTCCAATATCCCTCAAATAACTGATGTTTCTAGCATGAAAAGAATATTAACTGAATTGGGATGTAAGGCGGACACAAGCAACGGCGTTGTAATCGTAGACTCTAAGGAGCTGGTGGCTGATACCATTTCCTGTAAGCGGATGCGAGAAATGAGGTCATCCGTTTTTTTATTGGGTGCATTGCTTGGAAGATGTGGGAGTGCAGTAATCTGCCAGCCGGGTGGATGCAACATAGGAAGCAGACCTATTGATTTACATTTGCACGCCTTAAGAATGTTAGGCACAGAAGTGATAGAACGCGATGATGTGATAATTTGCAAAGCAAATAGACTCCGAGGGGCAAACATAGAGTTTTCTTTTCCAAGTGTTGGAGCTACAGAAAATGCTATAATGGCAGCCGTGACTGCGGAGGGAAGTACAACCTTGAAGAATTGTGCAATGGAACCTGAAATTTGGGCCTTGCAAGAGTTTCTAAATACTTGTGGTGCAGATATTCATGGAGCAGGCACTAACACAATACATATTAACGGTAAATCAAAACTAACTGGCGGTGAATATAAAATAATTCCGGATAGAATAGAAAGCGGTACTTATTTGGTGGCGGCGGCTGCCACAGGGGGAGAAATTGTTCTTAATTGTACCAATAGCAGACATCTGGAAAGTATTTTAGAAAAGCTAAAAGAAACTGGTTGCGAAGTAGGTGTAAAACAAGATAAAATATACCTCAAAGCAAATAAGCAGATTGATTGTATTAAGGATATTATTACAGGTCCTTACCCTGATTTTCCTACGGATTTACAATCTCCTTTTTTGGCAATGCTTACTACGGCTAAAGGAAAAAGCAGTATTAAGGAAACTATTTTTGAAAATAGATTTGCATTTACAAAGGAACTGGAAAAGATGGGTGCCAATATTACAGTGAGGGATAATTGTGCTACGGTAAAAGGCGTTGAATTCCTAAGAGGAAACAGAGTAACCGCTACAGATTTAAGAGGCGGAGCAGCTTTAGTAATTGCAGGGTTAATGGCGCATGGAGAAACAATTATTGATGATATAGAACATATAGAGAGAGGATATGCAGATTTTAGCCGAACTCTAAGAAGTTTGGGTGCAGATATTAGGAAAACAAATGATAGAAAAACCTAGAAAGAAGAAAAAAAGAAAGAAAAAAAACTACCTCCTAAGGTTATTAGTAATAATAGCTGTAGGAGTTGGTTTGTATTTTTTGGTGACTTCTGAATTCTTTGATATAGATTCAGTTAAAATCGAAAATAACAGTTACTACACGGTAGAACAGGTAAAAGCCAAAGCCGGAGTAAAAATTGGTGAAAATATTTTTAAACTTAAAAAAAGTAATATTAAGGAAAAAATGTTAAAAGATCCGTATTTTGAAAATGTGGTGGTAAAAAGAAGATTGCCTTCTACCGTTGTTATAAAGGTTGTTGAAAGAACTGAAAGAGCAGCAGTTCCAAGCGGTAGCACGTTTATTATAATAGATCCAAACGGGTTAGTTCTTAGAGTTGCTGATGCTGAACCAAAGATCACATTAATTCAGGGGTTAACAGTGAAAAAGGCGAAAGCAGGTAAACCATTAGAAGTTAACGAAAATTCCATATTGACAGATACCTTAAATATGCTTAAAGTAATGGAAGATTCAGATTTATTTTTCAAGAAAATTGATATATCTAATGTTATAATAAGGGCATATATTTATGATCAATTGGTTTGTGAGGGTACGCCTGAAAATTTAACAGAAAGTATAAAAAACGGCAACTTAGAAACAACACTGTATGAGATGTATAGTAAAGGGATTGAGAGAGGTGTAATCAAAATCGGAAGCGACAATTATTGCTCTTTCAACCCTAATGTTGAATAATATGTGGTTTGGGAGTACGGAGGTAAAGGATGAAAAGATACAGTGGGCTGATTGTATTGGGGATGCTAGCTTTATTTATAGGCTTAATCCTGTCAATTCAATTAAGGACAACCGCAGGAGACGACCAAGGAGGGTTAGTGCCTTTAGCAAAGGTAAAGGGATACGAAGCTGAGTTAAAATTGGTTAAGGACGAAAAAGAGCAGGTTGTGCAGGAGTTGATGGAACTTGAAGCTCGACTTAATTCCATAGAAGGGGACAAGGCTGAAGAGGATGAATTTATAAATGGTCTTGTGTCGGATTTGGAAAGATATAAGATGTCCTCCGGTGTTTTAGACGTACAGGGTCCCGGTATATTGGTTACAATAAAGGATCCCGTTGTTAAAGATGAGTATGAACAAGATTTTAGCGTAATAATGTATAACTATGAATTAATGTTAAACTTGGTTAACAAGCTTAAAGAAGCTGGTGCAGAGTCTGTTTCCATTAACGAACAAAGAATAGCTGCTACAACTGAAATTACCATAGCGGGAAGCAATGTGAATATTAATGGCACACCAACAGCGCCACCATATTACGTAAAGGCTATAGGCAATCCTGATACGCTACATGATGCAATCAATATCAGAAGCGGTATAGTTGAGACTATGAAAATGAAATACAATCTGATTGTAACTACAGAGAAGAAAGACAATATTGTAATTCCAAGATATACTGGAACAATTAAGTTTAAGTATGCTAAACCTGTTGCTGAAGAAGAAGCTATATAATGGGCAGGTGGAGCATGGAGAAAAAAATTATTTTAGTGACTTTTGTAATATGCATAGCAATAGGAATAGGATTGGCCTGTCAAATGAAAATAAGTGATGGGCAAAGGCTTTACGTATCTCCCAAAACTATTGATGACTACAAAACCACTATTAATAGTGAAAAAGACGAAATACAAAAGCTCAAAGGTATAATAGAAGAGACTAAGGCAAAATTAAATAGCTATGAGAGCGGGGATAAAACTCAATGGCAGGCAGATAAAGAGATTGAAAAAAATCTCATTGCAGAAGTGGTGAAATACAAGATGGCCAGCGGTCAATCTAAGATAAAGGGCTCTGGTGTAGAAATAATTATTGACGATGGGACAAGAGAGCTTTATGCTGGAGAAGACATAAATAACTTACTTGTACACGACTTGGACATTCTAAACGTAATAAATGAATTAAATCGAAGCGGTGCGGAAGCAATTTCTGTAAACGGCCAGAGGATAACTGCCAATACGGCGATTTCCTGCTCGGGGTATACTGTAAGAATCAATGGAGAGGTGTATGCCAGACCATTTAGAATTAAGGCCATTGGTGATGGAAAAAGAATGGCGGCATCACTTATAGGTCCCGATGGATATGGAACATCTCTAAAGAACTGGGGTGTTCAGTTTGAGGTTCGATTGAAAGATGATTTAATAATTGATGCATTATCTAAAGAATACACCTATAGATATATGAATAAACTTCAAGGGGAGGGATTAAAGTGATTTTTGCAGTTATAATAGGTCTTGGTATTGGCCTTGCTTTAGGATTTGGATTAGACATTTCTTATCCTGCTGAATACTCATTTTATATTACCATGGGACTTTTAGCTGCAATGGATTCCATTGTAGGAGCTACTAGGTCTATGATGGAAGAAAAGTATAATAACTTTATCTTTATCTCAGGCTTTATTACCAATGCATTGTTAGCAATGTCATTAACATATTTAGGGGATAAATTGGGAGTACCTTTATATTTTGCAGCAATCTTTGTTTTTGGTGGTAGGTTGTTTAATAACCTAGCAGTAATTAGAAGACTTGCTATTGACAAATACTTTGCAGGAAAAAATCGAAAAAACGAGTTAAAAAATAATCAAAATATTGATGAATAGTAGTGCAAAGCCACATTATGTGTGGTATAATAAAGCATTAATATGTGTTTTAAATTTGTGCTACAGTGACAGGAGGTTACTTTATAATGCTGCAGTTTGAGATGAATGAGCAAAATGCTGCCCAGATAAAGGTTATAGGCGTTGGCGGCGGTGGCTGCAATGCTGTAAATCGAATGATCGAGAAAGGCCTAAAGGGCGTTACTTATATGGCGGTTAATACTGATAAACAGGCTTTGGTTGGAAGTCTAGCTGAAACTAAGTTTCAGATAGGCGAAAAGCTTACAAAGGGTTTAGGTGCTGGGGCAAATCCAGAAATTGGACAAAAGGCCGCAGAAGAGAATATGGAAGATATCGCTAAATTCATACAAGGCTCTGATATGGTTTTTATAACAGCAGGTATGGGCGGTGGAACAGGTACAGGAGCTGCTCCTGTAATTGCAAAGATTGCAAAAGAAATGGACATACTTACTGTGGGTGTTGTTACAAAACCGTTTACTTTTGAAGGTAAAAGGAGAAGACAACACGCAGAGCTTGGAATAAGCTTACTTAAGAAATATGTAGATTCACTTGTTGTAGTGCCTAACGATAGGCTACTTCAGGTTGCAGAAAAGAATACTTCAATGTTACAAGCATTTAGCATGGCAGATGAAGTATTAAAACAGGGTGTACAAGGTATTTCAGACTTGATTGCAGAAGCAGGTCTTATAAACCTAGACTTTGCTGACGTTAAAACCGTAATGAGCGATAGAGGTATTGCACATATGGGCGTTGGACGAGCATCCGGAGACAACAGAGTTGAGGAAGCGGTTAAGAATGCAATTGAAAGTCCACTTCTTGAAACTTCTATTGATGGAGCTAAGGCAATCATCTTAAATATCATGGGTGGATACGACATGGGTATGTTAGAAGTCAGTCAGGCTGCTGCCCAAATAGAAGATGCTGCCGGTGATGATGCAATTGTTATCTTTGGTGCTTCTATTAAAGAAGATCTTCAAGATGAGATACTTGTTACAGTTATTGCAACAGGTTTTGAAGAAAGACCTAGCGAAGTTGCAGCAGGTCTATTCAAAGCAACAGCTTCTAAAGAAGAAAAAGAAGAGGTTCAAGAGGTTGAACAGGCAAGTAAGGATGAAGAAATATTTGCAAATGACAACATGGACTTTGTAATACCGTCTTTTTTAAATAGAGAAAGAAATGGTTTTTAAAATTGTTAGCAGAAAGCCGGTATAATAACCGGCTTTTTATTTAATTAATGGGTTAAGAAAAAAATAGGTAAATTTTGGTGGATTATGAAAAAAATCTCGTCTCAAGACAATAAAATATATAAAACGTGCATACAGCTTGGAAGCAAGAAGTACAGAGATAAACTGGGTAAATATATTATTGAGGGGCCTAACTTAGTTAGAGAAGCTCTTGATAACAATGTGATTCCTGAAATCCTTATTATATCTCAACAAGTTTTTGAAATGGAAGAAATCCAAATACTATGTAGAGCATATTTGCAAAAGGTAGATAAAGATGGTGGAAATCAGGTTTTTATTTTTGAGGATAAATTATTTTCAAAAATAATTCAAACTGAGAACTCACAAGGAATATTAGGCATTGTTGAAAAATTTACTAATAATGAAAACCTGTTTTTTAATTCAAAATTTAGAAATAGTGGAAATGTATTAGTTCTGGACAGGTTGCAAGACCCGGGGAACGTGGGTACTGTTATTAGAACTGCAGATGCCGCAGGGTATTCGGGCATTTTAATTATAAAAGGTACGGTTGACGTGTTTTCTCCAAAAGTAGTGAGAGCTTGCACGGGGTCACTCTTTCGGATGCCAATTTTATTTGTTGATTCACCTAATGAGGCCATACAAATGTTAAAGGATAACGGAAAGAGAGTTGTAAGTACGGGATTTGATACAGATAAATATTATTATGAAATAGATTTGACACAAAACATAGGATTAGTTATAGGCAATGAGGGAAATGGTATCTGTGATGAATTTAAAAACAATTCAGATGAGATAATAAAGATACCAATGTTTGGTAACATTGAATCGCTAAATGCTTCGGTTGCAGCGGCTTTGCTGATGTATGAGACTATGAGAAAATAAAAATATGTAATTTTTAAAAATTTATTATAGAGAGGGTTAGAATATGCAGACTCAATTAAGTAGGATTTTGCAGGAGGCAAAGGAGAGAATTAAAAGTGCTTCCTCACAAGTTGAAACAGAAGAAATCAGAATTAAGGTTCTTGGTAAGAAGGGTGAATTGACTGACATTCTTAAATCCATGGGTAAATTAGATCCGGAAGAAAGAAAAGCACTGGGTCAGGCTGCAAACACTGTGAGAGCAGAAGTTGAGGCTATGCTTGAAGAAAAATTTGCTATGGTTAAAGAAGCGGCAAGACAAGAAAAGTTTAAGCTTGAAACAATTGATGTAACAGAACCGGGTGTTAAATGTAATCTAGGAGTAAAACATCCACTTACTATTACAATAGAGGAACTTTCAAGAATCTTTATGTCTATGGGATTTTCTATTGCGGAAGGACCGGAAGTTGAGACTGTCTTTAATAACTTTGATGCCTTAAATGCAGGGCCTAATCATCCTGCCAGGGATTTATCAGATACTTTCTATATTACAGAGGATACTTTGCTTAGAACTCAAACTTCACCGGTACAGGCAAGAACTCTTATGAAGCAGAAGCCTCCAATTAAAATTATTTCACCGGGAAGATGCTTTAGATGCGATACTCCCGATGCCACACATTCTCCTATGTTCCATCAGATGGAGGGGCTTGTGGTAGATGAAGGCATTACTATGGCTGACTTAAAAGGAACTTTAGACAGCTTTGCCAAGCAGATGTTTGGCTCTGAAGTTAAAACAAAGTTCAGACCTCACCACTTCCCATTTACAGAACCCAGTGCGGAGATGGACGTTTCATGTTTTAAATGTGGCGGAAAAGGATGTAATGTTTGTAAGGGAAGCGGTTGGATTGAAATTCTTGGATGCGGAATGGTACACCCAAATGTGCTAAAGGTTGGAAAGATTGATACTGAAAAGTACACAGGCTTTGCTTTTGGTATGGGTGTAGAGAGAATTGCAATGCTTAAATACGGGGTTGATGATATTCGTAATTTCTACGAAAACGATATGAGATTCATCAATCAGTTCAAATAGGAGGTACTATAGATGTTAGTTCCAGTAGAGTGGCTAAAAGATTATACAGATGTAAATGTAAGTGTAGATGAATTCTGCGATAAAATGATTATGTCAGGCTCAAATCTTGAGACTGTTAAATATTTTGGAGAAAATATAGATAAAGTTGTTGTAGGTAAAATATTAAATATTGAAAAGCACCCGGATGCTGATAAGCTTGTTATTTGCAAGCTTGCAGTCGGTGCAGAAGAACCTGTTCAGATTGTTACAGGTGCCCAAAATGTATTTGAGGGAGCATATGTTCCTGTAGCATTACATGGAAGTACTCTTCCGGGACCTTTGCATGGACAACCCAAGCAAGATGGGGGCGTTAAAATTACAAAAGGTAAACTAAGAGGTGTGGAATCTTTTGGTATGCTTTGTTCTGCAAGTGAACTTGGATTTGATGATAAAGTGATACCTGTAGCGCACAAAGAGGGCATTTGGATTTTAGGTGAGGGGTATACAATAGGAGAAAGCATTGTAGATGCCTTAGAACTAAGAATGGCTACTGTAGATTTTGAAATTACGCCAAACAGACCAGACTGTCTTTCAATGATTGGAATGGCAAGGGAAGCAGCTGCTACATTTAAAACTCAGCTTAAATATCCTGATACAACCTGTACAAGTGAAGAGGGAGATGCATCGGAATATATTAGTGTAGAAATTAAGAATCCTGAGCTATGTAAGCGTTATGTTGCCAGAATCGTAACAGGTGTAAAGATTGAACAATCTCCATGGTGGTTACAGAAAAAGCTAATTGCAGCAGGAATGAGACCTATTAATAACATTGTTGATATAACTAATTTTGTTATGCTTGAATACGGTCAACCAATTCATGCTTTTGACATTAGACGAGTGGAAGATAATAAAATCGTAGTTGGGCTTGCTGAAGAAGGTCAGATGTTTACTACTCTTGATGGCACAGAGAGAAGACTTAATAAGGATATGCTGCTTATTAACGATGGAAAGAAAGCAGTTGCTATTGCCGGTGTTATGGGAGGATTGAATTCGGAAGTTGAAGAGGATACTTCAACAATTCTAATTGAATCAGCAAACTTTAACGGTGATAGTATCAGAGCTACTTCTAAGAAGCTTGCTCTTCGTACAGAAGCATCTTCAAGATTTGAAAAGGGCATTGACCCTAATCTTTGTGAAGCCGCAGCAGACAGAGTATGCCGTTTAATTGAAATACTGGGTGCAGGAACTGTTTGCAAGGGTTCTGTTGATGTATATCCTAACGTTGAAAAAGCAATAACTTTGGATGTAAGGGTAGATAGAATAAATAAGATTCTTGGAATTGATTTATCAAGAGAAGAAATGACAGATATTTTTGAGAGACTTGAAATGAGGGTTGAGGGAGAAGGTAATGTAATAACCGTTACACCACCTACTATTAGACAAGACCTTGAGGTTGAAGAAGATTATGTTGAAGAGATAGCAAGAATATATGGCTATGATAGATTGCCTGTGACTTTACCAAAGGGCGATTGTGAAAGTGTAAAGTCAAGGAAGAGAACCTTAAAGGATTTAGCTAGAGACACAATGTGTGCGTTAGGTGCAAATGAAATCCAAACATACTCATTTTGCAGTCCTAAGAGTGTTGACAATGTAAGAATTGATGAAGACTCTTGGGAAAGAAGTTTCGTTAAATTAATAAATCCATTAGGTGAAGAAACTTCCGTAATGCGTACAATATTAACTCCTAATATGATGGAAGTACTAAGTACAAACTATAGAAGAAATATAGAGGCTGTCAGAGCCTTTGAAATAGGAAATACATTTATGGCCAACTTGGCAGATACAAATGCTCTTCCGGAAGAATCAGATTCCATGTGTATTGGTATCTATGGCAAAGGTGAGTCATTCTATACTTTAAAGGGTATGGTTTGTGAACTTTTAAATGTATTGGGAATAACAGATATAACTTTTGAGAGCGAAAGAGAATATGGTGTATATCATCCGGGCAGATGTGCAAGAATTGTACTAGAGGATATGGAACTGGGTATTATGGGAGAAGTTCATCCTGAGGTTACAGAAAAGTACGGCATTTCAACTAGATGTTACGTTTGTGAATTGTTCCTTGACAATGTGATATTAAAGGCTAACAGAGAAGTGGTTTATAGACCGCTTCCTAAGTATCCGTCAACTTCAAGAGATATAGCACTTCTTGTAGACGAGGACATAACAGTTGGCATGATTAAAGATATCATTATTGCAAATGGTGGAAAAATATTAGAAAAGGTAGAACTGTTTGATATTTACAGAGGGCAGCAAGTAGATCAAGGAAAGAAGAGCGTGGCCTTTAACCTAACTTACAGATCTGATGAAATGACATTGACTGATGATGATGTAGCAAAGGTTCACAGCAAGGTGCTGGAAGCTCTAAAAAATGAAATTAATGCTGTATTGAGGGAAATGTAGTTATATTCGCAAGGGGGAAATGAAATGGAAAGCAACAAAGTAACCGTAAAAATTTTTGGACAAGAATATACCATTGTAGGAAGTAAATCCAGAGAACATATTATTAAGGTTGCAGATCATGTAGACGTTAAAATGAAGGAAATCTCCCCAGCAGTCAGCACAGGACCGGGATCCTCTTTCGCTGTACTTGGTGCAGTGAATATTGCCGATGAATATTTTAGTGCATTGGAAAGATTTCAATATTTAGAAGATGCCAATGCGCAAGCTGAAAAAGATACAGCACATTACGTTCAACTATGGGAAGATGCTAAAAAAAATCATATCCAATATCAGGATGACTTTAAGAAGGCTGTAGCAGAAAAGGAAGAATTACAGAATATGGTTCAACAAAAAGATGAAGAAATTAGAACCTTAAAAGAACAAGCTACAAAAATTGAAGGACAGATTATGGCATCTTCAAGCGATATAGTAAACGAGCTTGAAGCAAAGTATAAGGATTTGGAAAGCAGCTTCTTTGATATTCAGATGGAGAACATTCAGTTAAAAGGAGAACTCGATCGCTATAAAAAGAAAATGGAATAAAACCAATGAATGAAAAGACATACAGAGTACTTGAATATAATAAAATAATTGAGAAACTAAAAGCAGAGGCGGCATCCGAAATGACTAAAAAAATTATTTCGGAGCTTAAGCCTTTGGTTGACGTGACTTTAATTGAAGAATTGTTAGCGGAAACCTCTGAGGCGGTTTCCGTTATTGTGCATAAGGGAGCTTTGCCATTGGGCAGTTTTTATGACATAGAAAACAGCCTACATTTGGCAAGAAAAGGCGGCACTCTTACTATGAAGCAGCTACTAGAGGTTCTTTATAACCTACACGTAACCAGGAATGTAGTTACTTTTCTAAAGAGTGATTTGCCGAAACTTCCAATTATAAATGAAATGTCAGAGCTATTGTCCGTTCAAAAAAGGCTAGAGGACAACATTGATAGATGTATTATATCTGAAGATGAAATGTCGGATAATGCAAGTCCGGAATTAAAACAAATTCGTAGGAGTATGATAAGGCAGAATGATGCCATAAAGGCAAAACTCAACCACATATTAAGCTCTTCAGAAAATAAAACTTTACTACAAGATTCGCTAGTTACTATGAGACAGGGTCGATATGTTATTCCGGTTAAACAGGAGCATAAGTCAAAGTTCCCGGGAATGGTTCACGATCAGTCTTCAACAGGAGCGACATTATTTATTGAACCTCAGGCAATAGTAAACTTGAATAATGAGCTAAGAGAACTAGAGCTTCAGGAGAAAAAGGAAATACAAAGAATACTGGCAGAACTATCAGGGAATGTTGCGGAGCATTTTCATGAACTAATTAATAATCAAGAAATATTGGTTAAATTAGATTTTATTTTTGCAAAGGGGAAGCTGAGCGTTTCATATAAGGGCTCTTCAGCAGAAATAAGCCGTAATGGAATCTTAGATATAAAGCAAGGTAGGCATCCTCTTTTAAACGTAGATAGAGTTGTGCCTATAAATGTTTCTTTGGGAAAAGATTATGAAACGCTGGTAATAACAGGTCCGAATACCGGAGGAAAGACAGTTACACTAAAAACAGTAGGACTTTTTGCAATGATGATTCAAACCGGTCTTCATATTCCCGTAAGTGCAGGAACTGTAATGCCGGTTTATAAAAAAATATATGCCGATATTGGAGATGAACAAAGTATAGAACAGAGCTTAAGTACTTTTTCTTCTCACATGAATAATATTGTAAATATTGTTGCGGCGGCGGAACGGGATACCCTTGTTTTGGTAGATGAGCTGGGTGCAGGGACAGACCCCACAGAGGGTGCGGCACTGGCAATTGCTATTTTAGAGGATTTATATAAAAAGAATGCCCGTACTATTGCAACTACCCACTATACTGAGATTAAAAAATATGCCATCGATACAAAGGGTGTTCAAAATGCCTCAATGGAGTTTAACGTTGAAACATTGAGTCCGACATATAAATTAATTATTGGAATACCGGGAAAATCAAACGCGTTTGAAATCTCACAGAAGTTGGGTTTGCCAAGTAGTATTATTGATAAAGCCAGAACTCTTCTTGACAAGGGTGATATAGAGTTTGAAAATGTTATAAGTTCAATTGAAGAAGATAAGAAAGCAGCTGAAGCCGAAAGAGACGAGGCTATTTCTATCAATCTTGAAATGAAAAGGCAAAAGGAAGAACTGGATAAAAAACTTATCAAGTTAGAAGAACAAAAAGAAAAAATATTATTGAAGGCAAGAGAAGAAGCAAGAGATATGTTGCGTGAAGCAAAATATGTTGCGGAAGAGACACAAAAACAGTTAAAAGACATAGATAAAATGGATTCCATGGCCGAACGCCATGCAAGGCTTGCTGAAAATAAAAGACGAATAAAAGAGGCCGATTCTAAATATAGGGAAACTATACAGGTGCCTGAAAACTATAAACCGGTTACTATTGACCAATTAAAAATTGGGGATAGAGTAAAAATTATGACATTAGGTCAAAATGGTGAAATTCTATCACTTCCTGATATTAAGGGAGATATGCTGGTGCAGGTTGGACTTCTTAAAGCAAATGTAAACGTAAAAAATTTAATGCTTATCAACGATGGTACAAAGAAGCAAAAGACTTCTGTGACAAAAAGTACTAAGTATGGTAGCTTGTATAAGTCAAAATCTCAAAGCGTTTCTCTATCAATAAATGTAAGGGGTAAAAACCTTGAAGATGCGGTTATGGATGTGGATAAATATTTAGATGATGCATATATGGCGGGTCTTAAAGAGGTAACGATTATTCATGGTAGAGGAGAAGGCATTTTAAGAACAGGGCTTCAAAGCTTATTTAAAAGGCATAAGCACGTTGACTCTTTTAGAAAGGGTGCGTTTAATGAAGGTGGAGATGGCGTTACAGTGGTTAAACTGAAATAAAGCCATAGTAAAGCAGTTTTTTATGGATCTGTTAGTTTTGCTATTATGAAAAGAGGTTTAGAATATGTATATAATAAGTGGTTGCCTGTTAGGAGAAAACTGCAAA
Source organism: Aminipila sp. (assembly GCA_047974845.1). Taxonomy (GTDB): domain Bacteria; phylum Bacillota; class Clostridia; order Peptostreptococcales; family Anaerovoracaceae; genus Aminipila. The sequence continues at coordinate 22,591 of JBKECQ010000111.1, read as the reverse complement.
TATAACGGTGGAAATAACTTCACTGATTGGGTTTTGGAATTCTCAAAGAAACACAATTTTATTTCCGTATGTCCCGAAATCATGGGGGGATTGGAAGCTCCAAGGTCCCCTGTTGAGATTGTTAATGGCCGTGCAATAAATATGTTAGGCGAAGATGTGACGGATGCCTTTGTTAAGGGTTGTGAACTTGTATGGGAAAAGACCTTAGCATATGCAAAGGAACTTGGTGAAGAAATAGAAGGAGCCATTTTGAAGGCTAAAAGCCCTTCTTGCGGCAGTGGAATTATATACGACGGTACTTTTTCTCATATTGAAATAGAGGGTAACGGATTTTTAGCTGCTTACCTAAAAGAAAAAGGTATAAAAATAGTAAACGAATTTGATTTAAATTATTATATAATAGAGGATAATGGCCAGTGCAGCTTTTATTAGTTTAGCAAACTAGAAGATTGTAAAGCTGTATGCTAAATATTATTTTCATTTAACAAGGCCAAAAGCCAAAATGGAGGCAAATATGATTAATTATAAACAAAAGATTGCAGAGATAATTTGCGAAAAAGTAGACGGTTTAAGTATTGAAGAAGTTATGGAAATGATAGAAGTTCCTGCAGATACTAAAATGGGAGACTATGCTTTTCCGTGTTTTAAATTGGCTAAGACGTTAAGGAAAGCACCGCCATTAATTGCAAAGGACATTGCTGAGAAAATATCTCAAGATGAAGCTTTTGAAAAGGTTGAAAGTGTAAATGCATATGTAAATATGTTTATGTCAAGAAAAGGGTTTATGGAAGATGTAATAAATGAAGCAGTTACATTGGAAGAAAACTTTGGAAGAAGTGATATTGGTCAAGGTAAGAAAGTAATTGTTGAGTATTCTTCTCCAAATATCGCAAAGCCATTCCATATTGGACACATTAGAAGCACTGTAATAGGTAATTCCATTTATAAAATTTATGATTTCCTAGGTTATGATACGGTTAGAATAAATCACCTTGGTGACTATGGTACACAGTTTGGAAAGATGATTGTGGCTTATAGAAAATGGGGAAACAAGGAAGATGTAATAAATGAGCCTATAAAGACTTTGCTTAGCTACTATACTAAATTCCACGTTGAAGTAGAAAATGACCCTAGTTTAGATGATGAAGCAAGAGCTGTTTTTACAAATCTTGAAAACGGAAATCCAGAGGAAGTAGAACTTTGGCAGTGGTTTAGAGATGAGAGCTTAAAAGAGTTCAATAGAGTTTATAATATGCTGGGAATTTCATTTGATTCATATGCCGGAGAAAGTTTTTACTCAGATAAAATGGGAAGAATTTTAGAATGGCTGGATGATAAAGATTTGTTAATCGAATCTGAGGGAGCTAAGATTGTAGACTTAGAAGAGTATGGTATGTCACCTGCTTTAATAACTAAAAAAGACGGTTCAACTTTATATATTACAAGAGACATCGCTGCTGCAGTTTTCAGAAAGGAAAATTATAACTTCCATAAGAACTTATATATTGTGGCATCTCAGCAGAATCTTCATTTCCAACAGTGGATTCAGATTGTAGAATTAATGGGATGTGACTGGGCTCGTGATTGCGTTCATATTCCGTTTGGACTTGTAAGTCTTGAAGAGGGAACTATGTCGACAAGACATGGACGAGTAGTTTTCCTTGAAGATGTACTAAATCGTGCGGTTGAACAGACAAAGGAAATTATAAAAGAAAAGAATGTAAATACAGACAATATAGATGAGACTGCTAAAATGGTTGGTATCGGTGCTGTTATGTTCCAAGAACTATCAAACAGCCGTATTAAAGACTATGTATTTTCATGGAATAAGGTTCTTAACTTTGAGGGCGAAACAGGTCCTTATGTTCAATATACACACGCTAGAGCAGCAAGTATTCTTAGAAAAGCAGGAGAAGAATCTGTAAAGAAGGCAGAGGTTGTGTCTGACTTAGACCTTTCATATGTGCTTTCTGACAGTGCATATGACTTGGCAAAGCTTATTTATGAATTCCCACAGGTTATTGTTGATGCCGGTGAGAAATATGAACCTTCTGTGGTTACAAGACATATTGTTGATATAGCACAAAGCTTTAATAGATTTTATCATGACGAGTATATTTTAGTTGATGATGAAAAGGAAAAGTGTGCGAAGCTTGCACTTGTTATTGCAGCTAAAAATACAATTAAAAACGGATTAAACTTGTTAGGAATACAAGCTCCTGAGAAGATGTAATTTTAAAAATATAGATAGATGTAATTTTAAAAATATAGATAATGGAGGTTTTATGCGTTACGAAGGCAATATATTTAGGCCCCCAAGCGAGGCGTATAGCTTAATTATACAGGTAACCATTGGTTGTACGCACAATAAATGTACTTTTTGTAGTATGTTTAAGGATAAACAATTTAGAGTTAGAAATGTAAATGAAGTTCTTGAAGATTTGGATATGGCAAGAAAATATTATCCTCATGTGGAGAAAATATTTCTTGCTGATGGTGATGCGCTTTGTTTGTCTAACAATAAGTTAAGAGTGATTTTAAACCATATTAAAAAGGTATTCCCGGAGTGTAAAAGAATTGGGGTTTATGGTGCTCCTCAGGATGTTTTAATTAAAACTCCTCAGGAGTTACAAGAATTAAAAGAAAATGGTATTGGTATAATTTATATCGGTGCTGAATCAGGAAGCCCAAGAGTCTTAGAAGCCATTAATAAAGGGGCAACTAGGGAAGAACTGATTACTGCGGTAAGAAAGATTGAAGATGCAGGAATAAGTGCTTCGGTAACATTTATTTCAGGATTAGCTGGACCTGAGCATATGGAAGAGCACGCATTGGATACAGCAAGTATGATTTCTGAGATGGAACCGTCCTATGTGGGATTGTTAACTCTAATGGTAGAACCGGCTGCGCCGCTTTATCAGGATATACAAGCAGGTAAGTTTAAAGTTTTAACAGCGGAAGAGGTGTTGGGAGAAACTGCTTTAATGCTTAAAAATATCAATGTAAACAAAAAGTGTGTATTTAGAAGCAATCATGCATCAAATTATGTATCTTTGAAGGGTGATTTGCCTCAAGATAAAGAAAGAATGATGAATCAATTAAAAAGGGCCATGAAGAATACCAGCCTTATAAAAGATGAAAGATTCAGGGCGTTATAGTAAATTTTAAGTAGGGGAAACTTTGTATGAAAATATTACTTACAACATTAAACTCAAAATATATTCATTCAAATCTATCTTTAAAATATTTGTATATGTCTGCTCTTGAACATAGACGTTCAATTGATATGAGAGAATTTACAATTAATAATGATGACGATTACATTTATACAGAGATTATAAGAGGAGGCTACAGTGTAGTCTGTTTTTCCTGCTATATTTGGAACATTAAAAAGACTCTATATCTTGCAGAGAATATTAAAAAGGCACGTCCGGACATTAAAATCCTTGTGGGTGGGCCTGAAGTAAGTTTTGACTCCATAGAGTTTTTGCGAAGACATAAATACATTGACTTTGTTATTGTGGGAGAGGGCGAAGAAGTTTTTAAGGCGTTTGCCGATACTTTTTTGTCTAATGAAAATAGATATGAATTGGTAAAAGGATTAATTTATAGAGAATACGGAAAGATTTATGTAAATCCCCCTTCTGATATACAGGATTTTGAAGGGGTGCCTTTTCCTTATAGTTTCCTTTTACCAAACGATGATAGAATTTTATATTATGAGTCGGTTAGAGGCTGTCCTTTTAGATGCAGCTATTGCTTATCCTCAGTGGATAAACATATTAGGGCATTACCACTGGAGAGAGTGAAAAAGGAATTAAAATTTTTCTTGCTGAAAGATGTAAAGCAGGTTAAATTTGTGGACAGAACTTTTAATTATGACAGAGAACGATGCAATGAAATAATAAGTTATATTTTAGATAACGACAACGGTATAACGAATTTTCACTTTGAAATATGTGGAGAATTAATAGATGAGACCTTTTTAAAGCTAATGGGAAGTGCCAGAAAAGGTCTTTTTCAGGTTGAAATTGGTATTCAAAGTTTGAATCCATTGACTTTAGAAACAGTAAACAGAAGCAAAAATGTGGCTATTACAATGGAAAATATTAAAAAAGTTATTGCTCTTGGAAATATACATACTCACGTAGATTTAATTGCGGGGTTGCCATTTGAGGATTACCTATCCTTTGTAGAATCCTTTAATGGAGTGTATGCCTTGGGAGCAGATCAATTTCAGTTAGGTTTCTTGAAGCTATTAAAAGGTACTAAGATACGTAATGAAAAGAATCTATATGAATATGTATTTAGGGATGAAGCTCCATATGAAGTGATTTCAAATAGATTTATTTCTGCTGAAGGGATAGCCAGATTGAAGATGGTGGAAAAGCTATTGGATTTATATTATAACAGAGGCGGGTTTTCACGTACCTTAGAACTTGCAATAGGAATACTTAGAAAAACACCCTTTGATTTTTATGAAGAATTTGCATATTTCTTTTATTTGAAGGGTTACCAGAATCGTTCTCATAAAAAAGAAGATTTATATAGAATTTTTTATGAATATGCTTGTTGGAAAGATAGAAGTATGCCGGGGTCTGCAGAAGAAATAAAAGACCTATTAACAATTGATATGGAAGAAACATTAAACCCTGATGCTATTAAGAAATTTATGAGAAAGGGTTGGTATATGAATGCTAAGGTATGAGAATGAACAGAAAGTAAGAAGAAAAGATAGGGTAAAAAAATATCTACAGAAATATTTTAATGAATTTGTTTTTGATGAACTATCCGAGAGCTTCATACATAAACTGGAAATGAAGGGGCTAATGGAGTCTGTTCCTGTACCTTTAAGGAAACAGGAATTGGAAGGGTTTGCAAAAAATAAGGATATAAAAATTGCAACCATAGCAGAAAACATGGCTATCGTAATTGGGATAGACCCGGAATTTAAATATGTACATCATTATATGGCATTTTTAATTAAGTTATATAATGAAAAACTACTTAATTATTTAGTTTATTCTGCCGAGAAGGCGATTAAAAATAATGATTTAGAGCTTGCGTGTATTTTCTTTAGAACCATGCAATGCTTTAATGAAGAGAGCTTGCAGGGTCTATATGGCTATGCAAAATTGTGCAGAGATATTTATCTTAAAGGTGGAGATGAAGAGTTTGTAGGAAACTTTAAAGCTGAGTCTATAGAGTGTTTTGAAATCCTCACCGTAGTCCATCCTGAATTTCTTCCGGCGTATTACTTTTTAGGATACGCTTATTTGAATTTGGGCTTATATGCTAAGGCTGATTTGACGTGGAAACATTATGTCAACAGGGTCGAGGACACAAATGAGAAGAAAGAAATTGAGGAGAGGTTAAGGCAACTTGAAATTCCTGTTAAGATTGAGATAGGGTGTAATGATATTATGTCAGGGAGATATGAAGAGGGAATATTTAAGCTGGAACCTTATACAGAAAGTGAATTTAATACTTGGTGGCCTCTTTTTTATTATCTGGGAATATCATATTCAAGGCTTGGAGAGATGGACAAAGCCATTACAAGCTTTAAACGTGTGCTTCTGATAAACCCGGGGCATATAGATACAATGGAAGAATTAGCAGAAATTTATTCTATAAAGGACGATGTTGAGAATTATCAAAAATATACTAAGAAGATTGAACTAATAAAGAGTCAGATATAAGAATATATTTCAAATATAATATGCTAATTTTGTTTTTAAAAAAATAAAATAATGGCACAAGCATAAAACATAAAAACGTTTAGCTAGATAGCCGAAATGAGGCAAAATATGAAAATTAAATTGGATAAAAAAAGATTATCCATCTATTTAATACTGAGGGCAATGGTTATAATCACTATGATTGCACAGATATTAAATGGAAATTACTCAAATGTATTTATTTGCATTTTAACATTAATACTGTTTATGGTGCCGTCTTTAATTGAAAAAAAATTAAATATAGAACTACCTAATACGCTGGAAGTCATAATTCTGTTATTTATTTTTGCCGCAGAAATTTTAGGAGAGATTCAGGAGTATTATGTATTATTTGATCATTGGGATGATATGCTACATACTATTAATGGATTTTTATGTGCGGCGATTGGTTTTTCTTTAGTAGATATATTAAATAGAAGTGAAAGAATCCATATGGATTTATCACCATTGTTTGTAGCTTTAGTAGCGTTTAGCTTTTCGATGACCGTTGGTGTGTTATGGGAGTTTTATGAATTTACAATGGATGCATTTTTTGGCATGGATATGCAAAAGGATACATGGCTGACTTCATTCAATTCTGTTTCGGTAAATCCAAATGGCGCCAATGTACCAATAAGAGTTCAAGTTGAAAATATAAGTGTAAACGGAGAGGCTTGGCCGGCATATTTAGATATTGGTTTAATTGATACCATGAATGATTTATGGGTAAACTTTCTTGGGGCAATAACTTTTTCAGCAATAGGTCTTATATATATTAAGAATAGGGGCGGAAAGTTTGCTGAACGATTTATGCCAAAGATGAAAGTGGCGGATGATAGTGCAAAAGAACGTATGCTTAAGAACAAAGACAAATAGAGCTTATAATAAATATTAAAATAAAATAAAATAATTATAATTAGAGAGGAGCTCATATGTTTACAGCAATAATAGTCGGATTAATGTATCTAGTAAATTTGATTTCAATAATAAGTATTATATTTTTTAGAAGAAAAGACATGAGCGTAACATTTGCATGGCTTTTAGTATTTATCTTTCTGCCATTAGTAGGATTTTTGTTGTATTTCTTTTTCGGAAGTACACAGAAATTGGAGATTATGTCTAAAAAATATCGTTTAGACAAATTGGAACAAAGATATGATGACACACTAAAAGATGCTTTTGAAAATGTTAAGGACGATAAAGTAGGCTTTGCAGACCCAAGATTAAATAAATATAAGGATATGATTCTTATAAATATTAAAAATGGAAAGAGCATAATTACTGAGGATAACAATGTTGAACTTTTAATAAACGGTGAAGAAAAATTCAGTAGATTGTTTGAAGAGATTAAGAGTGCAAAAGAATCTATAAATGTTTTATATTTCATCATTAAATCTAAGGATGAAGTAGGAAAACAGTTAATTAAATTGTTGTCAGAAAAAGCCGCAGAGGGTGTGGAAGTAAGACTCCTATATGACTCTATGGGATGTTTAAAAACAAAGCTAAGAGATTTTGACCCTATTGTGAAAAATGGGGGTCATGTAGAAAAGTTTTTACCATCTATGCTGAAAACTTTAGTAGAGGTAAATTATCGATTGCACAGAAAAATGGTTATCATTGATGGCAAGATTTGCTACACAGGTGGAATTAATGTTGGTGATGATTATTTAGGTAAATATGAGCATATTAGTCCTTGGAGAGATACTTCAGTGAGGATTACAGGGACTTCGGTAAAAGTAATGCAGCTCCTATTTTTTAAAGATTGGGTTTTCTGTGAAAAGCAAGATAAAAAAGTAGAAAAACCGATGCATTTAAATGATTTGAGGGAGATAGAAGCCAAATACTTCCCTGAACCGGAGGATACGGGGAATATGGGGGTACAGATTATTGAATGCGGACCTGATAGTAAGTATGCTACACATAAGGACAGCTATGTAAAGATGTGCACCGATGCAAAGAAATATCTTTATATACAAAGCCCTTATTTTGTTCCGGATCAAACCTTGCTGGATGCAATAAGAATGTCTGCACAGTCAGGTGTTGATGTAAGAATTATGCTTCCCGGTATTCCGGATAAAAAGTTTGTATATAACGTGGCAATGTCATATGTAGAGGAGCTATTAGAGGCAGGTGTTAGGGTATATGCTCATAAAGGGTTTATACACGCCAAAACTATGGTGATAGACGATTTTGTAGCCTCTATTGGGACTACTAATTTAGATATTAGAAGTTTTAAATTAGATTATGAAGTAAATACTTTGGTGTACAATGAAGAATTTGCTATTAAATGTAGAGATATTTTTATAAAGGATATTGAAGATAGTACAGAATTTGACTTAGAAGTTTTCAAAAAAAGGGGCATATGGAGATATATTATGGAATCATTATGTCGATTTGTGGCTCCATTATCATAAAAAATATGTTTTTTTTTATGAACATGACTGGAATTTTAATAAAATTATCTTAGATTTTATTAAATCTTATAAAAAAAATGGAATTAATTATGAGTGGGAAAGCTTGGAAAATACAGGTTTTCCCGCCGTTATAAAATTAAAAATAAAAAAAGTGAAAAAATGTGTTGACATATAGGGGCATTTTGGCTTATAATAAATCTTGTCGTCAGCGAGAGACGAAAACATAAAGCGTTCCAAGGTAGCTCAATGGTGGAGCACTCGGCTGTTAACCGATAGGCTGTGGGTTCGAGCCCCACCCTTGGAGCCAATATAAATTAAAAAATGATTGCTCGCAATGGTGCGCCGGAGTGGCGGAATTGGCAGACGCACAGGACTTAAAATCCTGCGATCCTTACCGATCGTACCGGTTCGACCCCGGTCTCCGGCACCAATATAATAAAAGGGCTTTTGCCCAATAACATCGCGGGATAGAGCAGCTGGTAGCTCGTCGGGCTCATAACCCGGAGGCCGTAGGTTCAAGTCCTACTCCCGCAACCATAGTTAAACACCCATGAACACTACGTTCGTGGGTGTTTTATTTTGCGTCTTGATAGGCGACGAAAATAGCCAATGTGTCAGTTTTGTGGCAGAAGGCATTAAAAAACGTATAAAACTGTGTCTATAAATATTATTTGTGAAGAGGGTCAGAAGGTTGTACAGATTGAGAAGTATTACACCAGCTTAGGCTTATTGCACCCTGGGAAGCTGCCCGAAGTTCAGAATTTATAGCGTCTAAGATATTATCGCTACTGTCGTCCTTGCCTGTAATCTTGTTTTGGGTAAGTATCATTTGCCTTAATGTGTTTAACGCACGGTCTAGTATAGGGTCCTCAATGGTTCCAGCGTGGTAGAATGTTTTCCCGCTTTTTGTAGTAGAGTAAATGCGGGTGTTCCTGTATGCGCCTTCTACACCAAGCAACTGTAAATCTTTTTTATACTTGTCGGCAATCCTACGTAAATACTCTATGATTTTAACGGTCCATATCTGTATTTCTGCCTGTAAATCGTATATAGGTTCGTCTTTTAAGGCTTCCCAGATGTCCACTTCGTCCGGGAGCAAGGATTTACTGTAAAGTCCGTGTGTTCTGGCATTTTGTGAAGCTACTAGCTTGCCTTGCTCTGTTTTAGGACCTGTGCTTAGTCCCCCGTGATACTTACAGCGCCCATAGCCGGCGTGGTCGGTTCCAGCCCCGGCTATCTGTCTGCAAGGCTTACCATTACGCACAGCACCACAAATTAAAGTAGGGTTCTTTCGCTCTTTATCAATTAAATTCTTTGTGTCGGCGTTTTTATTTATAGCAGCCTTTAGTATTGGGTCGGCGGGGTCGTAGTCTTCTGGCAGCTGTATTTTAATTTTTCGTGACATTGTACCCCCTCTTTCTTTAGGCTGATTTTTTAAGGTAGCGCTTTAAATTTTGCTGAAATTCCGTTTTTTGTCCGTTGCAATAATATGTAATGCACTCTATGGCCTTATCGCAGCTATAATAATACTGGTCTTTGGTAAGCCCTGTTTTGCTTAACGTTTCCTTTAATGGATAATGATATATCCAGCGAAGCTTAACTATACGCTGTAGTGTTGTGGGTAAGGCTTCTATCGCCGACGAAAGCATAATACCCGTCATTCTTCCAGCGGTTATACCGTCATAGGGTCTATTCCCTCTGATATAGGCTTCACCATAACGTTTCCCTCTGGGTGGGTCTAAAATAATATCTAAATCTTTAAGCCATTTTTTAATGTCCTCTTTGTTGTACATATGCTTTTCCATCTTATAACCACCCTTTACGCCGACTTTTGAATGTGCCGCTATGGGGTTGGTTTCGCAAAATCAACCAAGAAGCACAAAAAGTCTAAAATCACAACATATAGAATTTGATTAATAATATTATACCATATGTAGTGATATATAGGGCGGTATTCTTCTAGGCAACTCTACCACATAAGAGGTAAGCAAAAATAGAATGTATTGATAAAAAATAATAAAAATTGAGTAATGCACCTTACTAGTATACTGATTAAAATTAAGCAAAATCAATAAAACCGTGCTTGTTTAGAAAAGCGGTAATAATAGCAGTGAATTTCTTAGGGACACCAGCGTAATAATCGGTTTAAAATAGAATAGATACCAAACAATTAAGAACAATAAAAATTTGATAAAATAGATAAAGATTGAGCAATCCTATTACTAGTTAGCCTAAAATCAAAATCAATAAAAATTGAGCAAAATACATATAATTGATTTATGAATAACTGAGCCACTACAGCCCCAAAACAGTAAAAAATATAAATCCCTCAAAAAATTAGGCATAGGGTCACCCCTTTACAGCCCATTAAGCGAGTAAGAAAACAATATACCCAGTCAAAAAATAAGAGTACTTATATATTATATAATATATATAAATAATAAAAATAAATATATATTATATAGTAGTATGTATATATAGTTATAGTAGTAGATACATAGTATCTATAGTCCTTTTAAGCTGTAAATTTCTTTGGTTTAACGCTTGCCTGTGTGGCAAATCGTTTGTAATACCTCTAAAATCGCCTACAGCTTGTTTTACCCTCAAAACGTCAAATTACACGCGCGATACGCAAGACGCCCCATGTGGCTTATACGTGGGCGTAAAATGTGCCTTTATCGGTGGACACAGTAAGAAACCATATAATTTAGAAATAGCGGGTACCGTCCTTCGTTGGATAGTATCCGCTATTCGTTTACCCTATTTTGCCTTTCCACTGGCTGGGTATTAAAGTGTCTTCCAGTACTTTTGTTGCCGCTTCCTCTGCACTCTTTAGCGCATGGGAATAAGTGTTAAGCAGTGTAGACGCTTGCGCGTGTCCTGTTCTGGCTTGCAACGTTCTTACGTCTACGCCGCTAGCAATTTGTAATGTGGCGAAGGTGTGGCGCAGTGCATGGGGGTTAGTGTGTTGCAGACCGTTCTTTTCTGTAAATTGGTTCAGCCAAAAGTTAATTGTATCCGGGTTAATTGGGCTTCCGTTTTCCTGTATGAAAAGGCGGCTTTGCTTTCCTTGCCACTTAGAACCATTCTTAAAGCGCTGTTCCGTCCACCATTTCCTATATTCACGAAGAATGTTAAATACCTCGTTAGGAAGTCCTATAGAACGTTGGCTACTGTCATTCTTTGTAGGAACCTCTACAACACCTTTGCCCGGCTGATACTGTGACGCCCGGCGTATGTGTATTTGGCTATTCTTATAATCTATATCGCCCCAGCTAAGCCCGCATAATTCACCGCGGCGTACACCGCTAAAGATAGAAACCAATAAAGCTGTTTTTATTCTTATATCCTCTTCACTGAAAAGCAACTGTACGAATTGCTGGGCTTGCTCGTCATTCAAATGGTTAGCTTCTTTTTTGCGTATTTTTGGCGCTGTAGCGTGTTCCGTGGCAACGTTAAAGGGTATTATCCTTTCCCGCTTTGCCTTGCTCAAAATAGCGGATATAAGCCTATGGTGGTGCAATATTGTCTTATCTGATAATCCGCTCGTACTCTCGCATACCTGGAATATTTCTTCGATACTCAGTTCCAGGGCGTCGGCTATCTGTTGCGCCTTTTCTATGCTTATCCTATCACCCTTACGGGCTACGCCGACTGTAGAAGGGGCTATACCCGCTAATTTAGATACTCTATCCCTAGTTAGTTTACGCTCTGTCATAAGTGCGTCTAAGCCTGTAGACACCGCCCAACGGCCCTTTTCCTTTACCCCAGCTTCCCTTAGGTTTTGGTAAAATTCTTCTAAGTGGTGTCCCTGTAGCTTTTCTAGCTTTATATGACCTATAGCAGCGTTGATACGTACTAATAAGGCTTCGTACCGGGTTCGGGTAGCTGGTGCCAGTTCCGCTGTTTCCAGCCATTTAGCGGCGTAATCCTCAAAGCGTGTTGTCCCGTCTAATGACACTAAGCCCTGGCGTACTTTTTCTTCAAATAGTGTCGCCTGGCGGTTTAACTCTTTTTCTATCTGTTTAGCGGTCATGCCTGGAGCGGGTTTCCAAGTCATGGCCTTCTTTTTTTGCTTTCCGTCTCTATTTTCGTCAACAAAGACCCTTATTAGGTATGATGTTGCCCCGGTTTTACCTGTGCGTTTTTCAATCGTTGCCATTACTACAACCCCTTTCCGACAGTGTGGCTAGTAGCCTATTCTGCAATGAAGATACCATTCTTTGCACCGTGTCTTGAATTTCTTTTGTTGGTGTAAATGCTTCGTAGGTAAATTCTTTTAGGTAACTTTCTGTGCCAGTAGAAATAAGTTTTGTGTGGTCGCCTGTAAGTGTACTGGCGGTTACTGCTGTATGCAGTAGATAGCCCTCTACGGTATGCGACTTATACGAAGAAATAATTTTGTTTAACTGTTTTAGCGTAAGTAGTATTGCTGATAATGCAGTTTCTTCTATGCCACCTAGGGTGCTTTCTTGAATAATTTCCGTTAAAATTTCTAACGTCTGTGTACAAATGCTTAAATCAGAAACCTGTACAGTGTTCATAAGATTTAATGCTACATTGTCCGCGTCTTGCTTTTGCGTCGGCGTTTTATAGTCCGTATCACCGACTAGATAATCCAGACTAACCCCTAAGGCCTTTGTAATTTCGTAAAGAACCTTAGCGTTAGGCAACGCTGTAGTTTTAGCTGTAGGGCTTTCGTAGTAGCTAATACTGGCTTTTGTCACGCCGACGATATTTGCTAATTCCGCTTGATTTAAGCCGCTTTCTTCTCTTGCTATCTTTAGTCTTTCTTTAAACTTATTGGCGTCAAACACCGTAAAATCAACCCCTTTGCTTGTCTGAAAGAATATTTCTGAAAAGTCCTTGACTTCCAAAATTTCATCCGTTATCATCATTATCATAATCAAATATATTTAACTTGTCAATAGGAATAGTTGAAATTGTTAAAAATATTTTACTAAGAGGGTGAATGAAAATGATTAAAGCAAATCAAACCATTAGGGAAGCTGCTAAGAAGGCTGACCTACCATACTGGCGTATTGCAGACGCTTTAGGTATTAGTGAAATTACGTTGTGTAGGTGGCTAAGGAAGCCGTTGGCAGCCGAAAAAGAAGCAAATATCCTGCAAGTAATTCAAATGGTAAAGGACGGTGAAAAAAAATGAATAACACGTCTACAGCTAAGGTAATTCCATTTATGGCGGATACCGTGATACCAAAAATGGTTACCATTAAGGAAGCGGCAACGGCTACCGGGCTTGCTGTAAACCACGTAAGGAATTTATGTACAAGTGGGGAAATTACCGCAGTTCGCACCGGGAAGAAATGGCTAGTAAACCTTGACCGCTTTGTTGATTACCTTAATACACCGCCGACGCCGTCGACAGACAGCAATAGCGCCGTAAGACGTATTGCAGAATAGGGGGGCAAAACAATGCAAAACTTAGATACCAATAAACAACTACAGAACCTAGCAAGTGAAATCATGGAAGAAGCAGACCAGGTATACGCCCAACTTAATGGGGCTTTAAAATGTGGACACATCGTAAAACCGCAAAAAGACCGCATTTTAGACTATGTACATACGAAAATTAAGTCATTTAGCGTTAAGCTATCTGCTGTTTGCGACAACGAGGAAGTAGAACCGTTACGGCTTTATGTGGACGACGAACAGCTAGACGCCTTGTACTTTGTTAAAAACGCTATTCACGGTCCTACAGCTAGGTCTAATCCTCTATTAAAGGCATATCTTGAAGACCTGTTTTATTGTTTGGAAAGTGACATAAGAGAAGAATATCCTAGGCTACAGTATCCTTCATGGGTATATGCAGAAAGTTTACGCGTTACTTCCGAATATTTAGACGAGACAACTAAAAGGGAAAACAAGTACAACAAGCAAAGAAGAAAAGACTTGAAAAAGAGGGGACGCAGATAATGAAAACCAATAAAGCAGACTGTGCTACGATATATTCTATCAACTATATTAAAGCACTAAGAGAGTTTCAAAAAACGAATAACCGCCAGCAGTTATACAACGCTGTATACTACGGCGTTAAGTCGTTTGTGCACGAAAAAGACACTAACCCGCTTAATGTTCGTGACAGTAAATTCCTCTTTGACGACTTGACAATTAAGTATGAAAATATGAGCCATGTAATCGGGTTCATACAATATTTGACCCCAAATGAATTATTAAGGATATTTCCTATAAGAAAGTTTTACGGTGGTAACAGAAGCGGAACCAAGGACTATTTTTACACAATGGATACACTACAGTGTCATGGGCTAGATACACCTATCGGCCACCAAGTATATTCGATTTTGTATGATTACACAAATATAGAAATCAGCCTTTTTCTTACAAAGATGTTTTCTGTGATTTCTCAAATAGACATTATGCGTCGTTAGCAGAAAGGATAGATAAGTATGAGTTATTGGACAGAAGAAACGCCGACCGTAGTAGATACAGGGGCTAATGTATTCCGATACTACAAGAAAGCTGGAAAGCTACAGGTAAGCCTTCCCGACTATATCAATAGAGAGGGTGACGCTTGCCAAGGCAAAACAGTAGCCGTAGATATAGAAGCCATACAAGCAAATTCTAAAGCTATGGCGCTATTTACTGAAATATTGGTGTAAATATAAATTTACATAAATTTTTATGAAAGGGGGATTTATATATGTCTGATTTTGTAATGGGCGCAGAAATGCGCTTAACCGACAATGTTAGCGCCACTTTTAAAGAAATTAGTAATGCAACAAGAGAGTTTGTACAGACCGTTTCTTCCGCGAACCAGGCGACAGATAGTTTTCATCAAGAAGTTAATAGCTTTAGTGAAACACTAACCGAAGCCAACACTTCCTTAGCTAGTACACAAACCCAGGCGCAAGAAGCTACGAACAGCATAGACGATATGAGGGCCGCTATTCAACAGTTTAATCGTGGCTTTCAAACGCTACAAGGGCTTCCACGTATGCTACGGGAAGTTGCCGCTACCAAAATGGACGCTTTAAAAAATTCTTTTGCATCTACAAGACTACAGGTTGGTCTACTAGTCGGTGGAATAAAGGCATTTGTAAATACCAAAGTGACAACAGCAATATCCGGGTTTAATCAATTCAAGAACACGGTAACAGAGGGGCGGCAAGGCTTAGCAGGTCTTACAACATCTTTAAAAAATGTTGCAAAGATAAGCATAGCCAACACGTACAATTCAATGAAAAAACTTGCAACTAACTTTAAAGAGTTTGCAAGCGTAAAGCTTTCCAGTGTTGTAAATAAGCTGAAAGAGTTTAGAAACGGCACTACAGGCGCAACGAATGGAGCAAATGGCTTATTTGCTGCTTTAAAAAAGGCTGCAAGTGTCAGCTTTTCAGCCCTTACAGCTGGCTTAGGGAAGGTAGGAGCTGCCGCGAAGTCGGCGGGGTCTTATGTGGCTAAAGGTTTCGGGGCTGTTACCATAGGTACAGTGAAGGGCTTAGGCATGGCAACCGCCGCCCTGGGTGCTGGTGCTGTAGCTGCCGCTGGCGGTATCTATAAGCTATCCACCATGGCAAGTACTTTAGCAGAATCACAGAACGTAGTAAGCGCTACCTTTGGGGAAGGCGCCGTAAGTGGTATGACAAAGTGGGCGCAAGGAATGGCAAACGCCGCGGGCGTATCTGAAACGAACGCCACTAAGTGGGTTGGTTCTATGGGTGCCATGCTTAAAACGTCGGGAATAGCGGCAAAAGAATTACCGGGAATGTCCCAGAACATGGTACAGCTTGCGGGCGACATGGCGTCCTTCTACAACCTTGACAATGAAGAGGCCTGGAACAAGATACGAAGCGGTATTAGCGGCGAAACAGAACCGCTAAAGCAGCTAGGTATCAATATGAGCGTAGCAAACCTAGAAGCCTACGCTATGTCGAAGGGTATTAAAAAGTCCTATAATGCCATGTCCCAGGCAGAACAGACCCAATTACGTTACAACTACCTTATGGGGGTCACAGCGGACGCCCAGGGCGATTTTAAGAAGACCCTGGACGGTTCATTAGCAAACCAGGTTAGAGTACTGGGGCTGAATTTTCAGACTGCGGGTACCAATATCGGTAAAATCTTTATGCCCGCTGTATTAGGTGCCACAAAGTCCCTAAACGGATACTTAACCGAAGCCAACGAAGTACTGGCCGACGGGTGGCAGACAGGCGACGACAAAAAGCTAGCCGACATATTTACCCGTATGCTGGACAGCGGTGTAAAAGCGCTGGAAACTGGTCTACCGAAGGTTGTAAATACGGTTGTCACAATCACAAATACCCTTGTAGGGGCGTTCATAAAAGCGTTGCCTTCTGCTGTACCTGTTCTTCTCAATGGAGCGGTGCAGATATTTAACAGTGTTATAGAAATGGTGAAACAAAATACCGCTCCACTGGTAGAATTGGCGGTATCAGTGGTTACCAGTTTGGCAAACTTCCTACTGGACGCTATACCCCAGATTATCCTTGTCGGCGCTGATATTCTAATCGGCTTCGTACAGGGTATGGTAGCCCAGCTGCCGCAGATTATAAGCACAGCTGCAAAGGCCATAAAGACCATGGCAGACGGTTTAGTCGCACGTATGCCTATGATTATTCAAACGGCCATACAGCTTATCCAGACGTTGGCACAGGGGCTTATTGACAACTTACCTATGATGATACATGCAGCTATACAGCTTATCGGCGGGCTGCTTTCTGGGTTGGTTAGCAAGATACCCCAATTGGTCCAGACGGCCATACAGCTTATTAGGACCATTCAAGACAGCGTGTGGGCCTGCCTTCCCCAGATTATCCAAACGGGCGTACAACTTATCGTAAGCCTGGTACAGGGTGTCGTACAGTCTATCCCCATGATTATAGATGGCATGATACAAGGGTTACAGGCGTTCATTACTACGATAATAAACAACCTACCCCTAATCATACAGGCGGCCGTACAGATTGTAGTAGCCTTAGCTGTAGGCTTAATACAGGCTATACCACAGTTGATAGCGGCTATAGTCGATACGATTATGAGTACTAACTGGTTACAAGTCGGTTGGGATATTGTAAAAGGTATCGGAAAGGGTCTGTTTGACGGCGTTAAAAGCATATTCGGCGGTGGTGGTAAAGAAGGTGGCGAAGCAGCAGCTAACGGAGCAGCTTCCGGGCTTACTTCTAACCTTGGCACCATTAACACGGCGTCACAAACCGCCGCTAACTCTATTACCACTGGCTTACAACCAGACTTTACGGCGATAAACGGCTACGGTATGACTGCTACTACGGGATTGGCTACAGGGCTTACAGAAGGCGCTACAGGGCTTAACACTACTGCTATGCAGTTAGGTACTGACGCGTCAACAAATATAGCCACAGGTTTATCCACTGGTACATCAACCATAAATACGGCGGCTATGCAACTTGGTACGGACACTGTTACAGGTCTATCTACGGGTATTACTGATAGCATAGGCCTAGCTACGGAAGCTGCTACAAGCACGGCTACGGTCGTTACAAATGAATTCAAGGACATAGACTTATACGACTGTGGTACTAACGCTATGCAAGGTTTTGTAAACGGCTTAAACGCTATGAAATCTAGCGTAATGAGCGTAGCAAACGGTATAGCGCAAAGCGTAAAAACAACCATTAACAGCGCCTTAGATATTCATAGTCCTTCTAGGGTTATGGAAGAAACGGGCGAGTATACGGGACAAGGCTTAGTAGTAGGAATAAATAAGACACTAGACAGTGTTCGCGCTGCTTCGAATGACCTTAGTAACTGTACCATGGCGTCATTACCTGGGTATGCTGGTATAGGCAATATAAACCCTGGTGGGGCAACTGGTGGCGGAAAGGCAATTACCATTAACAATCAGTTTGCTTTTGATACCGAAGTCGTCTTAGGTGATGTAGGTAACAAAGACCCGCAAACACTAGCAGAGCAAATACTTTCCGTTATGTATGGCAAGTTGAAGGACGCGGATAGCGTACTTAGTCAAGGCGAAATGGCATTATTACTCTAGCATAAAGCAAAACACCGCTATAAGGGCTGTAAGGCTCTAGTAGCGGTGTTTTTCAGTGCGCTGATTGTTAGATACAGTAACAGAAAGGGGAAGACCGCCCTATTCGGCGTCCGTTACCTGGATATTGAAATATAAAGTACCTGTATATGTGCCAGAACTAACACTTAGGCCAGTAGTTAGCGGGTTAAGGCTCATATAACCGCCGTAGGTCGGGCTGGTGTTGCCCGCGGTAAATTTGGCAATCGGTACACCGCGAAGTTCGGGAAAACAATCTACGTATTTCCCTGTACTTAGGGTACTGTCTGTATACATTAAGACCCTACAACATATTGCTTCCTGGTTTGCTTCCCCCTTGTTTTTATAGAGATTAAAAAAGCCGCTGGCGTCATATGAATTATCCCAGTCTACAGCCACTACAACCATTTTACCGTCCGCAATATTATTTTTTGCAGCGGTAATAGGTATAGCGTCCAAATTATCTTGGGTTACGGACGCGGGAATATTTATAGTGTAAGTCGAGGTATCGCCCGTTCCCCCGCTACTAGGGGCCGTATATTCATAGGATACTGTCATATTGCCCGTAGTCGCGTCTGCGGCGTACGCGGTCATTGATAACGACAGCACGGCTACGATTAAAAGCAATGCCGTAAGTGTTTTCTTCAATTAGACCACCTCCAATGTAAATTTTGTGTCGGCGCCGTTCATTTGCGCCTTGTCTTTTGTTGAATAACAGGTATACCGTAGTACGGCGTCTTTGTAGGTTCCCGCTTTCAGCGCTTGCGATAACTTTATGGCGTCTGTTTTCTGTCCAGGTTCAAGTAGACCGGAGCGGAAAACTTCGGTACCGTCTGGCAGAATTATAGAGATTACGAAATAGCAAGGGTTATCTGCTGGATTATGTAATTCGACATTCTGCATAAGGTCTCCAGCTTTCATAACCAACTGGGCATAGCCTGGAATGGCTATAGTCTTTGGAACTTCTGGCGGTGCAGTTTCCGCCGAAGTTGCCGTAGTGCTTCTTATGGCGTCGGCGTTTGGTGTTGGGTCATGCCCCGATAGGTTTATCCCTACGAGAACCCCGCCTAGCATAATAACGACGGTAATAAGTGCCACGGCGGCCATAGATATAATTTGTTTCTTCATATAGCTTGTACCCCCTTTCTGCGTTGTACAAATGCTATCATAGCGTTATTTCTTGGCGGGATAAAGGCAAACCGGGTGGGTGATTTTTGCGCCAGCGGCGAATTGTAGCATTGTCAGCGGGGCAAAAATCGTTATTCCCCGCTACGACGTCCGTTATCATGTCCTTTTTATAATGTTTCTTAGGTTCTATAAAGTCTGGTGCTTCCAGGTGTAACTTCTTACAACTGGTACAGCGTAGACGCCGTAACACGAACCATTGTGACACGCCCATATCGTTAACAACATGGCGTAGTCGGGTGTCGTAGCCAGAAAGTAACTGTCCGCAATCCGGGCATATGGGGGCAGTTAGATTTTTAACTTTGTACCTATCGCGCTTTTCGTCGTATTCAATCGTGTAATTATCAGTCAGAACCACTTGAACCAAACCCTTATATATGCAAAAGAAAAGCCGCCAAGAGCCGAAAAGGCCCAAAGCGGCTAGTCTGTGATAGCAGCGGGTTACGAGGGGCTACGGACGCTGTGGGTGGTCCGTAGGAACTACAGCCAGTGTATAGCCTAATGGTTGTAGAATTTTGAAGAGGGTATCAATTTGGGGTGTGGCCTTCATGCTTTCCAGCCTGGCAATAGCGGGCTGCTTTAGACCGGCCAGGTCTGCAAGCTGCTTTTGTGACAGCCCTTTAGCTTCGCGGGCTTCTATTAGTTTGCCGATTAAGGCTACTTCAAAGTCGATTTTAGCACGTTCGGCGGGCGGGGTTACATTTGGGTCGTTATAGAGGTCGTCAAACTCTGTATAATCAGTATTTCCTATTCTTATACTCATTTATTATCAATCCTTTCCAAAAAGTCTTTTAGGTTATTTCGTGCCTGTTCTATTTCTTTCGTCGGCGTTTTTTGGCTTTTCTTTATGAAGTGGTGTAGCAGCACAAAAGTATTGTCACGCCAGTAGAAGAAAAATATACGATTTTCGAGCGGGCGCAACTCCCACAAATCGCCGTCGATATGCTTTACTGTGGGTTTGCCTACGCGTGTTCCGTATGCCTGTATTGCTCTAATATAGGCACTTATCTTATTGTACTGTATACGGTCGTTCTTGTTTGTCTGTGCTTTCTTGCTAAGGTCTAACAAAAAATCCTTTATAGGCTCGTTTCCGCTTTTATCTTTATAAAAAATGACTTTAAACATTCTTTAGTATTCCCCCAATCCGCAATATTATAATAACATATTTGTTATACAAAGTCAATAACGAATTTGTTATAATATATGTAAAAAGCGGGCGGTCTGCCACATATGACGACCGCCGTAAATTTTATTCAACCTTTTGCGTATTTATTATTCCACTAGTCATTGTGCTGCCGTTTTCGGCTTTACACCAAGGACAGTAAATATACTCCCGGTCTTTGCCACCTGGATAACCGCCATTTGAAATACTGTACGTGAAGCGCTTACCACAGGAACTACATACACAGTTGCCTTGACCCGGTAAATACTCCATTAAATCGCCAGGCTGACAATTAAGAACCTCGCAAATCTTTTCTATTACACCTACAGGGAGTTGTTTAACGCTGTTAGTACATATTGCCGATATGGTTGGCGGTCTTATTCCTGTTACCTCTGCTAGCTGCTTTTGTGTCATTTCATTCATAGCTAGTAGTACCTTTAATTTAAATTTTAATGGCATTTCTAACACCTTCCTTCTATCCTTAGTATAATACGAATATCGCATGAAGTCAATACGATATTCGAAAATAAATTACGAATTTAATAAAATAATTACGTAAAACGTATTGACACATTACGAAAATCGTAGTATACTAAAATCACAAGGTAAGGGAAACGACAAAGCGGTGATAACTGTTGAAACGACCCAAAGAGTAGGGGATATAGAACGTCAAGCGTAACCGCTCCACTTACCAACAATAAACGAAAAGAGGGTTATATAATGAGTAGAACAGAACTTACAAGCAAGGTTAGAGAGTTAAAGGAACTTAAAATAATGGCAGAGGAACTAGAAGCGGAAATTACCGCTATAGAGGATACTATAAAAGCTGAAATGACAGCCCAAGGTGTAGACGAAATGGCGGTAGATGTATTTAAAATCCGCTGGAAGCCAGTAGTAAGTAATCGCTTTGACACTACAGCATTTAAGAAGACACACGCCGACCTTTACGGTCAGTACGTTAAAGCTACCGAAAGCCGTCGCTTCACAGTAGCATAAGAAAAGCCCCTTACATCAGCGCCCGACTAAAAGCAAGATGTAAAGGAGCCTAGAACCTGTTCAACAGGTTTGCACACAGTATAGCAGACCTGTTGGACTAAATCAAGAGTAATGCCGTTAAAAGAAAGGACGTTAGACTATGAAAACACAGCTTAAACAAGAGCACCGCCTTACAAATTTACAGACACCCCATGCTAAGGGGTTTGATATATTCGTTTCGTGCGACCCGGAGCGGGAACCGTCGCTATACTGGATATGTATTATAAATAACCCCAATTGTATATCGGTATTCAGCACTACGGCATATAAGGCTATGCGCAGCACGGTAAAGGAACTTCGTGCAGAGGGAACGCCATATCTTGTATTTAGTCGCCCGTTGCGGCTAGAACTGGCGGTGTAGGCTATGTATAAGAATTTCGCGGATTTACCTATACATTTAACTGTAAAGGATATTAAAAACGTATTCGGTATAGGACAAGCCCAGGCATATGAACTAGTACATAGCGAAGGCTTTCCAGCTTTGAAAGTAGGTGGTACAATAAGAACACCAAAGGACTTGCTTTTCGCGTGGATAAAAGAGCAAGCCCAAGCGCCGATAACGTAAGGGGGTGTAAATTGGTGTATAAGACATTTGACGACTTGCCTTTATACCTAACAATAAAGGATTTACAAAAAATTTTTGGCATTGGTCAAGTCCAAGCGTATGAATTGGCACATAGTGAAGGGTTCCCGGCTATGAAAGTAGGCGGGGCTATTCGCATTATGAAGCCACTGCTTATTGAATGGATAAAGAAACAGTCGAAAGAGCAGTTAACATAGAATGCCAGCAATAACGCAAACGTAGCCGATAAGCATAAATATAGCTTATCGGTTTTATAGTGCCAATGTGTCAGTTTTGTGTCAGAATTTTATTAAATGCTGTGAAATCGGATTAGACATTATAGAAGGTATGCCCCCTTAAAACCGCATTATATGGGGGTTTGTCGAACGGTATAAAACGCAGTAAAAAGTAATATTCGACACTCATAACCCGGAGGCCGTAGGTTCAAGTCCTACTCCCGCAACCATG
>JBKECQ010000093.1:0-1560 GCA_047974845.1 Aminipila sp. | reverse complement strand
GTAATAAAAGCAGATGCGAATATACAGCTTTTTGGAAACGGCTTCGGGAAACAAAGCTCGTTGATGTACATATGAATTCCCATGGTTTGAAGTTGGTTCGGGAATATAGCAATAAATTAGACTTAGAATGTGTGAAAGAAAAGGTTTTGAGTGGTTTGGCTACAGCGAATTTGTATAAGAATGGTATCAATGAGAATGGTAATGCAAGCGAAGATTTCATTGATTTCATGTGTTCCCTCAATGACAACGACATAAAAAAGTTTAAGCGATACAAGGAAAAAAAAGTCCGCCTAATCGGTAGTAGATTAGACGGAGTAAAGCCAGTATCCCTTGAGCAGTCATTTGTCTTAGTGGATAAAGACACTGGGGAAATACTGACTTAATTATATTACTTTTGAAATTTAAGTAAAGGTTTTATTTGTATGAATATCGTGCTATAGCAAAAATTGGTTTATCAAGATGTAAAATTAGTTGAAAGGGAACTATATATAATTATTCGCAAAACGCAACGGGTTTCACGAATTAGATGAAGAAGGGCAATCTCCACAGCATGCTAGAATTTTTCAGCATGCTGAATAAGGAGATTGGTAACATCGGGTTATTTTATCTATTTGTGAAATGGGTGTTTTGCGTAATAATTATAAATTAATTTCAATTTTTATTGTTATTCTTCTTTTTTTCCAGTGCCGAATATCCATTCTATGGGAACTTCATAAAATTTTGATAGTTCATAAATCGTTTCAATATCTGGTTTTTGTGTTCCAATTTCTATTTTTGCTATTTTTATACTGCTTATTCCTGTTTTTCTTTCCACTTCTTTTTGAGAAATTCCCATGTCGTTTCTTGCTTCAATTAGTCTACTTCTCACTATATTTTCAATCATTTTTCTCACTCTCCTTTTACTACTATTTTAGCAGTTTTAACAAAGTATTCACTTCTTTTTTGGTAGTATTGTTACTTCTCAATTAGTAGTGTTTGTGATATGATTTTTATTGTAGTTTATTATTTTATTAAAAAGGAGGTTTTAGTAATGATTACGAAAGGTATAGTTTTATTTGCAAGACCTTATACATTTACAGACAAAGACAGTGGAAAGAGTCAGTCAGGCATAAGCTTATCCTATATTGATACAAGTGTGCTTGCTCCTTATGTAGATGAAGAAGGCGGTTTTTATGGTTATCAGCCTTTAAGAGATAATATTAATTATTCGCTTTTAGAAAGTATTAAAGAAGTTCCTGCGATTTATGATATGGAAGTTAAGATTAAAGCTGGTTCAGACGGAAAGCCTGTTATGAAAGTTGTAGGATTGAAATTTGTTTCATCTTTGAAATAATCAAATATTTTTATGATTGTCCTTGTCAAGTATAAAGCTACTGCATTTATGCCTTGACACGGTACGATATACAAATATACTTTTGTTGCCCTTGAATGGTACGGGTTTAAAAACCATTCAAGGGTTAATTAACAAGGTTTTGTAAGAGGTGTTTTTATGGATGTAGTTGCACAAGATTATACCTCACAACTTGATACTTTGATAGAGCAAGTTTCTGCTATTGGTGA
>JBKECQ010000082.1:0-4824 GCA_047974845.1 Aminipila sp. | reverse complement strand
AAGCAATGTTTTTGGTTTAACAGTGAGTATATTTTAGAACAGATACAAGATATGTTTGTTGATTAAACAATATTGATGCCGTTGAAACAGCTGGTCGTTTCGGGATAGCAGAAGACAGAGCAGCCAATTACCATGCGGACAGTGAAGGAACTATGCTCAATTATGAAGTCATAAGTGAAACGTTAAGTATGGTTCGTGGCAACAGTTCTATTGATGCGGGATGGAAAGATCGTATTGATAATGACTATAAAAACAGGAAAAAGCGGTAACCATATGATAGGATTAATCATTGGAGTTACCTTGTGAGTCTAATCAAAGGACGCCGAAGCATATTATGGGGTACCAGATGAATTGGTAGAGTAAGTGTTGACTTATCTGGCTAAGAATCTACCGGAAATATACAATAAATGGAACGCTTTGATGCATATGAACCAAATCTAGTATTGATATTAACCATAAGAATCAGATAGATAAAAAGCTATGCTTAGAGTATATTTAATATATCAGAGTCCGACCCATTACCAAAGCCAACTACAAATTTGTAATTAACATTATCGACAAAGGAGTGCTTGGAACAAAGTAGATTGATACAATAGGTAATGCAAGCATTCTCATTAACAAAAGTCAATGAAATTAGGTATTTACAAGGAGAAATAATAGATGATAAAAATACTTTTCGTCTGCCACGGCAACATCTGCCGTTCACCAATGGCAGAATTTGTGTTTAAAGATATGGTGGAAAAGCGAGGAATTGCAGATCAATTTGAAATTGCATCTGCAGCAACTAGCACGGAGGAAATATGGAATGGTATTGGTAATCCTATATATCCACCGGCTATAGAAGAACTGGCAGA
Source organism: Aminipila sp. (assembly GCA_047974845.1). GTDB lineage: Bacteria > Bacillota > Clostridia > Peptostreptococcales > Anaerovoracaceae > Aminipila. Next base: position 3,970 of record JBKECQ010000082.1, on the reverse strand, counting down.
GCATGGAATAAGCTGTGTGGGTAAGCGCGCGGTAAAGCTTCGGAGCGAAGACTATAAGTATTATGATTATCTTATTGGAATGGATTCGATGAATATTAATAATATGATGAAAATTATGAAGGCAGATAGCGAAGGAAAAATTTATATGCTCTTACAGTTTACAGGAAGAGAAGGCGGAATTAAGGACCCTTGGTATACTGGAAATTTCAAAGAAACATATAAGGATATTTTCGAAGGATGTAGTGCATTGTTGGAATATTTTGAAAGTAAATAATTAGTAAATTGCAATTAAAAAGTAAATATAAATAAAAGAGTTAAAATTGTACCAATTAATTGTCTTGATACTATAAAACTTGCATAAGACAATTTAAAATAATAGAATGAATCCCAAAAAATTGAGAATCATTCTGTTATAGTTATATTTTAACAATATACGATGGCAAATTTATTGTTAATTGGATTTCTATATATTTCACAATCGATTTCATAAACTTCTTTTATCAACTCTTTGGTTAAGATTTCTGTTGGACTTCCATAGGCAATTATTTCGCCCTTTTTCATCATATAGATTTTATCACAAAAATCAGCAGATATTGTCAAATCATGAAGCGCCGCTAATACTCCAATATTTAATTTTTTCACAATATTTAGAATTTGAAGTTGATATTTAATATCCAAATGATTCGTAGGCTCATCTAATACTAAGAATTTGGGCTCTTGAGCGATAGCCCTAGCTAATATTACTCTTTGTTTTTCACCTCCTGAAAGGGTAGAATAACTCCTGTCCTTATATTCTAGTAAATTTACAATTCTAAGAGCATTTTCTACAAGCTGGAAATCTTCTTCTTTATCTGCCTCCATTAAAGACTTATGAGGTGCTCTTCCTAACATAACAACCTCCTGTACTGAAAAATCAAAACTCAATTCATTAAATTGTCCGACAACGGCCATTTTCTTTGCAATAGATTTAGGTTTGGCATCTATAACATTTTCTTTTTCTAAAAAGACAGTACCTTCTGAGGGTTTTAATACTTTGTATATACTCTTTAACAATGTAGATTTACCACAGCCATTTGGTCCTAATATTCCAACAACTTCTCCATTTTGTACATTTAGGGAAATATTTTTAACAATTTCTTTTTTTGATATCGAAACACAAATATGTTCAACTGAAAGATTCAATTTATTGTCCTCCAAATCCGTAATTTTTTTTGATGAGTATATACATAAATATTGGAGCTCCTATCAGAGATGTAACAACACCAATAGGCAATTCTGTATTATCAATAATAACTCTCGATATTATATCAGCGATAAGCAAAAACGTCGCTCCAAAGAGAGCAGAAAAAGGAACTAGTTTTTTATTGTCTGAACCTATTAAACTTCGACATATATGAGGAACGGTCAACCCAACAAAGCCAATGATGCCGCAGTTAGCAACTAAAACGCCGGTCACAAAAGAGGTAATTATCAAGAATATTTTTCTGTAAAATGCAACATCTATACCCAATGTTATAGCGACATCTTCTCCCATCATCATCGTATTTAAGATTCGCCCTTGCGTCATAAAGAATAAAAGCGTAACAGTTACAACAATAGCTGGCAATGAAATGTTAGACCATTTAGAACTAGTCAAAGAACCCATTGTCCAAAAGGTAACGGATTGAATCCCTTCGGCATTATTTGATAGATAAATGATAAAATTAGAAAGAGCAGACAATATTGCATTCATTATTGTTCCTGCTAAAACTAATTTAACAGAAGTAATTTTACCACCTATATTAGACAAAGTAAGAACTCCAATTACAGCAATAAATGCACCTAAAAATGCCCAAAAGGATACTCCTAATGAGGTAAATATACCCTGAAAGGAAAATCCAATTAAAATAGCAAATGTAGCACCAAGAGATGCACCAGAGGATACTCCTAATATATAAGGGTCAGCTAGTGGATTTTGAACGCTTGTTTGCATTATTACGCCACATAAAGACAAGCCAATTCCTACGAAAATAGCCATTAGAGTTCTGGGTGTTCTAATTAACCAAATGATAGATTCAAAAGAGGGTTGAGTAATATTACTTACGTTGATAGGGCGTCCCATTATCTTGGAAAGGAGAATATAGTAAGAATCTCCAAATGGTATATGCACCTGGCCGACAGATACGGATAAGATAATCGAAATTATCAACACGGAGGCAACGGTAAATAATAATAAATAGTATTTAGAAATTTTAATCATGTTGGATGGGCTTTTCATGTGATTGCTCCTTAATATACTTTTTTTAAAATTAAATACGAAAAATATTTAAACTAAAAGTATAAAAAATATATTGACAAACTAAAAAGAGGATGCTAATATCTGAGTTAGTTTTGGCTAACGTGAATTTTAACACCATTAAAGTTTTATGTCAATGGTTAATAATGCAAAGCTTATGAGCGTTATTTTGAAAGCTATAATGGTTTGAAGATGAAAGATGGAAAAAGAAAAGAATTATTTGATTTTCGGCTTTTATTTAGGAAACACAGGAAACTAATATCTCAAAAGGGGATATAAAAAACTATTAACACTAACAATTTAGTAGTTGGCAAATCATATGACATTAAGGAGAAAATAAAAATGAGAAAATTTAAATTGCATGTGGGCTTATCTCTAGTTTTAGCCATTGCAGTATTTGGAACGGCTTGTGGGAATAATACCTCAACTACTAGTCAGGAAAGCAATCAAGAAACAAATCAAGAAACAAATCAAGAAACAAACCAAGAAACAAATTCAGAAAGCAACCAAGAAACAAATCAAGAAATCGGAGAGGAAAGTGGCCAATCAGAGTTAGGAGAAACTACTTATCCAGTTACGTATGATGCAGTAGACATTCAAGGAAATTCATATACACAAATCTATGAAGAAACTCCCCAAAAAGTTTTTCCTAATAATCAAGGAACAGCTGAAACTATGTTAAAATTAGGACTAAGCGCTAATATTGTTGCAGTTGGGCCACTAACAGGAGCCATTGCTGAAGGTTTAGAGGATGAATATAATGCATTACCTCTAATTTCAGACCAAGGGTATATTTCGAAAGAACAATTGTTAGCTGTGGAGCCTGACTTGGCAATTGGACGCTCGGCTTTATTTACAGATGATGCAGGATGGGGACTTGGACTCATTCCAGATCTAAATGCGGTTGGTATTAATGTCTATACTCAAAAAGCTTCGTTAAATAATGCTAAAATTGAAGATATGTTTACTGATATTAGAGATCTGGGCACTTTATTTAATGTTCAAGAAAAAGCAGAAGAAATGGCGTCGGAATTAGAAGTTAGATACAATAATTTAGTTGAAGCAAATAAAGATCAAGAAGATCTAGATTATTTAATTGTTTCAAATGTTCAAGAGAATCAATATATGGCTTTTGGAACTACAGACACAGCTATGCATAATGATGCCTTTAATGGGATGCATCTTAATAATCCTGTTGAAACCACGGGATTATTAAGTGCTGAAACTATTATAGAGCTTAATCCAGATATCATACTTGTGTTAGATGTTGCAGGTGGAGGCATGTATGATGGCAATAATACGAAAGAATTAATTATGAATTCAGAAGAAATTAATATGATAGATGCTATTACGAACGATAAAGTTATAGTTACGGATTATTCAGATTTGCTACTTTACAATTTTAGACTATTGGATGTTTTAGAAAATGTAGCAAATATAGTTTTTAACTAATTACTTAATACAGATTTTATTGATAAGGTTCAAGATAAAATCAAGAAGCAACACAAGTTTGAGCTAGAAGATGTTCCAAGAAAGCCAATGGATGAGATAACTCATGCATTGATAAAAAGAAAGTGAATATATCCGTTTAAAGGAATCGATAAATCAGATTAGGTGGAAAATTTTTGGAAATTAAAATATTTAATAATTTTATGAATGGTATTGACAAATAAAATACATTTGCTATAATAGTGT
>JBKECQ010000030.1:0-56412 GCA_047974845.1 Aminipila sp. | reverse complement strand
ATACCTCCGCCAAAAGTCGGAGAAGCTCCTAAAAATAAACTTAACTCCGGAATAGGGTGCTCTATATTTGTAATATAGTTTGATCTAATTTTTGAAGTCAAGTTACTTCTGTCATCATTTTCATCCATAAATTCAGGTATATCTTGTAGAATCCATTTTTTATCTACAGTATCAAATCTATAAATGTCAGTTTCAAAATAATTGCTGGAGCCTTCAAATCTTCTACCATTTTCGGCCTTATATATTGTATCATCACAGCCAAATCCCATATAGATATTTGAATTTATATTTGAATTTATATTTGAATTTCCACTTGGAATGCTCTCGCAGGTATTGGCAGATGTATCAACTAAATAATATCCATAATTCATCGTTCCTGTCTTGACTAAAAGGTTTCCTGATGGATTTCCGCTCATTATGAAACAGTTTTGAGAGTCAATCCCGGCAAACGAAATTTTTTCACTTTTTCCATTAGGAGTTATCTTATATATGCCATCAGTACCTCCTGCAAATGCCAACTGATTATTTACTTTAAAAAAGTTATTGAAATCTTTACCTGTGCTAGTCCATGAAACTCCGTCCCAATGATTTTTGTCATTCCAAATATCATTTTCTGCGAATATCAGTGATGTATACCAAGTTCTGTATGCATCGCCCTTTACCGTATTTACAAACTCACTGTTTTCTTTAAGCACCCATTTTTTTATTTTTTCATCATATTTACATAACTGAGATTTACCCTCTCCACCTGTTAATACCATGCCCAGTAATTTCCCTGAGTTTGTAGCCTCTACAGCATATATACCCCCATTACCTTGCATATCAATTATTTTTGATTTTAGATTGTCATCCATGGCCATCAATGTTAAATCTTTATTTCCATCTTTATTCCATGAAAACACTCCCTTTGGGCTTGCCAAAAATACTTGGAGCTTTCCTGTTGTTCCATCAACATATGCTGCTGAGTCCTCTATAAACGGAACCGAGTCAGAAAAATATCCACTTACAGCACCTTCACCGGTTGTAGATAGGTAGTGTAGTGTATCATTTAATTCCGGTTTTATTATCTCTTTACTTGAAATATCATATGTTTGAATCTGCCATTCTCTTTCACCTTGCAAATCTGACAATCTAGCCTTTACAGTAATACTACCTGCAGATTTCATTTCATCTGTAAATGGGTCTATAAGTACATTTATATAGTAATCACCACTGAGAGTTCTATTTAGCTCTTGCAAATTTTTTACCAGCAATATTTCTGTATTTTCCGTTCCCAAATATATTTCATATTCTAACGACGGATTTCCTACTTCTTCGCTCTTTGCGACTGTACTTGGAAGATAGCACGGTACAGATATAACCGTTCTGCCTCCCATTATAATAGGCTTATCGCCTGCAAAGTTTCCCCCCAACAATGAGCCTTGTCCAATAGACGACAATGCCCGACCATCGCCTATACTCAGTCCATCCTTTTTAAGCTCAATATTTAGCGGTTCAAAATATGCCGTATATGTACGATTTCCTGTAGTTTCATCTAGATATACTGTCAACGGATTATCATATAATTTTTCATTGCTATAAACAACATCATTATTACTTCCATTGTCGGTAGCTGTACCTTTATATCCAACCCATTCCCAATATGAAAATTGTTTGTTTGTCCCACCACTTGCTGTCATTATCCATTTTTCTTTACCATTTTCACTCCCTTTGTACGTAGCCTTGACCTTTCCCAAGGTAACATCAGAGGATACTCCGGATGCAGTATATACCGCATCACTTGGATTATAAATTTTTTCAAATACTGCTGTAATGGTAATATCAGTACTAGTAGTGCCATATAAATATACTCCTCCATTTTGAATGCTACTAGGTTCACCGTCTAATGGATTACTCCCCTGAATAAGTTTTGGCAAAGCTGTCCCTATTTCACTTGCACTAAGTGTCATTACCGGTCCCATGATATCACTGCCACATTGAACCTTCCACCCTAAAAATATAAATTTATCTTTGTCATATTCTGCATTCATAATATTAATACATACATTATCTGATGTGTTCGCAATGTTTTGAGTCTTTCCTTTTACATCGGTTGATTCCGTCCAATTAGAATCCCATAAAGGTATTTTAATGCTAGCATCGTCTATGGAGCTTTCAAATGAAATACTATATCCCTGTTTTGTTTCAGAATGAACAAAATTCATTGATGGTATGCTTAAAAGTAAAACAAACGCTAATAATATTGACAATAATCTTTTTTTCTTCATTTATTTCTCCTACCCCAAATAGCACTCAGTTAGATGAGTGCTATTTGAATAAAATATATGCTTATTTGAAGTTAATTTTAATGTACTATATATAAATTGTTATAGTCGTTTCCGAATACTATGTATCCGTTACTGCAAGCCATACCACCCAAAGCGTAGGTATTTGCCGGTGTAGACCAAACCTGAGTTGCTTGGTTTGCTGCAGTAACGCTGCTTCCTACTTTAAAACAATATCCAGCTCCAGTTCCTGAGTTAGTGTTTACAAATATATAATCATTTGGTCCAACAGTTCTAACTAATGGAGAACACTGAACAGGCTGATTCCACCCAGTAGGATTTAATGTTACAACAGATCCTTCACTTCCACTTGTAGGCGCCATTACTTTCTGTATTCCTCCGGCATTGAAACCACTATAGTAACCCACATATATATTGCCATTTTTAGCTACTGTAGGAGTAGATGTGCAAGTTCCTGCAAGCTTTGCTCCCCAACTAAATGTAGGAGCAGTTGCTGTTGCTACATCATAGCAGTATAGGTTTCCATTGCTTCCTGCACCCTTTGATGTGAAGTACAGTTTATTGCCATTTAAGCAAACAGTTGAACGCACATCTCCTGCAGCATTACCGCTTATTGCTGGAAGTGTAATTGCACTTTCATAAACTTCTGCATTTGTGCTTGTGCCAAAACCTGAGCCCATTGTTCTATGATATAAGTAACCACCGTCTCCACCAAAGTAAAGTTCATTTCCTACTGCAACGGCGCCTGTCCAGTAGAAGCCTTTTGAAATTGATGGCATAGACTGAGTGTCGCTAGCATCATTATGTTTAACCTGATAATATGCTCCCGGTGCATTTGAACCCTCAATTGAGCCATTACCAATCCATGTACCAAAATAAATGTACTCACCATATTTTGTTACAGGAGTATTAATCTGTCCTGTTATTCCTGTTTTAAAATCATTTACAGTTGGTGTAGCATTGCCTAAATCAGTAACTTTAACTATCTTACTTCCCCCTGAAACCTGAACAGCTGCAAAAATACTATCATCATTTTCACTTGCTGAATCTGCGCCCTGAACAAGAAGTGGTGTTGATAACTGGAATCCAGAGTTTGTTCCAACCTGAACATTCCATACCTCCGAGCCCGCATTGCAATTAATTTTTGCAAGTCTTGCTCCTCCTTGGTCTCCGTTAACAGCATATCCATCATACAAAACATATGCATATGTATTTGCTCCAACAGTTTGCATAACCGGTACGTTGTCTACGCCGTCCCAACCACTGCCATTTTTAGTCAGTGCTATTGTACTAACACTAGCTGCGTTAGTAATAGGGGCATTAGTAACCACTCCGTTATGATTGTCATTTCCCTGATAAACAGTCCAATCTGCAGCAAATGCTGTAGTTGCCATACCAAAAGCCATCATTAAAGACATGGTTATTGGTAATAATTTTCTAAATTTGTTCTTTTTCATTTTTTTCCTCCCTAAATTAAAATGTAACATATAAAACAAAAAAGGTTACAATTGAACGATTTAAAATTAAAGATAGCTTAAACTAAAATTAATTAAATTTCATATCAATAGTAACCTTCAGTTTTCTGATCAGTTATTTTCTTAATATTTTCTAATACAATTATTCAATTTTTATGTGAGGTTTTAGCACATTAAAATGTATTTAATATGCAATTTCATTTATATCACAAAAACAAAAAGCTGTAGCAATATGCTACAGCCGTTTTTCTGTATATTAGTAATCTGCACTTCAAAATGCAAATTGTATTGATACCAACCGAATTACCCGTCGGAGCATCTAAAATTTATGCAGGTCTTCTGGCTCGTGTGTCATCATATTCATCATCCTTCCCGATTCAAAATCAGTGGTTATTTTTAATATTATGTCTTTTATTAAAAATCTAGATGATACTCCTCACTTACAGCGGCGGGACCGCGCAGGATTTCAACCTGCTTCCCTCTTAGCCACTTGCATACTAATTAATAATACACAATTGGAACACAAATTTCTTTATTTATTTATTGACTTAATTCTATCATTTCCTATTTTAATTGTCAACTAACCCTATAATTAAACAATTCGACATATCTCGACATCCTTTAATGCAGTAATCTAAATTTGTTGTTACTTTAAAGAATACAAGTAAAAGAATGCACGTAAAAGAATTCACATACATGAGCAATTTAACTAATCCATTTGTCTCTTCTATTTGCAATCATATATAATAGGAAGGCTTCTAATTTGTACATCAGAAATAGAATTCATTACCTCATAGCAATGGTTTTGTAAAAAGTTATCCATTCCTCTGACTATTTCTTGTTTATTTAATTCTTCTCTTACATTTATGCATACTTCTTCAATAATAAGAACCTTTTTCTGTGTGTTCTCTATTGTATCAGGAGTAAGAAGTAATTGCTCTAATTGCCCTCTGGTATTTTTTAAAACAGTCAGGGAGTCCATGCCTTTAAAGCTCCATTTATAGAATGGCATATATCTCCTATTCAGCAAATAAGCCATTGAAATAGCTGCTTTCACGAATTCATTGCAAGCTAAATATGCTGCTCCGAATTCGCCTCTTTTCATACAACGTTCGTAGTTATACTGACCTGCCTGTGACATAACAGCCATTCTTGCAACAATTTTTTTCAAGAAAATATCCTTAGGATAAAATTCCAATAGTTCTTTTCTAATCTGTGAAAACTCGCCAAGATTGTCCTCAAATACTTTGCCATTCACAGCAGTACATAGGCTGGTTTCAGGGGTTAACATCCATTGTATATTGTTCGTTGGTGCTCCAGCACAACCAATATACTTTTTATAAAATTCTCCTGTATTAAAGACACCTACCCTTCCTCTGCCTTCAAAGGTTTCTATTCTTTGCTTCCCCTCAAAGGTTCTAGGTAAATTATCATAGGCTTCTTGCATTCTATCTCCAATTTGCCTGTAGGCTTCATCAGGCAACCAAATACAAAATCCCGGTCCAAAATCATGATCTTCAGAAATCATATCATCAAAGCCCAAACATTCCGATCCTTCTCCTACTAACCCCACTGCAACAGCATTTTCGTATTCAGGAAATTGGTTATGTATCATACTTTTCCCATAAGCTTCATAGTATGCTTTTGCAAGTTCAAGTCCACTCATTCTCATATTTTACTTTATCCTTTCCTCTGCCAATTTAGCCATATTTTCATATTTTGTTTTTTCACTAAACTGTCCTATCACTTCATATACAGAAGCTATGTTTTTGCATACCGCCACATATGACAGGTTACTTTCCCCATAGTTATCAATGACAAGTTGTAAAGATTTTTTAAAATAATCTATAGACTTTATATAGTCTTTCATGTGAAAATACAACTCTCCAAAGACATTTAATGTAGCACCATAGTGGACATCAACCTTTCCATTTAATCCTTGAAATATTTTTTCTGAAGTGTATAAATATCTTTCAGCCTCTAATAATTTGTTCTGTTTTATATAAATGTTTGCAATGGTAGTATACGTGGTTGCAAGCTCCACATCTGCTCCCGGAATTTTCTCTATGATTTTTAATGCCTTTTCCGAATTTATTTCCGCATTAATATAATCGTTCTCCTCCTCAAATACATGGCTGATATTATTATATAAGGCGGCCATCCTATAATCGTTGTTTAAGCCCTTTAAATTAAATATACCTTCTGCTTTAAGGTATAACTCTAACGCTTCTTTGTTTTTCCCGTTTGCGGCGTAGACAGTTGCTAAATTTAAAACCGTTGTCCCGTGCTGCTCTGTATTTTCAAGACCCAACAAAGATATAGCACCTAGAGCAACTTCATATGATTTCTTTGCATCTTCAAATCTACTGGTAACTCTATATATCCCACCGATTTCATTTGCTGTGGCTAATATTCCCGCAACATCCCCGTCTTTTTGAGCAACTAACATTTGCTCTACGATATATTTTTCTGCACTATGAATATCTTGATTTTTGAAAATTGTATCAAGCTGACTATAAAAATTATTTAAATCCATACTTTTTTCCTACCATCTTTATTTAAGAATTATAACTTGTTTTCTACATTCTCAATTATTTAAGAATTATAAATTGTTTTCTGCATTCTCAATTATTTAACAATTATAACTTGCTTTCTGCATCCTCAATTGATTCATAACCATACAATTTAACCATTGCTTCTTGAACTATAAGTGCTAAATTTTTTCCTGCCGCTCTTGCTGCTCTTATATGCTCAAGGTAAAACTTTAGCGTTTCTTTTGAATATGTCTTAAGCTCTCCCTTTGCATATGTTTCCACTGATGTAAAACCATTTAGCTCACTTTTTGCATCTATTGGTCTACCTGAGCCACTTAATTTAGGATATTTCATTGCTATTTCTTTTTCACAGTCAACCATGTACCATGTTATCTCTTCTATGTAATTCATTGTTTCTGAATCAATCACAGGAAGAAATGGCTCTAATTGAGTTTTATAATATTGAGGCTCAGAAAATTCCATCATAAAAGCATATTTCTCCATTACTAGATTTCTGCCATTATTAATGCCTTCTTCCAAGTCCTTTCTGTAGCTTTTTATCATTAAATCTGACCAAGCCCCATACTGGCTATACCTCATTATATCAAATGTGTCCCTATCATCTTGACAACTAGCTCTTCCACCAAAGTTGTTGACTTTTTGAAACATCTCCCACTCAATATCTACAATTTCCTTTATAGTCTTTTTTCTCTCATCATCATCTTTAAATCCAAACATATAAATTACCTCTATAACTATCTACTCTTAAGCTTATTTTAAATTAGTTTTATATAATTATATACTACCACCAGATGGTGAATTTGTAACTAAAATATTTTATCAATAAATATGAAAATTTTCTTTAAGAAAGCATATTTCTAATGTAAAATATTACTTATAAAGAGTTTTAAACAATGGATTTATATTTATTAGTGTGTACGTTATAAATTGGGGGAAAACTTAATGAGAAAAGCAATTTTATTTAGCTTGATTTCTATATTTTTAGTCCTAACTTGTATAACATCATTTTGTTTTGCTTCATCAACGCAAACTCAAAAAACTGTTAGAGTTGGTTGGTTTTACAGTAATGGTGTACACGACAAAGACGAAAATGGAATACCTTTTGGTTATGATTATGACTATCTCCAAGCCATTTCGCATTATACAAATTGGGAATATGAATATATTGAAGGCACATGGTCAGAGTGTTATAATTGGTTAAAAAATGGTGAAATAGACTTGCTTGGCATAGTCAATAAAACTCCTGAACGTGAAAAACACTTCGATTATTCTTATACATCCACCGGAACTGAAATGTGCTGTTTATTTGTTGCTTTAGACAATAAGCATTATACATATCAAAACTTTAAAACCTTTTCAGGCATGACCATTGCCATAGAAGAAGGTACATATCAATCCGAAGTATTAAAGGAATATGCTAAGAATAACGATTTTACTTATTCCACAAAAACCTATCCCACTCTTGCAGAAGCACAAAAAGCTTTAAATAACAACGAAGTTGATGCTCTCCTTTCCAGTAATACCGATGTTATACGTGGCTATAAGACAATAGCGCAGTTTAATCCTGTACCATATTATTTTGCAACTACAAAGGGCAATACTGAGCTTCTCAGCGAACTGAACGGTGCTATAAATGAACTTTTTGCATATTATCCTCAATTTAGCAGTGATTTATATATTAAATATTATGGCAATAATAATTCCCCTGAGGTTGTTCTTACAAAAGATGAGCTTGATTACATTTCCAGCTTTCCCGTTGTAAAGGTATTATATGATCCTATTTGGTATCCCATAGAATCCTATGATGAAAAGAACAATACCTACACAGGAATAGTCCCTGATTTATTGAATCTTATCTCAGAGAGAAGTGGAATTAAATTTATATACGAAGATTGTAGCAGTGTTGAAGTACTAAAGAAATTTGAGAGTTCAGACTACAATCTAATTAGTTCAATAACTTATGACTATAATTGGGCAGTAAAAAATAAGGTTAAAATTACTCAACCATTTATTGATGCGTCAATAATGTGCGTTACGCGTAGTACAAATAGTGAGCCAAAAACCGTTGCCCTAGTAGAATTGGATTATATTAGCGAAATGGTTAAAAAGTTTTTACCTAATCTTGAAATAAAGTATTTTGATTCAATGTCAAAATGCATTGAAGCTGTAAAAAAGGGTCAGGTTGATTGTACATACCTAAATAATTATGAAGCTGAGTATTATATGTCAATAGCAAAATATCGTAATCTTAACTTTCATACAATAGATTTATTTAGGCAAAAGCTATGTTTAGGAATTTCAAATGAGTCAGATCCGTTATTATTTTCAATTATTTCAAAAAGCCTACAAAACATTACAAGCAATGAAATACAAAACTTGATATACGAAAACTCATACCACGCATCACCTGTTACACTTGTTTCATTTGCTAGAAGTAATCCTCAATGGATAATAGTGATTGTAGTAAGCTTTTTATTGGTAATACTATCTGGTTTATTTTTTATCTTCAAAAATCAAATTAAGAATAGCAGGAAGTTGGCAATCGAAAACGAACGTTATAATCAACTTGCAGAAATTACAGAAGTACATTTTTATGAATACAGCTACAAAACTGATTTTCTTAAGTTTAATAATATACCAAGCAGCTTTTTTAATGGTAAGACGGAAATACCAAACTATACCAAGTTTTTAAGTGAAAACCTAGAAGAGAATGAAACCATAGATAATACTTTGTATAGTTGTTTTATAGATAAAAAAGATGAAGTCAAAGAGATTAAAGTCTTTAACTTTGACAAAAGTCAATGTTGGTATAGAGTTACAACAAAAATCATTAAAGATACTCATAATGAGGCAATCTACGCAATAGGGAAAATTCAAAACATACAAAATGAGTACGAAGAAAAATTACACCTTATTGATTGCGCAAATCGTGATAGCATGACAAAACTCTTAAACGTAAAGGCTTTTGAACATCAAGTATCAGACAGTATTTGCGAAGGTTCTTCTTTATTTATTATGGATATTGATTACTTTAAACAAATAAATGATAATTTTGGTCATTATAACGGTGACAAAGCTTTAAAGGAAATTGCAAAAACCTTAAAATCCGTATTTGGAAATATTGGAGTTATAAGTCGTCTTGGCGGTGATGAATTTTCTGTTTTTATCCAAAAGGAAATGAAGACCATTGAACTTACGAGACTTTGTGAACGTTTTCTTAATGAAGTGGCTAAAATCAAGGTTACTAAAGATTCGCCGAATATTACAATGAGCATAGGTGTTTCTATATCCTCTAAAACTGATACCTATATTGATGTCTTTAAACGCGCGGACAAACTACTTTATGATATAAAACATAACACTAAAAATGACTATAAAATAGAAACATTAAATGTAATAGAAAGCTCAAATGCTATGGGAACCTAAATGGCAATAGAAACCTCAATGGCAGACAAAAACAGCTAATAGAATTACATAAAAACATTTTCTCTATTAAAAAAACTATGTGTAAATACGATTACTTTTTACACATAGTTTTTCAAATTCTATGATTTTATCTTATAGACTTAGGATTGCAAATTGCTGAAATAATATAACCAAATGCGATTGCTACAGTAACTCCAGCAGATGTTGCCTTTACAGCCCCCATAATTGCGCCTAAAAAGCCTTCTTTTGCACCTTCTATAGCTCCCTTTGCCAGTGCATATCCAAACCCCGGCAAAGGCACTGTTGCACCATTTCCCGCTAAATCTACTATGGGTTGGTACAAGCCTAACCCATGAAGCAAAGCACCTGACACAACAAAAATTACTAATATTCTTGGTGCTGTGAGTTTTGTTGTATCAAGTAAAATTTGTCCTATTATACAAATAATACCACCTATTACAAAACAATATACATATTCCATTTTTCTACTCCCTTCATTAAAAGCTTAACAAGTCTCTATGCAGACTCCATGTGCTATTCCAGGAATGGATTCTCCTTGGCCTGGGCTTATTGTAGATAACAAGGCACCTGTAGAAACTAATAACACCCTTTTCAGTTCGCCCTTTTTTAGTCTTTTATATACATATCCTGTAAATACACTTGCGGAACAGCCACATCCGCTACCTCCGGAGTGAGTATCCTGTTCCTTTTCATATATCATTGCGCCGCAATCATCATAACAATTTATTAAATCTTTCATTGGTATGCCGGCATCAGCCAATAAATCAATTGCAATTTGCTTGCCCACATGACCTAAGTCACCGCTAAATATCATGTCATAATCCGAAAGCTTTCTGCCCGTATCTTCTAAGTGATTTAGAACTGTGTCAACAAACGCCGGAGCCATGGCAGCTCCCATTTGATTTACATCTTTCATTCCTGTATCAATAATCTTACCTAAAGTTCCATGAGTAACACATACTCTCTTTTCTGCTACCGGACTTGCTGAGCTGTTATCTGCAATTAACGGCTTATGTTCAGAATTTAATAAATTTGTGCTATTTGTAATAAGTGTGGCTCCCGCCGCTGTTGCTGTCCACTGAGCAGATGGCGGCCTTTGATTACCGTGTTCCAAAGGCATTCTAAATTGGCGTTCTGCAGTACAGTAGTGACTCGATGCACCTGCAATAATATTATTTCCATAACCACCATCAATTAATACACTACCCATCAATAAGCTCTCAGCCATGGTTGAACACGCTCCATAAAGTCCTATAAACGGTATTTGCATATCTCTAGCCATAAAAGCAGAGGACATTAATTGGTTTAACAAATCACCACTAAGTATTGCATCTATGTCTTTATCACTTTTTTCGCCTCTGTTCATTGCCATTTTTATAGCTTCTTTAAGCATTTTACTCTCTGATTTTTCCCAAGTCTTTTCGCCAAAGGTGTCTTCTTCTAAAATCATATCAAACCAACTAGCTAAAGGGCCTTGTCCCTCCTTTACTCCGACAATAGAACCTACACTGGCGATAATAGGTCTCTCCGTAAAAATCAAGGTCTGCTTTCCTATTTTTTTATTTGCATTATTACTTGACATAAATACTACATCTCCTTAAAAAAAACTGTCTTTTACCCAATAAATTAAACCAATTATTGTTGCCGTACTTATACCACAAACAAGAACCGGTCCTGCTAAACTAAATAATTTTGCACCTACTCCAAGCACTAATCCCTCTTTTTTATATTCAATTGCCGGTGAAACCATTGAGTTCGCAAATCCAGTAATAGGAACAATTACTCCCGCACCTGCATATTTAGCAATAGTATCAAAAACTCCTATACCTGTCAGCAACTGCGCTACACAAATTAGAATAATGGTGACAAAATTTCCTGCGGCTTCTTTTTCAAGTCCATGTCCCAATAAAGAATTGTTAATTAGAAGGGCAATTGTACAAACAATTCCACCGGAAACGAATGCTTTAACACAGTTTAAAAAATATTTCGGCTTAGGTGTAAATTGATCTGCATATTTCTCATAGGCTTTTGCAACTTTCTTTTTTTCTTCTTCCTTATCTTTGCTATCCATCTCTCTCTCCTTTCAAAATTGTTACTGTTTTGTTTTAGTATTTCCTATAATTTTTAATTTACACATAAGTATCTATTTGTATTTATGGTATACTATTTAATTAGTAGGTTTGCAGTTTATATATTATCTACTTTAGATAACTTTAATTTTATATATTTTAAAATTTTTAATAACTACATAAGGAGTTTATGCAATGAATAAAAATAAAATAGTTTTAGCTTCATCTTCACCTAGGCGTATTGAAATGTTACGTAAAAACGGTATTGATGCAATTATAATGCCTGCCGATGTAGATGAAACCATTCCTCCATTTTTAAAGGCACAAGAAGTAGTCATGTACCTAGCATTAAAAAAAGCATTATTTGTAGAACAACAGATTTTAAAATCTAATTTGGAAAACCCTATTATTATAGCCGCCGATACAGTTGTTTATACTGATAAAATAATTGGTAAGCCAAAAGATAGACAAGATGCATTTAACATTCTGTGGGAATTAAGGGGGAAAGAACATTTTGTTTCTACAGGGGTATGTTTATTACAAGCAGGTACAGACATTAGACATTGTTTCTTTGAAGTCACCAAGGTATTTTTTAAAGATTATAGCGAAGAAGAGCTTAATGCCTACTTAGATACGCCGGAACCTTATGATAAAGCAGGAGCCTATGCTATCCAAGGCGAATTTGGTAGATATGTAGACCATATTGAGGGAGATTTAAATAATGTTATTGGTTTTCCATGGGATAGAATAAAAGAGGAACTATCCTCTCTTGGCATTAATATTATTTAAGTCTATATCTATTTTTTAAATTTGTATCTATACTTTAAGTTTATATCTATACTTTAAATTTATATTTATTTTTTTAAATTTATATCTTTCTTTTTAATTCACGTCTATACTTTATAGTTTATAAATCTAAAATAAGAGCAATGAAGTTTTTATTGTTTTATAAATGATTGCACAAAAAAAGTTGCATTTTAAAATGCAACTTTTTTCTATTATTTTTATAAAATAATAATTCTTACTGATTTTTATTTAAATATGAAATTGCATCAGCAGGACATTTTGTTATACATATGCCGCAACCTACGCATTTATCTTTGTTTACAATATAAAATTCACTTCCTCTATTAATGGCATCCTCCGGGCAGTTTCTTTTGCAACTGCCGCAACCTACACATTTTTTCCCATCTATAAAAGCTACCTGTTTCTTATTTAGGCTTGTTCTATTATCTTCCATATTTATATTCCCTCCATAATAAGCTTTATAAATATATATATACCCTTTATATATTCTGTTACACTATCATTTTTTAACTACATATCCTTTGCTGTGCTGGTAGGATAGTCTTTAATTTTTTCCTCTTTTTCATTCCTATTAATTTCTTAAAGAATTACAAATAAACGTATGTATATAATATTACAATACATGGTTACAAGCAAATTAATAAAAACGGGTTTTAAGCAACCCGTTTTATTATACCTTTTAAGCTATCTATATCCTATCTTTTATTTAAAGTATAATGTCAGACTTTAAATATATTTTTTATACTTATATTAGTTAAACAAGATTATATTATTATCAGTTCCTTTGTAGATTTAGTTTTATTTATAATTCCGTTCTCTGTAACAACTGCTAAATCTTCAATTCTCACACCAAATTTTCCCGGAATATAAATGCCCGGTTCTATGGTAATAATCATATTTTCTTCTAAAATATGCTCCGCTCTAAAGCTTAAAAATGGATCCTCATGTATTTCTAAACCAACTCCATGTCCAAGACTATGTCCAAAATACTTTCCATACCCAGCTTTCTCTATAATATTTCTAGCCAAAGCATCTCCATCTTTTACGTGCATACCGGCTTTAAGATTTTCACAAGCATAAAGCTGCGCTTCTAAAACGGTATTATATACTGTTTTCATTTCATCTGTTGCATATCCGATTGCAACGGTTCTTGTCATATCACTACAATATCCCTTATAGATACAACCGTAGTCCATAGTTAGGAAATCACCATTTTCCAATAGTTTGTCACTGGGTATTCCATGTGGTCTTGAAGAATTTGCCCCCGACACACTAATTGTAGAAAATGAAAGCCCATCTGCACCCTGTAATTTCATAAAATGTTCTAACTCCAAAGCTACTAATTTTTCTGAAATACCCGGTTTTAAAAAGCTCAATATATGTTCAAAGGCAAGATCACAAATATGCTCCGAATGAGTAATTAGCTTTATCTCTTCCTGATCCTTTATACATCTGAGATTTTCTACTAAACCTGTAGCCGGAATAATTTTTTCTTTATCAAGAATCTGACATAAGTCATTGTATATGTTTAAAGTAAGATTTTCGTCTTGTACGCCAAGGCTTCCTAAGTCTAACTTCTTTATAAAATCAAACAACTCAGATTCACGCACAGTTATAACAACCTCAAATTCCGGTTTTAGAACTGATACTGCTTCTTCATATCTGAAATCTGTAATTATATAGTTTTTATCACCTGTAAGCAAAACGGTGCAATCATCTCCCGGTATTCCTGTTATATATTGAATATCCGCAACCTTTGTTAAAAGCAATGATTCTATACCATAGTCTTTGAAACAGTCTACAGCTCTTTTACTTCTTAAAGCTATTCTTTCTTCCATTCTATAACCCTTCTCCCTTTATAAAATTAAATACGCTTCCCCTTTAGCTTAAATATATTAAACTAATTAGATTCTACTTAAAAATAAGTTATTTAATTATTATACTATAACTTACCAAATGTTGCAAAATCTTTAGCCTCTTCTTGTAAATAGCTTCTAACCGTATGTTTCTATTCTTAGGGTTTCCCCATAATGCCCAAGAAAAAGCTAAAAAAAGCTACCTAAAAAGGTAGCTTTTTATATAAGATATTAATATCTAATTCTTATTTTTCTGTAGCATCGAAAAGAGCTTCAGCATTATCCCATTCATTCATAATTTCAGGAATAACTTTATAAAGGTCTCCTACGATACCAAAGTCAGCAACTTCGAAGATAGGAGCATCTGGATCCTTGTTGATAGCAACAATGATATCAGATGTCTGCATACCTGCTAAATGCTGAATAGCACCGGAGATACCGCAAGCAAAGTAAATTCTTGGCTTTACAGTAGTACCAGTCTGTCCAACCTGGTGTGAATGGTCAATCCAACCATTGTCAACGCAAGCTCTTGATGAACCTACAACACCACCAACTTTTTCAGCAAACTTCTTGATTAGATCGAAACCAGCAGCATCACCAAGACCTCTACCACCTGAACAGATGATTTCAGCATCAGTTAATGAAACCATTTCCTTAGCTGACTTAACGATTTCTACGATTGTAGTTCTGATATCGCTAGCTGAGATTTCTGGCTTAAATACTACTAATTCACCCTTAGCGCCTTCAACCTTTTCTCTCTTAGACATAACTCCAGGTCTAACTGTAGACATCTGAGGTCTTGTTCTAGGACAAATGATTGTAGCCATTAGGTTACCACCAAAAGCAGGACGAGTCTGCTTAATTCCTGTTGAAGGATCAGCAGGGTCTAATGTTGATGTATCTAAAGTAGTGTTCTTCTTAGCATATTCGATATAGCTTGATACTTTAACATCTAACTTTGTACAGTCAGCTGTAAGACCAGTATTACATCTAGCAGCAATTCTTGGAGCTAAGTCTCTACCGATGTGTGTTGCACCATAAAGTACGATTTCTGGCTTGTACTCTTGGATAGCATCAGTAATAACCTTAGTGTAACCATCAGTTGTAAAGTCCTTAAGAAGAGGGTCTTCGATAAGAACAACTTCATCTGCACCGTATGCAAAGCATTCGTCTGCTAAGTTAGCAATCTTGTCACCAACTAGAACAGCACAAACCTTAGTATCATCACTGATTTCTTTTGCAAGTCTGTGTCCTTCGCCGATTAATTCAAGAGCAACGTTCATTAATTTTCCGTTTCTCTGTTCTGCGAATACCCAGATGTGCTTATAATCACTTAAATCAACAGCTTCTTCTGAACCTGTATTTTCAATAGCCTTAAATGGGCACTTAGCAATACAAGCTTTACAAGCTGTACACTTATCGTTAATTACAGCTAGCTTTCCATCCATGTCGATAGCATTGAACGGACATGCTTTTACGCAAAGCTGGCAACCTTTACATTTATCTTTAATTACTTGAATAGCCATTATATAAATCCTCCTCCTTATTAGATTACATGCTTACCTTTTAGGTTAACTAAAAGCTTTTTAGCAACGTCGTTATCAGTGTCTCCTTCAAGAACAACACCCTTGCCCTTTGGAGCAGGAGTAAATGATCTGAATACGTTTGTAGGAGAAGCTTCAAGACCTACAGTTGTTAAATCAACTTCGATGTCCTTAGCATTCCAAACCTTCATTTCTTTTTCTTTAGCTCCGAAGATTCCGCCGATTGACATGTATCTAGGTTCGTTAAGTTCCTTGATAGTAGTAAGCATACAAGGAGTCTGAAGCTTAATTACTTCGTAACCATCTTCTAACTGTCTCTTAACAGTAATGTCCTTCATGTTTTTATCAATTTCAAATTCTTCTACATAAGTTACCTGAGGTAATCCTAATTTTTCAGCAAGCTGAGGTCCAACCTGAGCAGTATCTCCATCGATAGCCTGACGACCAGCGAAGATAAGGTCAAATTCTCCAACCTTTTTAACAGCTGCTTCAAGAGTGTTTGATGTAGCCCATGTATCTGAACCACCAACAGCTCTATCTGATACTAGAATACCTTCATCTGCACCCTTAGCTAAACATTCCATTAATAAATCTTTAGCCTGAGGAGGTCCCATTGTGATAACTGTGATATGTGTATCAGGATATTGATCCTTAATCTTTAATGCTTCTTCTAAAGCGTTAGCATCGTCATGATTTAGGATGCTTGGTACGCCGTCTCTGATTAGAGTTCCAGTTTTAGGGTTAATTTTAATAACGTTTGTATCAGGAACTTGTTTTGCACATACGATAATTTTAAATGCCATTTCTGTATCCTCCCTCTTCCTTATTTACCAAATACTGATGCAGCGATAACGATCTTCTGAACTTCTGAAGTACCTTCATAGATTTCAGTGATCTTAGCATCTCTCATCATTCTTTCAACAGGGTAATCCTTAGTATAACCATAACCACCGTGTAATTGAACAGCCTTAGTAGTTACATACATAGCTGTTTCAGCAGCAAATAATTTAGCCATTGCTGACTGAGTTCCGTAAGGAAGGTGTTTATCTTTGCTGTCTGCAGCTTGGTAAATTAGAAGTCTTGAAGCTTCAATCTGAGTTCTCATGTTAGCCATTTCGAACTGAAGTGCCTGCATCTGAGATAACTTCTTACCGAATTGCTTTCTAGCTTTCATATAATCAACAGTAACGTCAAAAGCACCCTGAGCAATACCTAGTGCCTGTGAAGCGATACCGATACGTCCACCGTCAAGTGTTGACATAGCAACCTTAAATCCATCACCAACTCCACCTAACATTCTGTCAGCAGGGATTCTGCAGTTTACCATGATAAGTTCTGTAGTTGAAGAAGCGCAAATACCTAGCTTATCTTCAGTTTTACCAATTGAGAAACCTTCGTCGTCTTTTTCTACGATAAATGCAGAAATACCGCCTCTAGTTCCCTTTGATTTATCAGTCATAGCCATTACTACAAATGTTTCAGCATATCCACCGTTTGTAATAAATACTTTAGCACCGTTTAAGATATAGTGATCGCCATCTTTTACAGCTCTTGTCTGCTGTCCAGCAGCATCTGTACCTGCATTAGGTTCAGTTAAACCAAAAGCACCTAGTTTCTTTCCTGATAATAGGTCAGGTAAGTACTTTCTCTTTTGTTCTTCTGTTCCCCATGCAAAGATAGGCCAACAACAAAGTGAAGTGTGAGCAGAACAGATAACACCTGTTGATGCGCATACTCTTGAAAGTTCTTCAACTGTTATAGCATATGAAATGTGGTCTCCGCCAGCTCCACCATACTCAGTAGGGAATGGAACTCCTAGTAGTCCATATTTTGCCATTTTTTCAACTGTTTCAACCGGAAATCTATGCTCCTGATCGATTTCAGCAGCAAGCGGCTCAACTTCATTAACAGCAAACTCTCTTACCATTTTTCTTACAAATTCTTGTTCTTTCGTTAGTTGAAAGTTCATGTAAATGCCTCCTTAAATTATAATAATGGCACACTTTACTATGTAAAAGTGACCTTTTCGCTTATGAATATTAAGTTTTATACTTTTGCATAAGCTATGTTAGTTAAATATATAACAGCATATACTATATATTTAACAACACTTTACTTATATTTGCAAGCACTTTTTAGCACATTTCGTTTCTTTTATACAAAATAAATTCTTTTTCCCTAATAATCAGATAATTCAAAAAATGCTCCGCAAAAAAACAAGGCAAGTTTTCACTTCCCCTGTTAAAAATTACTTTTCACAAACCAACCGTATGTTCTCCAAAACCCGTTTTTCAATACGAGATACTTGCACTTGAGAAATTCCAAGCAAATTTGCAATCTGCTGCTGAGTCATATCTTTAAAGTAACGTAATACTATTATTTTTCTTTCCTTTTCCTCTAATTTGCCTATAATACTTTTTAAACAAATCACATCTACAATGTTTTCTTCGGTTGTTACAAAATTGTCACTTTTTCCTGAGCTGTACTGTCTTGCATTATCGGGATCATCAATGCTCTCTAAGTTACATAAAGCATCATCCGTCTCCATTATTTCCAAAACACGTTCCACCGGCATATCCAGTTCCTTTGCCAGTTCACTTAATTTAGGAAATGTCCCATGTTTATAATAGTATTCATCCTTTGCCTGTTTCATTCTCTTTATGTCTGTTTTCATTTGACGACTGACCTTTATTCTTCCATCGTCTCTTATATATCTTTTTATTTCACCCAATATCATGGGAACAGCATAAGTAGAGAACATTACATCATAGGATAAATCGAACCTATCTATAGATTTTAATAGACCCATATAACCAATTTGTATTAGGTCCTCTAGTTCATAACCTGAGCCGGAATATTTTAATGCCAAGCTTTTTACAAGTCCAGTATTTTGAGAAACCAGCAATTCTCTAGCAGTTTCATCGCCTGTTTTTGCCCTCTCTATCAAGGCATATGTATCTTCTTTTGTTATCTCCGAATAATTATAGCCCATAACCGGAGTCCAACTTCTTTACCATCAAAACCCTTGTTCCTTTTCCGAGTTCCGACATGACTTCTACATGGTCGGTAAAGCTTTCCATTACAGTAAAGCCCATACCTGCTCTTTCTTCGGGTTTTCCAGTGGTAAACAACGGTTCTCTTGCCTTCTCAATATCTTCTATACCTACTCCACAGTCTTCTACAGATATAACTATTTTTCTATCATCATCATAGCTGCACTCAACAGTAACTACCCCTTCGGGGTTATTTTTATAGCCATGTATAATGGCATTGCTTACTGCCTCAGATACACTTGTTTTTATTTCTGCAATCTCCTCAATCGTTGGATCCATTTCTGCAAAAAATCCGGCAACAGCCGTTCGCGCAAAACTTTCATTTGCCGATAGACTTAAAAACTCTATCTTTATCCTATTTACCATTGCCCGACACCTCCATCTTCATCTCCATCTTAATCTGTTGGTCTGTCAGTTGAAATGCTCCCAATGCCTCATCAAGACTATCATAATACGTCATTATAGTAAAAATACCTGCCATTTCCAATATGAGCTTTACATATTTAGAGCAACCGATTATAACGATTTCTCCACCTTTCTCTTTCACCTTATTGTATCTGCCCATTACAACCCCTATGCCGGAGCTGTCCATAAACTCCACCTTTGAGAAGTCCATTATGAGGTTCTTACTCTTAAAAACCTCAATAGTTTTATCTATTTCTTCTCTTGCTTGTGTAGCGCGATGATGATCCAAATCTCCTACAATGTTTACTATCAAAACATCGTCTTTCATTTGAAAATCTAAATACGTTTGCATTATAAAAAAACCCCCTCATACTCTGCAAGCATTTCCAACAATTTCATTATAGACCTTCTGGTATAACTTGTCCTTAAGAGAATAAGGGGGTTTAATTCTATTTTTGTCGAAATCAATCCTTAGGAAATATGTTGATAGTTTCCATTGATTCTATTGCGGCACTAATCAATGCTTCAACATCAATTCTGCTTTCAGAATCCAGTATTTTTTCTAGCTTAGGTTTTGTTGTTGGATGCTTAGGTAAAAATACTGTGCAACAATCTTCATAAGGTTGTATTGAGGTTTCATAGGTGCCTATTTCCCTTGCCTTATCCATTATATCAACCTTATCCATTGCAATTAAAGGTCTCATAACCGGCATTTGTACAGAAGCATCAGTAACTACCAGTGATTCTGCGGTTTGGCTCGCTACTTGTCCTAAATTTTCTCCTGTTATTAGCATTGTGCAATCCTTTTCTTTTGCTACACGCTCCGCAATCTTCATCATAAATCTTCTAACAAGTATGGTAGTTTCTTCTTCCGGACAGTTTTGAACTATTTCTTCTTGAATCGGCAAAAGATTAATTACGTGCATTTTAAACCTTCCGCAATATGTGGCAACAATGCTGGCAAGCTCTTCAACCTTCTCCTGTGCTCTTTCACTTGTATAAGGATATGAATGAAAATGTATAGCCTCTATCATCATACCTCTTTTAGCCATCATCCAGGCTGCAACAGGAGAGTCTATTCCACCGGATAAAAGTATCATACCCTTTCCATTTGTTCCTAAAGGCAATCCTCCAAAACCGGAAATTTTCTGTTCATATATATAAGATTTTTCTCTTCTTACATCTACAAATAATAAGCTGTCCGGGTGGTGTACATCAACAGCTAAAACCTTGCATCCTTTTAATATTTTGCCACCGATAATTCTACCGATTTCCGGAGATTGAATAGGAAAAGTCTTGTCTGCACGTTTTGCTTCAACCTTAAATGTATGGATTCCCTTTTCTTCTATTATCTCCATCATAACTTTTACTGCGGCATCACCAATTTTTTCAATATCAGTTTCAACTTCTACTGCCGGACTTATAGATGCAACTCCAAATACTTTTGAAATTTGTCCCACTATGTCTTGCTTAAGATACTTCTTGTCCGCTCTTACAAAAATAAGACCCTCATGTCTTTTAACTTCTGTACCCTCAAAGTTTTTTAACATTCTTCTTATTCTTTCAACAAGCATTCTTTCAAAATATGGCTTATTCATGCCCTTTAATGCAACTTCACCACATCTAACTATAAAAATATTTCTATCATCATTCATACTAGAGATCCCTTTCTACAATATAACTTAATCAAGTATACTTTTCATAGGCTATTCAATTTCTACCCTTATATAATTCAAGCTAGGTATATATTACACGGCTTCTATCTAAAGCTACCCAGCCTTCTAAATTTTTCTACTGCCTTTTTTATGTTTTCTAAAATGTAGTCCATTTCTTGTATAGTATTAAATTCATTAAAGCTAAATCTTATGGCACCTTCTATTTCCTTGTCATTCAGCCCCATAGCTTTCAAAACATGGCTTTGACCTTTTTTATTTGATGAACAAGCAGATCCGGTTGATACATATATTTCTGCTTGTTCTAATGAGTGAAGCAAAACTTCTCCTCTTGTACCCATAAATGTAATATTTAACACAGAAGGACAGCAAAGAGTACTTGTTCCTTCTAAACTATCCGCCTCAACGCTGTTAATTTTTACATCTTTAATTTCACGCTTAATTCCCTCTAAGAGATAATTTCTTGATTCAGACATAGATTTAATCCTATCAGAAAACATTTTATAAGATAATTCACAGGCTTGTCCAAACCCCACAATCCCAGGTACATTTTCAGTTCCGGATCTCATGTGTTTTTCTTGACCTCCACCTACTATGTGAGGTTCAAGATTTAAACCTTTTCTAATATAGAGAGCACCAATTCCTTTAGGTCCATGTATCTTATGTCCACTTACGGATATCATATCTGCCCCAATATTGTGTAATGGAATCTTACCGAAGGACTGGACTGCATCTGTATGAAATAAAATATCAGTTCCATGTTCTTTGTTATATTCATTTTTTATTGCAATTATTTCTTTTATTGGTTGGATAGTTCCAACCTCATTGTTTACATGCATACAGGAAATAAGTATTGTATCATCGGTTATAGCTTTTTTCAATGACTCAATATCAATACATCCGTTTTTGTCTATTCCAATAAGCTCTAATTCAAAACCCATATTTTTCAATTTCTTAGCGGTTTCAAGTACTGCCGGATGTTCTATTACCGTAGTAATTATTTTATTTCCTCGCCTTTTTCTTGCTGACGCAGCTCCAAATATGGCCATATTATCTGCTTCAGTTCCTCCTGAGGTAAAGAAAAGTTCATCACTTGAAACACCCATAAGTTCAGCAACTTGCTTTCTAGCCTGTTTAATGGCCTTTTCTGCTTTAATTCCCAATCTATGCAGTGAGGATGGATTTCCAAAATCATCCCTCATATATTCAATCATTTTCTCTGTAACAGAGTCATATTGCCTTGTAGTTGCACTATTATCTAAATATACAAACATTATATAAACCTTTCCGAAAGATTAATAGTCTTTATTAATATTATAATTATGCACATAGTTACCAATCTAAATACATCTTTGTAAGTATATCACAACACATTAAAAAGTAAAGATTTCACCAATAAAATTTAAGTAACTATGTTCATCCACTTCTTACTATAAAACCTCTTATAGCATACAATTGTTTTTACTAAATCACTTGTAGCTACCAACGCTACTACCCAATAAAGAGGTAAATTCAGCACCAATACACTGAAGAAAGCAATTGATATCTGAATAATCAAGTTGCAAGATAAATCAACTATTAAACTATACAGTGTATCACCACCAGCTCTTAATATCCCGCAAATGAGAACATAGGCCAACATCTTTGGAGTAGTTGTAAATGCCCATGCAATCATAACTAGAACAAGTAGATGTGTAGTTTCTTCATTAAAGTTATAAATATATGCTATAGGTCGACTTAATGCAATCAGTGTCACTGTAACAAAAACATTTAAACCCCAGGTTATTTTCATTGCTTTGCCGCCATAATTAAAGGCTGCATCTAAATTTCCTCGTCCTAAAGATTCCCCTATTATTACTGCCGTTGCATTTCCAAGCCCAAAATATACTGCTTGCGATAAATTGGCTACAACTTCTGCAATCTGTATAACTGCTAGAGCTGTTGCACCTAGCATACCATATGCCACAAAAGTTAATGATGTGGCAGCAGCCCAGCCCCCTTCTGTGAAAACAACGGGGACAGCTGTCTTCATAACATTTTTAAACATTACTTTATCAAAGGAAAATATTTCCTTTATTCCACCATGGAAAGGGTGCTCTTTACAAATATAAATATAAACAAAAAAACATATCAATTCAACGAGTCGTGCAATTACCGTTGCAATTGCAGCACCTCTTACACCAAGAGCCGGCATTCCGCAGTTTCCATATATCAAGCAATAGTTTAAAAAAGTATTTATTGCAATGGCTGTTCCATTAATAATGGTGGCCGCCTTTAATCTTTGTATAGCTCTTGAGTTATATACCATTACAAAGGTTATACTTATCAATACATATGAAAAGCATACCACTCTTAGATATTGAGCTCCAAGCTCTATAACTTCAACATCCCTTGAAAATATCCAAATTAAATTTGGAGCAAAGAATATTGCAATAAAGAATGTAATTAAGGCTAGACTTACACCCACAATATAATCTATACCAATGACTTTTTTGATATTTTCAATATCTTTTGTTCCCCAATACTGAGCTACAAAAACTGCCGCTCCACTATATAGACCAAAACAAATCATACTAAAGACAAAAAATATCTGGTTAGCTGACCCGACTGCCGCCAGCTCCTTTTCTCCTAATCTTCCTATCATTAAAATATCAATCATGTTTAATCCAATGCTTATAACATTCTGGATAATGACAGGAATGGCAACATACCACATTTTTTTATAAAAAGAAATTTCCACTATATCACACCTTATCAAAATTTTAGATAAAAGACCCTGCAGAAATACTGCAGGGTCATGTAAACTTTATTTCATTTGTAAATATACTTGATTAAAATATATTTGATACCTTTATAGATTATTTAGCATAGTCAATAGCTCTTGTTTCTCTTACTACATTAACCTTAATCTGTCCAGGATATTCAAGTTCACTTTCAATCTTCTTAGAGATTTCTCTAGCTAAGAATACAATTTCTTCATCCTTGATTTCATCCGGTTTAGCAACAATTCTGATTTCTCTACCTGCCTGTATAGCATAAGCCTTGTCCACACCTGCAGTGGTTGTCGCGATTTCTTCAAGTTTCTGAAGTCTCTTAATGTATGACTCTAAGGTTTCTCTTCTTGCGCCAGGTCTTGCTGCTGAAAGTGCATCTGCCGCAGCAATTAACACAGCTTCAAGGCTCTTAGGTTCATAGTCACCATGATGAGCCGCCATACCGTTTATTACTGCTTCTGACTCTTTGTATTTTCTTAGTACATCAATACCTATATCTACGTGTGTACCCTCAACTTCATGGTCTAGAGCTTTACCTATATCATGTAATAGTCCTGCTCTCTTTGCAAGTTTTGAGTCCATACCCAATTCACTAGCCATTAAGCCAGCTAAGTGCGCAACTTCAACTGAATGATTTAATACATTTTGTCCATAAGATGTTCTGTACTTTAATCTACCTAAAAGTTTAATAATTTCAGGATGGAAATTGTGAATACCAATTTCAAAGGTAGCTTGTTCTCCAGCTTCTTTAATGATAGAGTTTACTTCTTTTTCTGCCTTTTCTACCATTTCTTCTATTCTTGCTGGATGAATTCTTCCGTCAACAATTAACTTTTCAAGAGCAACTCTTGCGATTTCTCTTTTAACAGGGTCAAATCCCGATAAAATAACTGCCTCAGGTGTATCATCAATAATTAGGTCAACTCCAGTCAAAGTTTCGATTGCTCTGATATTTCTTCCTTCTCTTCCGATGATTCTACCCTTCATTTCGTCATTTGGTAATGCTACAACAGAAACTGTACTCTCTGCCACGTGATCTGCTGCACATCTTTGAATTGCTCCGGTAATAATCTCTTTAGCTTTCTTATCAGCTTCCTCTTTTGCCTTTGACTCAATGTCTTTAATCATCACTGATGCTTCCACTCTAATATCCTTCTCTACATTTGAAAGTAATATAGCTTTAGCTTCATCTGCAGTATAACCTGAAATTCTTTCTAGCTCTTGTAATTGCTTTTCAATAAAACTATCAAGTTCTTTCTGCTTATCGATTAATGACTGTTCTTTTTGTGTAATGCTTTCTTCTTTCTTTTCTAGATTTTCTATCTTTCGGTCTACAGTTTCTTCCTTTTGAATCAATCTCTTTTCAGATTTTTGAATTTCAAGTCTTCTTTCTCTGACCTCACGTTCTATTTCACTTCTCATCTTGTGAGCTTCTTCTTTGGCTTCTATAGTGATTTCTTTCTTGATAGTTTCTGATTTATTCTCTGCATCAAGAATTAGATTTCGAGCTTTTTGTTCAGCACTGCCTATCGCTCTCTCTCCAACAGTTTTTCTGACTATATATCCAACCAATAGCCCTAAGGCTAAGGCAATAAACCCCACTAACATATTAATTAATACGCCTATAAAAAACACCTCCTTCTACCATATACTGTCTAATACATACTATCCAAAAGTCTTCTTGTTCTCTTAAATGTATATTTACACTTGTTTATACACAAATTAGTACAAAAAAACACAATCCGAATAAAATCCTCGGATTTGCAAAAAATTATGCTGTGGCAACGCCGACAGCTAAACAAATCTTTGCATTACTAAATAATTAATTATTGATATAATTACACAATACCATTATAATGTTTAATGCAACTCAATGTCAAGGTTAATGAAAGGCAAACTATGAAGTATTTTTGGAATCTATTTAAGAATATAGATAAAATTTTATTGGTGTTACCCCTGTGTTTCGCAGCTATCAGTGTCGTTATGATAAGTAGTACTGCATCTGAGGGGCGTTTTGTATTTGATAAATATGTGAGCATTCAACTGCTGGCATACTGCTTAGGCTTTGTTGCCATGGCATTAATATTATTGATTGATTATAAGATTTTTGAAAATTGGGAGAGACCCATATATATAGGCTCCATACTCTTACTGCTCACCGTATATATTCCCGGTCTTGGTGTTGAGCAGTATGGTTCAAGAGCATGGATTGATTTAAAAATCATGAATTTTCAGCCCTCAGAAATAGTAAAGATTACTTTTGTTATTTTATTGGCACTGTATTTTTCACGGAATCATGATAACCTAAGAACGTACAAGGGCGTAATCATGTCAGCCTTATATGCTTCCCCATTTATTGTTATTGTACTTAAAGAGGATTTAGGCGGAGCAATAGTTCTATGCTTTATTTGGCTTGCTATGGTCTTTTATGCGGGCATAGATTATAAAATACTTGGAAAATTTACCTGTATTTTTGCAATATCGCTTCCAATTGTTTATCGGTTCATGGCTTCCCACCAAAAGGATAGAATTGATGCATTCTTGCATCCGGACAACCTGTCTTTAGGTGGCAATTACCAAGTTTGGCAATCAAAAGTTGCCATAGGCTCCGGCGGGTTTTTAGGAAAGGGTCTTTTTCAGGGAACACAAAAGGAATTAAACTTTGTCCCTGTTCAAAAATCAGATTTTATATTCTCCGTTATAGTTGAGGAGCTGGGAATGTTAGGCGGAGCTGTGGTTGTTGGTCTATATACTCTATTTTTATTTAGAATAGCTAAAATCGCAAACAATGCTAAGGAAAACTATGGTTCATTAATAGCAATTGGATTTATTGGAATGTTTGGATTTCAAATTTTTGAAAATATTGCTATGACAATGGGTATAATGCCTGTAACCGGAGTTACACTTCCCTTTATTAGTTATGGCGGTTCTTCCGTTCTTGCCAATATGATAGCACTTGGGCTAATATTAAATGTTGGAATAAGGAGCAAAATAATAAATTTCTAAAAAATATTAAATTAAAATATAATATAAACAAGAAATTAATTTAAATACAGGAAAATATAAATAAGGAATTAATTCAAATAATTAAATAACTTAAATAAGAAATTAGATTAAATAAGGGAATAACTTAAGTAAGGAACTGATTTAAAGGAAAACTGACTTTGAAGAAAACTGACTTTGAAGAAAAACTGACTTTGAAGAAAAACTGATTTAAAAAAGCTGATTTTGAAGAAAACTGATTTAAAAAAAGCTATAGAAGAATTCAATCTTCTATAGCTTTTTTATTACTTGGTGGCAATCAACATATAAAAAATACTTATATCAAAATGAGCATATCTTTTATATAACTTTTTCTTCTCCTAATATCATTCTGTCTACAATATTATTAAAGTTCTCTTCTATGTAGGTACCCTTCTTTAAGACAACAGGAACGCCGCTGTTAGCCGCAATATGTATATTGTCATCATATTGTATGATACCAGCCATAGGAAGCTTTAAAGTGTCATTTATCTCGCTTATGCTCGGTACGATTCCAAGGCTCATTAAATCTGCTTTAACTTTATTTAAAATATACATTCTTTCCTTTATTCCAAGTTCCTTTAATACAATATCTAGAGTGTCGGCATCTCTAATAGCTACATATTCCGGTGAGGTTACAATTATACCCATGTCAGCACCTGCTGCTGCCAGCTTAAGTCCATCACCTATGCCTGCCGGTGCGTCCACAAGAATATAATCAAATCGTTCTTTCAATTTTTCACAAAGGATTTTCATATGTAAAGGGGTCAAATCCCCCTTATCTCTATGATGGGCAGCTGAAATGAAATATAAGTCTTCAAACCTTCTGTCCTTAATCAAAGCTTGCTTTATTCTGCAAAGACCCGTCAAAGCATCTGCTATATCATAGACAACTTTATTTTCAAGACCTAAGCACAAATCTAGGTTCCGCAGTCCCATATCCATGTCGATAAGAACTACCTTATTTCCTTTCTGCGCCAATGTAGCACCAGCATTGGTAGTAAAGACGGTTTTTCCAACTCCACCCTTTCCTGATGCTATTAAAATAACTTTGCCCATATTTTGTTGCCTCCTAGTTTATTGTATTGTTGTATTTAAGTTAAAATCTTCGTAAGTCTTGTCTAATTGTAGATATTTTCCTATAACCTCACGGGCTACAGGAGCGGCATAACCGGCAGTACCACCTTGAACAATCATAACAGCTACTGCTATTTTTGGTTCATCGGCAGGTGCCATAGTCAGTACCCAAGCAAAATTATCGTAATTGCTCTTGTACACATCAATTTTTTCATAATCAACTGTTCCATTGCTTAAATTAATTACTGCCTGTCTTACTGCGCCATCTTTAGTTCTATATATATTCGGTTCTTTTTTCATTAGTCTCTTCATTTCTGTTTCGACTTCATTCCATGAAAGCTTTGGGTTTATCTGTCTTAAGTGTTTTTGTATATATTCCACTTCATCCGGTGGATGCATTTTGCCCGATCTTTCTGCCGTACCTGTTTTACCAGCTACTTCTACAGGAAAGTTTGCAAATATACCGCGTAAGCTTCCCTTAGGTCCGCTTACTACTCTTTTCATACCTTCAATAATTGAATCCAAGTGCTTATCATCACTTAAATCAATTTTTGTTCCAGCTTCTTTTTCAATCGGTTCTCTGTCTTCAATAGCTTTTATAAGGCTAACCTTATTGTGAACGCCATGATTTCCAATTGTGGCAATGTAGTTTGCCATTTGAAGCGGTGTATAAGAATTCTCACCCTGACCAATAGCAATATTGAATTCATCCCCCAGCGTCCAGTTTGCATAATTAAAATAAGTATACTTGCAAAGGTCGGCCAATGGATCTATCATCTTATCTTTTAGTCCCAAATTCATATTGTTGAATCTTTTTATTATCTCATTTTTAGTAGGATTTTCTTCTGTCCAACTAACAATGGTGTTAATACTTTTTTCTAATTTCTCTTTATCAGCTACAACTGAAGCCTTAAAATATTTCTCTGCCTTACTTTCCAGCATAGACTTTAAGCTTGCTTTCTGCTGTGCCATCTTCTTTTCCGCTGTAGGAACACCAACTACACGTTCCGGTATTTCTATTCCTGTTGGCTTTCCTAATCCATATTGCTCTGCATATGAGGTTATTACATCTATTGATATAGGAGTTCTATACCCAAGATTTACACCCTTATAATAGTCTTTACCTGTTGCAATATCATAAAAATAGTAGTTACAGGATACTTCTAAGGCCTCTGCTAAGTTTACACTTCCATGGGAACCACCGCCCCTATGCCATATCAAACAAGCATATGGTCGATTACCTACCATTACTCTTCCGCCATCATATAGCTTTCTATTTGGGTCTAGTCCACTTTCTAATGCTGCTGTTGCAGTAACCATTTTAAAAGTTGAACCGGGTTGTACCGGTGTTCTTGTTGCAACGTTATATAAAGGAGCAGGTGACATATAGTCTCTCGGGTTGACACTTTGCAAAGAATTCCAATCTTCTTTACTAATGCCGTTTGCAAATAAATTTGGATCGAAGTCCGGAGCACTTGCCATAGCTAACACGTCACCGGTCTCAACCTCAATAGCAACAACTGCACCTACATTGGCATTTCTATATGACTTAGAATAATTGTAGTTGCCAAATTCACTTTTAAATGTACCACCCACTTGTATTTGCTTTAAAGCTTGTTCAAGTGCGTCTTCTGCCGTTTTTTGTAGTTCTAGATCTACGGTTAAGTAAACATCTTTTCCCTTTTGTGGCTCTGTCTCGCTTATTACTCTAACCAATTCTCCGGCAGCATTAACTTGAACAGTTTTAATGCCGTTAGTTCCCTTTAATGTTGTTTCATAAGCGCTCTCAATACCATCTTGTCCGATAAGGTCATTGGCATTATATCCCAATGTATCTACATAGTATTCTTTATCCCTTTCAGAAATCTGACCCATATAACCTAGAATATGAGCAGCAGTATTTGCGTTGGGATAAAATCTCATAGTTTCAGAAACCACCTTAACTTGCGGCATTTCTGAACTTCTTTCTTCTATTTCAATTATTGTGCTATCAGAAATACCCTTCGCAATATCTGCCGGTAAATACTTTCTGTACCCCATAGACTTAAGTTCATTTCTAATAACCATAATTTTTCTGGCATCTTCATTTGAAATAGATGGATCTATTTCAAACTTTTCTCTCAATGCATAAAAAGCATCTTCAGCTGTAAGCTCTGTTTTTTCTTGTTTTTTCTCAGTTAATGTTTTTTTATCAAGCCCATATCTGCCTAAAAAGCTCTCTTTATCTAAATCCTTGGAAAACTTCATGTTTTTTACTGAAATTGGAGGATATACTTTGTACAAATTCTGCAATTCCGATTGAGCCTCATATTTATCTAAAGTTTCATCAATTTCATATCTAACACGTAGTTCATCAAAAGCCTGTTGTGCAGAAAAGGTTCTCGGCATTTCCTGTTCTATTAGCCATTCCTCAATATCTTGCTGATATGTGTAAATAAACCTACCTCCTGAAATAATAATCGGTAGGTTATCAAAATATGTCTCATTATTTTTTTCAAGTATACGAACCACTTCACTACAAACACTGTTCAATTCTTCGTTTGAATAATCACCGGCATTTATTTGTAAAGTAAATGCCTGCTTGTTTCCTGCAATAACTCTGCCGTATCTATCAAAAATTTCACCTCTTGGGGCTTTTGTGGCAATACTTCTCGTACTTATATTTTGAGCCTTTTCTTTCCAGTTCTCATTTTGTATGACAGTAAGGCTAAAAAGACGTATGACCAAAATAATCATAAGCACAGATACTACCGCAACAATTTGCCCATATCTCGTTCTTAGTACTTTTTCCATATTAAATACCTATCATTTCTGTATTTAACCACTCTCTTAATTAGAATTAAATACAATATGAATACCACTACAAGATTGTAAATAACAAACAGTGGTTGTAATTTTAGCCAATATATTATAGAGTAAGTGCTTCCAA
Source organism: Aminipila sp. (assembly GCA_047974845.1). Lineage (GTDB taxonomy): Bacteria > Bacillota > Clostridia > Peptostreptococcales > Anaerovoracaceae > Aminipila. The sequence continues at coordinate 25,442 of JBKECQ010000030.1, read as the reverse complement.
AGCATCTGCTTAAAAAGAAATAAATCAAATTAAAAATAAATGTAGCCACAACAGATACCGTTAAAACAGGTACTAGATTTTCTTTATTTATATTTTCTCTTAAGAAGCTTACAAATAAACTAACAATTAGCATTGCAAAGGCGTTCATTCCCATATAAGGTGTAAAACAAAGATCCATCAGTAGTCCAAAAACTACTCCTAAAACAAGTCCATTATTATCTTCATATAAAAATGAAAATATTATTACAAGACATAACACCAAATTAGGAGTAGCTCCAAAAATAGAAAACAAATTTAACAATGTTCCCTGCAATAAAAATGCAATTAAAAATATGATGACAGCAAATCTCATCTTCATAATATAACCGCCACCTTTTGTAAGCTTTTAAATGAAACACTTGGTTCAATTTTTACAGTTTTAAGCTGAGTATCACTATTATACTCTACTGAAGTAATTTTTCCTATCCTAATTCCTTCTGGGTATAGACCCATATTTGAAGTAACTAAAACATCCCCTTCTATAACACTAGCTTCATTATCAAGCATAAATCCTGACAAATTGCCTTTTCCGTCGCCTGTAACTATTCCAATTAAACTCATATCTCTCAGCACAGAAAAGGAAACATTATTGGACTCATCCACGATTGCTACTACTTTAGCCCAATTTTCACCGGTTTCAATAACTCTTCCGACTAAACCGTCTCCATTTACAACAATGCAATCTTTTTTTATTCCACTAGCACTTCCTCTGTCTATGGTAAATATATTAAACCAATTTGACCCATCTAATGAAATAATGCTTGCTGAAACTATTTCTTTAGAGTTATTAACACTATCATAATTAAGAACATTTGACAACTCTTGAAGTTGTTGCAATTCATTTTTTTGTAAAGCTACTTTTACTAGTTTTTCTTCCAGTTCACTTACTTCTTTTTTTAATCGTTCATTTTCGGCTACAACTTGCTTAAATTTAAAAATACCCTTTAAATTGCTTTTAATATTCATTCCAGCTGATGCCAACGGTTTTTGAGCAGTGGTAACCCCCGTTTCTAGGGCATTACCCACTATACTATTCTTACCGCTAATTTTATATGAAGCAATCATTAATATACACAAAACAAGTATTACCGTTATTAAAACACTAAATAATTTGTGTTCTCTAATAAACCTCATTTAAACACTTTCCTATCTTCTTGCAACGCAAGCGTATCTCTTTAGTTTTTCTAAATTTTCCAAACTTTTACCTGTTCCAAGAGCAACAGCTTCAAATGCATTTTCCTGAACTGCAACATTCATTCCTGTTTTTTGAGCAATTAATTTATCCAGTTGTGATAACATACCACCACCCCCAGATAAAACCAGTCCATTATGCACAATGTCTGCCGCTATTTCCGGTGGAGCCTTTTCAAGTGTCGATTTTATTCCATCTATTATAATTTCTACTGATTCTTCCAGTGCTATATGCATATCTCTATTTGTTACTTCAACAGTAGCGGGCAATCCTGATATAATATCTCTACCCCTTGCAACTTCAACTATAGTTACCTCATTGCCATCCTCATCCAACTCTATCATAGCACATCCAACTTTTATTTTTAACTCTTCAGCAGTTTTGTCACCTATTGCAAGATTAAAGTTCTTTCTCATATATCCTACAATAGCATCATTCAATTTGTCTCCGGCATATCTAAGTGAAATGCTGGTAACAATACCGCCAAGAGCGATAATAGCAATATCAGTAGTACCCCCACCTATATCACAAATCATACAACCTTCCGGTTCGTCAATCGCCAAATTTGAACCTATTGCCGCTGCCATAGGTTCTTCAAGGATGTATACTTCTTTTGCGCCCATCTGTCTGACAACTTCTTCAACAGCTCTTTTTTCTACTTCAGTTACACCACTGGGCACCCCTATAGAAATTCGCAAATTATTAGAAGGCTTATTTCCTAATGCTTTTCTAATAAAAACTCTTATCATTTCAGCAGTCATATCAAAATCAGATATAACGCCTTCTCTCAAAGGTCTAACCACCTCAATACTTGCAGGTGTTCTGCCTATCATTTTTTTTGCAGCCATACCTGTTGCCAAAACACTATTGTTTATCTTATCCATTGCAATAACAGAGGGCTCATTTAATACTATTCCCTTTTCTTTCATATATATTAATGTATTAGCTGTCCCCAAATCTATGCCCATATCATTTCTAAAAAACATCCTAAATCCTCCACTGCATATTTTTCTGCTGCCAAACTTTATATACTGCAATATTCATATAAAGCTTATATAAGATTCTTACTTTTAAAGCTTAAAAAAGTCCCATCTCCGATAATAATGTGATCAAGTACTTTAATGCCTAAAATTTCTCCTGCTTTGACCAATCTTTCAGTAATATTTATATCCTCCTTGCTGGGTTTTGTGTTCCCGCTTGGGTGGTTATGTACGAAAATAACAGCTGATGCGCTCTTCTTAACCGCTTTGCAAAATATTTCTCTAGGGTGAACAATGGTACAATTTAAGTCCCCAATGGCAGCATTCTCTATTGAAATTACTTCACCCTTTGTATTCAGTATTACAACATTAAAAAATTCCCTTTTATAGTATCTCATTTTTTCCATAAAAAGGTTGGCAATCGATTCCGGATTATTAATGTTGATTTTTGCCTCTTTTGGTTTTGTTGCTATCCTTTTCCCAAGTTCAACAGCCGCAACAATTTGACAAGCTTTGGCCTTACCGATTCCATCTACTTCATATAATTCTTCTGGTACACAGTCAGCTAAAAATAACATTCCATTTTCTTTATGTGTCAAAATCTCGTTGGCTAAACCAATTGAAGATTTTTTAGCTGTACCTGTCCTAATTAGAATTGCTAAAAGCTCTGCATTGGATAATGCAGATGTTCCGTATAGCAACATTTTTTCTCGAGGTCTTTCGTCGACCGGAAGTTCTCTTATTATCATTTCAGATTCCTCCGCATCAAAAGATGCTTTAATCGCCTACTGGATTCCCCAATTATTCGTATCTTATATTGTAGCATTTTACACAAGTTTATACAAGAGAAAAATACGGGTTTTAATATGCTCCATATGGCCTGTTTTTTCTGTTCAAAATAAATAAGACCATGCATTTTTTTGAAGGTCATGCACTTTAGGGACTTTTTTAGCATATAGTAAGAATCTACAGAGGGGGGTTACATAGATGGGCAGTTCCTTTCCAAAACCACTTACTTGCAAGGAGGAGGAATATTACCTTGAACTTTTTGAGAAAGGCGATTTAGAAGCAAAAAACACATTGATTGTGCGTAACCTCCGATTAGTTGCGCATATAGTAAAAAAATACTCAGGCGGAAATACAAATCCAGATGATTTAATTTCCATTGGTACAATAGGACTGATAAAAGCCATAAATACATACAGTAGCAAACGTGCCACAAGATTGGCAACATATGCTGCAAAATGCATAGAAAACGAAATCCTAATGTCAATTCGTTCAGACAAGAAAAGAAAGCAAGAAATAAGTCTAAACGAACCAATCGGAACAGATAAAGACGGCAACGAAATAAACTTTAATGACATCTTAGGTTCTGATCCAGATGCTATACTTGAAGACATAAATTTAAAAATGCAAATCAAATGTCTTTATGATGCAATCTCTCATATTTTAACCAAAAGAGAAAAATTGGTAATCATAAAAAGATATGGCATATCCGGTGAAGATCCTTTGACTCAGAGAGAATTAGCTAAACAGCTAGGAATAAGCCGTTCTTACGTTTCTAGGATTGAGAAAAAGGCAGTAGGCAAGCTGAGGGAATTTCTAAGTCCCTAAGTACATTACTCAAAATACCAAATAAGATTATGTAAAAAGGCTGTTTGGGTATAGTGTTATACTCAAACAGCCTTTTTATATTTTTAAATTATATTATTATTTAATTCTAATAATCTCTTATAGTTCATGCATAAACAATCCACTACCTAATTTAGGTTCAAACCAAGTAGATTTTGGAGGCATAACCATGTCGTTGTCCGATACTTCCAATAAGTCTTTAATCTCCACCGGATATACTGCAAACGCTACTTTCATATCTGAATTAACTCTTCTTTCCAGTTCTTTCAAACCCCTTATGCCACCTACAAAATCAATCCTTTTATCTGTTCTTGGATCTTCAATGGCTAAAATAGGGCTTAAAAGATTATTTTGAAGAATTGCAACATCTAAAGAGTCAATAACATGATTAGGAATTATTTCCTCCTTAGCCGTTAACTCATACCATTGCCCGCCTAAAAACATTCCAAAGATATGCTTACCTATAGGGCTGTATGTTTCTTCACCCTTTTTCTCTACTGTAAATCCTGCATTCTCTATCTTGCTTAAAAACTCCTCTTTAGAAAGCCCATTTAAGTCCTTCACTACTCTATTGTAATCAAAAATTCTTAAATCACTGTCTGGGAAGATAACTGCCATGAAGAAGTTAAATTCCTCATCACCGGTATAATTTGGATTTTCTTCTCTTCTTTTGAATCCAACTTTACAAGCTGATGCGCTTCTATGATGTCCGTCAGCAATCTATAAGGATGGAATATCTCCAAATAATTCAGTTAAAGCGGCAGTTGTGTTTTCGTCGTCAACTCTCCAAAGCACGTGCTCTATTCCATCATCTGTCTTAATGTCATAAATGGCTTCATGAGCTGACATCCAGCCTTCTACTATGCTTCTGATTTTTTTATTATCCCTATATGTCAAGAAAACCGGCTCTGTATTTGTATTACAAATATCAAAGTGGTTAATTCTATCAATTTCTTTTTCTACTCTTGTATATTCATGCTTTTTGATTACATTATTTATGTAATCATCTACAGCAACACATCCTACAATCCCAACTTGAGTTCTTCCATCCATTACCTGCTTATATAAATATAATACCGGCTTTTCTTCTCTTACAAAAACGCCATCTTCAAGATATTGGCTAATGTTTTCTTTTGCTCTTTCATATACACAAGCTTCATAAGGGTTTTCCTGCTCAGGCATATCTATTTCAGCTCTGCAAACATGTAAAAAGCTATATGGATTTCCATCTGCCATGTTAGCAGCTTCTTCTCTATTCATTACATCATACGGAAGTGATATAACCTTATCCGCATATTGTTTTTCCGGTCTTACCGCTTTAAAAGGTCTAACTATTGCCATTTATTTTACCTCCATGTATTTAACAATTATATCAGTTACTTCAGAAATATTTTTACCTGTAGTATCTATTTCTATTGCATCATCTGCTTTTTTTAATGGGTTTAAGGCTCTATTCATATCGTTATGGTCTCTTTGAATTATGTCTGCAAGAACAGTGGCAAAAGACACTTCTTCGCCCTTGCTCTTTAGTTCCTTAAATCTTCTTTCTGCTCTTTCTTGTGCAGATGCTGTCATAAAAAATTTATATTCTGCATCTACCAAAACATTTGTGCCTATATCTCTGCCATCCATAACTACACTTTTAACTTGTCCCATTTTCCTTTGTAAAGAAACCAATTTTTCTCTAACCTCAGGTAATGCAGAGCAAATAGAGGCCATTTTTGAGGCCTCCGGTGTTCTTATTTTATTGTTGACATCCAATCCATCCAGAAGAGTGTTTCCCTCTTTAAAATCGATTTCTGTTGCTTCAAGAACATTTTTTAGCTCTTCCTTGTTATCCAAGTCAGTACCTGTTATAGATAGCTTATACCCAATTGCCCTATACATGGCTCCGGTGTCAATATAGTCTATATTTAAGAGTCTAGCAACTTCCTTTGCTATTGTACTTTTACCGGCACCACTGGGACCATCAATAGCAACTCTAATTATTCTATCTTCTTTATTGTCCATTTGTTATCTAAATCCTCTTCTCATTATCCAGTAATTTTTCTATCTCCGCCACAAATGTATTTACGTCTGTAAATTGTCTATAAACAGAAGCGAATCTAACATAGGCTACCTCATCCAATCGCTTAAGCTGATCCATTATAAGCTCACCTATAAACTCACTTTGAACTTCTTTTTCCATGAGATTGTTAAGGCCTCTTTCTATTTCATTGACTACTCTTTCGATATCCCCCATAGCAACCGGTCTTTTCTCACAAGCTTTAATTATTCCGTTTAAAATCTTATTTCTGTCAAAGACTTCTCTTCTACCATCTTTTTTAACTACCATAAGCAACATTTCTTCTACCTTTTCATAGGTAGTAAAACGCTTATTGCATTTATCGCACTCTCTTCTTCTCCTAATAGCATGTCCTTCTTCTGTAGGCCTTGAATCAATTACTTTTGTATCTGTATTTTCGCAAAACGGACATCTCATAATGCCACCTCCACAATAAAAAACTTCTATAACTTGCTTTTATATTACAACACGCTAAACTTTCCCTGTTATGTACTCATTCTACTATATCTTGTGTATTTTGAAAAGAAATTATTGCACTAATGTGCAATTTTATACAATTTTACTCTATTAGAGTTTCAATATCAACTAAAATCACATCATCACCTATTGTTTTTATGTTTTCCCATCTTATTACATAGTCATCTTCATTTCGTCCAAATATATTAAAGAAATTCCTTGGTGACGGTATAATGATTCCCTCAATAGTGCCAGCTTCAAGATTTATTTCAATGTCACTTACATAGCCCATACTTTTTCCATCATAAATGTTTATAACCTCTTTATTTTTAATATCTTCTGTGCTTATCATTTTTTACCTCCATCTATAATTTTTATTATGCAGAAAAAATCGCTAAAGCGATTCATTTGAGTACTGCCAAAAGGCTTTTTTATACTGCCTGTACTTTTATCATTATATGAGAAGGGCAACAGGAATATTCCTGTTGCCCGTATAGGTAAAAATGTTTTATTTTTTTATCATTATAATTCCTATAAATTACCTTTATATCTTTGAAAATAGCTTTTCGTTTCATATACAATAACCCCATTTAAGGCCATCAAAGCTATCAAGTTTGGAATTGCCATTAATCCATTGAAAATATCCGCTATAGTCCATACAGCTTCCAGCGTTAAGAAAGGTCCAATTAATACAGCTAAAATATACAGCCATCTATATCCCTTTAATATACTCTGATTTCCACCGGTCAAATATTCCAGACATCTTTCACTATAATAGTCCCAACCTAAAATAGTCGTAAACGCAAAGAATGCCAAGCAAATCATAAGTACAAAGGAACCAACCTGCGGATTCCATGGAAGTCCAGTAGCAAAGGCATTGGAGGTAACCTCTACCCCTTTAAGCCCAAGATTCCATGATCCCGTTACCATTATTGTAAGACCAGTCATTGTACAAATTACAATAGTATCTATAAAAGTACCAGTCATGGATACTAAACCTTGACGAACCGGTTCTTTAGTTTGTGCTGCCGCGGCGGCTATTGGTGCGCTACCCAGTCCAGCTTCATTTGAGAATATTCCCCTTGCTATACCTTTTTGCATTGCAATCATAAGAGCACCTAATGCTCCCCCTGCTGCTGCTCTTAGTCCAAATGCGCTTTCAAAAATTTCGGCAATTGCTAAAGGAATAGCCGATGCGTTATAAATAAGGATAATTACACAAACCAAAACATAAGTAATTGCCATAAACGGAACAACCAAGGTTGTAACACTAGCAATTCTTTTAATACCTCCTATTACAACTAAAGCTGTTGCAATAGTTACAACAATGGCAGAAGCAATTGTTGCAATTGAGTATTCTGTGCCTAGCATAGGCACCATCATCTGATTATTTGGGTCAAAAAATCCCTTTACAGCAGATGCAACACCATTGACCTGAGTTATAGTTCCTATCCCAAGAAGCCCAGCTCCAATACCAAAAACAGCAAACATTTTTGCAAGCCATGTCCACTGTTTACCCATACCTTTTTCAATGTAGTAAAAAGGTCCTCCTAAAGCATGGCCTTGGCTGTCAATGGTTCTGTACTTTACTGCCAGCAATCCTTCTGAATATTTTGTAGCCATTCCAAAACACGCGGCTAAAACCATCCAGAACAATGCTCCGGGACCACCGGTTACTACAGCCGTTGCAACACCAACTATATTTCCTGTTCCTACAGTGGCAGCCATAGCTGTACATAATGCCCCAAAACTGCTAACTTCTCCAATTCCACCCTCTTCATTTTTTACCATGTATTTTAGTGCTGTTCCTAAGTACCTGAATTGAACTACTCCAAGCCGAACAGTTAAAAATATACCGGTACCCATGATTAGGACAATCAGAGGTAAGCCCCACACAAAGTTGTCAATGTTCTCTAAAATTTTTGTTACTTGTTCTAACATTTGTTTTCCTCTCCTTTTCGAGTAAAAAAGTAATAAAAAAGCCGATTAAAAATCGACTTCTAGAGAGAATACACAATAGTCATTCAATTAAATTAAACAAACTATATGCCCTGTCCTTTTGCCTGAGAGATAAGTAAGCTCATCACACTTACCGTACACCTTCGGCGCCCATTAAGAGACTCTCCAGAGAATCATAGTTTCATTTCCGCCACATACAAAGCAAAAAGGTTGCTATATGGCATGATGATAAACTAATGTATCAATTTTAGCACATATAACAACCCTTTTCAATATTTTTGTTGTGTCACAACAATATTTTTTATATTTTTTAGTATTTTATCTCAATTTCTTAATACTAAGCTTCTTTTACAACTTTAGCGTTGTCCTCAACAAATTCTAAAACTTCTTCAAGTAAAAAGCTCTTCATCAAGTTATCTTTACCGGCATACTCTTCAAAAGACATACCATATTGCTTTTCAAATTCTGAAGAATCAGTAATACCCTGTTCTGTCATAAATTCCTTAAGCTTTTCCTTATAATCACTTTTTGAAACGCTGATGTTTTCAGTCTTAGCAATTGAATACATTACCATTTCTTGAGATACTATAGCTTCGGAATATTCCTTTAAGTAGTCCTGATAAGCCTTCTCGTCCATACCCATATATTGGCTTATAAAGTCTTTTAATTCTAAACCATATTGTTTTGCGTATGATTCGTAGTATTCCTGATTAGTCTTCTTACAGGCTTCTAGTTCTGTTTCTGGGTATTTAATAATTTTAGAACTATCCATTATAGTTCCCCAAAGCGCATTTCTCTGTTCATTTTCAGCTAATGCTTCTTTTCTTTCCTTTATATCTTCTTTTACACTTTCTTCATAGTCTTCTATTGATTTTTCATCACTATTTTCTTTTACAAAAGCAAGGTCATACTTTGGAGTTTCAGTAACCATAATAGCTTTTAGTGTAACTTCAAAAATAACATCTTTACCTTTTAGTTCTTCACTCTGATAGTCTGCCGGGAATTTTAGATTAAGGTCTTTCTTTTCTCCAACCTTCATTCCTACAACACCCTTATCAAAACCATCGATATATCCGCTACTTCCAAGTGTAATAACAGTTCCGTCTTCACCTGTGCTTCCACCCTCAAAGGCTTTGCCATTTAACTTGCCCACATAAACGATCTTTACTTTATCACCTTCAGCAGCAGTTCCTTCTTTCTTTTCTACTTGTTTACTTGCTGCATCTAATCTGTTTTGTATTTCTGCTTGAACTTCTTCATCAGTAACACTTATTTTTGTTTCTTTTACTTCAAGTCCTTTGTAATCCCCCAGAGTAACGTATTCCGATAAATCATAATTAGAGTATGGAATTTTATAGTCGTCTTTAGCTCCACACGCTGAAAGAGATAAAGCTAAACATGACACCATAATTAACGCCATAGCTTTTATTTTACCGTTGTTTCCTTTAATCATTTCATCCATGCCTTTCTTACTTTTCAATAATGACTACAAAATGCAGTCTACATCATGTAATTATATTACATACAAATACAAATTAAAAGCCCTTTTAATGGAAAAGCTCGGTATAACAACCGAGCTAAGTCAAATTTCATATTCCCTTCACAGTTTACACATAATTTCTACAGCTTAATATTAAATGCCATGACATTAAATCCATTTAAATGTATATGCATTTCAGTAATCTCTTATAAACATATTTTCTCATATATTTAAGAGCATTCTTTTCAAGCCTACTAACTTGTGCCTGACTGATGGAGATTTCATCTGCTACTTCCATCTGAGTCTTTCCTTCAAAAAATCTCATGGTCAAAATATGTCGTTCTCTAGGCGAAAGCTTTTTCATTGCTTCTGAAAGTGATAGATTCTCAATCCATTTTACGTCGGTATTCTTCGTATCCTTGACTTGATCCATTACGTATATAGCATCACCATCATCATGAAAAACCGGTTCAAATAGAGAAATGGGCTCCTGAATAGATTCCAGTGCCAGTACCACATCTGCCCTCTCCATTTCAATTTCTTTTGCAATCTCAGCAACTGTAGGTTCTCTTTGCAACTTAATAGATAATCTTTCTCTAGCTTGTAATGCTTTATACGCTGTATCTCTGATAGATCTCGATACTCTTATTTGATTATTATCTCTAAGGTATCTCCTAATCTCCCCTATAATCATCGGTACGGCATACGTAGAAAATTTAACTTCATGTTTAGTATCAAAATTCTCTAAAGCTTTAATAAGTCCAATGCAACCCACTTGAAATAAGTCATCGGGATTTTCACCACGATTGTTAAACCTCTGTATTACGCTTAATACTAATCTGAGGTTTCCCCGTATGAATTCTTCTCTAACCTCTTTATCTCCCCCTTTGATTGCCTCTATCATTCTCATCATTTCCGCGTCTTTATAAACCGGCAGTTTTGCTGTATTTACTCCGCAGATTTCAACTTTGTTCGCCATAAATAAGGTCCCTCCGAATCCCTGCTTGCTCCCCTTTAGCAACCAAGTTAACTCTAAAAATAGAGCTAACTGCGACCTATAATATTTATGTGCAAAATAAGGTTATATTATACAAAATGAGCTATAAATTTTTATCTTTTTTTGTTATCACTAGAAGAAATTTCTTCTAGCCTAACAATTGCAACATTTTCCTGCTTTTTATGCTAAGTTTGTATATCCCATTAAAAACTTATCTACTTGCTTAGCTACTTCTCTTCCCTCTTTTATGGCCCATACTACTAAAGACTGACCTCTTCTCATATCTCCCGCCGCAAATACTTTTTTTGCAGAGGTTTGATGTAAATTATCTACGGCATTTTCCGTTAAAATATTTCCCCTTTTATCAATGCTCACATCAAAGGCTTCCGCAATATCTTTTGAACATCCTAAAAAGCCGGCCGCGATTAAAACCATATCAACCTCAATGGTTTCTTCAGAATTTAACACCTCTTTTGATGAGGTCTTTCCTGTCTTGGCGTCAATTTTAGTTTCTATTTTTACCAACACTGCTTTAATTACATTGCCTTTTTTATCACAAATAAACTCCTTAACTGTGGTTTGATACATTCTTGGATCTTTACCAAAAATCTCAATTGCCTCTTCCTGCCCGTAATCGGTCTTTAAGACTAAGGGCCACATTGGCCATGGATTATTCTCTCTTCTTTCCTCCGCAGACTTAGGCATAATTTCTAATTGGACAACAGATTTCGCACCATGTCGGATTGATGTACCCACACAGTCATTACCGGTGTCCCCTCCCCCTATTACCAAGACATTTTTTCCTTTAGCTGATATATATGTCCCATCTTCCATATAATTATCTAAAAGTGATTTTGTTGTTGATGTAAGAAAATCAACTGCAAAATAAATATTTTTGCATTCTCTGCCGGGAGCATTAATGTCTCTTGGTTGTGAGGCACCGCAACACAATATTACCGCATCAAATTCATTTAAAATTTTCTTTGCCTGTGCCTTTGTATTAATATTTTCATTGAATTTAAATTGAATTCCTTCTGAAATCATAAGCTTTGTTCTGCGTTCAATTACAGTTTTTTCAAGCTTCATATTTGGTATTCCATACATAAGCAATCCGCCTGCTCTATCATCCTTTTCAAAAATAGTAATATGATGCCCCCTAAAATTAAGTTGGTCTGCGGCAGCAAGTCCTGAGGGTCCTGAGCCTATAATTGCAATCTTTTTACCTGTTCTGTATTTTACCGCTTTAGGTTTTATTAGCTGGTTATCAAAAGCTTTTTCAATAATTGCCATTTCATTTTCTTTTATAGTTACACTGTCACCATTTAATGAGCAGGTGCAGGCTTTTTCACATAGAGCAGGACAAACCCTTGAGGTAAATTCCGGAAAATTATTTTTCTTTAATAGTCTCTTTAAAGCCGCCTCATAGTTCCCTCTAAACACTAAATCATTCCATTCCGGTATCAAGTTATTTAGTGGACATCCAGACACCATGCCCCCAATATCCATGCCGGATTGACAAAACGGTACTCCACACTCCATACAACGTGCCGCCTGCTCTTTTTGCTCTGCCTCTGAAAGAGATATATGGAATTCATTGAAGTTTTTTATTCTTTCCTTTGGTTTTATAGCTTCACTGGTATGTCTTTTGTATTTTAAAAATCCTTCCTGCATTCCCATTAATTTATACCTCCTTTGATTTCATAAAAAGCTTTTATTTGTGCATTTTCCTTATCCAACCCCATTTCTTCATACTTATTGATTAGTTCAAGGACTACTTTATAATCATAAGGAATTATTTTTTTGAACATTGGTAGATATTTTGCAAATTCTTTTAATATTATTTTCCCTTTAACCGATCCGGTTTCCTTAAGATGCTCCGATATAAGTTGATTCAATTCAAATATGTCCTCACTCTTTGATACAGTATTCATACAAATGTCTTCCTTATTCAGTTTTGAATAAAGGTCACCATTTTCATCAAGGACATAGGCTATTCCTCCTGACATTCCTGCCGCAAAGTTATTTCCTACATCTCCTAAAATCACTACCTTTCCGCCGGTCATATATTCCAGTCCGTGATCTCCAACGCCTTCAACAACGGCTTCAGCACCTGAGTTTCTAACGCAGAACCTTTCTCCGGCCACTCCGTTTATAAATGCTTTTCCGGATGTAGCTCCATAAAAGGCTACATTGCCTATAATAATATTATTTTCTGGCTTAAAGGTTGACTTTTTATTTGGATATACTACTATTTTACCTCCGGATAAACCTTTTCCAATATAATCGTTGCTATCTCCTTCAAGTTCTAAAGTTAATCCTTTTGGTATAAATGCGCCAAAGCTTTGTCCACCATAACCTTTACACTTAACTCTATAAGTATCTTCATTTAGAGTGCTTCCAAACTTCTTTGTTAAAATAGAGCCTAATATAGTTCCAAAGGTTCTGTCTTGATTGTCAACGGAAATCTTAACAGTCTTGCTTTCTCCCTTTTCAATGGCTTCTTTTAAGTTTTCATATAGCTGTGTAATATCCTTTGTTTCGTCTATCTTAAAATCATACCCGTGCTCTTTTCTATATGTGCAGTTGGATTGCTTTTTATCGAAACCATTATTTATGATAGTTGTAACATCAACTACTCCATTTTCCGTATGCTTTGAAGCTTTGACTTTAAGCATATCAGATCTTCCTACCATTTCATCTATGGTTTTAAATCCCAATTTAGCCATATATTCTCTTAGTTCCTGGGCAATAAATTTCATGAAATTTATTACGTATTCTGGTTTTCCTGAAAATCTCTTTCTCAACTCAGGGTTTTGAGTGGCAATACCCACCGGACACGTGTCCAAATGACAAACTCTCATCATCACACAGCCCATAGACACTAGTGGACCTGTTGCAAAGCCAAATTCTTCTGCTCCAAGTAATGCCGCAATTGCTACCTCTCTTCCGCTCATGAGCTTGCCGTCCGTCTCAAGAACAACCCTGCTTCTCAAGCCATTCATCAGTAATGTTTGATGAGCTTCTGCAAGGCCTAGCTCCCACGGCAATCCTGCATGATAAACGGAGTTCTTTGGAGCTGCTCCAGTTCCGCCATCATATCCTGATATTAATATAACTTGACCCCCTGCTTTTGCAACTCCGGCAGCGATAGTTCCCACTCCTGCTTCAGATACCAGTTTAACGGATACCCTTGCGGCAGTATTAGCGCATTTACAGTCATAAATCAGCTGTGCCAAGTCTTCTATAGAATAAATATCGTGGTGTGGGGGTGGTGATATAAGCCCTACACCGGTAGTACTATGTCTTGTTTTTGCAATCCAAGGGTAAACCTTGTCTGCCGGTAGTTGTCCACCCTCACCCGGTTTCGCTCCCTGTGCAAGCTTAATCTGTATTTCTTCTGCACTTACTAAATACTCTGATGTAACCCCAAACCTGCCCGAAGCGATTTGTTTAATTTTACTGCATCTGTTTACTCCGTCTTGTCCAATCTGCATTCGCTCAGGCTCTTCACCGCCTTCGCCACTATTTGACTTTCCGTTAATCCTGTTCATAGCTTCTGCCATGGTTTGATGTGCTTCTTTTGAGATTGAGCCATAAGACATAGCACCCGTCTTAAATCTTTTCACTATTGACTCCACACTTTCAACTTCATCAATAGATATTTCGCTATTCTTATAATCAAAATCTATGAGACTTCTTAAATGACTTGCTCCCATTTCCTTATTAATCAATTCACTATATTGTTTAAACAGCGTATAATCATCCTTTTTTACAGCAGTCTGCAATAAGTGTATAGTTTTAGGATTATATAGGTGTTCTTCCTTTCCTGTCCTGAATCTATGTTCACCGTTGCTGTCAAGCTCGCAGTCACTATTTAATCCCAATGGATCAAACGCCACGGAATGTCTTTGGTTTACTTCAAGTTCTATATCCTTTAGCTTTATCCCACCAACTCTGCTCACTGTACTTGTAAAATATTTATCTATTACTTCTTTGCTGATTCCAACAGCTTCAAAGATTTGAGCCCCTTGATATGATTGAATAGTAGATATTCCCATTTTGGAAGCTATTTTAATAATGCCATGAAGTACTCCCTCAGTATAATCATTTACCGCAGCATAATAATCCTTTTCAAGTAAGTTATCCTCAATCATTTGCTTGATTGTATCTTGAGCTAAATAGGGATTTATTGCGCTGGCACCATATCCAAGTAACGTTGCAAAATGATGCACTTCTCTTGGCTCTCCGCTTTCCAATATTATTGATAAGGACATTCTTTTTCTAGTGCGAACCAAATACTGCTGAACTGCGGAAACTGCTAGGAGTGAAGGTATTGGAACTTTATATTCGTCTACATCTCTATCGGATAGTATTATTATATTTGCACCTGCTCTAAGTTCTCTGTCAAGCTGAATAAATACATTTTCTATAGCTTTCTCCAGTGAAGTGCCTTTATAGTAATTTATAGAGACCTGAGACACCTTTAGACCATCTAACCTTATATTTTTTATTTTCATCAAATCTGTATTTGATAATATTGGATTCCTTACGGATAATAATCTACAGTTTTCAGGCTTATCGCATAAAAGGTTTCCGTCTTTACCTAAATAGCTATAGGTTGATGTCACTATTTCTTCTCTTATAGCGTCTATAGGAGGGTTTGTTACCTGTGCAAACAGCTGTTTAAAATAGTTAAATAAAATAGGCTTTTGTTCAGATAGCATAGCCAATGGGGTGTCTGCTCCCATGGCAATAATAGGTTCAACACCATTTAACGCCATAGGTCTTAAATAATCCATCACATCTTCATATGAATAGCCAAATACTTTCTGCATACGTAAAAGGTCTACGTTCTTATATACAGGTACCCTTAAATTAGGAATTTGCAGTTCCTTTAGATGCACAAGATTATTTTCTACCCATTCTCCATATGGATGACTGTCCACATACTGATTTTTTACTTCATCATCGTTTATCAACCGACCTGCTTTTGTATCCACAAGCAACATCTTCCCCGGTCTTAGTCTTTCCTTTACTAATATGTCCTCCGCAGGTATATCTAAAACCCCTACTTCAGAAGATAAAATAAGGTTTCCGTCCTTTGTAATATAGTATCTTGATGGACGAAGCCCATTTCTATCTAATATAGCGCCAACTAAGTCGCCATCACTAAACACTATAGATGCAGGCCCATCCCAAGGTTCCATCATAGTTCCATGATATAGGTAGAAGTCCTTCTTCTTTTGACTCATATTTCGGTCATTGCACCATGGTTCCGGTATACATAACATCACTGCTTTTGGAAGATCCATTCCTGACATATATAAAAACTCTAAGGTATTGTCCAACATTGCAGAGTCAGAGCCCCATTTTGGTACCGCAGGTAAGACCTTATAAAAATCTTGCCCCCATTCTTCTGAATCCATGTTTTCTTCTCTTGATAGCATTTTGTTTACATTTCCTCTTATAGTATTAATTTCACCATTGTGAACAATATACCTATTTGGATGTGCCTTTTCCCAAGAAGGCATGGTGTTTGTTGAAAAACGAGAATGAACTATTGATATTGCAGAAATATAGTCATGCTCTTGCAAATCTTTGTAGAACAATCTAAGCTGATTTACTAAAAACATACCCTTATACACTATGGTTCTGCTGGATAGTGAGCATACATATGTATCCTCAGATTCACTATCACCGCTGTTTTCAAAGATTCGTCTTGCCACGTATAGTTTTCTATCAAATTCCAGACCGGGCTTGATATTTCTAGGTCTTCCGATAAATGGTTGAAATATTGCCGGTTTACATTTTAAGGCCTTACTGCCTAGTATATTGTCACAGGTAGGAACTTCTCTCCATCCTAAGAAGATTAGCCCTTCTTTTTCTACTATGATTTCAAATCTTTTTTTAATTTGATTTCTTTTTAGTTCTTCCTGTGGGAGAAAAAACATTCCCACTGCAAAGTCACCGTTTATAGGTAACTTTAACTCTTTTTCTCGCTTAACAAAAAAGCTATGGGGGATTTGAGTTAAAATTCCAACTCCATCCCCTGTTTCTCCAGATGCATCTTTTCCTGCTCTATGTTCCAGTCTTTCTACTATTGTTAATGCATTTTCTACATTCTTATGGGACTTAATACCATTTATGTTTATTACGGCACCTATACCACAATTGTCGTGTTCAAAACTATTGTCATATAAACTCCCTATCTTATTTTTCTGCTCTGCTTCATTCATATGTATCCTCCTTATTTCTAGTTATATAATCAAATCATATTATGATTACCAAATATTTTCAGACAATTCCAAAAACTCTTGCATTATTTTATAATAAAACATCAATAAAGTCAACTTTTTTTGTTTTTGCTAACAAATTTAGTATTTTATATAAAATATATACTTTTGCAAAATTGAAAACTATTTTTTACATAATTAATAAGTACTCTTATAAGTATTAAAAATTTTTTTGCAAATATTAAAAATACTCTTAGTAAGTATAAAAAAATACTTTTGTAAATATCAAAAATTGCATTTACTAATATAAATAAATGCTTTTTACTAAATAGAAAACTGCTTTGCATTCTTTATTAATACTTTTACTAAATAGAAAACTGCTTTTGCATTATTTATTAATACTTTTACTAAATAGAAAACTGCCTTAATATAATAGTTTTGATTGCATAAAAGTTTTAATATACAATAAACCATTATTTTAAGGCAGAATTAAACTAAAATCTATATAAAAATAAATTTATTATCCTAGTTTTTTGATTTCCCTCCTAAGTCTAGTTATAATCTTTTTCTCCAATCTAGATATGTATGATTGTGAAATACCCATTTTATCTGCAACTTCCTTTTGAGTCATTTCCCTACCGCTTATAAGTCCAAATCTCATTTCCATAATTTGTTTTTCTCTATTGTTCAATTTCTTAAGTGCATATATTAAAAGCTTTCTGTTCACTTCTTCTTCAATATGCCCATATACCACATCATTATCAGTTCCTAAAATATCGGATAAAAGAAGTTCGTTTCCATCCCAATCCACATTTAAAGGTTCGTCAAAAGAGACTTCACTTTTTATCTTATTGTTTCTTCTTATATACATCAAAATTTCATTTTCTATGCATCTGGAGGCATAGGTGGCAAGCTTAATATTTTTATCAGAGTTAAAAGTATTTACTGCCTTTATCAATCCAATAGTTCCAATTGAAATAAGATCTTCTATATTTATTTTTGAGCCTTCAAATTTTTTTGCTATGTAAACAACTAATCTAAGATTTCTCTCTATCAGAATAGCCCTGGCATCTTCATTTCCTTCAGCAAATGACTCCAATAATTCTTTTTCTTCCTCAGGATTGAGAGGAGGTGGTAAAACTTCGCTTCCTCCAATATAAAAAATATCATCCGCCTCAGACATTTTTCTTTTCCTAAAAATACGAATTATATGCTCGTATATCCATTGCTTGATTTTTAAATTCATCACGCTACCCCTCCTGTTAAAAAATCTTTACTTAGCAACATTTGATATTCTTCTTCACCGCTCAATCTACAAAACTCCGTATCGTATATGGCTACTACTATGCCCTCCATCAATTTACCGTTTACATACGCCTTATCCATTCTGTATCCCTCCAAAAGTCCATTTTTTACTCCTATGCTACTGTATGGAACCAGGCAGTAGCGTTTATCAAAATCAATACCCTCTATGCTTTTAAGCTTCATGGCTGCTGATTTACTTATTATTGCAACAGCTTTTCCACTAAGTGGTTCTCTTAAAAAATTACCGGAATCAATTAAGGCTCTATGATTAATCCGGTGACCTTCTATCTCCAATGTAATATCTGTATATATTCTTTCCCTCAATTGTTTTGCTTCTATTACTTTGCAAAAGAACATTATTAATATGTACGACACAATCGCTCCAAAAACAATATTTATATAACCTATATCACTTATATAAAGAGCGGCATTATTTGTAATGCCCCTAAGCTTGGTTATATAAAGAAGAATAATAGTCATTCCTCCCGTGAAAGCAGACACGACGTATATGAGTATAGTTCCCTTTAAGATTGCTTTTTTAAATGATACTTTTGATAAGAGCATTGAGAAAGCAATTTTTATAGTTACTCCCAAGAACATACCTATATTAGGGAAAAGTATTATAAAAGAGAATAATCCACAGAGGATTCCACCTATAATAATTCTTAGCTTACAGGTTTTTAAATTTCCTATTTTACTAGATAAATATAAAATAAGAACACCCATAAGAAAGTTTTCAGCAAACAGGTATTCCGCATATATTTCCAAACAAAAACCCCCTTGCAAGCTATATCATATCTGATTATAGCCCTTACAAGGGGGTATAAATTGTCGTATTCAAATGTCGAAAAATAAAATTTAATTATTTTATTTTTGTGTTATGCCTAATTATTTTACAGCTTTCTTTGCAGTATCACAAAGCTGAGCAAATGCAGCCGTATCATGAATAGCCATTTCAGCAAGCATCTTTCTGTTGATTTCGATACCTGATTTTCTTAGTCCATCCATTAATCTGCTGTATGAAAGATCATTCAATCTAGCACCAGCATTGATTCTTGCAATCCAAAGTCTTCTGTATTCTCTCTTCTTGTTCTTTCTACCAACATAAGCAGAACGAAGTGAACGCATTACTGCTGGATTAGCAGCTCTAAACACCTTGCTCTTCTGTCCATAGAAACCTTTCGCCATTTTTAATATTTTCTTATGTCTCTTATGAGCATTTACGCCCTTTTTAACTCTTGCCATTATTCAAACCTCCTAAAACTATTTATCTAATACCGCTTTAATTCTCTTGTGATCTGCGCTGCCAAGAATGGTAGACTTTCTTAGTCCTCTCTTTCTCTTTGCGCACTTCTTAGTAAGAATATGGCTCTTGTACGCCTTGTTTCTCTTTACTTTTCCTGTACCTGTTAATTTAAATCTCTTGCTCGCGCCTCTATGAGACTTCATCTTATTCTTAGCCATGGTAATAGTTCCTCCTACGTTAAATTTATTCCTATTATCTGTTTACTATCTATTTATCGTTTTTTGGTGCAACAATCATAATCAAACTTCTGCCTTCAAATTCTGGTTTCTTCTCGATTGTGCCTACAGGGGATATTAGTTCTGCAAATTTTTCCATAACTGCCAGCCCTTTGCTTGCATAATCCTTTTCTCTACCCTTGAACCTCAAGCTAACCTTAAGTCTGTCACCGTCTTTTAAGAACTTCGTAGCTGTATTTGCCTTAACTTGAATGTCATGGATTTCGATAAATGTGCTTAATCGAATTTCCTTTACAGAAGTAACTTTTTGTTTTTTCTTAGCTTCCTTCTCTCTTTTTTGAAGTTCATAACGATATTTTCCGTAATCAAGAATTTTGCAAACCGGCGGATTAGCATTTGGAGAAATATTCACTAAGTCAAGCTTTCTCTCGTTTGCTAACTCCAATGCTCCTTCCAAACTCATAATACCAAGCTGTGTTCCATCACTGTCTATAACTCTTAATTCCTTGTCACGAATCTCTTCGTTGATTAGATTTTCCTTGCTAATGGTCTTGCACCTCCTGCAAATAATAAATAAAAAATAAAAAAGCGGATACTTTAGTACCCGCTCCACAAAACACAACTGTGTTATAATTGCTTTATTAACCCTAATAGCATTGCCAATAAGGTGAGAAGCGGATAACTTCTTCTTTATTACCAAAATAATATAACACTTCCAGCCAAATCTGTCAAGTAATAATACATTATTTTTCAAAATATTTATTAATAATTTACAAAAGGCATATGATAGGTGTCAATATTCCTTTTTTTATAGTCCTTAATGTCAATATTATCTCAATACTTAAATAGAGATAATATTATTTAAACACAGCTTCTTTAATAGCCCCTTTAACAGCTTCTTTAAAAGCCTCTTTTATAACTTCTTTAACATCCTCTTTAAGAACTTATTTAAATAAAAGTATTTAAAGCTAAAAAAAGTTTTCAAAGATTTAAAAAGATAGTCAAAAATTAAAATAGTATTAAAAGATAGAAAAAGTATTAAAAGATTTAAAAGTCTTTAAACAATTTTAAAAGTATTAAGATATTTAAAAAATGTTAAAACGATTTAAAAGGTTTAAACGTTTTAAATGATTTAAAAAGCGTTAAAAGCTTTGAAAAAAATATTCAAAGCTTCTAAATACATCCACTTGATTTAAAAATACCTAAATACGCCTTTAACTTTTCCTAATATTTTTACCTCTTTAACAATGATTGGACTCATTGATGAATTTTCCGGTTGCAATCTGATATGGTCTGCTTCTCTATAAAATGTCTTGACTGTAGCTTCACTTTCAAATCCATCAATCATAGCAACAACAATGTCTCCATTGTTAGCAGTATTTTGTTGCTCAACTAAAATGAAGTCACCATCAAAAATTCCGGCTTCTACCATGCTTTCGCCTCTAACCGTAAGCATAAAGTTGGTACCTTTTCCCGCGAATCTAGCTGGAATAGGAAAGGTATCCTCTACATTTTGGTCTGCTAAAATTGGAGTTCCTGCAGCTATTCTTCCTACTATTGGAATATCAACAACATCTATTCTCTCCGTATTTGCATATGAATCATTATTGCTTTGAGCCTTTGAATTTAGCTTGCCCTCTCCATCTTCCGGTGAGACAATCATTAATGCTCGTGGTTTAGATGGATCTTTTTTTAAAAATCCTTTTATTTCTAGGTTCTCAATGTCTTTATGAACTGTAGATGTTGATTTTATATTTAGTGCAGAGCAAATTTCTCTTACTGTAGGAGGATATCCCTTTTGACTGATTTCTTTTTTCATGTATTCAAGAATTTTTCGTTCTCTCTCTTTTAATGTTTCCATAATTCCTCCCTGCATCTTATTTAAACGTATTAATCGTAAAATACCATAGTATTTTAGGTAATTATATCACATAGGTTGAATTTTGTAAACACGTGTTCCGAAATTATGTTCTACTTTACTAACAGCTTTTTAATAGCCCTTTCAAGACCTTCTAAGGTTAATTCAAACATTGGGAATATCTCACCTATAGCTTGAAGAGTATAGCTTCCATATATATATTCCCAATCGTCCTCTCTTATAGGATTTAGCCAAATTAGCCTTTTGTATCTATTTTTAAATTTCTTTAGCCAGTCTAGTCCCGGTTCATCATTATATAAGCCTATATAAGAATTGCCGCCGGGTCTTAAAAGCTCTGAAGGTGCCATAGTTCCGTCACCAACTAAAATAACTTTATATTCACTATCAAGGTTTGAAAGTACCCAGTCGGTATTTACCCATTCCCCTCTCCTGCA
The DNA here is from genome assembly GCA_047974845.1 of Aminipila sp. Taxonomy (GTDB): domain Bacteria; phylum Bacillota; class Clostridia; order Peptostreptococcales; family Anaerovoracaceae; genus Aminipila. Next base: position 3,309 of record JBKECQ010000030.1, on the reverse strand, counting down.
ATACGGAGTAGTATATAAATGGTCATAAATACAGTTATGAAAATAAAATACTTTTAAATCTTTAAAATGGCTAGATTGGTTTACTGCTTGAAACAGTCTATTGCATAATCCCGAGTAAGGAGACATGGATCCATCTGAGTCAAATAAAATCAGTAGTTTAATTGTATTCTTTCTGGGTTTATCAAAAACGAGTTTTAGATTTCCTGCATTGTTACACGTTTCATCAATAGTTCCCTCGATGTCCAGTTCTGTTTTAGCACTGTCAACCCTAGAGGAAAACTGTCTAAGCTTTCTAAACGCCATTTGGAATTGCCTTATGTCTAATATATTGTCTTCCCTGAAATCTTTGAAATGCCTTTCACCGGCAATTTGAACTGCGGATTTATGTCTACCCACACCGCCTGTCCTAATTCCTTGATTATTATATCCACCATGCCCCATTCTCGAGGTTCCTCCTGTTCCTACCCAGTAGTTACCCCCATCATGCTTTTCTTTTTGTTCTTCAATTCTTTCATAGAATCTCTTTAATAAATCTTCAAGCTCCATCATTGCTTCGTCAGGCATTGGTTTATCATTTATGTCTCGTTTTCTTGTGTCTTCATTTAACCATTTTTGAAACTCTTCCGGTAGGTCTTCTAAACTTTGAATTCCTTTGAAATACTCTGCAAAAACTGAATCAAACTTATCGTAATCAGCTTCACTTTTAATTAAAATACTCCTGCACAGATTATAAAACCCAATCAGACTACACTGTGCAAGGCCTAAGTCTAAAGCCTCTATTAATGTCATCCATTCATTTAAAGAGATTTTAAGTCCTCTCGCTCTGAGCAAATAGAAAAATTCTAAAAACATCTTTTACCACCTTCTCAAAGAGTAGCCTTTTTCTTTAACCTCATACATAACGTCTATGTCCTGATTCTTTTTCAAAAGCACTCCAACATAAGGTATTTCCTTTGTAATACTATCTATAGATATACCGCTAATCATAAGGGCTTGTATCCAATCTAGCAGTTCAGATGTGCTTGGTTTTTTCTGAAGTTCCTTCATCCCTCTTATTTTATAAAAGGCCTCCATAGCCGCCTCAACAAGATTCTTGTCTATATCTCCAAAGTGAACTTTCACTATTTCTTCCATTTTATCTTGTGTTGGAAATTCTATATAGTGAAAAATGCATCTTCTTAAAAAAGCATCGGGTAATTCCTTTTCTGCATTTGAAGTAATGATAACTATTGGTCTATGATTTGTCTTTATAATTTCTTTAGTTTCATTTATATAGAACTCCATTTTATCAAGCTCCCAGAGAAGGTCATTTGGAAATTCTAAATCGGCCTTGTCAATTTCGTCAATTAGTAAAACCACTTGCTCTTCAGAGTTAAAAGCTTCTCCCATCTTTCCAAGTTTAATATATTGTTTTATATCTGAAACGTCTCCTTCTCCAAATTGACTGTCGTAGAGTCTTTGAACAGTATCGTAAACATAAAGGCCTTCCTGAGCCTTTGTTGTAGATTTTATTCCCCATATCAAAAGCTTCATGTTCATAGCTTTGGCTATTGCCTCTGCAAGCATAGTTTTGCCTGTTCCCGGCTCACCTTTTATTAACAAGGGTTTCTGTAGGGCTATTGCCACATTAATAGAATTCATTAACTCCTTTGTTACTACATAATCATCACTGCCTGTAAACTTCTTAATCATTACTTAATTATTTCTCCTTCATGCTAAATATCTTAATTTATATTGTATATTATAAAAAGACGGCTTCGGTAATATTCCTCAACACCCAAGCCGCTAATTTATTATCTTTTTTATTTTAATTATAGTCCCAAGAAAATAAAAAATCTTACTAACACCGGAACCGCCGTACTTAAAAATACCCCCATTACAAAGGAATATACCGTCATTTCACTATTTGTAGATTTTTCCACTATGGGAAGGCAAACATCCATAGCTGCAGCCCCCGGAACACTACACGCTTCAATATACCCGATACGCTTAGCAACAATAGGCAATATCATAATTCCTATCATTTCCCTCATAACGTTGTGAAGAAATGCAATCGCACTAAGTTCTGCAGATACATCAGCAAGCATTACAGGTGCCAATGTGTACCATCCAAAGCCCGCGGCTACTGCCATACTTTCCTTTACACTCATAGGAAGAAAAATTGATGCTATTCCAGCAAATGAAAGGCAACCGACCATAGCGCCTATTGGAAAGGCTAAGATTCTCACGCCTACTTTTTTAAAGTTCTCTACTACAGTGCCTTCTCTGCCAAGCTCCAACCCAACAAAAAATAGCATGATACAAAGACCTAATATTAAAAGGTTTCCCGATATATTTGTAATAAAATAATCCGGTATAAAGAAGTAACCTGCTGCCATACCTAATGTCACGAAGATAATGATAAGTTTAGTCATCAATCTTCACCCCCTTCTTATCGAAACGGAAGAATTTTCTCACTGCCATACAGCCCAAAATACTGCCTGCAAAAGCAAATAACGTTATAACCGCCGCTTTGATGCCTATGGTTTGAAGCGATGATATTACTCTATCATCTGCACCTATTCTAGCACCCATTGTAAAAATCAGAACTATCAAACAGCCGGTAGTAACCTTACTTGTCCAACTGTAATCCTTTTCTTTATCAGTATACTTCGCTCCTACTAAATAACCTACTAAAGCTATTCCTAAGTACAAAACTAAAAGACCCACTTGTTAACACTCTCTTTCTTCTGCTCTTACTTAAAAGCCTCATTCAATGACTTAACTATACCTTTTGCTACTGCTTGAGCATATTTATCAGCAAAGTCAGGTTCTTTCATCATTGCAAAATTACTTTCGTTAGAAAGGAAAGCTCCCTCTACAATGATAGCCGGCATAAAGGTCTTATTAAGGACAGCCATTCCCGGACTGCTCTTTATACCTCTATCATAAGTACCTAAAATAGTGACCATCTCCTTTTGCACGTTTTTTGCCAGGGCTTTACTCTCTATGCCGTATAAGGTCATTTCAGTCTCCCCTTCAGCATTTACTTTACTATTATATAAAACCTCCGTGCCATTTGGAGTTGAAGATTCATTTGAGTTATTATGAATTGAAACAAAAAGCGTTGCTCCTGCATTATTTGCCTTTTCTGCTCTTTCAAGCAAAGTATAGTAAACATCGCTGTCTCTGACCATCAGGGTTTTTACACCCGCACTCTTAAGGTACTCATTTAGCCTTAACCCTACTGCTAAATTCACATCTTTTTCATACAATTGATCCGGTTGTTTTTGATGTCCTATAGAACCACTGTCTTTACCACCATGTCCT
>JBKECQ010000025.1:0-38281 GCA_047974845.1 Aminipila sp. | reverse complement strand
AGGGCACAATCTCAATCAGACCCTATGTATAATGCTGCAATAAATGACATGATGGACGCCATGGACAAGACGGCATTAAAAACGGGGTTCTATGGGCAATTACCTACAGAGGCATTAAAACGTAATACGGCTGGAAACTTAGAGGTTCAGAAGTTGCAGGCAATACAAGAACTTGCAACCAAGCTATTTGGACAATCAGAGGATAGCGCATATAAAGCATTAGACGCAGCCACAACAGAACAGCAGAACAAGATAAACGCCCTACTTAATATGTTAGGTATTTATCAGTCAGAAAGAGGCTACAGAGATAGCAGAGAAGATAATGACTACAACAAAAAACTACAGGAAGCTAGTATTACCGGATATTACAATGGCAAGCCTACATTAGACTTCTTGGAACATCAAAGATTAAATTCCAAATCTAAATAAAGAAAGGATTTTATCACATGGCAAAGACTATCGCAGAGTATAAAAAAGACTATGAAACTGCAAGAAAAAATAAAGACTACTTAGGCGTGAGAGCTGCAAACGCTGGGGCAAATATTTTAAGAGAATCTAAGGGGATGAAAACTTACGATTCTTCTAAGGGAGATAAGCAGTTCATAAGCAATAGAACGGAGAATGGCAAGTTAAAGGTAAATACACCTATTGTTAATCAACCAATGGAGCAGAAGCTAGGAATGCTAGAGAAAGTTTCTAAACAGGCTAATACACCTACTGGAATAGATGTAAAACCTAGCAAAGTTACGCCAAAGGTTTTTACTCCAGAAACTGTGCAGAAAAGAGATAGCTTTGTTGATAGAAGAAATGAAATGGCAGGTACCGTAAATGGACCTGCTATTTCTATCGATATGAACAAAGTTGATCCGGCGAAATTAGATACTACAGCAAGGCAGACTATACTTGCAAAGAATAGCAAAGCTAACACAAGCACATTAGTTGAGCCTATAGTTAATCAGCCACCAAGTAATATTAAAGATATTATGGCTCAGAGACTTGAATTAGCTAAAAATTATAACCTAGGAGAATTACAGAATAACACTGATAGAAATATAAAACAAAAATTAGATACTCTTGAACCTAGAAGAGCAAGCATAGGAAGCATGATTAAGGAAAACGCAAAGGCAGGCTTATATGGGTTTAATAGTGCCTTAGCGTCAACAGCCGACTGGTTGCTACCTACCGAATTAGTTTTTGATGAGAAGTACGATGTGCTTGATAAAGTGTTTAATTACTACAAAAAAGAGAGTGAAAAGCAAAGCCGAATTGCTGAATATACTATGGATAGTAAGGGTAGACAGATAGCCGGTAATTTGATTCAAGGTACTGTTCAAGCAATACCTAACGCAATACAAGCATTAATGACAGGAGGAGCCTCAGCAGTTTCACAACTTGGTGGGGCTGCTGCCAAAAGTGGTATAGTTGCTAAAGCAAGTAAATACATGGGGGACGCAATAAAAGAATTAGGCGAGAATCCTATGTTTTGGACTTCGTTCTTCCAGATGGCAGGAACTACATATGACAAAGAAATTGAGCAAGGCGCAAGCGAAGCAAAAGCTACTGTAAGTGCCTTTTTAAATGGGTTGCTAGGTAGTGCTGTTGAAGTCGGTGGAGGTATTGAAACTTTTAAGGCTACTCAAAAAGGCTGGAGAGGTTTTATAAAATCGGCACTCGAAGAAGGCGAAGAAGAAATAAAGCAGTATACTATAGAGAATCTTATTAACAAAGCCGTTGGAAGCAATGACTCTAAGTGGTATACACTTGATAAAGATACCGACGCAGTTATCAATCCAATTGCACAAGCAGAGGCAGGCGCATACGGCGCAGCAGTGGGCGGTATACTTGGTGGTGGACAGAGAATTGTAAATCATGCTATCAACAAAACAAATGCTACACTATTTGAAAAAGTTGGATTGCAAGAGGACACAACTACTAGAGGAGTTAGTGAATTAAACACAGCTATTAATGAGATTGCGAAAGAGGTTGTAGAAGTAGCCTCAAAGCCACAGACGACTGAAACGATTGATGATTTGAAGTACGCAAGCGAAGTTTTAAAAGAAGCAAGCGAAAGCGAATACATACCAGAAGAAAAGAAAGTAAAGTTTGAGGCTATAAGTAAACATATTGACACTCTTGTAAAACTGGAAGAAGAAAAAGACAAAGTAAAAATTAACACTTCTAGTGACTCTTTTCAGGGTATAAAAGAAAGCAATCAACCAACAGAGCCAATCAAGACCGAAAAACCACACATAGAAGCACAACAGTCTCAAAACACTATACCAATTGAGCAAGTTGATGATACTATAATAGAAACACAAGAAGAAAACTATACTCTAAAGCATGAAAGTGTTGCAAAAGATTCTGAACAGGGGGATAATAAAGAAACAATTATCGGAGCACCAGCAGAACAAGCAGAATTAACACCCACTTACGGAAGAACTGGCAAGTCAGCTTACAAAAAATGGGCAACTAATGAATACGTTAATCTTGATTTAAATGACAAGCAAGCAGTAGAAGATTATACAAAGTATTTTCAGAAGTGGTATAATGCTGGTAAAAATGGATTGAGAACAATTGATGTTCCGTTCAATGAAAACATTGATGTTAACTATCCACCATTTTTAGAGCAAGAATTTTATAACGCTGGGAAGAAAGACGCTGAAACACTAGCAAAGAAAGAGACGAAGAAAGCAGAAAAACTAGCAGAGACTAATATCGAAAAAGCTAGAGAACCTATTAGCGAAGAAAATGTGGAAAAGGTTAGCGAACCCACAGAGATTCAAACAATAGAAGAAACAGAGGTAAAGGAGAAGGAAGATGTCAGACCAGATACACGTATTCGACAAGGAACTAGCGGACGCATTGAAGGAAGTAGGGAAACGACCGGAAGTGATAGAGAGACGCAAGCAGATGAGCGAGGCTTACGACAAACTGACAGAAGAGGAAAAAATGAAGATGCACCAAGAAATGAGGAAAAAGGCCAGGAAAATCCGAGAAGAGGAAGCGAAGAACAAGTAAGGCAATTGCACCAAAGCAATACTACTTTAAAATCTGAAACAGAACTTACTTTCTATGATAATAAAGAAGGAGAAAGATTTGGATATTTAGATGGCAATAAAATATGTATTGGTAGAAATACTCCAGGATATAATCAACCTCAAATATATTTGCATGAACTAGGGCATTACTTAATAAGGAATAAAGTTGAAGATGTGTCGTTAAATGATTTACTTAGCATAATTGCTAATGATAAAAAAGAAATGCTTAATGTAGAAAACACTATAAGAGATTATGTAAGTAATGACAAATTGTTAAATAAATTTCTTGAAAATCCTAAAGCAATGACAGAAGAAGTAGTATGCCATGAATTTGCAAATGCAGTAAATGAAATCTTGAATTTGCATGATGAACAAAATATAAAAACAGATTTATCTGACCAATACTACAATCAAATTAAATTTGCAGCACAGTTGTATTTGCAAGAAAATAATATGTTACCAAAGGAGGAACACGATGGACGACTTCAAAATGACGATAGAATGCTATCTGGAAGAACTGAACCCGAAAGTGTACCAGAGATTGAAAGAGGAAGGGACACTAACACAAACGATAAACCAGTTGAACATAGAGGCGAGGGAGCAACAGAGGAAGTACGTAGACAAGACCAGGGACAAGAGAATAAAGAACGACACATGGGTGAGCGGATACTTGGAACAACTGCAGGAAATAGAGAACTTGAAGATGGAAGCAACCGAAATAATAAGGGAGCAGTTGGAGAAGAAAATAAGGGGTTTAAAATAACCAAGAAAAGTGATATTGACAGAGGTTCTAAAACTGTTAGATATAATAACAATATAGAAGCTATCAAACTTATTAAAACTCTAAAAGAAGAGAACCGCCAAGCCACTAAGAGTGAGGCTGAAATACTTGCTAAGTATACCGGATGGGGTGGAATCAAAGAAGCATTTATAGATAACAAGGATTCTAAGTGGCAAGATAGGGCGAATGAAATAAAATCAATATTAACCAAAGAAGAATACAACGCAGCAAGGGAAAGCACGGACGATGCTTTTTATACCCCTTTAAGCGTTGTTTTTTCTATGTACGATATTATTAAACACTTGGGCGTTAAAGGTGGTTCTATACTTGAGCCAAGCTGTGGTACTGGATATTTTATTGGAGCTATGCCAGCAAATATTAAAAAGAACTCGCACATTATGGGAATTGAATTAGATGGAATAACTGGCTCTATCGCAAAACAATTATATCCGAATGCTAACATACAAGTTAAGGGATTCCAAGACACCAACATTGTGCCAAACAGCTTAGACCTTGTTATTGGTAATGTGCCTTTTGGTAGCTCAAAACTTTACGATAAGCAATATAAGCAATACGGCAAATATAACATTCACGACTATTTCATCTTAAAAAGCTTGGATAGTTTAAAAGATGGTGGAATTATGGCTGTGCTTACAACTTCCGGTACTATGGATAAGGCAGATACAGAAGTTAGAAAGTTAATGGACAGCAAGGCAAACTTGATAGGTGCAATAAGACTTCCTAGTGGCACTTTTGGTGCTACTGATGTTGTAACTGACCTAATTATCATGCAGAAGCAAAGTGACGGTGTAAGGGGTGATAATGACTTCATAAGTACAAAGGACTATAAGGGAGTACAAGTCAATGAGTATTTCTTAAATTACCCGGAAATGGTACTGGGTGATTTTTCTATTGAGATAAATCAGTATGGTAAACTGTTTGCCAATGTAAAGGCAAATGACAGAAGTATTGCAGATGTAATAGATAAACTACCTAAGAATATAGTTATAAAATCTACACAAGAAATATCCGAAAAGTTAAGTAATGAAACTATTGATACTCTGAGGGAACAGGAAGCGGAACTTACACCAGGAGATTTACTTGTTAAGAATGGTATGGTAATGCGCATGAATGATAGTGGCATACCAGTACCGTGGTATAAGACTATCAAGTCGGGTCCTAACAAGGGTAAGAAAACTTTGTATAAGCAAGATGGCAAAGAAGCAGAACGTGTAAGAGGTATGCTGGATTTATCATTAGCCATGGGAAATGTAATTAACACTCAAATAAAAACAGAGAATCCAACGGAGTTAAAAAAAGCACAAGCAAAACTTAATAAAGTGTATGATGAATTTAAATCTAAGCATGGTGCAATAAGCGATAAAGCTAATAAGGCAGTTTTTGTGAGTGACGATAGATATTACAAACTAGCTTCAATAGAGGAATCAAAATATATTGACGGAAAGAAAGAATATGTTAAAGGAGCTATTTTCAGTGAGAGAACTATTCCTGTAAACAATCCGATTACAAGCGTAGATAATGTAAATGACGCATTGACATTGAGCTTAAATATGGCAAATGGCGTAAGCCTTGATTATATGTCAGAGTTATATGGTAAAGATAAGGAAACTATTGTAAGAGAGCTTGGTGAACGCATATATGAATTGCCAGGCAGTGAAGGGAATTATGTAAGCTCAGAGGAATATTTAAGCGGTAATGTTAAAGAAAAACTTAAGGCAGCAGAAGCAAAGGCAAAAGATAATCCGCGGTTTGAGAAGAACATTGACGCATTAAAAAAAGTACAACCAGTAGATTTAAAAGCCGAGGAAATAAGTGTAGTGCTCGGTACTCCTTGGGTTGGTACTGAGAATATGCAAGCCTTTGTTAACCACTTGATGAACCAAGAAAATGGTGGCAAGGCTTATTACAATCCTTATAACTCTTCATGGACTTTTGAGAATTATGGAAACTATTATAATGAGTCAACCGCCAATAATAAATGGGGAACTAAAGACTATAGCGTATTAAAATTATTAGACGCTATCGCAAATAAAAAGCCTATTACAGTTATAGTTAAAGATGGCGACTCAACTGTAATGCACTATGACCGTACTATGATGGCCAGAGCAAAAGCAGAAGAACTAAAAGACTATTTTGCTGACTGGATTTATAAAGACTCTACAAGGAGAAAACAACTAGAAGATTACTACAACGAGCATTTTAATAACTTAGTTACAAGAAGTTATGATGGTAGCCACCTTAGTATGTATGGTTCAAACCCTATAATAAAACTTAGACCGCACCAAGCAAGCGCTGTAGCAAGAGCGATAAGTGGGAACACCTTAATGGCTCACCCGGTAGGCGCTGGTAAGACCTATGCAATGATAGGTTCTGTTATGGAAATGAAGAGACTAGGCATAGCACAGAAACCTATAATGGTCGTACCGAATCATAAACTAGGCGACTTCATGACTGACTTTTATAAGATGTATCCTAACGCCAAATTGCTTACTGTGAGAACTGAAGATTTTAACCGTGAGAACAGAAAGAAAATGCTTGCTAAAATTCAGACTACAAATTTTGATTGTATCATTATGAGACATTCTAGCTTTGAAAGCTTTGGCTTTTCTGCAGAGTATGAACAAGCATATGTGCAGAATCAAATTGTTGAATTAGAAGAAGCTATAAGAGCAGGCAAAGAAGGTAACATGGATAAACGTGGTTTATCCAACATGAACCAAGCATTAAAGGCTTTAAAAGAAAAGCTCAAAAAAGAGTTAGATAGACCAAAGGATAGCGAGGCATATTTTGATACTTGTGGTATAGACGCCTTGATAGTTGATGAGGCACATAACTTTAAGAACTTGGCGTTTAATACTAAAATGAGTCGTATTGCCGGAGTGCAAAACAGTAAATCAGAGAGAGCCAGGCATATGCACATGGCTACTGAGTTTATGAATAAGAATGACAAGCGTATTGTATTTGCTACAGCAACACCAGTTTCAAACTCTATAGGGGAGCTTTATTCAATGATTAGGTACATGAGGCCAGACATATTAGAAAAGTATCAAATTAAATCTTTTGACGCATGGGCTGATACTTTTGGAGAAATTATTTCTAGTGTTGAAATGAACACAACAGGAAGTGGAGTTAGAACAAAAGAAAGATTTGCAAAGTTTAAGAATGTTCCAGAGCTAATTAAAATGTTTAAGACCTTTGCCGATATAGTTGATAAATCTGACCTTGACCTTAATTTGCCAAACCCAACATGGAAACACGAAACTGTTGATAGTTCAGAAATATTGAACAAGTATAACCATGAGCTAGAGAAAAATAAAAAGAATATGTCACAAGATGAAGCTAAAAAAGGTGGACATTTAGTATTAATGCAAGACGCTAGAATGGCAGCTCTTGACCTAAGATGTGTTAAACGTATGCTTATCGAAAATGGCTTAGTCGATTCAGATATAACTATGGCTGAACTAGATTTGCTAAATAGTAAAGTTAACAAGGCAGTATCAAACATACTTAATGAGTATAAAGCTTCTTACGAGAATAAAGGTACTCAAATAGTTTTTTTAGATAGGGGCACACCAGTAAAGCAAAGTAAAACATACCTTGCCGAAATTAATATACTTTTAGCTAAAGATGAAAATGAGCTTACACCTTTTGAGTTAGCTAAGCTGGACGAATATGACAATTCAAGAAGATACAGCTTTGACCTTTACAATGACATTAAGCAAAAGTTAATAGCAGGTGGAATTAAAGGATCGGAAATTGCATTTATACAAGATACTGCCGGTGGAAAATCAGACGAAAAGAAATCAGAGTTATTTGACAAGGTTAATGCAGGGGAAGTAAGGGTGTTATTAGGCTCAACCTCAATGATGGGCGAGGGCATGAATGCACAAAAGAAAGCCGTAGCGTTACATCAAATAGACGCACCTATGAGACCGTCAGATGTAGAGCAAAGAGAAGGCAGAGTTCTAAGACAAGGAAATGAAAATGATAATGTGAGATTATATCATTACTCAACATTAAACTCTTACGACGCTCCTACATGGGAAATGCTTGCAAGAAAAAATAAGGCCATCACTCAGATTATGAAAGGTGACGAAACCATTCGAGAAATTGAGGATATGAACGACGATATGTTTGCAAATATGTCCATAGAGGCAGCAAACAACCCTTTAATGTTTGAGCGTAAAGATGTAGACGATAAACTCAAAAAGCTTCAGTACAAGAAAAAGAATTTCCAATCAGAGCAATATAACAATCAGTACATCATAGAGAGTTATCCAGGAAAGATTAAAACTGCAGAAGATAAAAGCAAAGTATTAAAAGCTGTGCAAGGAGTACTTGATAAGGGTAATAAGTCAGCCGTAGTGAATGGGGTAACTCACGAAAAGATGATTGAAGCGTCTGTAGCATTGAAAGACTTTGTTAAAACTCTATCGGCGAATAAAGAAAAGGTGCCGTGCGGTTCTCTTAGAGGTTTGAACTTGGTAGTACAGAAAACTTCTAGTGTTGATTACAATGTGCAGTTTGAACAGCCTATAGCAAAAGCAGAAGCAACGATGGGACTAGAAGATGGTGGATATGAATCTGAAAATAAAACCGATACTGTATTCTTAAGACTTAATAATAGACTTAATGACGTAAGCAATAAAATTACTTACAATGCTAATTCTGTTGAGGGTATGAAGCAGATATTGTCAGAAGCTAAAGAAAATGTAAACGCTACATTTGCTTATGATGAAGATATTAGCTCTTTAAAAAGAAGATTGCTTGAGATTGATTCAGAGTTAAATAATGCAACTAAGAGCAAACCAGAAAGCAAAAGTGAATCAGCAGTACAAGTAAAAAAAGAACTATCTATGCAAGGCAGACCAGAAAAGAAAGGCAATACTCTAATCGAAAAACTTATGAAACCAGAGGTACAAGATAAACTTTCCAAAATGCCTCCTGTTGCGATTATGACTGGAGAAGAATTTGCAAAGAGTGAAAAATCTTTATCTAAAATGGTATCTGAGTATTTTGAATCAATAGGTGGTGAGGTTCAAAGAAAAAGCTTTGGAACTGTTTTATTAAATAATAGAGGCATAAAAGACTCTATGGCACATGGAATAGGAAGAAAGAAATCGGCAGCATTTAAAGCAGTGCCCAATGTAGTTAAGTATGGCGTTCAAATTGACTACCAAACAAATTGGAAAGATAGGTTGTATGACACATACATATTTGCTGCACCAGTAACAATAAATAAGAGTGTTCATAATATGGGAGTTGTTGTAATAAGAAAAGAAGATTCGAATAGATTCTATTTGCATGAAGTTATAGAAATAAAAAATGACGGTATTGAATCGTTCAAGACCCGGGACCTCAACTATACAGTCGAAGCCTTGCCGGGCGATTCAATACCGTCTGATGGCAGAGCTGAAACGTTCTGGACCGGGGATACCACAAGTGGCCTCTTGCCCGGCGAATCAGCTCCGCCTGATATTAGTATATTATCAAACGGTGAAAAATATGTCAAGAACGAGAAATTTTCTTTGATGGAAAACACTGCAGGATTTTATCAACCGACTGGAAAAACTTATGACGTTGTTAAAAATATTGATATACAAGAGCCTAAGAAGGGGCAAACACCGTATTCGATAATAACTGATATGGCAAAAGAGCTTCATATAAGTGCAACTTCAAAAAGATTTAGACGCCCTAACAGAGTTAAGGGCTTTTTTATTCCGTCGCACATGCAAGTTAGAATAAGAGACTTAAACGAACTAGAACCAGCAATGCACGAGTTCGGTCATCTATTCGATGAAAAGTATAAATTTACAGATGAATACAGAAATGAATTTACTAATATGCTTGCAAAAGCTCCAGGGATAAAAGATGAAATGGAAGCTAGAGGATATAAGGAAGAAGATATGCACTCCGAAGTTATGGCAGATTTTATGCTACTTTATATGACCAATCCAGATGGCGCATATGAACTAGGTTCGTTCGCTGGTAAAGAAAATTTCTATGACATCTTTGAAAATACATTGAGCGACGCCGACAAGAAACTTGTGCAAAAATATAGAAACAAAGTGTTGTCATGGAGAGGGTTAAGCCATATAGAAAAAACACAGAGAACGATGCACTCTGTATTTGAAAAAGCTCCGATCAATTTAGATGATGTAAAACAATCTACGATGGAATGGCTATTTGACAGAGACAATGCGTTTAAAGATGTTGGCGCAAAAATTCAAGATGAAGCTGGAGTAAATATCCCGGCAGCTAATGACCCATATCTTAAAGCTATGTTTGCAAGAACATCATCAAGGCTGTCAAGCTCCATTATCACAGAGAGTTTAAGAGATAAAAACGGTAATGTATGTGGTCAGAGTATGCTTAGTGTTATATCAGACTTATATGGTAGTAATGCTAAAGTCAATAGACAGAGGGAGTTAGACTTTAATACCTACCTTAGAGACTTACACTCCTTAGACTGGATGGAACAAGGTAAGAAAACATTTAATTCTGATATGCAAGATAAATCAGAGATTGAATCTGCTATTGCACATCTTGATAAAGAAAACCCAGACTTTAAAGTAATAGCACAGAATCTATATGATTGGTGGGCAGATTTTACAGATATATGGCTTGTTGAATCTGGACTTGCAGATAAAAAGCTGATGGACAGCCTAAGAGAAAAGTATCCACATTATGTGCCTACATTCAGAGTGCAAAGAGGTAAGAACGGTAAAAAACTATCTATTACTTCTGATGGTTTCAACAATATGCAAAATCCATTAAAGCGTGCAAGTGAAAAAGGAAGTACAGCAGAAACATATTTGCCACTTGAAAGCATGATGAAAGAAGTTGAGCGTTATGTTGAGATAGCAACTAAGCGTGATGTAATGTTATCACTACACAATTTGTACGGTCAGCATGGCACTAAAACAGAATTTACTGACACAATATCTCAATTTATGGTTAAGGTTCCACCAGAAATGCAAAAGAGTGTATTTGACGCTACGGGACTTAAAGCTAATCTATCAGCAGGATTTTTGCAAGAAGCAAAGGCAAAAATGAGTGAGGCAGAGAGGACAGAATTTGAAAGCAAGAGTATACTAGACCAGATTCAGACAGCTAATGAAATGGGGTACGACAATGTAATAGACAGTATTATAAATGATACTATTGTTTATTATACGCCTAAGAAGATAAGTACTGATAAGGAAGTGGCAACAGTTACAGTAAACGGAAAAACTTATTTCTATTTTATTACTGACACACATTTAGCAAGAGCTATAAGTGGGCTTAACGGCAAACAGATACCTACAGCGTTAAGAACATTTAAAGCATTATTTACAAATACTTTCTCAATGCTAACTACCTCGGCCAATGTGCTGTTTATATTGCCTAACTTTGCAAGAGACTTACAACAAGGTATAACCGCAAGCACATCTAAATACGGTGCACTTGATCCACGCCTTTACGCTTCATACACGAAAGATGTGGCATTAGCAATCAATGATGTTTTAACTCACTCGGAAGCCCATAAACTATATCAAGCTACTGGTGGATTCGGAGCAAAGCTAATGCACGACAGAAACAGCCTTGAAAAGGCTATGCGTAAAACATTACCTAGTTGCAATAAGGGCGTAGTGAACAGAGCCAAGAGACTTGCTGATGGTGTTGAATATTTAAATAGTGTATTTGAAGAAGCTAACCGACTTGTAGAGTTCAAGAGAGTATTGAAAGATACTGGAGATGTGCAACAAGCGTCGTATGCAGCAAAAGATGTAACTGGTAATTTCTCCAGAAGTGGCTATTTAGTTGACTATGTTGGTGCATTTATACCTTTTATTAATGCTGGTATGGCTGGTATTGATAAGGCTAGGAGAATGGCACTTACAAAAGAAGGCAGAAAAGGTGGATTAAAGAGCCAACTTGCTAAGTCTATTGCAATGTATGGTATGCTTGCGGTAATTACAGTGCTTGCATATTCTGATGATGACGACTATCAGAGTTTGCCGGATTACGTTAAAGATAATTATTATTTAATTAAATATGGTCCAGGTAAATTCATACGCATACCAAAGAACAGAGAACTGGCAGCATTATTTAACACCACTTTAGAAAGAGCAATAAATGAAATTAAGCACCCGGAAGATGGCAACGGCAAAGCGACATTGGCAGCTATAATGCAGAACTGGTTTCCACCACATGATTGCATTTGGAAGCCGTTTTATGATGCAGCCTTAAACAGAACCTGGAGTGGGGGCACAATCTTAAATACTAATGAAAAAACTATTGCAGACGGTGGGTATTACGATGAAGTTTACGACGATACTACATCTGTGCTTGCTGTGTGGCTTGCAAAGGCATTGCCAGATATAGCTGCATGGGGAGCTTTAAACACACCTAAAGGCATTGAGTATATCATGAAACAGCAATTAGGTTTTATCTCTCAATTAGGATTGCCATACACTAGGCCAGCTAATGATGGAATCACAAGTGCTATTACTCAAAAATTTACTACCGATACAACATACACTAATAGATGGCAAAATGATTTTTATAGCACCTACACACATTTGCAAGCGTGGGATAAGCTTAATGAGTATGAGAAAGACAATGTTGACTTTAAAGACCTTCCACCAGAAGCACAATGGCGAAAAATGTATAGTAAGGTTGCAGATGAATTGACGGATTTAAGAAAAGAGATAAAAGAAATAAATGCAGATAAGAGCTTAGACCGAGAGGAAAGAGTACTCAAAGCTAGAAACGTAAGGCAGAAAATAAACACATTAACTGAAAACATACAGAAACAATATGTTGAAGCAACTAGCGATGGTAACACCAATGCACCATCATTGACAGCAGATGAATCAGCTTACAAGTATGACATGGATAAACAGCACAAAGAGAAATACGATACAGAGGTTAAACAGTTTGGAATATCCGAATCAGATTACTTTAATGTTTGGAAAGCACAGAAAGGAGAGAATAAGACGGACTTTGAAAGAGCTATTAATATTATTAGTACAGCAGATGAAAAGGATATTGAATCATATCAGCAAGTGTTTAAAATAAGCAAGAGCAATATGCTAAAAGCTAAAGACGCAAAAGCGGTAGATGTAACACCAGATATGATAACAGAAGCTAAAGAAAAAGCAGACCTTATGTTGTCAGAATCAGAAAAGAGTTATAACAATGGCAGTATCACGCAAGAAGAAGCGGACAAATATCTAGCAACTAGAAGTGATTTGAACTATGAGCAAAAACAAGTAATTAAAGCTGTATTATGCCCATCATTAAAAGCAGTTAAGAACAGATATCCAAACGATTAAATCTATACCGGGGGAGAAATCCTCCGGCTCTTTTTTATTGCATAAATAAAAGCCACCATAATGGTGGCTTAAAATTAATTGATGGAATAGACACTATCAGATATAGTTTTTATATTAGAAAATACTTCCTTAAAAATTTTTTCACATTCCGTTTTGGCAGAAGGGTTAATGCTTTTTATAGATTGAGTCTTAGCATTTTCTAATACAACCATAACGCCAACTAACTTTTTATAATAACCCTCAGTTTTGTCATACGAGTCTTTGAAGCGAGTATCCCAATTGCAAGTTCCCTTGCTACTATTTACAAATGTATAATACTCATTTTGCATTAAAACCCTTATGCTAGAAATATCATTAGGAGACATATTAGAATAATTATTTAACACATTTTGTGCCAAATAAGAATATGACAATACATCTATACATCCTTTGGCTAATATAGCTTTATTTGCATTAGTTGTAACAACAACCGCTGTTTCATAATCTTGATTCCAGTTTACTTCTTCTCCCATGCTTTCTGATACAGCTCTCAAAGGTATATATAAAGTTCCATTATAATTGAAATTATCTGCATTTAGAATTTCTTCATTAATTCGTATGCATGCTTCATTTTGCTTTACTGAAATTTGTGTAGTTCCTGCAAAGGCGCAGCTAGTGCTCAGTAATAATGCGACTAATACAATACTTAAAATTCTTTTTTTCATTTTCTCAATCTCCTTTAAAAATCATTGTTCCCAATTTCAAATTAAATAACTCACTAGTATTAATATATCAAGGTTGTCCAACAAATTCAACATTAATAAAATTGACTACATATATGTCTTGTGATAATAAATATTAATTTATCACAAAATGATTTTAATTTATCAAATTTTTATCACAGAAGTTTGAATGTAAGCCGTATTAAAAATAATAAACGTAAATTTATAAACAATAAAAATGTTGAAATTACGTGAGTTTAGCTAATTATAAAAACATACCGTAAATATAGTAAGTTAATTATGCCTACGGTTCAGGTGGGAATCTTAATAGCCCTAGCAATTGGTATTGGTCTTATTTTTAAATCAGAGATAACTGAATTTATAAATAGTACTTTCTCTAACCTAATGAATAGTGGATTTTAAGATGTTAAATAAGAAAGGCTCAATGATGGTTGAATCTGCTATTATATATCCAATTGTAATAGCTGCCGTAATAGCCTTGATTTACATAGTTATTTGCACGTATATGGGTTGTTTGATTAAAGCAAATTTAAATATGGAACTTAGAAGAAATGTTTTTGCATCGGAATATGTAGGGAAAGAAAGTTTTTATGAGAGTAATTTCAGCCCCTATGATAAGTATGGTAAAAAAGCTTTTTCTAAAAAAATAAAGGTATCTAAGCTAAATATCTATGGAAAACAAATATTGTATGGCACTGTTTCAAACACTTATAGCGGGAATGCTTTGATATTGAACAATCAAAGAAGAATACATGAGTCAAGGGTATATGTAATTGATGAAAAGGATTATATAAGAAAGGTTGATATGATCATACCATGAAAAATAGGAGCTATAATAATATCAAAAATAATAAGAAGGGAACTTTGGCCATAATGCTCTCTATATTTTTTTCTTGCTTGATTTTGATTGTAGTTGTTTTTGTAAATGCGTCAACTGCTGCTGCTGGATATTCTTATAGTGATGCTATCCTAAGGCTGGCTGGTAAGTCGATTTTATCTGAGTATCATTTAGCATTGAAAGATAATTATGGGATAATTGCATTTAAAGGGTATGAGAACCAAGTTGATAGTAAATTAGAATTTTATACACAGGGGAGTCTAAAAAGCAAAAATAACAAATTGCTTTCTTCTGGGAATGGTCAATTGACAATGATTAAACCCAAGCTTGAAAGAATATATAGTGACTTAAGACAGTTCTCTTTATCGGATATAGATAATTTTGAAGAAGAAATCTTAGATTATATGAAATATCCTAAACTATTAAAGTCTAAAGTGGTAACACAACAGAACAAAGAAGATAGAGTCCTTAGAAATGATAGAATTATTAACTCGCTTCCTTCAAGAGCTGTTACAGAACAAAATAGGTTTGATTTTTTTGAGAATCGGTTGATTCCCAATATTGATGAGCTTATTAAAAAAAATACAACCAATATTATAGTGGATGAATATATAATAAATAACTTTAATAACAGATTTGAGAGCAAAAGCTCATTAAATACTTTTTTTAATAGTGAAGTAGAGTACTTACTTTACGGTGAAAACAGTGACTATAACAATCAGTCTAAATTTGTGGGAGACTTAAGGCTTTTAAGATTTTCTCTAAATTCGTTGCACATTTGGTCTGATTCAGTAAAAAGAAATGCCGTGATCTCAGCAGCTACTGCAATGTCTACTGCGGCGGCACCTATTACTGCAATAATATTGGCTGAATCCTGGGCATGGGCGGAAACAGAAAATGATATTAAAAGGCTTTTAGATGGTAATAAAGTAGCTTTATATAAGAGCAACGATGAATGGGCATTATCCTTGCAATCAGTATTAAATAATGTAAAACTTGATAAATATGTAAACCCTGTTAAGGATAGCGGTATGTCATATGAAAAATATTTAAGATTATTTTTATATTTCGAGAATAGACAAGTTAAATTGCTTAGAATGATGGACTTAATACAAATAAATATACAAGGAGAGTTTGATGAAACTTTTTATATACAGGATTGTTATGTTGGATTAAAGTTTAACGCTTCAATTAATGGACAGGAGTATTCATATGTTCAGACATACTAAAGAAGGAAATTTAGCGGTTGAAGCCTCAATTATTCTTCCTATTTTAATAATTGGAATTCTTACCATAGGTTATTTAATTAAAATAAACAGTACAAATGATAATGTTATGAGCATATGTATTGATGAGGCACGGCAGCTAAATATTCAATCCTATACCATTGCAGGAAAGGCAGAGGCCATAGGGTTTCCTAAAAAATTAGAAAAAAGGCTTCAAGAAGAAAATACAGATAGTGAGAGTTTTGATATAAGCAATTTTAAATATTTATATACCTCTAAGGGAATAAAAAATTTAATCTCCTTTGAAGTGAGATATAAAATAGGGAGCAATTTTCCACTAAATTTTTCTGAAGAAATAGTGGGAAGGGAAAAAATTTTGACGAGAGCCTTTGTTGGAAGCAATCAATATAGTCAATCCAAAGGATTTGAAAAAATGGAAGAAGAAGAAGAATCGGAATCAGTGTGGATATTTCCCATGTGGGGCAAAAAATATCATAAAGAGGAGTGTACATACATCAGAACATCTGCGGCGAAAGTAATGTTGAATTCAAATATAAGAAAAAAATATAAGCCTTGCAAATTATGCAAATCTCAAATGTTAAAAAATGGGGAATATGTATATTGCTTTTTTTATTCTGGCAACTCATATCATACAGGGTTTTGTTCAACCGTAGAAAAATACGTTATAAAAATTGAGAAATCTGAAGCACAAAGAAAAGGTTATGAATCATGTATAAAGTGTGGTGCGGTATAAATGGAGAAAATAAAAGTGGAGAAAACTTTTGAAATAGGCCATATAAAGAAGTATGAAATAAATATCTTAGCAGGAGGTGAATGCACTTCATTCATCCCTATGAGCTTTATAGAGGAAAACAATTCCGTCAGGGTCATTTATAACACCCAAGGGTTTTGTAAGTTGAGCATTGAAAGTTTAAACAACCCTTATAAAGTATTAGCCACCTTGGAGAAAATAGCAATCCTAATTAAAAATGCAAATAATCATCTTATCTTATATAACAGGTATTGTATAGAAAAGAATAATATATATACAAATGAGTCATGTTCAGAATTTAAACTAGTATTTTTACCTAAAAAAAATCCCTCGGAAATAGAATTTTCCCAAGTGATAATAAATTTGTTGCAACAATTCCTAGTTGATAGCATTGATTCAAGAGGTGTTGATAGCATTGATTCAAGAGGCGTTGATAGCATTGATTCGAAAAGCGTTGATAGCATTGATTCAAGAAGTGCGGAATATATTAATTTAATAATAGAAAAATGCAAAAAATTTAATCTCTCAAACCATACAATTATAAACTATATAGGTGAACTGAAAAGAGAGTGTTATCTATGTGGTTGGTCTTAAATTTCTTATTTTCTTATAAAATATATATGTAAAGTGTAGCTATATGAATATATTGTTATAAACCAAAATAAAATAGAAGTATAGAATGGTGTAAGGAGAAATAAAAAATGGCAACAGATAGGGATGAAAATTCATTACCATTAGAGGAATTCACTAAATTACCAACAACTGTAGACTTTAATATAATAAATACTGATAGGGTTAAAGTTTATCTTAAGGATAAGCCATACATAAAATTAGGTACAGAGTTGGCATCCAGATATGTGGTAGCGTATACTAACGAAGAAAACTTACAAGGTATTTTTGAAGATTTAGGAATGGATTTTTTAGGTTTTTATCCAAGGATACTTTCACCACTAGATAGCAAGAGCAATGACGATGCAGGCATAACCAAGATAGTACAACAACCCTATTTAAACCTAACCGGAAGAGGGGTTATTATTGGTTTTGTAGATACAGGAATTGATTATACAAAATCTGCTTTTCAATATGAAGATGGAACCACAAAAATTATAAGCATATGGGATCAAACTAGGGAAGGTGAAAGACCGGATGAGCTATATTTTGGATCAGTGTATACAAGGGAACAAATAAATGAGGCTCTACAGGCTCCAAATCCATACGAAATAGTTCCCATGGAAGATAATGATGGACACGGAACATTTTTAGCTTCCGTAGCTGCGTCAAATGAAAAGAATGAGTATATCGGTGCAGCATCAGGAGCTGAAATTATTGTTGTTAAACTTAGGAGAGCAAGAGAATATTATATAAATAAGTTTTTACTTCCAAAGGATGAACCTAATCTATATGAATCAACAGATTACTTATTAGGAATGAAATATATCTTAGATAAATCTGAAGAAATGAACTTACCTGTTGTAATGTGTATAAGTATGGGCTCCAATATGAGCGGACACGATGGTAATACGTATTTTGAAGATTATATTTCATTTGTTGGGGAGTGGCCCGGATATGCCTTTGTTGCAGCAGCAGGAAATGAAAGCAATGCAAAACACCATACTCAGGGAAGAATAGCTAAAAGTGGAGATATAGACAATTTAAGCATAAAGGTTGGTGCGCAAGATACTTCTTTTATGGTATCAATTTTTGCAGAGGCGTTTGATAAAATTTCTGTGGGAATCACATCTCCTACAGGAGAAAGTATAAGTAGGTTACCGTTTAAAGTAGGCTTAGAATATAGTGAGAAATTTATTTTTGAGAAAACTCAAGTTACCATTGGATACTACAAGTCAGATAATACGGTCATTATAATAGGGTTTAAAGATGCAACAGAGGGAATATGGGAAGTAACCTTATATGGTGAGTCAATTATTAGTGGGGATTATTATGCTTGGTTACCGATTACCGGTCAAGTTAGCCCAAGTGTTGACTTTTTAAAACCCGTCCCTGAATATACGGTTTGTTATCCGGCAACAGGTGCACAATCTATAACGTGTGGTGCATACAATAGTAACAATAACAGTTTATATGCCTCTTCCTCTTGGGGACCAACTAGAGTCCCTCGAATTGCACCTGATATAGTGGCACCGGGTGTAAATGTTAGAGGGGTTTATCCATATGGTTATGGGACTATGTCAGGAACCAGTGTTTCAGCAGCCATAACCAGCGGAGCAGTGGCAATACTTTTTGAATGGGCAATAATAAATGGTAATATTTCATCAATGGATAGTGATTTGGCAAGAACTCTTCTAATTAGTGGTGCAAGTAGAGATGAAAACATCAGGTATCCTAATATTAAATGGGGTTACGGTAAATTAAATTTACATGATACTTTTGATTTTATTAAATCTACAAATATTTTATTTGAAATGCAAGGTACAGAATAAATAAAGATGCTTAAAATTAAGTAATTTTAAAGGATTTAAGTTATGAAAAAATCTATAAGTTATAAATTTTCAAAGCGATATATAAAAATAATACAAAAGGTACCACCGCAGAAAGTTCCAAAATATTTTTGTGGGTTAACCAATGTAGATTATTCGGGACTATTAGAAACGATGATTTATATATGGTTGAAAAACAAGAATGAATTTTGGTTTTTTCCAGTAGAAGCGAAGCCTAAGCATTTAATTGGTTTGAGGTGGCGCGATTCTAAATGGATACCTTATTATATCGAGTTAGATTATATTGATCGCTGTTATTAGGAGATACACAATGACAAAAAATTATAAGGATATCTCTAAATTAGTTTTAGAGTATAACGATGAGATAATTGAGGTAATCGTAAAATATAATGGGGATTTAATGAAGATAGCAAATGAACTAGATGTAGAAGCGGAACCCTTAATTAGGGGATATGCAATTATAACATTACCAATATATAAACTCCCATCTTTATATGATTATACTGAGATAGAATACATAGAATTCCCTAAGAATCTTTACTTAGAAAATTTAGACGCAAATGATCGACTTTGCATCTCACCGGTACAAAATAGTAACCAGTATAATTTAAGTGGAAAAGGTGTAATTGTAGCAATCATTGATTCAGGTATAGATTACACTCATCCGGATTTTAAAAATAGTGATGGTACCAGTCGTATTCTTTATATATGGGATCAATCACAGGAGGGAACTCCCCCAGAGGGTTTTAAGGGAGGAGTAGAATATGATAAGGAAGAAATTGATGCGGCTTTATTAAGTCCAAATCCATACGATGTTATTCCTCAGGTAGATACAAACGGTCATGGGACAGGAGTTTCGGGAATAGCTGTAGGCAATGGAAATGGCAGTAATGGTACTAATATAGGAGTTGCATATAATGCTTCTATTATATCGGTTAAGCTTGGGAGAAAGGGAGAGAAATCCTTTGCAAAAACTACAGAATTGATGAGGGCGCTTCTTTATGTAATAGGTAAGGCTGAAGCCTTAAAAATGCCTGTAGCAATTAACATAAGTTATGGCACTAATGACGGGGCACATGATGGTGCCTCCTTATTTGAAACCTATATCAATGATGTATGTTCCATATGGAAGTCTGTTATCGTTGTTCCAACCGGAAATGAAAATTCAGCGGGACATCACTATAAAGGTAGATTAAACAGTGATGAAGTGAGTACTATAGAATTT
Source organism: Aminipila sp. (assembly GCA_047974845.1). GTDB lineage: Bacteria > Bacillota > Clostridia > Peptostreptococcales > Anaerovoracaceae > Aminipila. The sequence goes on along the minus strand of JBKECQ010000025.1, from coordinate 17,879 downwards.
GTAACGGCAGATGGAATCAGCGATTATTATATTAGTTTTTGGAAAAACTTTTCTGACGAATTAGACATAGAATTAGTGGTTCCAAGCGGGAAAACTACAGGTAAAGTAAATGCACAGAATCAATTTGTTAGACAAAATATTGATGGAATGAATGTGGGTATAGTTTTTAGTGAACCTAATCATTATACAGAAAATCAAGAGATTTTTTTCAAGGTAATTTCCGAGAAACCTTTAGTTGCAGGTATATGGAAAATTAAAATAACTACTCATAAGGTTGTGGATGGAAACATAAATGTATGGTTGCCATCTATTGAAGCTGTCACGGATAAGACTTCATTTTTCAATCCGGCTGTAGAAACAACATTAACTTTACCATCCACCTCAAAAAGTGTTATTTCCGTGAGTGGATATAATGACTTAGTAGACAATATAGCCGTTTTTTCAGGAAGAGGACTGACTGTAACAAATGTTTATCTTAAACCTGACTTGGCAGCACCGGCAATTAATGTAATAACAACCAGTAAAAATGGAGGATATGACACAATGACCGGAACAAGTATAGCGGCTCCGTTTGTTACCGGTGCGGCAGCTTTGATGATGGAATGGGGAATAGTAAATAAGAATGATCCATTCCTTTATGGACAAAAGGTTAAGGCTTTTTTGCAAATAGGTGCAACTAGAGATAAAAATATTAGATACCCTAATAATATTTGGGGATATGGCAAGTTGTGTCTAAGCAGTACCATGAGTTATTTAGAATCATACAGGCAGGGCAGCGGGGTTTATTATCTAAAATAATTCAGGAAATATTCTAATAGAAATGAGAGGTTAATAAATGAGCAATATAAAATCATCAGGCAAATTGCAAAACGATTTTATTGACAAAGGGAGCTTATTGGTAGACGTTTTTTCCTTAAGCGAAGGAAAACCTGTTAGTGGAGCCTTTGTAACGGTAACACAAAAAGACAGCAATCTTATAGTTGAGAGAGTGCAAACGGATCTTGTGGGAGGAATTGGAGAAATTTTACTACCTGCACCGCCTCTTGAATACTCGTTAAACGTAGACCAGCCTAAACCCTATAGCGAATATGATGTATATGTATCATACAGTGATTATGAGCAGGTAAAAATAAATGGAGTTCAGATTTTTTCAAGTACTACTGCAATACAAAATATAATTTTAAGACCGTTAGAGGCTAAATTAAAACCGATAGAAATAAATATCAGTGAACCGGTACTGTGGGGGGACTATCCACCTAAAATACCGGAAACAGAGGTGAAAAGGATGCCCCCTGAATCAGGTTTTATCGTATTGCCAAAGCCCGTTATACCGGAGTATGTAGTAGTGCATAATGGCCGTCCAGAAGATACATATGCTCAAAACTATACAGTTCCTTTTAAGGAGTATATAAAAAACGTAGCTAGTTGCGAAATATATTCCACATGGCCTAAAGAGACTATAAAAGCAAATGTTTTAGCAATATTATCATTTACTTTGAACAGGGTTTATACAGAATGGTATAGATCCAAGGGCTATAACTTTACAATTACAAACTCCACAGCTTTTGATCAGGCGTTCTCATATGGTAGAAATCTTTTCCAAGAAATCTCTGAGGTGGTTGATGAAATCTTTACTACTTATATTTCAAAACCAAGTATACGTCAACCATTATTTACCCAGTATTGTGATGGACAAAGAACAACTTGTCCGAACTGGCTGAGTCAATGGGGTTCTAAATATCTAGGAGATGAGGGCTACGAGGCCATTGGAATCCTTAAAAATTATTATGGAAATGAAATAATACTTAAAGAGGCTGAAAAGGTTGAAGGAATCCCTGAATCATATCCAGGGTATGCCTTATCCATAGGATCTACGGGCCCTGCTGTAACAACAATTCAAGAACAGTTAAATGCAATATCTGAAAAATATCCTTTAATTAAAAAGGTTAGGGTAGATGGTATATTTGGAGAGGCCACAAATGATGCTGTTGAAATATTCCAAGAGATTTTTAGATTGCCGGTGACAGGGGTTGTGGATTTAGCCACATGGTATAAGATATCAAGCATTTTTGTTGCAGTCGAAAAATACGCTTAAAAATTATATATAAAAAAATAAAGGGGTTGCTATAATAGCAACCCCTAATTGTTAATGTAAGTCGTTAGAATAATTATCTATCTCCACGTCTTTCCTGCTTTTTCTTGTCCCTGCATACCTTACATCTCTTTGGTTCGTTGTCAAAACCTTTTTCCTTGTAAAATTCCTGTTCACCAACAGTAAATACGAATTCGCTTCCACAGTCCTGACAAATAAGTGTCTTGTCTTCCATAATCTTAATTCCTCCATGTTTAAAAAAGTTACATAAATATTTAAAATATGAAAATGGGAGACGATTTTATTTTTAGAACTTTTCTTTTCAGATGCTAGGGACTTTAGTTTCCGGTAGAGAAATTTCTGCGCATAAATCGAACCAAAACGTATTTTAAATATCCAACAACTCAATTATATATTGGAAAAAGAAAAAAGTCTACTGTTATTTAATTAATAACAACAAATTAATATTTAATAATTAAACTTATATATGTAAAGTAAGAAATATGCCTAAAAATGTTGAATACAATCGCAAAAATGTATATGCAAACAAATAGAATTTTTAAAATTAATACTTTTTTGAAAGTAATCAAAAGTGCAGGATATTTTTCATGTGATTTTAATTTTCTAAAGTAGTGTTTGCTTAAAGTGTTTTAGGGTACATAATATCATTGTGATGCTGGTATAAAAAGGTTATAATTAATAGTTATTTTTATAATAGCAGAGTGCATCTTATAAACTTATCAAAGGATTCTTAGTAAAGCTTTATTACTTAGAAGGAGACGTATTTATAATGGGAGAAGTAAATTATGAAGAAAAATATTAAGTCGCAGATTCTTACAGGATATATATTAATACTTATTGTACCTATAATAATATCCTTAGTAACAGTGGGTTTTTCAGTGAAAATAGCAAATGATATTAAGGAACTCAACAATTTTAGGCAAAATCAAAATTTGACGGCCCAGGCTATTGTAGGGCATTATTCATGGATTATGGGATTAGGCGATACCATTTTGCTCGGTAAAGAGTTTAAAGGAAGCCTAGATTCCAATACCTGTGGTTTAGGGAAATGGATGTCCAGTGTAAGCCCAGAAGATTTACAGGATCCGGAAATTCAAGATGCAATAAATAAATTGAGAGAACCACATAATAAAATACATACAGAAGCTAGCAGTGTCATAGATTTATCAAAGAAGGATAAAGCTGCAGCATATGAAATTTATAACAAAGAAATTAAACCGGAAGTGAATGGAATTATTGACCAAATATCCATTGTGACCAAGAAATATGAATATTTTGCAGAAGTAGCCAGTGATAACTTGTTAGCAAATATAATAAAAATGATTGTAATTAACATTATACTTGTAGTTTTAGGTGTGATTTGTGCTATTATATATGGTAATAGAACTTCACTTCGTATTTCAAAACCTGTAAGTATCATTTCTGATTGGTCAAAAAGAATGGCAATGGGTGACACTGACTTAGATTTTAGGGAATTAGATAGCCTAAATATGGACAAGGAAAATGAAATATGCCATATGATTGAAGCTTTTGAAGAAATGGCAACAAGTGTCAGCAAAAATGTAAATGTAGTAAAACGTGTAGCGCAGGGGGATTTAACAGCTTTCGTTGAAATACGCTCTGCGAAGGATGTGCTTGGAAGAAGCCTATATAGGATGGTTCAGGAAAATGATCATATGTTTGCCAATGTATTGGTTGTTGCAAGCAATGTGGCATCCAGTGCATATCAGGTATCAGTTGCCAGTAACAGCCTTGCACAAAATACTACTGAACAGGCAGAAACTATTGAGAATATATCTAAATCCATGTATTTAGTCGATCAACTTAACCATGAAAACTTAAGTCGTGTTGAGATGGTCAAGGAAGCCTTTAAAGTGATTCATGAAGATGTTCAAGATGGTTCTGATAAAATGACTAGATTGGTAGATGCAGTAACAGATATTAAAAATGCCTCTGATAAAATATATGGGGTAATTAAGAGTATTGATGATATATCCACTCAGACCAATCTTCTAGCCCTAAATGCGTCGGTAGAGGCAGCCAGAGCCGGTGAGGCTGGAAAGGGATTTGCTGTTGTTGCTGACGAGGTCAGAGCTCTTGCACTAAAAAGCGCAATTGCGGCAGGTGAAACAAAGGAATTAATTGAAAACAGTATCTCTAAAACAGCAATTGGATCTAAAATTGCGTCTGAAGCAAGTGAAACTTTTGCTAAAATTGCAGATAATGTAAATAGCAAAATGTATATTACAGAGGAAATTGCAGAAGCGGCATCTAGACAAAGTATAGCAAGTTCACAAGTAAGTGAGAGTGTTAGGAGCGTATCTGATACCGCTACAAGTAACTCTGCCATAAGTGAAGAATCAGCGGCCGCAAGTGAAATGATGAGAGAAAATGCAGAGATATTAAAGAAAGAAATGGAAAAATTTAAACTTAGACAGAGAGAATATGGAAAACCATATATTCCGGAAGAAAAGAAAAATGACCCTGAATTTATTCAAATTGCAGAACAGAATTATAGGAGGGCAATGGAAAGAGCCTCTCATGGTCAAATTATTTTTGAATACGAATAAGTGGTAATAAGTTGGTAATAATATTTTTTATGAATTAATGGAGGTTGTGGTATGAAGAAGCTTTTTTCTAATTGGAATTTCAAAAAACATTTTAAGTTTGTGACTGTGTTTTACGGTATACTTTATGCCATCGATTTAACATTGGGATACTTACTTATTAAAAAAATTAACCAGAGAAGTAAGCAAATCAAACAAAAATCATAAAAAGGTTACTAATTAAAATTATTTAATGAAAATATACCCAATTACATTATAGGAGTTGGGTATTTTTTTTATTTCCTATCATACAATTAACTAACACAGTTTTAAGTACAAGGGTAGGAGGATAAAATGAATATGGGACCTATGAGGAGAACTAGACGAAGAAATAGCTTTCGTCAAAAAAGTAACGTGAATTTTACAGGAATTATTGGTATAATGTGTATTGCAGTACTTTTAGGTTATGGAACAACAAAATTTGTTATATATCCTATTTTCCATGCGAATAATACGCAGGTCAGCACAAATAGTGCGCAGGTAGCTACAAAGACTGAGTCAGTAGTTGAAAAACTTTTGAATTTTTTCATGGAGAAGGATAATACTCAGGAAAATCAAGGTTCCGGTGAAAACACACAACAAAATGGTGGAAATACTCAAGGTGGAACCATAGTAGACCAAGGTACTGAACAAAATCAACAAGGCAATGCGACTATAGTTGAAGACCAACTTAATGTTACTAAGACAGATGCGACCGCCAATGAGGTAACCACTACGCAAAGTGGGTATTGCATACAATTTGGTAGCTTTTCTACCAAGAATAGTGCAGAAACATTAGTTACCCAATTAAAAGGCAGTGGAATTAATGCAGAAATCATTGAAAAAGATGGTGCTTTTAAAGTTGTAAGCCAATTATTTGAACAAAAAGAACAGGCAGTTGCAACCATGAACTCTTTAACCGGAGAACAGTTTGCAGATGCATTTGTTACACCGAGATAAAATATGGAAAGGTAACCTAAAGATGATTCCTCTTTCAACGAAAATGCGTCCTAATAGCATAGATAATTTTATAGGTCAAAGACATTTTATGTATAAAGGCTCTTTGTTTTATAATTCAATTAAAAATAAGACTTTCGATTCAGCAATATTTTTTGGACCTTCTGGTACAGGGAAAACCACTTTAGCAAGAATCATTGCCAGGGAAATGGATGGAGATTTCTTTGAGTTGAATGCGTCAACAACGGGAACAAAGGAATTAAAAGAAATAATTGAGAAAGCACAGATAAAGTTTTTTGGAATTGAGAAAAAGACTACATATGTATATGTGGATGAGGTTCATAGATGGAATAAATTGCAACAGGATTCACTATTAAAGGCAATAGAAGAGGGTGTAATACATTTTATTGGAAGTACTACGGAAAACCCTTATTTTTCTATTAATAATGCTATAATAAGTAGGGTAAGAAACATATATGAGTTTAGAGAGCATACAGTAGACGATTTAGTTATGATTTTGAAAACGACAATTGAAGATACTGAAAGAGGTTTAGGTAATTTAGATATAAAGTATCAGGATGATGCTCTTAATATCTTAGCACAGATGAGCAGTGGGGATGCAAGAGTCGCACTTGATACCTTAGGTTTTATAATAGATAATTTAAATGAAGATATGTATATTACAAAAGAGCTTATAGGTGAAGCAATGCAGAGGAAAACTAACTTTTTCGATAAAAGTGAGGACAAATATAACCTGTTGTCTGCATTGCAAAAATCCATAAGAGGAAGCGAACCGGATGCGGCGATACACTATTTGGCAAGATTGTTAAATGGTGGTGCTGATATACAGATGATTGGAAGAAGACTTTTAGTAATGGCAAGTGAGGATATCGGTATGGCATATCCCAGTGCCATTACTATTGTAAATTCTTGTGTACAAGCTGCTTTGATGGTGGGGCTACCGGAGGCGAGGATAAATCTAGCACAAGCAGTTATAACATTGTCTGCATCTCCTAAATCCAATGCGGCATATATGGCATTAGAGAAGGCAAACAGTGATTTACAAACTAAGCAAATTGATGACATTCCACTACACTTAAAGGATGCTCATTACTCGGGAGCAAATAAGCGTGGTATAGGATTAGAATATAAATATCCTCATAATTATGGAGGATACGTGAAACAACAATATTTACCGGATAATCTAAATGCAGAGGGTACAAGATATTACGAACCCACAGAGAATGGAAATGAAGCTGCGTTTAAAAAATTTTTGGAAGGGATAAGGAAGATAAATGGCAGAAATTAAAATTGCAGAAAACTCTGGGTTCTGTTTTGGTGTAAAAAGAGCTATCGAAATAACAGAAGAAGCTGCCGGCAAGTATAAGGGTAAAAAAAATGTTTACACCTGTGGTCCTTTGATTCATAACAAAGTGGTAACAGATGAACTTGAAGACAAAGGGGTAAGTATTATAAATAGCCCGGAAGAAGGAAAAAATGAAGATGTGGTAATAATAAGATCACATGGTGAAGGAAAAACCTTCTATAAAAAGGCTGAGTCAATTGGATATGAATTAATTGATGCTACCTGTCCTTTTGTGAAAAAAATACACACTCTAGTTAAAGAAGCATATGACATGAAGGATAGAATAATAATTATTGGAGATAGTAATCATCCAGAGGTAATAGGCATTAATGGTTGGTGTGATAATAGTGCTTACGTTGTAAATTCCGTTGAAGAAGTAAAAAAATTAGATCAGGGGAAATATTTTGTTGTGGCACAAACAACAATACAAAAAAGTCATTTTGATGAAATTATTTCTGAAATGAGAAACTTAGGATTTGAATTAGTCATAAACAATACAATATGTAATGCTACTAATGCAAGACAAGAGAGCTGTAAAAAACTTGCAGGAAAGGTAGATATTATGCTTATCATTGGTGATAAAAATAGCTCAAATTCTAAAAAACTATATGACTTATCAAAAAAATATTGCAAAAAAGTATATTTTATTGAAAATATAGAAGATTTACCATTGAAAGATATTGAATTATGTAATAAAATAGGAGTTGCGGCAGGGGCATCTACTCCTGAACGCTTAATTAAGGAGGTTATTGCTAACATGAGTGAATTTATCACTGAAAACAATGAACAAAATTTAATGCACGACTTAATGGAAGAAATTGAGAAGTCATTAAGATTGCCTAGAAGTGGCGAAATCGTAGATGGTACTGTTATTCAGGTGACTGACAGAGAAGTTGTTGTCAATCTTGGCTGCAAGAAGGACGGTATTATACCAAAGGACGAATTAACACTGGAAGGAGACCAGAAGCTTACTGATTTATTTAAAGAAGGCGATGAAATCCAGGCTAAAGTATTAAAGACTGACGACGGCGACGGAAATATCCTACTATCTAAGAAAAAGTTAGAAGTAAATGAGCATTGGGATGAAATTAATACTGCTCTTGAAGATAAATCGTTCGTTAACGCTAAAGTTGTCAAAGAAGTTAAGGGTGGAGTAATTGCTTCATATAAAGAAGTATTTGGCTTTATTCCGCTTTCACAGTTATCAGACAAGTTCGTTGATAAGGCAGAAGAATTTATTGGTAAGATTCTACCTGTTAGAGTTACTCGTGTTGATCAGAAGAAGGGTAAAGCAGTATTTTCACATAAGGCTTACCTTACTGAAGAAAGACAAAAGAGAATCGACGAAGTTTGGGGTGGCCTAAGCGAAGGAGATGTAGTAGAAGGTACTGTTATGAGATTTACTGATTACGGTGCATTCGTAGATATCGGTGGTATCGACGGACTTCTTCACATTTCAGAAATTTCATGGGGCAAATTAAAGCATCCACAGGAAGTTCTTACTATTGGTCAGAAGGTAGAAGTTAAAGTACTTTCAATGAACAGCGAAAAGGGTAAGATTTCTCTTGGCTTAAAGCAGACTCAGCCTGAACCTTGGACAGTTATTGATGAAAAATATCAGATTGGACAAGTTATCACAGGTAAAATTGTACAGATTAAAGAATACGGTGCGTTCGTAGAACTAGAACCAGGTCTTGATGGTCTTGTACATATATCTGAAATCGCTCACAAGCGTGTTACTAACATTGCAGAAGAGCTTTCAGTTGGACAAGAAGTATCAGCAAAGATTCTTGAAATCGATAAGGACAGAAAGAGAATAAGCTTAAGCATTAAAGAAACTTTAGAAGCTCCGGCTGTTTTAGAAACAGAAGAAGTTGCTGTAGAAGCAGAAGATGCTGAATAATTTATTCTAAAAAGTTAGCAGGGTGCAGGTCGCCCTGCTTTTTTATCTAATAAGAAAAGAAAATATGTTTCTTATTAGATAAAAAAGTAATATAAATTGCAATTACTTTTTTATTATGTTGAGATATGTTAAGATTCGGAGGTTTGGACTTGGAAAATTTAACTTTAATAGGTATGCCGGCTTGTGGCAAAAGCACAGTTGGAGTTGTACTTGCTAAGACTGCTGGAATGCAGTTCGTGGATACTGATTTACTAATCCAAGAAAAAGAAGGGGCATTATTACAGGATTTAATAAACCAAAAGGGTGATGCTTACTTTAAGAAGGTTGAAGAGTATGTACTCCGAAGTGTTGAAGTAGAAAATACTGTTATATCTACAGGCGGAAGTGCTGTATATTACCCGGAAGTAATGAAACACTTTAAGAAAAAGGGTAAAATAGTATACATTAAGGTATCTTACGAAACTATAGAAAAACGTCTGGATAATATTACCACAAGAGGAGTTACATTTTCTCCGGGTCAGACGTTAAAGGATTTATATGATTTGAGGGCTCCTTTGTATGAGGCAAATGCGGATATTATTGTTGATGCGGAAGATTTGACGGTAGAGCAGACAATAGAAGAAATTTTGAAAGTATTTTCTAGCAGGTAACTAACAATGCAGTACCATAATTTCAGATGCGTTGCTCTGTATCTGCATGATCAAATCTAAGCAGTATAAATGTTTAAGGAGGAATCTGATGGTTACATGTAAGCAACTTATGGAACTTGACATATTTCATAATGTGAAATTAAAAGCAGGCAAAAAGGGTCTTAACAGAACTGTATCGTGGGCTTATGCTAAACATACAAAGACCATTACTCCGTGGGTTCAAGGCGGAGAATTCATTTTGGTGTCAGGTTATGAATACGGAACCAATGAGTCTGAGTTGCTGCAACTGATAGAAGAGGCCTCGTTGAACAACTCCTCAGGGATTTTAGTGGAAGGCGGGATAAACTTCAAAGAGATTCCAGGAGAGGTAATTCGCAAGGCAGATGAAGAGAAAATGCCGTTATTCTTTGTAAAAGGTGTTATCAGCTTTTTGGATGTAACTCGTGACATTTCAGAGCTAATAACAGAAAACAGATATCTTACTAAAAAGAATATATCTTTGTTGGATCAATTGCTGAATTCCGGTAGCTTGACCCAGAAAGAGGTTAACCAGCTGTTTTATGGTTCAGGCATTTCCCCTGATAGTTGTTTTATGCTGGCTGTATTCAGCATAAGGGACAACCACATCCAATTAGATAAACATACCATGGATAGAGCGGATAGGATGGTCAGCTTTTCCAGAGGCTTACAAAAACATATAAGTGCTCTATTTGAAGACAATGGTATTAAGGAGATTTATAAAGTAAATTTGGATTCAGTTGACTATCTAATATATTGTGACAAAGAGGAAGAACTTCTTCAGATTTCGGAACATTTAAAAAAAATAAACAGCAGTATTAATATAGAGGGAAATGACTATGATTCATATCTTTCTTTCAGCAGAGTTATGCAAGATAGTACACAGGTGTTAAGCGGTCTACATCAAGCATATTTTACGGGAGATTTGCTGAGCAAAAAGCTGTTTCCTGAAAAAGCTATGAGCTTTTCTGAACTTGGAGGTTATCAATTGGTTTTCTTTGTAGAAAATCAAAAAGATCTGGTTACTTTTAGAGATCAGTATTTAAAAAAATTGTATGAGGCAGATCAAGAAAGTTCCTCACGTCTGTTGGATACTTTGCGTGAATACTTGATTCAGGGAGGAAATGCACAACAGACCGCTAAAAAGATGTTTATACATAGAAATACGCTTCAATACAGAATGGAACGAATTGGAGCTATAACAAATAAGAATATAAATGATTTTAATATAAAAAGAGACTTTTTAAATGCCTTTATGATTTTGGATATTTTTCCTTTTTTGTAAGCAGTAATTTAAAATTATTCAGACGTGGAAAGCAGTAATTTCTTAGGAAATAACTGGATACCATGTCTTTTTTTTGTGCAGAAAAATACTTTGATGATTAAATTGTATTGGACACATTGCATAAAAAAAGACTATATCTTTGTTCAAACTGTTGCTCATAAAGACGAAAATACTTTGTGAATAGTGCGAATTGACGGAAAACACTGAAATAATGTACGCTTTTAGCAAATAACAAACAAAAATCCATGGATAAATAAGCAACAAGTTAACGCATATGTACAGAAGAAATTCTGTTGGTAAAAGTAACGGAGGGTATTAATGAAAATACAAAAAACATTATTTACTATAGAATCGCACACCATGGGTGAACCGCTCCGATGTATCGTAGGTGGTATTCCTAACTTAAAAGGAAACACTATGATGGAAAAAAAACAATACTTCAAAGAACATTATGACTATGTTAGAAAAGCGTTGATGCTTGAACCAAGAGGACACAAAGATATGTTTGGCTCAATTCTTACAGCACCCACAATGCCTGAGGCAGATTATGGTGTAATATTTATGCACGGGCAAGGTTTTCACAATATGTGCGGCCATGGAACAATTGCAACTTCTACAATCGCAATTGAAACAGGAATGGTAAAAATTGAAGAACCGCAGACCATCATACGTCAGGAAGCTCCTGCAGGTTTGGTAACTATTAAAGCAACAGTAAAAGACGGAAAAGCAGAGAAAATATCTTTTGAAAATGTACCGGCATTTCTATATAAGAGAGATATTGTTGTTGATGTACCGAAGTATGGTGAGCTTAAGATGGATATTGCCTTTGGAGGAAGTTTTTTCGCCATTGTAAATCATGAACAACTGGGCATTGATATCTGCCCGGAAAATTCATCGAAGCTTGTGGAAATGGGTATGGCTATCATTGAAGCGGCCAATAAGCAGATTGATGTAGTACATCCGGAGTTGCCGGATATTAACACTATAGACTTATGCGAAATTTATGGAATATCAAAATCCCCGGACGCTCATATGCAAAATATCACGATTTTTGATGGGCAGATTGATCGCTCACCTTGCGGCACTGGAACTTGTGCAAAGATAGCAACTCTCTTCGCAAAAGGAGAGCTGAAAATCGGAGAAGATTTTGTATATGAGAGTGTAATCAGGACTAAATTTACTGGAAAAGTTTTAGGTACCACAAAAGTAGGTGAATTTGATGCGATTATACCTGAGATTACGGGTAGCGCATATATCACCGGTTACAGTCAGTTTATGATAGACCAGGAGGATCCGGTAAAATATGGTTTTTCTCTGGGTTGATTGGAGATAAGAGAGGATGTGCAACTCATGTTACTTTTAAGCAGAGAGGATATTAAAAGTATTTTTTCAATGAAGGATGCAATTAATTCTGTTAAGCAGTCATTTATGCTCTACTCAGATGGCAAGGCAGAAAATCCATTAAGGACAAGTATAAAAACAGAAGATGACGACGGAACACTATTATTTATGCCAACATACGCAAAAGATACAGCCTATGCATCTTTAAAAATAATAAATATATACCCCAAAAATATGCAAAAGGGAATACCAACCAGCTTTGCTCAAGTTGTTTTAATTGATGCAAAAACTGGTGAGATTGTAGCCATTTTAGATGGAACTTGTGTTACTCAATTGAGAACAGGTGCTGCCTCTGGAGCCAGTTTTGATGTATTGAGCAGGAGAGATGCAACCATTGGAACATTAATAGGAACAGGAGGCCAAGCGGAATCACAGTTAGAAGCTATGCTTACCGTAAGAAAATTAAAAAAGGTAAACGTTTATGACTGCTCTCTTCAGAGAACAAAGGCTTTTGTAGAACAAATGAATGAAAATTTTAAAGCGTATGGAACAAAAATTGTAGCAGTGGACTCAGCGGACGAGGCGTTAGTTAATTCAGACTTACTGATTACAGTAACTCCGTCAAAAAATCCCGTGTTTGATGCGTCTAAATGCAAGGCAGGTATTACTTTAAGTTGTGTGGGATCATATCAGCCCGATATGCAGGAAATGGATCCCGGCATTCTCACGCGAGCAAGCAAAATATATTTTGATTCTACTTCGGCTGTTTTGGAAGAATCGGGAGATATTATCATTCCTTTAAACAAAGGGCTGATTACAGAGAAAAGTATTACAGGAGAAATCGGCGACGTTTTTTCAGGGAAAATAAATGGTCGTGAAAGTGAAGATGAGATAATAGTTTTTAAAACCGTTGGAATTGGTATGCAGGATTTAGTTACAGCAAAAGACATATATGAAAAAGCTTTGGTTGCAGGTATAGGGACTAAGTGGAATTAATAATCAAAAGGAGAAGAAGATGCCTCATATCAGTTTGACATTATATAAGGGCAGAAGCCTTGCAGAGAGGGAATACATATCCAAAACTTTGCAAAAGTGCTTAATGGAGGCTGTAGGGTGGAAAGCCGAAGATATTTCTGTTTCGTTGGAGCAGGTTGCGGCAGATGAGTTTGTACTCACAGTGAGAGATAAAATGAAATTTGAAGAATTGATTATACCTTCGGATTTTATTAAATAGGTTGAGCACTTAGGATTATAAAAAAATTATTGAAAACTATAAGAAGCTATAAAAAACTAAATGAAGCTATAAAAGACATATGAAATTATAAAAATTATGAAAAACATAAAAGGCTGTGAAAAAGGTCAAAATCAAATAAAAATTATCACAAATTAATAAAAATTTGTAGTGAAAATAAAACTGGGTTTTATTTTGAAAGGAGCTTTTAAAATGGATATGCAGAGAACTTATTGGAACGGAAAAAAAGCAGTACATAGAAGAACAATGATGAAAGGTGCAGGCTACTGTGACCATGATATAAGAACAAAGCCCCACATTGGTGTTGCAAATACATATATGGAAGGTTCACCGGGCACAGCACACCTTAGAACATTGACAGAAAAAATCAAACAGGGTATTTGGGAAGCAGGTGGTATTCCCGTAGAATTTGGAGTACCTGCCACTTGCGGTAACGTGGCAAACGGTGCAGAAGAGCTTAAATATGAACAGGCAGCCAGAGATATTGTTGCGGCTTCAATCGAATTTGTATCAAAGGTTCATAACTTTGATGGATTGGTAACTGTGGCATCATGTGACAATATAATTGCAGGCTGTTACTTAGCTATGGCAAGGCTTAACATTCCAACACTTTGTGTTACAGGAGGCTCTATGACAGCCGGCCTTTATAAGGGTGAAAAGATGGTTCAGGCACAGCTTGATGTTGCGGCTTTAAGCGGTGAATCAGAAGACATTTTAACAGAAATGGAAGATTGTGTTTGTCCGTCATTTGGAGCCTGCCCTTCAATGGGAACAGCAAATACAATGCAGATGACAGGAGAAATTATTAACATGGTTCTTCCCGGTACAGGAACTATACCATCTATTGATAACTTAAAATTGAGAAAGTGCAGAGAAGCGGGAAGGGCAATTGTAGAAATGACTCTTGAGGATCGCAAGCCGTCGGATCTTATTACAAAAGAGACACTTCATAATGCCATTGCATTTGCCATGGCCACAGCGGCATCCACAAATATTGTGCTTCACCTGATTGCTATTGCCAATGAACTGAGCATTAAAATTACCCTTGATGATTTCGATCATTATGCAAATAGGATTCCTTGCATTACCGGTGTAATTCCAAGTGGACCATACACTGTTGTGGACTTCCACTATGCCGGCGGACCTTTAATGGTAATGAAGATGATAGAAGATGAAATAAATACAAATGTTCCTACTATGGACGGAAGAACATGGAAAGATTTATTATCAAAGATTACAGTGCAGAGCTCTGACATTATAAGAACTCTTGACAATCCTTTATTTGACGAGCCGGGATTGAAAATTCTAAAGGGTAATTTATCTCCTACAGGTTCAATTGTTCGACCCACAGGGGTACCTTCAGAGATGAAACAATTTTCAGGAAAAGCAAAAGTGTTCAGCAGTGATCTTGAATCATATGCAGCTATTGAACGTGGAGAAATCGTGGCAGGAGATGTTATTGTAATACGTTACGAAGGTTGTGTAGGAGCCCCCGGTATGACTGAGCTGATGGTTACTACAGATGCGCTTATTGCAAAAAATTTGCACAAGAGCGTAGGACTAATTTCTGATGCGAGATTTTCAGGTTTCAACTATGGTGCAATAGTAGGTCACGTTACACCTGAAGCTGCAAAAGGTGGTTTAATTGCGTTGATTGAAGAAGGTGACATCATAAAGGTAGATACTGTGTTAGGAACTATAAACCTTGAAGTTCCAGAAGCTATAATCAATGAAAGAAGAAAAAACTGGGTTTGTCCACCACCAAAAGTAGGCTCCGGACTGCTTGATATTTATGCGAGAAATTGTAGAACGGCAGATGAGGGTGGAGCAATGCAGCCTTGGAATATCGACTTTAAATAACGATGTGTTTGTTTTGGTTAGATAAAGTAGGAGGAAAAACTATGGAATTAAATACTTTGGCAGTGAAGGAAAACCGAGAAAAGGAGTTTAACCTTGGAACGTTTATATTTCTTTTCATATTGATAGGCTTCATAACCTATATAGGTTCAATTATGGGTGTTGGGCCAATGTTTAAAACAATATTAAATACTGCATACAGTGTACTATTGGAAACGGTACTATACATTTGTGCAATATGTGTAATTATGGGAGCAGTCTCCGCACTGCTTACGGAATTTGGTGTTGTGGGTCTTACTCAATGGCTCATCAATCCTATTATGAAACCAATTTATAATATGCCCGGAGCAGCTTCCTTGGGAATAGTAACAACTTTCTTATCTGATAATCCGGCAATTCTAGCTTTGGCACAAGAGAAAAAAACCAGAAAATACTTTAAGAAATATCAGACTCCTGCTCTTTGCAACTTAGGTACAGCGTTTGGGATGGGGATGATTGTATGTACATTTATGCTGGGATTGGGAGTTGAATTCATTCCTTCAATTATTGCAGGACTGTTTGGTTGCTTTATAGGAAGCATAGTCACCACCAGATTGATGCAGTTTTTCACCAAGCGTTATTATGTAAAAAAGGGACTTTGGGAAGAAATGCAGGAAATGGAAGATGTTAGCCAGCTGACAGGTACAGCAGAAGAAGATAACGTTGAATGTAAAGAAAAAAAAGGTCTGTTCAGTAGAGTTATGGACTGTCTCCTTGAAGGTGGTAAACAAGGCTGGAAAATTTGTTACGCCACAACACCGGGTGTAGTTTGTATTTGTACATTGGTAATGCTTCTTACTTTTGGGCCTGGGACAGCAGCTGATGGAAGCCCATTATATACAGGAGCAGCTTACGAAGGAATTCAGGTTCTTCCTAAACTAGGGGATTTGATTTCTCCTATAACACAAGTATTGTTCGGATTTCAAGATGGAAGTAACATAGTTGTTCCGATTACTTCTCTTGGTGCTGTAGGTGCTGCAATCGGAATGATTCCTCAGATGGTTGCAAACGGCCTTGCAGGGGCTAACGAAATTGCAGTATTTACATCTATAGGTATGTGCTGGTCAGGCTATCTGAGCACACACATTTCCATGATGGATGCTCTGGGAAGAAGAGAACTTATTCCTTCAGCATTGATAGCTCATACCATAGCAGGTTTAGTTGCAGGAATTGTTGCTCACTATTTTTTCTTAATTATTACATAATAGGAGGTCATTATGAACAGATATTTTAGCTCTAAGATGGATGTTTTTTCTGGAGAAAAAGGGTTGTTTGCAATCTTTGGTATATCTTCAGAATTGGAGAGACAAGGCAAGAAAATTATACATATGGAGATTGGAAAACCTGATTTTGATACTCCAAATGTGATTAAGGAAGGTGCTATTGACGCAATAAAAGAGGGCGTAGTGCAATACGCACCTCCGGGAGGGCTATATGAATTAAAGGAGGCTATTACCGGCTGGACCAAGAAGAGATACGGACTTGACTATAGTTCAGATGAGATATTGATTACAGTAGGTGCCAGTGAAGCATTGCATTGTATCTGGAGTGCCTTCTTAGATAAAGATGATGAAGTGCTTATCCCCAGCCCCTATTATGGTTCATATGGATATCAGGTAGTTTGTGCGGGTACAAAGTTCGTGCAAGTACCTGTTTTAAAGGATGGAATCATTAAATATGAAATGGAAGAATTTGAGTCGAGAGTAACTGACAGAACTAAGCTAATACTTATAAATTCTCCCAGCAACCCTACAGGGTATGTAATGAGCGATGAGGAATTGCAGGCAATAGCAGATTTTGCAATAAAGCATGACCTTTTAGTGGTATCTGACGAATGCTATGATCACTTTCTATTTGAGGGTTGTTTTAAGAGCATTGCAAGTCTTCCGGGCATGAAAGACAGAACTTTGGTTATCAACTCAACATCAAAAACATTTGCTATGACAGGCTGGAGGGTTGGATATGTAATGGCTCACGCTACTTTCATAGAGACTCTTCAAAACATACACGAGCATTTAGCAATATGTCCTACATCATTTGCGCAAAGTGGTGCGGTTAAAGCTTACACAGAGGAAATAGAAGAAACAAAATTCATGTTGGAAGAGTATAAAAATAGAAGAAATTACCTAGTTCAAGCACTTAATAAGATGGAGAAAATTTCATTCTATGAACCACAAGGAGCCTTTTATATATTTGTAAATGTATCAAAAACCGGTCAGCACGGTGCAGATTTTTGCCTTGGTCTTTTGAATAAGAAAGGTGTTGCATTGGCTTCCGGTGAATGTTTTGGAGAATCATGGAAAGATTACATAAGGATTTCATATTGTTGCTCAATGGAAGATATAAAGGACGCCATGAATCTGATGGAAGAATACATATCTGAGATATAGATTAAACTAAAACTTGCTAATAAAAGTCAAGCGTTTTATACAAGTTTTAATACAGATTTAGTAAGTAAAAAAAGGACAATTTAACTAGCCCCATGTGAAGATGAGGATAAAAATTAAATATGG
>JBKECQ010000010.1:0-2248 GCA_047974845.1 Aminipila sp. | reverse complement strand
AATGTAGAAACGATATTACCTATATATATAATGGATAGAAACTATAATGTTGGAAAAATGGTATTGAAGCCATTGAGATTTATTAAGCCTTTTATTGAAGCGTTTAAAGTATTTGTTGGATAGAAGCTTATAAAGAATAAACAGTAGATGGGAAAAAAGATATTTCATATATTTTTGGTATTTAACTTGATATTTGCTCCAGTATATCCCTTGATTGAAAATGGAATAGTCTTATCGCTAATCTTATCAATCGTTTATTTGATGAGGTCAAGACAAGCTCTAAAGGTCACAAATAATCTATTCAGAGATAAGTATGTAATAACTGTTTTGTTGATTCCTTTTGTTATAATTGTTAGCATAATAATTATAGCAGTGATGCATGGGACTAAGTTAGAAATTGAATATGTAGGTAATTATATAGGGCTTGTAGCTGTGGCACTTAGCTCATATTTAGTTTCTGCGATAGTATATATTCAGAATGGGAAAAGAGTTACGTATGTAATAGACTTGATACTTGTTTGCTTTTCCATTCAAACAATAATTATAATATTGGCTCAGGTTAGTCCTGCTGTGTTGAAATTTGTGCAGCTCTTTCAGTCTGATGCATTACTGCATTTAGATAGAGAACCTCTTTTTCGTAGATTATTGTTATCAAGTGCAGGATTTTATGGAATTGGCTTAGTGTATGGGTTAACTTACATATTATTAGCTCATAAAATTATAATAACAAAGAAAGTTTCTTTGGGAGATTTCTTGAATTTTTGCTTGTTATTTATTGGCAATATGTATACTGCCAGAACGGGATTTGTAGGTTTACTATTTGCTCTGTTTTATATAGTAATGAAGAGAGTTGGAGGCTATTTCAAATTTAAATTATTAATAAAATCAGTATTACTGCTTATTGTTTTTGTTATAGTAGGGATGTATATACTTCCTAAAAATATTATAAACATGAAAGTATTGAACTTTGCTTTCGAGATGTTTATGAATGATAAATTAGAAACTGGTTCCTCAAATGGATTGAAAACAATGTGGGATAGAGATGTGCCAATATCAACTTTTTTTGTAGGAGATGGGATAATGTATAATAAAGATGGCTCTTATTACATGCATACAGATGTTGGTTATCTTAGAAATATCTTCTTTGGAGGTATATTCTTTTTTTTCTTTTTTTTCTTTCTGCAGGTGTACATTATTGCATGTCCTTTGTATAGGTCTGAGAATAAAAGACTATTATTAGTAACTCTAATATTGTATTTGCTAGCACTACATGTAAAAGGAGAAGCAATTATGTTCTCGCGAGTTTTATTATCTGAAATGTATCTATTTCTGTTTGTGATGTATTACGATACCAAGGGTTTAAAAAGTAATAAAATAATAAAAAATGATGAGCACTGAAGGAAATGGAAAGAAAATAATAAGCTTTCATCTTTTGAATGATTTCAGTGGGAGTCCAAAGGTCTTAGAGAGTGTGTTGGGGGGGCTTACAAAAAAAGGTGTGGAAATTGATTTATATACTTCTCAAGGTGGAGTACTGGATAAATTGAGTGTAGAGTCTTCGATAAAAATAATATTTAATAATTATAAATTCTCAGAGAATGTTATTGTACAGTCTGTACGTTTCGTAATTTATCAACTCTACTTCTTTGTCATATCTTTTCGGTACATAGCTAAAAAAGATGTGGTGTTTTATATTAATACCTTATTGCCAGTAGGAGCGGCTTTAAGTGCGTTTCTGATGCGAAAACGAATTGTATATCATTACCACGAGAATGCAGATGCGAAAGGTTTGCTTTATAAGATTCTGAGTCGTATAATGCGTGTGGTAGCATCTGACATTATTTGCGTATCAGCTTATCAGGCACAACATCTATTATCAGATAAAAAGAGGGTTATTCCAAATTCAATTTCTCAAGAATATACACCCGAGTTTACTCAAATTCAAAACTCAAGAGAACGAAATATTTTAATGGTGGCATCATTGAAAAAGTATAAGGGGATTCTTGAGTTTATTAATCTGTCGAGGGTGTGTTTGAATTGGAATTTTGTTTTAGTGTTGAGTGCTACACAGCAAGAAATAAACGAATTTTTAGCTCAGGAATCGCTTGTATTGACGCATAATATTAGGTTATTTAGCAGGCAAAAAGATGTGATGCCTTTTTATAAGGATGCAAGCGTATTGCTGAATTTGAGTAATCCAAATTTAGTTATTGAAACTTTTGGATTGACAGTAATTGAAGCCATGGCA
>JBKECQ010000104.1:0-10505 GCA_047974845.1 Aminipila sp. | reverse complement strand
GCAACCGCAAGGCAGAGAATAATAAGTGGATTTGATATGTTAAAGAGCAAGAGACAATCGTTACCGGCTAAGAAACATGGAAATATACCACTTTAGGAGGCGGAATTATGGAAGCAACATTAATGGATAAATTTGCTGACCCGGCACTATTTGATACATTGAGCTTTTCAGATAAAGCTATTGGGGCTTTAATAACCACTTGTATGGGTATGGGCATAACTTTTATAGTACTTGTACTTTTATGGGGAGTGGTAGCGTTAATGTCAAAAGGGCTTGGAGCCACTGAGAAGAAAAATAAAGAACAAGTGACTTCAATGCAAAGTGAAAAGCAAGAGCCCATAGTAGCAAAACTTGAAGAGAACAATGAGCTGGAAAATGCTCAGCTGGTAGCTGTGATTACTGCAGCTATAGAGGCCTACGAGGGCAACAAGGGCTGTTATTGCCAAGAACTTATAGTAAGAAACATTAGAAGAATTGGTGAAAGCTCGTGGAGCAATGCGGGAAAAAATGAATGTGCTATGAGCAGAAAAATGTATTAGTAGAATAAGGAGATTAGAAATGAAGACGTATAATATAAAAGTAAACGGTATATCCTATGAAGTTGAGGTAGAAGAGATTGGTTCAACTGAGAATGTTCAAATGTCAGCTCCGGTAAGGCCTGCGGCGGCAGTTCCCACTCCGGCTCCTGTTGCACCAAAGGCAGCAGCACCAGTTTCATCACCGGCTACACCTTCGGCAGGTGCGCAGTCTATACCGGCACCAATGCCCGGAACAGTACTTGATGTAAAGGTAACTCCGGGTCAGGCTGTAAAATCAGGAGACGTGTTATTAGTCTTAGAGGCTATGAAGATGGAAAATGAAATCATGGCTCCTAGTGATGGTGTGGTAGATACGGTTCAGGCAACTAAAGGTGCAGCGGTAAATGCAGGAGATGTACTCTTTACCTTAAAATAAATACATAGGTACATAAAAACATAAAGACATAATTGATTTTAATTATAATAAATAAGGCTGTGTAGTGAAGCATCTCTACACAGTTTTTTTATTTCAAAAATTTAAAAAAATAAAAAAAAAGATATAAAATTGTAATGATTTTAACATAAACAAAAGAAAAATGATTTTACAAAAGTACGGTTTTTGAACGTTCGATAGGGTTTTGATATGCCGCTATAATTTTTTTCTATTGATAACGTAAAAACCTATTGCATACGGAGCAAGTTTGTGATAATATTTAGACAAATACCGACAAAGGTTATAAGAGAACAAGTATGTCATAAAGAGGAACTTATATGGGAGAACAATGGATGAGACAGTATACCGACACTACAATTTATGTAAGTGCCTACTCGAAGTTGCCTTCGGATATGCCATCTGGGGAGATTTATAAATACTTAGATATTGGACTTATCATAGATTGTAAAACCGATGTTATTCTAGGCGTATCAATTACTTTGATAACAGATGAAACCAAGGACTTCTTGAAAGACATAATTAATGGGTTTAGTTTAGAAAAAGGAATTGAACCGCTGATAGAACGAATTAGAAAGAGATATTTTGGAAATTCACAAAAAGCTATTTGTGTAGCTCTTAAGCTTGTATATGAAAGATATTTGGAGCTTAGGAAAGAGTACAGATAGTAAAGCAAAACAGCAAGTTAGTTATAAAAAAGTAACTTAATAAGAAACGCTGCTTTGATTGTGGGAAAACTCCCAAGTTTTTCATAAGCAATTGGAATCCAGCAAAAAGTATGTACAAATTATTTAGTGGGTAGTTTGTGCGTGCCTTTTGCTGGATTTTTAATTTGATAAAACAAAATTAAGGAAGGAGAATTACTTATGACAGCACCAAAACTCGGAGAAAAGAAAAAAATGTCCCTAGTAAAAAAAATCTTTATCGGTTTGATAGGAGGTATCATCTTTGGATATGTCCTAAACTTTATGGGTGGGACCGAAAACGAATTTATTGCAGCACAAATCTTTCCGTTCTTACAGTTTGTAGGTAACTTATTTATCAGATTGATAAGAATGGTCGTTGTTCCATTGGTATTATTTTGTATTATTGATGCTGCCGTATCCCTTGGTGACATTAAGAAGCTTAGAACGATTGGTATAAAAACCATTGTGTTTTTCTTAGCTAGTGGAATGGTTGCAGCGGGGATAGGTTTAGTACTAGTAAACATTTTCAAACCTGGTCTTGGAATTACAATTGGACAGATTGAAAATGAAATTGTGGTAAATGAACTTGCAGGCCCTTATGACACAATACTAAACATGATTCCGCTTAACCCATTTGCATCACTTTCTGCAGGGGATATGCTTCCGATTATTGTTTTCTCATTGTTCTTAGGACTTTCACTTATTGCTTTAGGTGAGAAAGCTGAACCGGTAGCAAGAGGTATTAAGGTTTTGGCAGATGCTATGTTCCAAATGATTACCATGATTCTTGGAATTATTCCTTATGGAGTATTTGGTCTAATGTCTGTAGCTTTAGGAACTTACGGTGTTGAAATCTTTGGTCCGGTACTAAAGTTCATCTTCGTAGATTACTTTGCTAACTTTATTATGGTTGCAGTGGTTTATACTTTATTGCTAACCTTTATTGCAAAAGTAAACATTAAGACGTTTTGGAAGCACGCTTTTGAACCTTGGTTGCTTGCGTTTAGTGCTTGTACAACAAATGCGGCACTTCCAAGATCAATGAAAGCTGCACCAAGAATGGGTGTTCCAAGAGAAATTTCAAACTTTGTTCTTCCACTAGGAGCAACTGCTAACATGAATGGAACTTGTATTTATTTTTCAATAATCATTCTGTTTGCAGCACAACTTTATGGCATAGAAATGCCTATAAGTCAACAGATTTTAGCGGCTGGTACAGCTACATTACTTAGTGTAGGTTGTGCAGCAACACCACAAATTGGTCTAGTAATCAGTACAACATTACTTACTTCATTAGGTTTCCCATTAGATGCAATCGCACTTATTGCAGGTATTTACAGAATAGTTGACCAAGCGCATACTTCAACGAATGCAACTGGTGACATTGTAACCTCATTATGTATAGCATCAATGCAGGGTGAACTTGACAGAGAACAGCTTGAAAGAGCAGGCAAGATGACTGCGGCAGATATTGCTGAATTTGATGCAATGCTTGATGCACAGGATGAAGAAATAGCTTAAGAAGTACAATAACAGTAATATTGCAAAATTAATAAACGGTAATAATTAAATTACAATATAAATGTAAAGTAAAGTAACAAAACTTAACTCAACAAAACTTAACTTAACTCAACTTAACTTAACTCAACTCAATAAGTTATAACTAAAAATGGTGAATTTATTCGATGTAAAGTCAAAATGGAGGTTAGACATGAGTCAAAACAAGGCACCTAAAAACAACGTATTTTACAGAAATCAGAACTGGGAATATCCTAGAATTGAAAGAGGTGAAGGCGTTTACCTATACGGAGATAATGGTAAAAAATATTTGGACGCGTGCTCAGGTTCAGCAGTAGCAAATATTGGACACGGAAATAAAGAAATTGCTGAGTATACAAAAGAACTTATGGAAAGAATTGCATTTACACATCTTTCCAGATGGACTGTTGATACTATTGAAGATTGTGCAGCTAAAATTGCGGAGTGGACTCCAGGAGATCTTAACCATTCATACTTTGTTTCAGGTGGCTCAGAGTCAACAGAATCGGCAATTAAGTTGGCAAGACAGTACTTCGTTGAAAGAGATGGTGGAGCAAGCTCAAAGTGGAAAGTAATTTCTAAATGGACTTCATTCCATGGAAACACTCTAGGTTCTTTAGCAATAACTGGTATAACAGGAAGAAAGAAAATGTATGACCCGATGCTGGTTCAATTTCCTAAGATTCCACAGTTCTATCATTACAGAAATCAGTGGGACTGCGAAACACTTGAGCAGACAAGTATTAAGTGTGCGGAAGCTTTAGAGGCAGAAATCCTAAGACAGGGCGCAGAAAATATTATGGCATTTATCAGTGAACCTGTAGTTGGATCAGCTGCTCCAGGAGTACATCCAGATCCTATTTATTTTAAAATGGTAAGAGAAATATGCGATAAGTATGATGTACTTTGGATTGATGATGAAGTTATGGCTGGTTTCGGTAGAACCGGAAAGAAGATGGCAATTGAGCATTATGGAAACTATGTACCTGATATAATGTGCTGTGCTAAAGGAATGAGCTGTGGCTATACTCCAATCGGTGCGTGTATTGCAAATGATAAGGTGTTTAACACTATCATGGTTGAAGGCTCCGGTAGCTTCCATCATGGTCATACATATGCAGGAAATCCTCTTTCAGCTGGTATTGCACATAAAGTTATGAGCATTATGGAAAGAGAAGGCTACGTTGAAAACTGTGCTAAGCAGGGCGAATACTTAATGAGCAAATTAGAAACACTTTATAAATATCCAATCGTAGGGGATATTAGAGGTAAAGGGTTGATGATTGGTGTTGAATTTGTTAAGGATCAGTCTACAAAGGCACCGTTTGAGCCAAGTGCAAAGGTTAATTCCATTGTTACAAACCACTGCTTAGATTTAGGAATTGTACCTTATCCGGGTTCAGGTTCAGCAGATGGAGTTAGAGGAGATCATATTCAGTTAACACCGCCAATTAATATTAGTACAGCAGAAGTTGACGAACTATTTGCGGGTGTTGAAGAAGCGATCAAGAGAACTTGCGATCAAGTTTTATAGTACGAATAATTAAATAGATACAATTAGCTATACAAAAATAAACTTAATTAAAATTAGGATATAGGGTCGCTACCCCTAAATCACACAGTTTTTAATTTTCGTTAAAATCAAGAATGCAACGGTATACATTACTTGGTCATAAAACAAAAGGAAGCAAAACTTATGGATAAATTAATTATAACGGTTGCACATACAGGAAATGTGCCAACTAAGGAAATGAATCCGCATACACCTGTAACTATAGATGAAATGGTTGCAGATATAAAGAAGTGTGCAGAACTTGGTGCAGCAGTTTCGCATATGCACGTTAGAGATGAAGAAGGTCTGCCTACAAGTCGCAGAGACCTCTTTGAAAAATTATTAAATAAACTTGATGAAGAAAATGTTAACATCATCAGGCAAGTATCTACAGGAGCAAGAGGTGGAGAAAACACTATAGAGTGGAGAGGGCAAATGCTTGATCTTCCACAAGCACAGATGGCAAGTCTTGCTACAGGATCTTCAAACTTTCCTTCCAAAGTGAATGCAAACTCTCCAGATCTTGTTATTGCACTTGCAGAAAAGATGAAGGCAAACAATGTAAAACCTGAAATTGAAGTTTTCGATACAGCAATGATTTCAATTGCCAGAAGATTAGCGGATAAGGGTATTTTACAAAAACCTATTCATTTTAATTTTGTTATGAATGTGCCCGGCTCCATAGAAGGTACCGCTAAGAACCTTATGTTTATGGTGGATAGCTTGCCTGAGGGTTCAACATGGACAATCTCGGCAGTAGGAAGAAGTCAAATGGAACTGATTCCTATGGCAATTGCCATGGGTGGCCATGTTAGAACGGGACTTGAAGATGTGATAGAGTTCCCTAAGGGAACAAAGATAAGCAATGCAGAATTAGTTCAAAGATGTGTAGACATTGCTAAAGCTGTAGGCAGAGAAATCGCTACCCCTGAGGAAGCAATGGAAATGATGAGCGTTACAAAGAAGCTAGGCGCTGAGACAAAAGACAAAGAGCCTAAAAAGAGTCCTTCAAAGAAAAAGAAAAAATAAAAAAATCACATAGTAAATTAACCCCTTTAAAGAAATGCAATCTGTTTAGATTGCATTTCTGTCTATTTAAAACTAAAAATAGTTGAGTATTTAAATTTTCTAAAGTAGAATGATGACATAGACAAGATAAATCATACGCTAATGCATAATGGGAATCCAGATTCGAATCGGAGATAAGATATGGAAAACAAGATAAACACTAAAGTTATGGGAGATAGCTTTCTACTGGAGATGATTTTGAATTCAACAAATGATGCAATAGTTATTGCTGACGAGAAGGGCTATATTGTTAAAATAAGTAACGCCTATATTGATTTCTTAAAGGCGGATAAGCGGACAATAGTGGGAAAGCATGTAAGTGAGGTTATTGAAAATACTAGGTTATGCGAAGTTATTAAAACAGGCAAGGCCGAAATAGCAAAGATGCAAAAAATTGGAGATCAGAATATAATTGCAACGAGAATTCCTATTATAAAAGACAATAAGGTAATAGGGGTTCTAGGTAGAGTATTATTCAAAAATGTAAATGAACTTAATGGCTTACATTCTGAAATTACGAGGATACAACAAGAGTTGAGCTTGTATAAGGATAAATTTGGTAATATAAGTGTATCTAAGTATACCGTAAAGGATTTAATTGGCGAAAGTGCAGTTATGAGAAATCTAAAGGAAACTATTGTTAGAGTTGCAAAGGGTAACTCAAATGTCCTTATTTTAGGAGAAAGCGGAACGGGAAAAGAGCTTTTTGCCCACGCTATTCATGCGGGTAGCAGACGAAGTCAAAAGCCATTTATTGGTGTGAACTGTGCATCTATTCCATCAGAGCTAATGGAAGCAGAGTTTTTTGGATATGAGGAGGGGTCCTTTACAGGTGCGAAAAAAGGAGGAAAGATAGGTCTTTTCCAAGCTGCAAACAAGGGAACACTATTTCTTGATGAAATAGGGGATTTACCTATGCCAATGCAGGTTAAACTGCTTAGAGTATTGCAGGAAAAGGAACTTAGAAAGGTGGGTTCAAACGTTGATGAAAGCGTTGATGTTAGAATTATTGCGGCCACCAATCGAAACCTTCAAGAATTAATGTCAACAGGTAGCTTTAGGGCGGATTTATATTATAGGCTTAATGTGGTCAGCATTTCTATTCCCCCTTTAAGGGAGAGAAAAGAGGACATTCCTTTAATTGCAGATGAATTGATTAGAAAAATATCGGAGAGAAATGAAGTGTTTGTAGACGGCATTGCAAGAGATGCCTTGCAAAAACTAACCAATTACGACTGGCCGGGAAATGTTAGGGAATTAGAAAACATATTGGAAAGATCCATTAATTTCCTCGATTCAGACAGAATGATAAAGTCTAAGCAAATAAAGTTGAGCAGAAGTGAAACGGATAATCATCAATTGTCAGGAAGCTTAAGAATAATGGTAGAGGAATCGGAAAAAAGCATAATTATAGAAGCCTTGAGACAGAACAATAACAATAAAACCGAGACCGCAAAACACTTAGAAATCAGTAGAACAAGTTTATACGAAAAAATGCAAAAATATAACATAGAAATGTAAAAATGTACGGGAATAGTTACATTTTGGCTTGTACGTGTACGGAAACCCTTACGAAAAACAAGCTGTCTTGTGATATGTGTTTGGAAACCCTTACATAAATGAAAAAATGAGCCCTTTTTTTATAAAAAGTGGCTCTTTTTTTGTGTGCAAAAAAATTCTATAAAAAATTATGAATATTGAAATATGAACGGAATTTGCAGTTTAAAAAAAATAAGAGGAAAGTATTGGCATGGAGTTTGCGTTTATTAGAGGTATTATCTATGGTGTTATAAAAAAAATTGATAGGAGGAGACGGTATGCTAAATAATAAGGTCGCAATCGTAACAGGAGCAGCAAGTGGTATTGGATATGCTACAGCAAAACTTCTGGCAGAAAAAGGGGCTACAGTTGTTATGGCAGATGTTAATGAGGAAAATTTAAACAAGGCTGCTGAAGAAATAGGAGGAAATATTTTTGTAGCAGATTTGAGCAAGAGAGAGCAATGCAAATCCTTAGCCCAATCTACAATAGAAAAGTATGGACGTGTAGATATTTTGGTTAATGTAGCAGGGATACAAAATGTCTGTCCCGTTGAGGAGTTCCCGGAAGATAAGTGGGATTTTATGATTTCTTTAATGCTGACAGCACCATTTCTGCTGACCAAGTATTGCTGGGGTTCCATGAAAGAACAAGGCTGGGGAAGAATTATTAACTTAAACTCTATACATGGAATGGTAGCCTCGGAGTTTAAATCAGCATATGTTTCTGCGAAACATGGGTTAATGGGTTTAACAAAAACTTGTGCAATGGAAGGTGGTGAGTATGGTATAACTGTAAATTCTATTTGTCCGGCATATGTTAGAACACCTTTAGTTGACGGACAAATTACAGCTCAAGCTAAACATCACAATATGTCTGAGGAACAGGTAGTAAGAGATATAATGCTATCAAAAGCGGCAGTAAAAACTTTACTGGAACCTGAGGCAGTGGCAGAGGCCGTTTTATATCTATGTTCTGAATCGGCAAGAAACATAACAGGAATAGCACTTCCAATTGATGGAGGATGGACTGCAAATTAAAGAAAAATAAGAAATTGTTGTGTAAAAAAATGATGGAGGAATGAATATGATCGGAGTTTTAGGTATTGTAATTTCATTAGCATTACTAATTTATTTAGCATACAGAGGATGGTCTGTTATTATAGTTGCCCCAATTTTAGCGCTTCTTGCGGCATCATTTACTTTATTAGAAGGTGGTAGCTTCCACTTATTGGCAACTTATACAGAAGGATTCATGGTCAGCTTAGCCGGATATGTAAAGAGCTATTTCCCAATATTCTTGCTTGGAGCTTTATTCGGAAAACTAATGGATGACTCGGGTTCTGCGAACTCAATTGCTTATTTTATTTCAGAAAAAATAGGCAAAGGAAAAGAAATGTGGGCAGTAGTTCTTGCTTGCGCAGTAATAACTTATGGTGGAGTTTCCCTATTCGTTGCAGCATTTGCTATTTATCCAATAGGTGCAGCTTTATATAGAGAAGCAGATATTCCAAAAAGATTATTGCCACCAACCATTGCTCTTGGAGCTTTTACTTTTACTATGACAGCACTTCCGGGGTCTCCTCAAATTCAAAACGCTATCCCAATGCAGTTTTTCGGAACTGATGCGTTTGCGGCACCTATACTTGGTATCGTAGCAGCTGCAATAATGTTGTTTGGAGGTATGTTCTGGCTTTCAACAAGATTAAAGAAGGCTAAGAATAACGGAGAAGGATACGGAAAGCATTTAAACGAAAATATAACTCCAATGGATACTGAAAATATGCCAACCTTTGGAATGGCAATAGCGCCTATTATATTAGTTATTGTTATAAATTATGCTTGTTCAAAATTCTTTTTACCGGGCATGGATACATCATACTTAGAAACTGAATATAATACATCATTTTCTGCAGTGGCTGGAAACTGGAGTTTAATCATTGCATTAGTGGTTGGTGTATTAATGGCAATAGGATTGAACTACAAGAGATTAAATGTTCAAAACTGCTTAAAGAATGGTGTTCAGGGTTCTTTCCTTGCAATTATGAATACAGCTTCTGAAGTAGGTTATGGAAATGTAATTAAATCTCTTGCGGGATTTACCATTGTTGCAACAGCAATGTTAAGTATTTCAGGAAATCCATTGATTGGGGAAGCCATATCATCTTCTGTGTTGGCAGGTATTACAGGTTCAGCTTCCGGTGGTTTAAGTATTGCACTTTCCACATTTGCGGATCAATTTGTAACTCAAGCCGCCGCATATGGAATAAGCCCAGAGGTACTTCACAGAGTAGCTTCGGTAGCGTGCGGTGGATTAGACACATTACCTCATAATGGTGCGGTAATTACATTATTGGGCATTACCGGTATGACACATAAAGAATGTTATGGAAATATTGGTATGTGTACAGTTGTAATCCCTGGAATTGCGTGTGTAGCAATAATAATCTTAGGAACATTAGGTATCAGTTAATTTATTAGTAACCTTCTTGGAAAGGTGAATAGTACATATAAGAAAACTGTATTTTAAAAGAAAGGTCGTGTTTTTAATGATTAGTAAAATCAGAACAGCAGAGGAAGCAGTAGCAGAAATTAAAGACGGTGCAACTATAATGGTTGCAGGCTTCTTAGGCACAGGAACTCCTGAAGTCCTAATTGACGCTTTAGTAAAAAAGGGTGTTAAAAACCTTACTATTATAGCAAATGATGGAGGTTTGCCTGAATCAGTAACAGGAACAACAGACAGGGGAGTGGCAAAACTTCTTACTGCGGGAATGGTTGACCATATTATTGCGTCACACGTAGGTATGAATCCTATTATAGGAAAAGGTATGAATGATGGCTCATTAAAGTGTACATTAGTACCACAGGGAAGCCTTGCTGAAAAAATCAGAGCAGGGGGAGCTGGATTAGGTGGTGTACTTACTCCAACAGGTGTAGGAACAATAGTTGCAGAAGGAAAAGAAACTCTAACAATTGAAGGAAAGGAATACCTGTTAGAGCTTCCTCTAAAAGCAGACTTTGCACTATGTAGAGCAACAATCTGTGATAAGTATGGTAACTTCTCATGCAAAAAGGCAACAAAGAACTTCAACCATGTAATGGCAATGGCAGCAGAAACAGTAATACTAGCTTCAGAAGAAGTAGTAGAAG
>JBKECQ010000085.1:0-27208 GCA_047974845.1 Aminipila sp. | reverse complement strand
AGTCCTACACATATAATGTCATCCTTTTCAAGCTCCCTAGTGTGTGCGGGAAGCACTTTTTTTGCCAAATCTTCCATTGACTTGCCTTCCCAGTATTTTAGGGTTTCAAGAATAGTGACCTTATCTTCCGGTGAAATATAATACGGATCATTTGTTCTTGTTGAGATTTCGTCAATGTCACTGATATACCATGAACTGGACTGAAATTCCGGATGCAGATTGGCACCTCTATATGCATTAGTTGCTGTTCCTACTATAAGTTCATCATCCATAATAAGAGTTGTCATATTTTCCATGATGTAATTTGTAACCTTAGCTCTGAAAATAGGAACTGCATCTCCGGCAAACTTTTTATATGCTTCAGTTGCGAGAACCAATCGCTCTGCTGTTATTGCTGGAATAGTATTAAAATACTTTTCCCTCATTCGCTTAACTCTAGGTGTTAACATATTGTCCTCCTTCCGTTTCTTTAACTGCTTACAATACTACATTATGGTAAAGTGCAAGACAATAATCCACTTGTCAACTTTTCTAATTGTGTTGTCCCTTGAAAAGACTTAGGTATAATCCGCCCAAATTAATGGAATACCTTATATAGACAGATTACGTTCACCAATTATTTTGGTGTCATTGAGGTTGTAATGCTGTGATTATTAAGGAAATTGTCATGACTACATTAAATTTAAGATTAAAATGATTAACTTGCTATAAGCTTTAATTAGCTTGCTAAAAAAATCGGTAAAAAGCTTTTCCCGATTTTGTAATCTAGTATATAATGTATTCATAAGCTTGTTTTGAGCTTTATTTTATGTATTTATAAGTTTGTTTTAAGCTTGATTTTAGATATTTATAAGCTTGATTTTAGCTTCATTTTAGATATTTATGAGCTTGTTTTAAGCTTCATTTTAGGTAGGCCGTCTGGTTTTCAAAGGAGGTGTTTAGCGTGTTATTTAAGAAAACAACATATCTCGATAACTTTCCAATAAACATAACCATTGCAAAAGTTACAGAATATCCTTTTCATTACCATCAGGATGTAGAGTTTATTTATGTACTAAAGGGTGAAATCCATCTAAAAAATGTATGTCATCACTATCTTCTCAAAGAAGGAGATATTTTTACAAACAGTGGTCACGAAATTCACGGTTTGACCGCAACAGATAAGGAAAATGTAGTGGCAATTATACAGGTAAGTAATCGCTTTTTTACTCAATATTTTCCGACTTTAGGAAAAGGCTGTTTCATGTCATATGTAAATCATGATAAATACCTTAAAATGGATAGCTTTAGAAAAATGCTTCTTAAGATTCTTTTGGATTATTCAAGAAGAAGTTTTAATTATAAAAACAACTGTGTTGATCAGATGATAGAAGTAATAAAATATCTAAACCGGTATTTCAACTTGTTTGCTTTTGAAGATCAAGTTGTGGTTGATTTTAAAAACGATAATTCCATAGCAGTGGAAAGAATTAGCAGAATAATAAACTATGTATACGAGAATCATGCAAATAAAATTACCCTGGAAGAACTTGCAGAAAGAGAACACTTAAGTACCTTTTACATCTCTCATCTTATACGTAATTACATGGGCATAAACTTTCAG
Source organism: Aminipila sp. (assembly GCA_047974845.1). Classification (GTDB taxonomy): domain Bacteria; phylum Bacillota; class Clostridia; order Peptostreptococcales; family Anaerovoracaceae; genus Aminipila. Next base: position 25,605 of record JBKECQ010000085.1, on the reverse strand, counting down.
GAGTTCCTTTGTTTTGCCAGAGTTGAAATGTCAGAAATACTTTTGCTTGAAACCGACCGCAAAATTAGTGCTATAGCAAGGGATGTTGGTTTTTCAACAACATCATATTACAATAAATTTTTTAGCAAATGGTTTGGTCATACCCCTCAGGAATACCGTCAGCTTTATATGCCTCACATTCTCAGTCCCACAAGACCTATAAGGTTTGAACTTCTTTCTGACAATCAGGCTATTAGTTTCATAAGACGCTGTATGTCAGCTGTAAGCGACCAAGAAAAAAGTTCTTCAGTCATAAACCACCTACACCTTACAGTAGATGTGGATCCGCAGACCCCTGCTGTTATGAGCCTACAGAATTTCCTTGAAGTGGTTATAACACAGGAGGATTATAACATAATGGGCGAACGACTTTTCCATATGCTCCATGACCTTAACGCTTCTAAGGTTGTTCTTGCTTTTCGCCAAGAAGACAGCGAAACAACTACAGCGCTGATTGCAAACCGTCTTCGCTTCACAGGTTATGAAGTATCTACGGTCTGTGACAACGGTCTATGTTGCGGTTATTCTGCGGGTTATGACTCAATAACCGCAGTTATCCATATGTTCCGGACATTTTTTATTTCCAAGGAAAACATACTGCACTGTAAATTGAGAGATCAGGGTGAACCCTCCAAAATATTAAAGGGCTCCCCTTCCTGCGTCACTTCATGCCTTGTTCCCAAACCTTCCTTTTATGCATATAAGATTCTTAATAATATAAAAGGAGAACTTCTTTGCTGGGGAAAGTATTATTATGTAATAAAAAATGACTTGACTGAAAAAGATTCGTATACTCTTGTGGCTATAAACTATGATGACGACATACAGAACCTTTATATGCGTAATGCCAGTGTTTACGAAACAAATGACATCATAAATTCTTTTAAGGATGAACTCAATGTTGACTTCAGTATTCCCGTTGAATCCGGTCAATATGTCATAGCAAAATATGCATTAACCAATTCAAATTCAATCTTTGCTCATATGTCACATCTTGGTTTTCCCGAAGCATTTCCTTTACCTGAAGCTTGGGTTCAAATGCTTAATACGGAACCTCTATCACAAGTGTACGCAGAGAACGTTGATGATAAGTTAAATATCAGCTCTTCGATAAAAGGAGCAGGAATTCATATTATTGTAGTTGAGAGGGTTAATCTTTCCAATTAGATTTTATAAGAAAATTTATATAGCTAAAAAACGAGCAAGTTGATATTCAACAATGCTCGTTTTTTAGTCATTTATAATTTAAGAAATCATTATGTATTTCGTTTATGCGTGTAATAAACCATTATGTTCTCGTTATTTCTGTTTTGGCATATCCCATAGTATCACAAAGAAGTGATACTATATTTTTTAATGCGGATTCTACCGCAGCAATATTACCGGTTATACAAAGTGACCCACTAAACCTATCAATAAAACCAATCCTTATATCTGCTGCCTTGGTTGCTACATCGCCTGCAATAATAGCTGATTCGCTGGGTGTTATAGTGAGTATTCCAACACTTCCCTCTAAATCAATTAAGCCCAATTTTTGATATAATTCATCTGTAGGTTTTGCAATAATATGTGCAAGTGTAACCTGTTTACCCGGTACATATTCCTGTATTACACGTTGTATTTTATCATTATATTCCATATAGGACTCCTAACCTATTATTTTGCATTATAATTTCGCATAGTATAATCAAATACTTTCTAAATGCAAGGGGTCTATATAATATAGCCCCCTTATGCTCTAAAGAATGCTTTTAATCAGATCCTTATGTGGAGAGGAAATCACACTATAACTTGTAATTTCCCCAGACTCTTTTAGTTCATTAATACACGAATTTACAGCCGCTTTTACAGATGAAATTTCACCGGTTAATATTAAGAAACCTTTTCCTCCAAGGCCCCTAGCTATTCTTATTTCAATAAGCTGTACGTTAGAAGCCTTTGCCGCAATGTCTCCTGCAATAACAACTGACAATGCAGATATTGTTTCAATGATACCAAGTGCAGAAACCTTATTTACCTGAGCAGTTCCTGAAATTGCAGCAGGTAAGGACTCATGTACATTATTTATGATATGTGTTCCTACTAAAAAGGTATCAGCCTTATTAATGCCTGCTTCTACTGAATTTTTAATTGCACCTACATTTCCTGAGACTAATATTATATATTTCCCCGGACATATGGGTGTTGATAAAAGGAGTTCAACATTAGCAGCTTTAAGCATTTCATCAGCAGTTTCCATACCTACGGGAATGCTTTTTAATTCTAATAGTCCTATTGATTGTCCCATGGGTTACCTCTACTTTCACAAATAATTCCTATGCAAATAGTACTGTTATACAAAATAATAAAATCATAATTGTTGTTGCCGGAGGGTCTATATGAGTATCACAATGACTATTAAAGGTTCTTCCTACAAAGTCACCGATTACTGCTCCCAATATACCAAAGACAATACCCATAATAGGGTTACCTGACCATACGGCAGCGCAAGCGGCAGGATAAGCTATGTGGTGAGTTGCCGGACACGCAAAACCTGTCTGTGTAAAGATTAAAGATGTTGCCGCAATACCAAAGCATACTATTGGGAAAAATCCCATTAATGCAGGATCAACACCTGCCTCAACCATCTGCATTGCTAAAAAGCCTATTACAGTTCCCAGACCTAAACCAAGAACCACATTATTAATAAAGCCTTTTCCTCCGGATATGTACTCTCTTTTTCCTTCTCCTTCATATTTTCCCAATAATCCGGTTTTACCAAACATAAGTCTGGTTATAATTGCAAGAATAACAACTGTAGCTCCCGGTAAATCTGTTGGTAAGTTAATTGCAGCTAAAAGTTGAAAAATAACCATACCAAGTAGTCCAAATATTCCTCCCACAATTAGAGTCATGGGATCACCTGTTCCATATAAAGACGATAGAATATCCGTACCACTATCCAACTTCTTTGTTTTATACGCATAACCTGCTGCCGCAACACCACCTGCAAAGGCAACGTGTGGTCCTAAATATGCGCCAAATGCCACATATCCAACAGTTAAGTCAACTGAACCGCTCAATGCCGCAGTTCCACCTGCTATAGCTATCATACCTGTTAAAATAAATGCCGGAAGTGCTCCTATATAAGCACCAATTACGCCTCCACCAAAAGCTGCTATTATTAGTAACCATTGTAAATTTTCCATAAGCTGTTCCTTTCTTTTATAGAATCCTATTATACCTGTATCCTAATATTATCAACTGTTACAGAAGTAACAGTTCCTGAAATACTAGCATGAATATTACTTCCTAATTTTCCTTCAGAAATTTTTGCAATCAATTCACCTTTTTTTACAATGTCTCCTACTTTTACAGTGGATTCTGCAGGCACACCCACATGCTGTTTTAGAGAAATACATACGCTATTAAAAGTTTTTTCCAAAGTAATCATAGGAGCTGGCTTATCATATTTTGTCAGTCCTAATTTTGAAATCAGTTTATTTACCGGGAATTTTTTATACTCCCTAAAGGCTGCTGCTTTTTCCGGTCTATTATTTAAACTATTTTTTATCCCTGATTTACTAAGTTCATCCTTTAAAACCGCATTAATTTTCCAAGGCTGTAAGTCTTGTATGCAAGCATATTCGCAAAGTCTGCAACCACAGCATAAGAATGCGTTTACAGGTGTTACTTTACTATCACATACCTTACCGTAGCTGGATATTCGTATAAGCTTATGGGGTTCTAATCTATGACCCAATAAGCCTCTTGGACATACTTCTGAACAAAGGCTGCAATGCATACAAGCAGTTCTTGCTTCCCTCATCATTTGAGAAATACCCTTTGTTAAACTATTGATTAAGGAATGATTTTTAGGCAACACGATAAGTCCCTTTACGGTTTTTGTAATTACGTCATCCGGAGATATTAGTTTTCCCATCATTGGGCCTCCGTTAATAATGACATAGTCGCTTACAGTTGCTCCACCAGCCAATTCAATTACCTCTTGCACAGTTATTCCCAATGGAACTTTTATTGTGATTTTATTTGCTACTTCACCTGTCACCGTTATAAATTTATCTGTTACCGTACTGCCATTTATACAAGCTTCATAAGTATTAATGGCTGTTTCAACATTGGTAACAATAACACCGACATTTAAAGGTATACCACCCTCGGGTACAATTCTTTTTGTAACCTCGTATACTACCACTTGCTCATCACCGGCAGGATAAAAATTATCTAAAAAATGAAGTTTACACTTGGGATAATTTTTAATTTGGGCACTTAAAGCTGCTTCTGCATCATGATATTTTCTTTTTAATGCAATAAAACCTTCACTTGCGCCAACATGATCAACAATCAGCTGCAAGGCTTCAAGAAGCTTTTTAGCTTCTTGTGCCATTAGCTGCTGGTCAACTCTAAGTAAAGGTTCACATTCTGCGCCATTGATTATTACATACTCAGCTTTTGCATTGTATTTAACATGGCTTGGAAATCCGGCACCTCCTGCACCTACAACACCAGCCTGTTCTACTAAAGCTGTTAAACTTTTCTCCATGCGGCCACCTCACCCTTATCTTACATCTAAGCCCCCTACAAGTACGCATCGTCTCTTCCTTGCAAAAGATTTTGCAGATGTAAGGCCTTCTCCTGTAGGTCCTGCAATGGTAAAAGTTGTATAACCCTCACCACCAACACCAATACCTGCATATGAAGGACCATTTTTAACGAATATGGTTGTTTGTATTAGCTTAGCCATCTTTGTAAGCTTATCAACATTCCTTGAATGCATCATAGCTGTGTGTCTGTTTCCGTGTTCAACTTCAACGGCAATTTCAATTGCTTCATCAACGTTTTCTACTCGCACGATTGGCAATATTGGCATCATTAATTCTTCCTGCACGAACTTGTGTTCTTTTGAAACCTCCATAATTATAACTTTTATTTCAGCTCCAACCTGTATCCCTAAATTTGATAGGATATACCCAGCACTCTTTCCTACAAAACTTGTTTTTGGACCACCCTTTTCATTTATTACCAGTTTTTCTAACTGATTTATAATGGAAGTATCCTTAATTTCATAGGCTCCGCTTTTTTTCATATTGAAAATTAAGTAATCTGCAATGGAATCTACAGCTATAACTTCCTTTTCGGCTATACAAGGAAGGTTATTGTCAAAACTGCATCCATTAACAATGTCCTCTGCTGCTTTTTCAATATCAGCAGTTTCATCCACAACTACCGGAGGGTTTCCTGCTCCTGCTCCAATAGCTTTCTTACCACTTGATAATACAGTATTTACAATGGCAGGTCCACCGGTTGCTACAAGCATTCTAACTTTTGGATGAGCCATCATCATGTTTGTATTTTCAATGGAAGGTTCTTTAACCGTTACTATTAAGTTTTTAGGTGCTCCTGCAATTTCTAAAGCCTTATTAATCATCTTGATTAAGGTTAAAGAAACATTCTTTGCTCTGGGATGAGGGCTAAAAATAACAGAATTACCTGCGGCAAGCATACCTATTGAGTTACAAATAATCGTTTCCGTTGGATTTGTAGTAGGAGCTATTGCACCTATTACTCCAAACGGTGAATATTCCACAATGGTCAAACCATCATCACCGGTCATAGCCTCTGTAGTTAAATCCTCAATTCCGGGACTTTTTTGAGCTGCTAAAGTGTTTTTAATTAGCTTGTGCTCATACTTACCCATTCCTGTTTCTTCTACAGCCATCTGAGATATTAGCTCCAAAGTTTCTTTCTTTAAAACTACATCACGAATTACTTGCACATACTTTGCTCTGTCCGACATACTACAGCTTATATACTTTTTTTGAGCAATATCGGCAGATTCTACAGCATCATTCATAGTTTCAAAAATTCCATAATTATATTCGTCATCTAATAAAGAAGCATTTTCATTTACACTTTCAATGACTTTCTTTACCAGTGCCTCTACCATGTTTACATCTATGTTCATATTTATTGACCTCCTAAAACTTGCCTTATTGCAAATTGTGCAATTTCTAAGTCTTCTTCTGCAGTACCACCACTTACGCCTATAGCTCCAACTACTTTATCGTTTACCTTATATGGAAGGCCTCCACCAAAGGCAACAATTTTTCCTTCATCAACATTTTGAAGCCCATAGAACTCTGCACCGGGCACTATCAAAGGTGCCAATTCGTTTGTGGGCATCTTTAGTGCATTTGCTGTATATGCCTTATTAACGGAAACTTTTAAACTAATCAAGAGAGCCTCTTCCATTCTGTGAAGCAGTAGTAAATTCCCCCCATTATCCACTGCTGAAAATACTATGGATATATTCATATCTTTTGCTTTTTCCTCTGCATATTCAGCCATAAGCTTAATATTGTCTAAAGTAAAAGGTATATTTTTTCTTACATCCTGTAATATCTCCGCTTTTTCCAAGGTTTTTCTTACTACATTTTCAACTTTAGTCCTAAGATCTTCTTGTTGCTTATAAGTTTCCTCCAATCTTGCCAAAGCATATATAGCATCAGATAACCTGTTTACATATTTTATTAAGGTTTCTCTGATATTTTCATGTTTCCCGGCAGTAATAATTGCTCTTTCGCCTCGCCTTATTATGGTTCTTGCTGAGTGCATTGCCGCCGAAGCACTGTTTACGCCGGGAATAACAAACTCTGTTTGTTTTCCTGTGGTTTCAGTGCATTTATCCACAATCTGTTCCAAATACACTATATCCTGCTCTGAAATGGTGTTTTTAAGAATATTGATTCCCTTTTCATCACTAGCCAACTCTGCACCAAGGATAAACAGCTTTTTCTGGATAGAATATATACATTCCTTTATATACAAGTGATTTGTAAGGGAATATGCTAATCCCAACATAGAATTAGCTTCATCAATAGTCCCATAACAGCTCACCCTTAGACTGTCTTTAGAAACTCGCGAGCCGCCCACCAATGCAGTTTGACCTTTGTCACCTGTTTTTGTATATAAATTTGCCAAAATACATCACATCCTATAAATTTATTTCTACAGAATCTACAATACCAACAATAGTTGCATCTACCGGAGTTTTTGGATTTCCAAGTGCATATTTTGCAGAACTACCCCTGGATATTATGACCATCTCACCGGTTCCTGCGCCTACTGTATCTACTGCTATTTCAGTTTTGCCTATAACCTCTAAATTATCTGACAACTCCTTAACAAGCATCATTTTGTTTCCTATTAAATTGTCATCTTTTCTTGTTGAAACTACTGTTCCAACTACTTTTGCTAAATACATATTAACCACCTATTCATTCTCTAATTAACTGTATTTTATTTTTTTGTGCTGTTTCTTCTGCCAATTTGGTTACTAATGCATCACTGCTTATCTTAATTGTTTTATAGCCTACATTTGACAGTATATCTACGTTTCCGATTACTTTTTTTGAAAGTACTCTTGACTCGGCATTCGCAATAGTAACAGCTTTCTTTTCATCAAGGTTGTTACCTTTTGGTTCCGTAGAGAGTACTTTCTTCTTAGTATTATCAAATAAGTTTTCGAGAGTAGTTAAATATGCACCATAAGAAGCCATCTTTTTCATATTTTCTCTTAATTGAGCTTTTAACGGCTCCTTCATTTTATATCCCTTTGCAACGCGTTCTTTATTATCCGGACAACAACCATCTATGCCAATAATTACATTTTTGCCTCTCATGATTGAGCTTAATATCAATCTGGAAGCCGGTGTATCTGCCATACAATTGGCTATTTTTGATGCTGTATTAATAGTCATTGTGGGAACAAGAACAGTTTCAAAGCTCTTTGCTAACTGTTCCGGTAAACCCATGCTATCTTGATAAATTTCTTTAGGTTGCAATATTTCCTTAATCTTACTTAAATCTAAAAGTGACTGAGCACTTTCCGAAAAGAATAATTCAAATGCAAATCCATCTTCCTTTAGTTTCTTTAAACTTTCCATTGCTTCATCAAAGTTAATCAGAGAACCGGTGAAGACTACTAAAACCTTTTTATTATGCATTGCTATCTTTTCCACTACTCTTTCGGCAATATATGAAATCAGAACTTCGCAAATAATATTTTCCAAGTTTTTTCTTGACATAATACCACCATCTAAACGATACTGTTCATTGCGATTCCAAGAGGTGTCACCAGTAATGGTTCCGCTGGTTTCACTGTTGAAATCCCTATAAATTTTTCGAATATCTTCTCAAATTCGTTGAAACAACAGGCACCACCTACTACATAAATTTGTTTTACATCAAATCCGTTTACATAATTCTTTATTATGGATGCCATTTTTTCAACTACCGGTTTTACAATGGGAAAAACATCTTTTTCTTTGGAAAAATCCTTTTTCAACGCTTCTGCCTCTTCAATAGTACTCTTATTAAAACCGGCTAAAACCAGTGTCATATGTGTACCACCCGTAGGCTCATCATTGGTATATATGACTTCTCCATTTTGTAAAATGCTTATACCTGTTGTACCTCCGCCAACATCTACTACTGCCCCATCATTTAATCCAATTACAGTAGCTGCCGCTGTAGGTTCATCTATAACATTTGTTACTTCAAAACCAGCAGCTTCTACAACATTTGCTATGGCCTTAACATTTTCTTTAATAATGCCGGGGGGTATAGCCGTGGCCGCAGATTCTAAAGTTACATTGAGCATCAACTCAATCTCTTTCTTTAAAATTTGTACAGCCCTTATAGCACCCACATAATCCACAACAATACCATCTTTTACCACAGTAGAATTGTACATAGCCCCCGCTACCGGATTATTATCTTCATCTACTACAGATAACACAATATTTGCTGTACCTAAGTCTACTCCGCATTTTAATTTGCCCTTATACTCGTTAAAAGTTTTTTCCCGTATAAGTCTTGCAAACTCTGTTAAGGTTCCATTACATTTAGTCAAATCATGTCTCACAGTATCACCTATCCAATTATTTTTACCGTCTCATTGTTTTTAACATTTACGGCATTTGCCTCATCTGTATCCAGATGCATCTCCAATGCATCTTTGTCAGAAACTCTAAGAAGAACATTTTTTAATATAGCCCCTCGCTCATTACCTACCTCAACATTAACAAGATCCTTGTTTTTTAAACCTAGAATTTTTGCCGTTTTAGTAGGCATATGAATGTGCCTTCCTGCTACAATAGTTCCTTGGCTTTTAACTAAACTTCCATTAGGACCTATTACTTCTATACCGGGTGTACCCTCTAGGTTACCTGACTCTCTCACCGGAGCCTTTACTCCAAGCACGAATGTGTCACTCATAGAAACTTCAATCTGAGTATCAGCTCTCAAAGGTCCTAAAACCCTAACGTTTTCAAGTTGACCTTTAGGACCCTTTAAAATTACCACTTCTTCTGAAGCATACTGACCCGGCTGTTTTAAATCCTTTTTCCTTGTTAGTTCAGAGCCTGTTCCAAAAAGAATATCCATGTCATTTCTGTCCAAATGAACATGACGATTAGATATTCCAATTGGAATGCTTATGCTCTTTGCAGAGAGTTCCTCGATTACCAACTTTGTAATCATTCTAATTATTTCTTCATTGGGAATATTCAAGGTACTCATAATCCGCTCCTATTATTCATGTAAAGTCTTTGGTAAAAGATTTTCAACATCTGTATGAGGTCTTGGAATAACGTGCTGAGATACAATTTCTCCAACCTTTGTTGCCGCACACGCGCCTGCGTCAACAGCAGCCTTTACTGCGCCAACATCTCCTCTAACCATTACAGTAACCAGTCCTGATCCAATTTTTTCATATCCAATTAACTTAACATTTGCTGACTTAGTCATAGCATCTGCCGCTTCAATAGCTCCTACTAAACCTTTAGTTTCAATCATTCCTAATGCTTCATTCATAATAAAATCCTCCTATTTTTTACTTATTATTAAGAAATTTTTTATTTTTTTGGCTTATTACCTTTTTGGTTATTCTTTTTCTGTCCTGTCTTTGGTTTTTCTAAAGCTTTCTTTTCTTCGGTTTTATGAATTTGCTTAACCTCTGGAGCCTCCGGCTGGTCTGCCTTTTCCTCAATCTCTGATTGGGCTACCTTTTCCTCAATTTCCGATTTGGTTGCCTTTTCATCAATTTCTGGCTGGGCTACCTTTTTCTCAATCTCCGATTGGGCTATCTTTTCCTCAATTTCCCGATTAGCTACCTCATGCTCTGGATCTTGATTTTTTTCATCAAAATTTGTTGTAATATCAACCGCGGAACTTTCTTCCTCTTTTACCTTTGATTCAGATTCAAAACATGGCTCCTTCTCTGGCTTCTTACCAATTTTTTTCTTAACGTAATAGCCAACTGTGTCCCTGTTTCGTATCATAGATTCTAATTCTTCCGCCGGTCTTGCAATTACCTTTGTTGCTGCAACAGCACCAATGCTTACCGCTGCTGCACAAGCCGCCTCTATGGCCGCCTTTACTGCACCAACATCACCCTCTACTTTAATTACGGTTCTTCCAGATCCTTTTGCCAATTCATAACCTACTAATGTAACATTTGCAGATTTTACAGCCGCGTCAGCAGCTGCTATACCTGTAGTAAGACCTATCGTTTCAATTAAACCGAGGCTTTTTAGCATTACTATTTCACCTCCTCTTGCAAAAATGCAATCCTGCCCGTCTACTTATTCCTGCAACACCTTAAATGGCATCCTTTTTACGAGTCTAGCCCCATTTGCTCCAATATCTCTAACTTTTCCTATGTCTTCATACGTAGATATGTTGAAAAGCGGATATTCTTCCTGCAACTTTTCATAATGCAAAGCCACATGTCCTTCTGTAATCCCTATTCCAACTCCAAGTCTTGAGTTTTGACAAGCCTCATATGCCATTTTGATATGATTACTGCAGTCATCTACCATTATTACCTCATAAGGTATTCCTTCTTCTTCAATGCCATTGCATATCTGATTTAGAATATTTTTACCGCCAAATTCTTTATCTGTATGAATAATAATTGTCGGTTTTGACTCTTCATTTAACAACATAATTAACCATCTTTCTCTGCTACCGATAACACTAAGCCTGTAGCTACTGCATTTCTCGGGCCTTCACAACCTCTTATGTTTGCCCTTCCCGACACAATCCTATATTGTGCAAGTGCATCCGTTACAAGCTGAGGTATTTCGAAATCTAAGGCGGAACCTCCAACTAAAACTACAAACTGTATGTCTCTTACATTATTAGTGGGACTTACTTTCTTTAAAGCTCTAATTGCATTTGTTACGAAGACCTTTTCCTTCGCTGCCTTTCTAATTATTTTTATTTTTTCAATTGAATGGTTTCCTTCCAGTGGAATCAGTTCTCCTTCTTTTAGGATTACTACCTTTGCAAACACATTTGCAGATAGAGGTCTTTCAAAGAATTCAACCGTTCCATCTTCATGCCTGATATGGAATAAACTTTCTACCTTAGCCAAAGGATATTTCTTTATATCCTCTGCGGTATTAAAATCCTGCAATCCCATTTCTGACTGAATCAGCATGGTTACCATATTTCCAGCACCTGCTAAATGTATAGAAGTTATTAATCCACTCGGTGTGATAATAGAAGCGTCTGTTGACCCTGCTCCCATATCTAAGATTGCAAGTGGTTTATTTGTTCCCGGAGTAGTTAGTGCACCACGTATAGCCATATCTGCCTCAACTCCTCCAACCTTCACAGGCACATTTATCTTTTCAGTAAGTTCAAGAGCAATTTTTTCCATCTGAAGTTTGTTGGCTTTAACCATAGCAGCTATTCCAACTGCACTTTCTTGTGAAAACTCATTTGCCAACCCACCTTCTACTTTTTGTGGTGTATAGGTATCAACTGCAAGTAAATCTCTAATCTTAATATGCTTAGGATGTTGCCCTGTTAAATTTGACATTACCTGTCTTACTCTTTCAAGCATTCCGCCCGCATTAGTTCCGGGTTCACCTCTTACATCCTCAACCTGTTCAAGTCCACCTACAGCTTCCATAATTTTGTCTGAACCTTCATCAACATCCACTTTTATGGTTTTTTTTGAACTTATTATTTCTATAGATCCCGCTGGAATTTTTCTTTCTTTTATATCTCCTTCCGGAGTCTTTATTACAACCGCAGATCTGTTACCTATGAGCGCTCTTGCAATGGGTACTACTTGTTTTGTCTCCTCAGAATCCAGACCAAACATAGTGGCCACACCATAAGGATTTGACAAAACTTCTACCACGCCACCTACACCGGCGACTTCAACTGCACAGAGCATTCCAAGGGGGACTTTATCCACAAGCTCCACCTCGTCTACAATAGGTATTTTTTTATTTAATCTATTGTTTATCAAGACTCCGTCGTCTTTCTTAACAATAGCAGCTGTAATATTTTTACTATCAGATTCTTTGTTTATTTCTTCCGCAGCTTTCTCAAAATCTACAGAAGATGGAATCACAACTACGTAATTTTTATCGACTTTAGCATTGCTCAAATCTGTTATTAGAACAGTCTCCCCAAGACCTACACCAATACCTCCCGGTGTAGCAGGGTTATGGCCAATCATAGTTGATTCGGTTATGATTGTTTCGGTAATAGTTTCCATGGCTACATCCCCGATAACAGGAGCAGCTTCATTTACCCTTATTTCATCTAAATCTTCCATTGTTAGTCCTGCTTGATCTAATGCATTTACAAGAGATTTGAACAATCCGCTAATATTAGCTGAGGTTCCTTTTATTCCGGTAGTAGGAACAATACCACTGGAGAGAAAATCAACCTTACCATTTTCAATTTTTCCAATAGCTGTTTCTGTTGTGGCATTTCCTATATCTATTCCCGCAATAATTTTCATAAGACCCTCCATCTTTCCAATATTATTTAGTCTTTTTTAAGTCTGCCTCTCTTTTCGTAAACATCTGCCGCTTCCTTAACAAGCTTTGCATTTATTACGCAACCATAGGTACCTTCTAACTCGTTTGCAATGCTATAAAGTTCTTCTTTTGTTGAACGATATGGTCTAAGAGCATTGTATATTTCCAAAAGTCTGTCATCCGGTACAGCAATAAGTTCTGAAGCTCTTCTAAGATTTGCCGCAAAAGCATCTCTTCCTACAGAGTCTGCAACCTGAGCCTGTAATTCTAATGTATCAGGTGCAATTCTCATATCCTCAGATGTAAGCTTTCCTTCTAATAGTTGATCTAAACTTATATCAGCAAGCTTTTTACCTGTTGGAGTGTAGATTTTTTCAGCCATCTTCTCTCCTAAAGGATATTGAGCTTCAGTAATCTTCCCAGATTTACAAGCTTCTTCAACAGTATTAGCTGATGAAGTATTTGACATAGCTTTCATAACTTCTTCAACTATTTGTTTCATCAATAGTTCCTGATTCATTTTTAGCCCTCCTATTTAAATTCTACTTTTAATACCTGCGGCTTTTTATTCATATCAACATGTTCTGTTTCTTTGATATGAAGAAGCGCAGCAATAGCTTGATATTTTGGTCTTGCCATTTGGTCATTTTTCACAGGAACAGGTGAAGGGGATTCCCCTTTTGCATATTTAGCAGCGTTCTTACCTATCTTTCTATATGTATCCAGATCAATAAGCGGTGCCTGTGAAAAAAGTTCAAGATTTGCAAGAGGGAATAAATCCTTCTGATGAATAACAGTAGTTCCCTTTGATTGAATACCTATTCCTATTCCGGAACCACTTATCTTTGCAGAATCGTGAGCTACAAAAGATACATCTGATGTTCTATACACTTTTACTACTCTGTATTTAACGCCTTCCTCTTCTATACCTGCGATAATTTCTTTAAGGACCTTATCATGAGGAATACCTGTAATTGTTTTAGTCTGATATTTTCCAAAAGCAGCAGCAACACCAATTACTACTTCATTTGGCAAAGTTCCCTTTTCAGCATCCCCTAATTCTGTAATTACAAGTTTGCTTTCTGGATTTGCGGCTCCTGAAACTATTGTACTTACTTCTTTCTGTGGTTCTGAATCTATGCTCATTTCTTTAAGAACATCTTCTATGATGCTCTTTAACATTCTTTCATCAAGTGCCATACTTTCACCTCCTATTTAACATCTTCTGGACTAACAGCATTACGGATATTACTAATCTGTTCCCATCTTTCATCACTCATCTGGTATCCAGTCTGTGGGCCATGATAATTGTTAGGATAGTTTACAGCACTTATTACATGGAACTTTTCATCAAGTATTGCAGATGTGTGTAAATAGTCACCGGCAATTCTCTGCTTAAGCATCTTGAATATGCTATCAGCTACATCAGGGAATCCCGCACTGTTTAATGCCTTAACAAAATCTACACCTGTAATCTTCTTTGCCATCATTTCTTCGATAGCCTTAATATCAGCTGCCTGATCTCTATCCGGCATATCCTTACTACCATGTGCATATGTAGCACATTCAACTTCTTCATCTGTTACTTCCGGTAATCCAAGTTCTCTAAATATTCCCTGCATTACTCTTGCCGCTTTATTTCTTGCCGCTACAACCACGTCTTCATCAACCGGCTGAAGCCCACCATCTATCTTTAAATCTCTTTGGATAATATTCCAGTCATCATAATCCTCAGCATCCCAGTTTGAACCTGCAAACATATTGTCGTAGTTTGGAGTTGAACTGTATCCCGAGCATATAAAGTCAGTACCTGGAACCATTTGCATTAATGAACGAGCACATCTTCTTAAATCTGAATGAGTAAACGTTTGGTCATTTGAAGAAGCGCATTCTAGGTCAAGTGCCATTGCAATTAGGTTTTCAGCCAAAATCGCTCTGATACCGCCGGGTACTCCGCCGGGTACTCCAACACAACTTACTGAACCATTTTGTATACCTTGAACACCTGCCCCTTTAGTTACATATAAGCAACGTGCTTCCAAATAAAGCATTGATTTGCCTTCTGCATATCCCATTTGAACTTCTGATCCTGTACCGGATGTAAAACGCATCTTTAAACCCCTTGATGCATAGCTGGATGCTAAAAATGTTTTTGAATAAGGCGTATCATCACCATCCATAAACACCGGCTCAGTACCATATACAGAAACTGTTTCCGCATATGTGGTAAATCCTCTCATACCCATAATAAGTTCTGTAGCTTCTTCTACAGCACACTGAGTAAGGATACCCGGTCTACCAACTTGTGCTCCTATAAAAATACCCATTGCATTAAAAGGAGCAAGTCTAGCTACACCAACTGTAGTTTCTTGTTCATCAAAGCCTCTCAATGCCGCTTCCGCCGCATCTGCAGCTATCTGTACAAATGAATCTTTTACATTGGTTACATGGCACTGATTGCTTGGAATCAACCTAGCTCTCATTTTTGTAACCGACATCATCATTTCTAAAACATTCATTTTACCTACAACTTCAACTATCTTAGCCGGAGTCATTGATAATGTTAAATCTAATATTTCTTTTCTAGGTACATTGATATCGCACATTTTTCTTGCAATTTCCAATGAATCCATAGCCATTACTTTTTCTGCATTTTCCGGTTTTATTGCATAGTCAGCTATGAAAGTATCAAGCATATCGAAATCGGCTCTTGCTTTTCCGTCCAGCTCTACAATCTTACCATCCTGCACCTTGATACTAGGTTTAGGATCGAAAGGGCTGTTCATTGCAATCAAACCCACTTCTGGCCACTCTGTTACAAAGCCATCTTGATTTACAGGTCTGTTTGCCAATACTTCAAATCGTTTTGATCTTTTCATTCTTGTGCTCCTCCCTTACTCTATAAAATGTATGGTGTTGTTGTAGAACTAATAGGGCTTCCGTCTAATGTTCCAAGTAATTGCTTACCCACATCTCTTGCTGCCACAATTGCTTGCTTTACAGCACCGGAGTCACCTGAGAATGTTAAAATAACTTCGTTTGAAAAGCTTGTTCCACCATTTCCAGGGCTTGAATATCCAATTACGTCAATTGTTGCCGCCTTTACCGCAGTATCAGCAAGAACTACCCCAATAGCAGCAGGTGCACCTACTGTAATACCAAATGATTTCCCAACGGGAGCACCAAAAGCTTTATTTAAAGCAAAACTTGCTCTAGCTGTATATTGGAATTCAAGATGTCCTGCTGCATTTCCATATACATCACCAAAAGTTCTGTCTAAATCTTTTAGACAAACTTCTACGGCTCTTCTTACATCTGATACATCTTCTGCACCAAATATAATTAATGATCCATGTCCTGCGCCACCCTCTGTATCTCTTGGCAACTCTATTTTTAAGATGTCACTGTTTGTAGCCTTTATAGCTTCGTCAGCTGCAAAAATCTGTGGACCTGCACCGGTTCTTCCGCCTATAATACCTATAGAGCGATACTTAGTATCAATGTCCATTTTTTCGTGAATCTGATGATCCACATTAGCAATTACCAAACCTATGGTGTGTCCAATAGCTGTACCAACAAATTCTGTTAGTCCGCAGCACCCTGCTGTAGTCGCACCTGAAGTTGGTTGCTCATTTGTATCAACCTTTTTCATTACTTCCTCAACAATTCTGCTCATCAATTCATCTTTCATCTAAAATACCTCCATATTAGATTTTCATATATTGCAATATCATTATTGAATATAAAAAATAACTAATTCATTTATTTCAAGAGAAATCAAGATTATCTTGCTAATCTAATTTCACATGAAATTCGCTATTTGCTTGGTATTATATAAAAATGAAAATTAAAACACGATGCATTTTCTTTGTAGTGTTGTGCATAATTTTGCTGTAATTTTTTTTAAAAGTTCATAGGTACTTTTTTGACGTGCAAAAATTAATAGTAAACTTTCTTGCTATTTTTGTATGAATAATTACACTTCACCCTTTAATTTTTAGAATTTTCAGCCTTTTTGACAAAACACAAAAAAACACCGCATTTTTTATAAAAAAAACACGGCATTTTTTTGCTATATGGTTATATTAAATTTTTCTATACAAACTTCTCTCTATATTCAGAAGGTGTGATCCCTACTTTCTTTTTAAATGCCTTACTAAAATAGTTTGTCTCATTATAGGATAAATCATAAGCTATGTTTATAATTGGCAGTGTAGTATATCTTAACATTTCTTTTGCCAATTCAATCCTACTATTTGTAACATACGTTATAAAGTTTTCATTTGTTGCCTTTTTAAATAACTTACTAAAATAGCAGGAACTCATATTTATATGTTCAGCAGCTTCATCAAGTGTGATACCGCCTTTTATATTTCGATCTATATAGTTTAATACTTTTGTAACGTCGTCTACATAGTAATATTCTTTGTCCATTTCATCAAACAGTTGCGTTAAGACATCAGTGATTAATAAAAAAGTATTGTATCTGATCCCATATCTATCAAACCTGAGCTTTACTTCTAAAGTAACTGTTTTCAGCATCTCAACTATGTCTAGCTTATACTCTTCCGCAATTTCAACTATTCCTTGAAGGTATCCAACTATCATATCACATTTCTGATTAGTATCATAATTTTCATCATATACATAATTCACATATGATTTAGATAAATCAATACATTTTTTATATAAATGCTCCCGTATTCCGGCTTGTAATTGTTTTAATGCTCTTTCCGTTTTTGTATATTTCAAATCAACCACTACTGCCTCTTCTTTTAGAACATATGGTTTGACTACTGACAATAATAAATCAGGACTAAACGGTTTTAAAAGGTATCCGTCTGCTTTTAATTTTAAAACAGCATGAGCTACTTCTCTTTCACTTTTAGTAGTAGTAAAAAAAACTGATACATTTGGATTTCTTTGTTTTGCAAACCTAACCAATTTTATTAGGTTTGCCCCAGAATACGAAAGATTTGATATTAACATATCAATTAAACTTCCGCCTAATAATTTAAAGGCTTCATCACTGTTTTCAGCTTCAAAAACATAATTAATATTATTAAAGTTATTTTTTAAAACTTCTTTCGTAACAAGTCTTTCAATCCTATCATTTTCCACAACAAGCACCTTACACATTTTTTCGCCCCCCAAGTTTTTTATAAATTTTACTTTACTATATTACTTTTCATAGGTAGTCTTAAATTTACTATAGTGCCCACACCATCTGATAAATTTTCTATTATAAGTCTATATTTTTTACCAAATAATCCTGTCAAACATTTATTAATATTATATAGGTCATACCTGTCAAATTCTGATTTCATCATAGAATCTTCATTCATTATATTTTCTACAGTTTCTTTTGATATTCCATCTCCGTCATCTTTTATCAATATAACTAAATCATTTCCTTTTTGATTACAAATTATATTTTTTTCTCCTCCTTCCTTCTTAGGTTCTACTGCATATTCAATAGAATTCTCTACTATTGGTTGTATAATCATAAACGGACAAGCAATACTAAAAAATTCTTCATCCACATCAATATTAAATTTTAATCTTTCTTCTAGTCTTATACTCTGTAATTTTAAATAATTCTCAACATATGTAAGCTCTTCTCCCAAAGTACTTATTTGACTATCCCTTTTCTCTGATGTATATCTAAGCATATCGGATAACACATATATTGATTTTTCCGTTTTTTTTGCATTTTCAATGTAAGCTAGTCTCGATATAACGCTAAGGCTTGAAAAGAGGGATTCAGATTTTAACGCAATAGATGCAAAAAACTGTTGGCTTTCTCTAAACTCTTTTTCAAGTTCAATTCTCCTTCTCTTTTCTTCTAATACCTGTATGTTCTTTTGCTCCAGCTCTTCTCTAACGTGTTGTAAATGGCCTTGTTCCATCAAACTCTGCGCATGGTGAAAGACTAATGCTACAATAGCTTCTATTCTAGTAAAATATATGCTTTTTACTTTTGCGTAAGATTCAACAAGATCAGGATACTCTGCCCATTTTGATTTTCTATCTATAACCTTTTCCAGTTCTACTTCATTGTCTAGCTCTTCATAAAGTGTCCTAATCTGTCCACCCAAAACTGCGCCGTAGTAATCTCCTTTATATATAAGGGGAACCGCAAAATCTATTAATCCCGCATGGCATATATATATGTGTGGTTTCTCAGTAATAGCTGCGTGCAATCCTCCGTGAGCATCACACTGGTAACATAAGTCTTTAAACTCAGAATTTTCTCTGCCTTTTGCACAAAACTCTGTAAATCCACTTTGTTTAGTCACGGGATTTCCTTTATAGTCTACAGTAATAAATGCCATTCCCACCGATTTTGCAAAATCGTCTTGCATTTTTTGCAAAGATTCAATATCAACTATATCGCGAATAGATTTAATAACCTCCATTTTACTCCTCTTTTCATATATAAAATGATAAATTGTAACTATTTCAATCACGTAACTATACTTCTTATTTTATTATAACAAAAAAACACCTTTCTACAATGTATAAACAGCTCCGTAAAGGGTAATTTTTTGTCCAATTTTCTAAATTTATCAACAAATATTCCCTATGGTGTCATTATTTTCAATTTTTTTCTTATTGAGCATCTAAATACACCCTTTGATTGAGCACTTAAATACGACTTCTGCGGGATTATTATTTATCCTAAAAAAAACGAGAGCAGTATTTTATACCTATGCCCTCGTATTTTATACCTATGCCCTCGTATTTTATAGATTTAATGGAAATCTACCCTGCTATGATGTGTATTACTTACTTACTAATTAGTTACATAAAATGTCAATCATTTTTATTAATCTTTCGATATAAAGTTGCACGGCTAATTCCCAATGCCTTTGCCGCCTTGTCTTTTCCATGTATGTCACCCTTGAATGCCTTTAAAGCTTCCTGAATGTAGAAATACTCAACGTCCTTAAGTTTTCGAATTTTTACTTTTTCTGTAGCCTCATCTCCATTTGTCATACGATCCGGCAAATCATCCACCACAATCCATGTGGACTTTGCTGCATTCACCGCATACTCTATTATGTTTTGCAGCTCTCTCACATTCCCTTTCCAAGGATAGCTAAGCAAGTATCGTTCAGCTTCTTTTTCTATGCCATCTATTTTTCTGTTTAAAATGCTTGCATAATATTTTATAAAACTTTTAATCATCAAAGAAATATCCTGTGGTCTCTCACGCAAAGGGGGTACCACAAGTGGAATGACATTAAGGCGATAATACAAATCCTCACGGAATTCACCGTATGACACCATATCCTCTAAATTTTTATTGGTTGCGGCAATAATACGAATGTCAACATGAAGATCCGTATGCCCTCCCACACGCTCAATCTTTTTTTCCTGAACAGCCCTCAAAAGCTTCGGCTGCAAATGAATTGGCAATTCCCCTATCTCATCCAAAAATAGCGTTCCTTTTTTTGCTAATTCAAATTTGCCCACACGTCCACCCCTCATAGATCCGGTAAATGCACCCTGCTCATGTCCGAACAGTTCACTCTCCAAAAGGTTGTCAGGAATTGCAGCACAATTTACCACAACAAAGGGTCCTGATGACCGACTGCTTTCACTGTGAATTGCTCTGGCAAGCAGACCTTTCCCAGTTCCGCTTTCCCCTTGAATCAAAATTGTCGAATCACTTCCCGCAAACTTTCTGGCATCTTCTTTCAGCCTTCTTATAGCGGGGCTTTTACCAATGATTTCATCAATTGCACAAGTTGTATAGTTATTGGTCACCCTATTAATCTCATCATATAAATCTTCAACCTTTCTAAAGTAAATCAACGCACCTCGAAAATCTCTGGATATATCAATGACATCCACTTCCACTAAAATCAAAGTTTCTTTTCCTCGAATGGAAAATGTGAATTCCTTCTGTAAATCCTGACTGCAATTGTTTATTAAATCCATAAAATCCGGTTGTTTTAAGGCTTTTAACAGTTGTACACCATTTGGTGCCTTTCTCTCAGAAATTTGGAAAAGCTCACGAAAACGTTTGTTACAATGAATAACTTCACGATTTTCATCCAAACCCAAAATTGGAATATCAATAGATTCCACAATGCGAGAAAACTTTTTCTGAAAGGCTTTTAATTCTACATTTTCTTGCTTTTCCTCCAGCTTACTAATCAATAAATCTGACATATTAGAAATAAATTCGATAAAAAATTTGCTTTTATTGAGCAAACGTTCCGTCATATGGTAAGAGGATGCATAAATACCCATAGCGCCATACACATGATTTCCCTTTTGAATAGGAAATCCTATGATTGCCTTTACTGGACAATTATCTTTTTTTATACAAATTTGACATCCCTTGCATTGTGCATCTTTATCATCAATAATGATAGTTTTTCTTTGCTCCATTACCGTTGCCAGTATTGAGTTTTCACTAATATATTCCGTTTCCTGTTCGGTCTCTGTATCTCCAATCAGCTTTCGATTATGGTCACATACCAAAATCTCCATCTCTAAAACGGAACCTATAATAACGGCTGTTTTTTGTACATATTTACCAATGTCTAATAAACCCGTCATATAAATATCCTCCCAATATAAAATCAGTGTAGTATTACACTGATTTTATACTAAATCTACCGAAAAACCAAACAGTTTCGATTTAATACTTAAGCCTTATTTTTTACTCCTGTATTGGCATATTCAATCAAATCACCAACGTTCATTCCCTCTAATCCCAGTTTCTCTAAGCTCCTTGTTTCTTCAAAGTTCCAAAAATCTTCATTGAGAATGCCACAGCACAAATCAACAATCAGTTTTAAACTATTCACCGAACAATTAAGTAGGTGTCCAAGCTCTATCAGCGGAATAAGCGCAGTGGGTACATCTTCGTAAATATATCTTGTTTTTACATTGTTTGCGGCATAAATGCTATCGTATGCCTTTACATTTTTAAATATATTACTTATGGTTTCTCCCTTTGTTCCATACTCTTGTTCATATTGCATGAATAAATCAAATAAATTTTTACCAAGCTCTAACCCTAAAGTTAGTCCCATGCATATACGTTCTTTGTCCATTCTTTCGATAAACTCACCCATAGTGGCTCCGATTCCATCGTGATAATACAAAAATCGGCTTCCGGATTCTGCCCAGCTACAGTTCATCATGGTAGGACCAGGATGAACTAAAGGATTTGTATTATCTAAACTGGTAACAAATACATTATCACCCATTTTTACTTCCGGAAGTGCTTCTTCTAAAAGTTCCTTTACCAAATCATTTTTTGTTGCCGGAAAAGCAGCCACAATAATTCGATCCTTTTTTCCTCCGATTTCCACAAGCCCCGGGGAAATCATGCGGCAAGCAAACAATAGTGTATTGCTCTCCGCCAAAATTACATCTTTTGTGCATCCTACATCATCCAATGCTTTTTTAAAGGCAAAAGATCCAAAAGTTGAACCCGGATTTAAAAATATTACCTGCCCGTCTTCTAAATACTTTGCACATTCTTTTGCAATTTTTATGTGATATGTAGATGGATTAACAACAAAAATGACATCTGCACCTTGAATAACTTCTTCCATATTATTGGTTGCAAGCTCAAGCTTACCTTCCATCTCCAGTGTACCGGTTATCTTAATAACATTTCCGCCTTCTTTTATTTTTTGAATAGGTTCTTTCATAAAATCAAATAAACTCACCTTGTAACCTTTTGCACTTAAATAACCCGCCATGGTCTGTCCACCATTACCTGCGCCGATAACTGCATATTTTAATTGTCTCATGATAACTTCCTCCCTTTATTTGCTTCTTGTTTTAATCCGTTTTTATCAAGTTCTTTCCTATGTTTTTGGTTATAAAAACCCGCTAACATTAAAACGGTCCCCAATTAATCTGAACAGCAACCGCTAAAACAACCATTACCAAAATGGTCCATTTTAGTACCAATGTAAATGCAAATTTAAACCATTTTCCAAAGGATATGCCTGCTAAACCCAAGGAAGCCATCAATACAGAATGTGTAGGTGTAATCATGTTCCAAAATCCATCTCCACATTGAAATGCTAAAACTGCAGTCTGTCTTGTAACTCCAATTACATCACTTAATGGCGATATAATCGGCATAACAACAACCGCCTGTCCTGTTGAGGAAGGAATAAAGAAATTGATAATGCCTTGCGAGAAATAAATTCCCCATGCAGCAAATACATTACTCATTTGAGAAAGAGGAATAGATAACCAATATACAATAGTATCCATAATATAGCCATCCTCCATAATTACGAGAATGGCTCTGGAAAAGCCAACATACAATGCTGCTGTTGTCATTTCATTTGCCCCTGCAATAAATGCCTTAACGACTTCAGTTAAGTTACCTTTGAAGTAAATCATTCCTGAAAGTAATCCCATTCCAAAGAATAACGCAGAGATTTCTTCTAAATACCACCCCTGTTTTAATACTCCTAAAATTAAAACAACAATTGTACCGAAAAGAATGATAAGAACTATGCGATCCACTGCATTCAAAGGACGAGAATCTTCTTCTATAACAGTTTGTTCTTCAACTGTTAATCTATCATTTAAATGCTCTGACTTATATTTTTTACCATGACGAATGGTATGATGTGCTGCAATGATAATTGCCCCTACCATTAAAGCAAAACGAAGTCCCATACCAGAGAATAAAGGCAGTTCTGCAATGCTTTGAGCAATACCAGTATTAAATGGGTTAAGTACTCCCGCAGAATATCCTGAATAAATACCGATAACAACCATAGAAACACCTACAATAGGGTCGAACCCCATTTTTTTGGCTGCTGCTACTAAAATAACAACAAAGGGCAATGCTTCCTCCGCCATACCAAATGTAGCCCCGCATACGGCAAAGGTACCCATAATAATAACAATCAGGAAGGATTCTTTGCCAGAGAACTTATGAATTAAATGTTCCAAACCGACCGCAATGGCACCTGTTTTTGATATTATGCCAAACGACCCTCCCACTACAAATACAAAAGATATAATTTCAGCTGCCTTTAAAATACCACGAAAGATAGATGAAAACAGCTCCTTGATTCCGGTAGGATTAGACTCTACCTGTGCATAGGTTCCAGCCTGAACTAAAGTCCTTCCGGTTTCTTCATCCACAACTCTAGCAAATTCGCCAGCAGGTATGATATAAGTTAATATTGCCATAATGAATACGATGGCTAATAATAATACCGCTGTATCGGGCATGCTAAACCGCAATTTTTTCTTGTTTAACGTTTTTAATGTTTCCATAGTTACCTCCTTATTCTTATTGTGATAAAATAAGCTTGTCTATAAATGCTTGTCTATAAACAACTGTCTATAAATGCTTGTCTATTAATGCTTGTCTATAAACGACTGTCTATAAATGCTTGTCTATAAACGACGCAATTATTATGCCAATTTAATGTATATTGGAATTTCAACCTTTATACCCACAAGACTAAAAGATAACTGCGAAATAACTATTGGAAATCTCAAATTGAGATTTTATAGTCATTAATAATCTCAATTTGATACTTCATATGAATATTTTCATAAATGTAATAAACAAGTATAAATATTTACCAGTGCGATTATGCGGAATATTCTTAATATTGAATTTAATTCTTGAGCATAAAATACAAAATATTTGTTCTCTAATAAAGTAACAAAAAAAAGACTCAAAGAATTAATCTATTTTTCTTAATCCTTAAAGTCTTAAATTGATACAAAATTAAGCCTCCCGATAGTTACTTCCTCCGGCTGCCTACTTAAATTAACTCATATATTCTCTTCGCCCCAATCACTAAGGGCCTCCAAAATAGGAATTAATTTCTTACCTTTAATTGTGAGGGCATATTCTACCCTAATTGGAACTTCCATATATTCTGTTCTTGTAATAAAACCATCCCTTTCTAACTCTTTTAGTGCTTTAGCCAAAATGTTGTTAGAAACCCCATCAAGATTGCCTTTTAATGCATTATACCTAGTTCTACCATTGCTGTTCAATGAACAAATTATCTGCATTTTCCATTTGCCGCCAATTAACTCCATTGCTCTATTAAGTGGGCATTTTTCCATACATGGACATTGTGAATGTGTATCTGACATAGTTATATTCTCCTAACCTAGTTATAAAAAAGTGCGTTATTGAAATATTTTTGTTAAGTAATATAATAATACCAGATAACAAAATTGAAGTAAAGAAAAGGAGGTTAAATACCATGTCTAATACATTAACAAATATTGAAGAGTTTACAATCCGCACCACAACTGAAGAGGATATTCCATTAATTCTAAAATATATTTTAGAGCTTGCTGATTATGAGGGTTGCAAGCACTTAGTGCAAGCTACAGAAGAGTCTCTTTTGGAATCTCTGTTTGTAAAAAATCAAGCACAAACCCTAATTGCCGAGTATTGTGGAGAACCGGTAGGTTTTTCTATGTACCTATTTAAATTTTCAACTTTTCTTGGGAAAGCGTATTTATATCTTGAAGATTTGTATGTTACGCCTCAATGGAGAGGTAAAGGTTTTGGAAAGGCACTCTTAATTAATCTAATGAAAGTAGCTGTTGCTAATGATTGCACAAGACTTGATTGGGGCTGCTTTGTTTATAACGAACCATCCATGGAATTTTATAAACAATTGGGCGCACGTGAATTAACAGAATGGGCCGATTTTAGAGTAGACGGAGAGCTTCTCCAAAA
>JBKECQ010000071.1:0-18533 GCA_047974845.1 Aminipila sp. | reverse complement strand
TAATATTTGCATGGTAAATATAATGAGAACTGTCAAGGGTTATTGATTTTGCATTATCCCCTAATTTATTAAGATGGTCTGTTTGATATTGCTGTCCAACTTGCTTTGTTGTTTCAGAAGCGATGATTTTCAAAACAGGCACTTCCTTTGGGAAATCCATGCTCATCACTTCAAGAATATTGTCATTGAGTCGAAGTATTTGGTCTACCATAGTGTCGTTATAGTAATGGTTCATGAATTTTTTATAATCGCTTATTTCCTGTTCGGTATACCCATTTTCTGTAGTCATTTTCAATACGGATGATACTACCAGTGAATTAGAAATGCGATTTAGCCCGATAGCTTGCTGTATTTTGCCAAGTTTTGAGACAAACTCAGGGACATTTGTTTCTGTTTTGGCTGACGATGTGGTATCCAACATAATGATTGCAGAGACCTCATCGGGATACTGGGTAGCATAATATTCGCTATAAATACCAGAACCGGAGTGTGGCATTAGAACATAAGGAGATACAAACCCTGATTTGGACAATGCCATTCTGATTTCTTGTATATAATTTTCGTTTGTCCTTGGTGTATCAATCTCATCGCTAAACCCAACCCCAAAATATTCAAGGCAAACAACGGTGTACTCTTTTGAAAGCTCCCGCATCAGTGGGCCAAAGTCTGCGCTTGGTAAGGGCACACCAAATCCCGGTAATATGACAATAGTTTTCTCGCCATTACCCATAGAATAAATATGCATATTTTTACCATTAACGTCTACCAATTTTCCATAAGGTGAAATTGTATCTAATTCATGTGAAAAAACCACCTTGTTTATAGTGAAACTGATTAAATTGAGCGAAATTATAACACCCAAAATTATTGATAAAATAGTCCACATTTTTTTGCCTCTTTTCCTTTTTACCTTACCCATTCTCGTTTTCATTTTCATTCTCATTTTCATTTTCATTCCCCACTGGTGAAGATATAATTGAAATATCTCTTGGCTTTCGTCCATCTGCCATATCAAAATGATATTTTATAAGCAATGTTTGTAATTCTGACAAAAACTGGTCAAATTCTTGATCGTCCATTATCATTACAGTATTGTTAAGGAAAATCTTATTGTTTTCGATAGGGGAGTTCTCTCCACTAAAGTATTTCTGAAATTTTGTGTATATATTCATTAAAAAACTAAATGCTTGTTGAGATATGTTTTCCGAGGTATTATGCTGAACGATTTCATCCATATTAAGTGCAAGGGTTCTTTCGTAGCTTCCGCGTATCTTCTTCTCCGCCACAACGGTAAGGACATTAGCCTCCAACAAAATATTGATGTGCCGATAAAGGGTTGTTCTTGGAACATCACTTATTTTTTGACAAATTTCATTTGTTGTTATTTTATCCTTCATTGCAAGTGCTTGTATAATTCTCATGCGGACAGGATTTAACATAATCTCAGTTATATCTTTCATATTACAAACCTCCATTAATTCTAATTATTATAATAATACCATAATTGGAATAAGTCAAGCTTTAAATAAAGGGCTGATTTTGTGAAAACAATCAATATGATTAAAAAATAATTAGCTTTAATGGATATTTTTTGTTTTTTATGATATTGTGTTCAAAAGATTAGTAATTAATTAGTAATTAAATAGGAGGTAATGCGGTAGCAGGGAACCCCTTAAAGTGTATTCGCAAACGATTTGATGATGAACTTATTAATCTTATGCTGGAATTCAAATGGTGGGATAAATCAATTGAAGAAATTAAATCCCTTATACCTATATTGACAAGCGGAGATTTAGAAAAAACAAAAGCGGAGATAAGGCAAAGATTATAAGTATTTTCAAGACAGAAAATCTACAGCTTACGTTGGAGGGCAATATCTTAGTTCGCATCATTATTTTGTTATAATAGAACCAACCTTATTTGTATATGATGAAGCCATCATGAAATTATTTGGTTTTACCTTTAAGAATTTAGTACTAAAATAAAAAGGCATATAGGGAATGGACTCTAGTTTATAAAATAGGAGGACAGAGAATATGAAGGATTATTATAAAGAAAACCTTAATGCTCAAAAAATGTATCATGTGTATGACACGCAAATTCCTCGCATTAAACAGTATTTAAAGGAAGAAATAGACTATGTAAGGAAAAATATTTCAAAATCACACAAGGTTTTAGAGCTTGGTGCCGGGTATGGGCGAATTGTTAAAGAATTGGCGCCTTATTGCAAGAGCATAGTAGGTATTGATACGGCGAGAGAAAGCGTTGATTTTGGAAAAACTTATTTAAAAGGCTATCATAATGCCAGCATGGTATTAATGGATGTTAAAGACATGGAATTTTCTAATCTATTTGATTGTGTTTTATGCTTACAAAATGGATTATCAGCCATGCATATTGACATGGAAGATATTTATAAAATACTTAATTTTGTTGATCAAGGGGGTACTGCATATTTTAGTAGTTATAGTGAAAAATTTTGGGAGTTTCGTTTAAAGTGGTTTGAAGAACAATCCAAAAAAGGACTTCTGGGTGAGATTGACTATTTACAAACAAAAAATGGTATTATTATTTGTAAGGATGGGTTTAAAGCAGTTACCCATACACCGAAAGAATTTTCTTTGATTGGGAAAGAAATTGGATATCCCTTTGAAGTACTGGAAGTAGATGAATCCAGCTTGTTTCTTATTATACATAAGGTTTGAACGGTAAAAATAAAAAGAATCTTGATTTTCATATTGAATATAAGTATAATAAAAACGAATTAAATAAAGTCACTGCCACCGGGTAGTTTTGCAAAAAGCATTCGTGAGCACATCGTTAGGTCTTTGAAGATGTGTTTAACGGGTGTTTATTTTTTTTGGAGGTTTTTATGAATATAGGGAATTCACTTAGTGCATTATCAAAGTTTGAATGGGGATTGTGGACAATATCTGTTGTAGTAGTTACAAGCTCATTTTTACTGGGAGGAGAGTTTTACATATTAACGTTAATAACGTCTCTTATTGGTGTTACTGCACTAATATTTGTAGCAAAAGGCGATGTGTTGGGGCAAGTTTTGACAATAATTTTCAGCTTGGGATATTCAGTTATATCATGGCGCTTTCATTATTATGGAGAAATCATTACTTATCTTGGGATGACCGCACCTATTGCAGGGCTATCCGTGGTTTCATGGTTAAAACATCCTTATGAAAAGGAGAAAAATGTAGTAGAAGTTGCGCAATTGACAATAACACAAAAAATTAAGATGGTTGCTCTTGCAATCGTTGTAACAGCCATATTTTATTTCATTCTAAAATACTTTAATACTACAAATTTAACCATTAGTACAATATCTGTGACTACAAGCTTTCTCGCATCATACTTGATGTTTTGCCGTAGCTCTGCATACGCATTAGCATATGCAATGAATGACATTGTATTAATTGTTCTTTGGATTTTAGCAACTCTTGAAAGCATATCATTTTTACCTATGATTATTTGTTTTACAATGTTTTTCTGCAACGATATGTATGGATTTGTCAATTGGCAGAGGATGAGTAAAAAACAAAGCAAAGAAAAAGAATTGCAAAAAAATATTGATTGAATATTTAGTCACTTAATTTTGATTGCCATGGACTTTAGATAGAGTATGACATATAATTGTAAATAGTTAATATTTGGTATTATAAGAGGTGTTAATGTGAAGAAAGTAATAGCCATATTTACTTTATCCGGCTTAGCATTTCTTGTGTATGGATGTAATTTTAATGAACCTATAAATGATAATACAGGAATTAGCTATTTAAAAGAATATATATTGAATAGAAAATCCCTTATTTTATTGAGGTTATAAAATTATATTTATTTAAAAGGGGGAAGTTTTTATGTTCAAAAGAAGGAATATTATACTAAGCTTTATATTATCAATATGTTTGATTGTTGGGCTTTGTGGTTGTCAACCAGCTTCAGGGGATGAGAGTGATTTGGTTAAAATATCTGATTTACAATCAGAATTTGCCAAATATAAGGAAGTGGATGTATCTGCGAAGCCATCTATACCGGATTATAAGACTGACAGAGATTTAAGTAATATTATAAACAAAGATAAATTTGAATTTGCACAGGATCAATTGGATCTGCTTGTAAAAAATAATTTTGTAGTGGTACCGAACAAGTATTGTGAGTTTTTTAGTTTGTATGAAGTAAACCGATATACCTCCATTCCAAACTTTATAACTACGGACTCCATGTTACATAATTACCACCTATATTTTGACTATCTATTGAAAACAGTGGAAACAGAGAAACTTTATATAGAGTTAGAAACTTTAACAAATTCTATGCTGGAGAAAAGTTTACAGCAATATAATAAACTGGAAGGGACAGAATGGGAAAATGCATCAAAGCGTAATGTGGCATTTTTTTCTGTGGCAGCAAAGCTACTCAATCCTAAGGCTGAAATACCGGATTATGTTTCTAAGGAAGTTAATCAGGAGTTGGAATTAATAGATAAACATTCGGAGACTTTTTTAGCATCACCGGTTATGAATCTTTCAAGTGCTAAGGGTGATTCTAATAGTTCAATTGACACCATTAAAGAGGACTATACTCAGTATAACCCTAGAGGGCATTACAATAAATCTTCAACTCTAAAGAAATATTTTAAAACCATGATGTGGTATGGTCGTATGAATTTTAGAACCGCTATGGAGGACGAAACCAAATCCGCAGCATTAATTACGTTGTTATTGGGAAGCAACGAGGTCTATAAGAATTGGAATACTATATATGAACCAACCAGCTTTCTTGTTGGAAAAAGTGATGATCTTGGATTTTACGAATATTACAAGGCATTGGATCATGTGTATGGAAAGATTCCTAATTTAGACGAGGTAACAAAGCAAAATAAGTTGTGGGATTTGTTTTGCAAAGAAGTGAAAAACATGGATATGCCTAAGGTGAATTCTATTCCTATTTACGATGCAAATATTCAACCTGATAAGGAAGAAGCCATAAAAGGATTTAGGTTTATGGGACAAAGATTTACAATTGATGCAGCTGTGTTTCAAAAACTTATTTATAGAGAAGTTGAAGAAAATAATAATGGGGAAATGCGAACCTTGCCTAAAGCTTTAGATTTAACAGCAGCCATGGGGTCTGAAGAAGCTTATAACATTTTAACTGATATGGGTGAGATTAAATACAAGGGCTACGCAGAAAATATGAAAGAACTAAAAGATAACTTAGCGAAGTTGGATTCAAAAACCAATACGCAGAACTTATATTGGTCATGGCTATATATGCTTAAGCCATTAACTGAAACTAAGGGGGAGGGTTATCCTGCATTTATGAAAAACAGTGCGTGGACTCGAAAACAACTTGAAACCTATTTAGGGAGTTGGACTGAGTTAAAGCACGATACTGTGCTGTATGGCAAGCAAGCTTATGCAGAAATGGGAGGAGGCGATGAACCTGAGGATGATAGGGGATATGTGGAGCCAAACCCAGAGGTATATGCAAGGCTTGCGGCATTGACAAGGTTGACTATTGACGGTATGGGAAGTAGACAGCTTTTAAATGAAACAATTAATGATTCACTTTTAAAGCTGGAGGAGTTAGCATTAAAATTAAAAACAATATCTGAAAAGGAACTGGAGA
Organism: Aminipila sp.; assembly: GCA_047974845.1. Classification (GTDB taxonomy): domain Bacteria; phylum Bacillota; class Clostridia; order Peptostreptococcales; family Anaerovoracaceae; genus Aminipila. The sequence continues at coordinate 12,890 of JBKECQ010000071.1, read as the reverse complement.
ACAAAAGTCTTAATGAAGAAGAATATGAATTAATTCGCAGCTATGGAGGGCAGTTAGAACATTTTTGGTTTGAGGCTTTAAAGGATGAAGGCGTTGATGGACCGTCTGCGGCGTGGTCAAATCCTGCGGCATTAGTAACAGATGTTGCAACGGATACAAATGGTCAGCGAGTGCTTCAAGAGGCTACGGGTTATATTAATGATATATATGTAATAGTGCCTATAGATGGTAAGCTGAGAATAGCTAAGGGGGGAGTATATTCGTATTATGAGTTTCCATGGGAGCAGAGCAATCGTCTTACAGATGAAGAATGGAAAACCATGCTACAACAAGGAAATATTCCAAAGGCACCTGGTTGGACTAAGTTATATACTGCGGAGTCCAGTAACGGGATATGGTAATGACAAAAGGGCAATCTTTTTATAATGACAAAGGGGTTTTTAAGAAAGTTAGTATTACTGTGTTAGCTGTCGTTGTTATAGCTTTATTAATAATAATGTTGCTTATTTCAAGGGAAATCGGGCGAGAAGATAGTAAGCGTATTACTGATAACGGGGACTTAAACCAAAATGGCATTGTGGAGGAATATATACTGGAAAAGCAAGAGTTAACAGTGTATGAGGATAACAAGCTAATATGGAAATCTCCAAAAGAATATAATATTGACAGTTTTGCTTTAGCCGATGTAAATAACGATGGAAATATAAACTTGGTCATAAGTTTATGGAAATATGGTAGTTTTGGAAATGCTAAACCATTTTGGCAACAAGCAGAGCAAGACCAAGAATATAAAAATCACCTATTTATTTATAGCCTTTCCGAAAAAGGATTTAAACAGGTTTGGTGTTCTTCAAATCTGGTACGTCCCATTGTTGAATTTAGTATAACGGACATCAATGGAGATGGCTTAAATGAATTAGTGGTTGAAGAGGGTAAGTATAAATATAAATACAAGAATATATATACGTTAGACACTAAAGCTCCTACATCAACAAATGTTTTTGAGTGGAGTGAATGGGGTTTTCTAAAGAAAGAAAAGGAAAGAATCTATTAAGCGTCATATAAAAAATAGTACACTATGAATGAACCGACCCCTAAAGGTTAGACTGAAGTGATATGTACCCCTTTTACTGCTATTGTCAAGTAAAGGGGGGACACATCAAAGTAATGTGATTGGAGGACTGGACACATACTTAAATCTAAGGATTAGTAGGTCGGTTTTTTTATGCAAAATTTCTTTGCTTTTACAAGTATAAGGACAGTCATTCTAATTAGCACCAATATATAAGTGACTAGAGTAATTAGTCCCAATACATTAAGGACTGATCAAATTAGCGCAATATATAGGACTAGCGTAAGGAATACCTATCTAAAAAACGGTTAAACATTATTGCCATTTCTGCTCGGCTCATATTTTTTAGAGGCGATAGAGTGTTTTGTGATGTTCCGTTAATAATTCCCGAGGATACAGCCCAGTTCATAGCATCCAAAGCCCATATATTGATTTTATCTGAATCTGAGTACCTTGATAAATCTGCCATTCCTGTTACATCATATCCCTTGTAGATAGAATAACGATAAAGGAACACTGCAAATTCTTCTCTGCTGGTAGGCAAAGAGGGGTAGAAACGGCCATCGCTATAGCCTTTAGCTATATTAAAATGGTTAGCCCAGACAATACAATTTAAATACCAACTACCCTTTTTTACATCGGAAAAATTGTTTATTCCAATTGGCGTTGGGGAATTATCCAGCCTATATAAAATGGTTATAGCCATATCCCGTTGCAGTGGCATATTTGGGGCAAATAAGGTGGGGCTAATTCCACATATTAATTTATCATTATATAAATGATATACTTCACTATAATACCAATCTGATGGCCAAACATCTGTAAAAGGCAATTTTTTTATTTCAGAGGAAATATCTTTTTTTATTAATACATCACTGGTAAAATAATCTAAATCAACATAAGTGGATATGCCGGGAACTTCACCTTTATCCGAATATTGAAAGGCTGACCAATTACTCCAATGACCTAAGGAATATGGAGAAGATACATAATAGTCGGCTATCCATAGAGGGTATTTTGTTAATTCTTCTGACCAAAGATGACTTGCATTATAGGAGTCCGTATAAAATAATGGAATAGTGTTAGTCCTTTTAGCCAAGGTATTTGTGAATACAAAGGCTATATTATTAATTTCATTGATTGATAAGTTCTTAAACTCTTCAAAATCAACGGCGGGAATACAGTCGTAATGATACTTTGATATCAGTGATGAAAAGTATTCTGCTTGTTCTTGTGCCTCAATCACATTTGTAGCAGTAACATAAAAATAAAAACCTACTTTAAGATTGGCTTTTTTCGCACATAGAGCATTTGAGTGAAAATTTTTATCTTCAGACAGCCCATATCCGGCTCTAATATAAACAATTTCTTTTCCATAATACTTAACTTTATCAAAATTAATATGGTTTTGCCAAATACTTACGTCTATGCCATTGTATTTTTCAGTACTTGCGTGTACTGTGGGCACGAAAGATATTTGTAATACAACCATTATTAATAAAAAAAATGTAATAATTCTTTTCAAATAAATCACCTAATTTATAACAATACTTTATACAATATATGGCAAAAATATATTGCTAGTGAATATGTTAAACCCCGAGAATCCACAAATTTAATAAATAATATAAATTGACAAGGATATAAGGTAAGGTATAGGATTTTAATATATTTAAGCGTAAGAAAATATTATCTTAAAAATAAAATTTATTAATTAAATGGATTAAAATGATGTGTGGGGTAAATAAAATGGGTGAATTATCTAAGTTAATAAATATTGGAAAAGAAGTGGAAAAACAATTGAACCAAGTCGGAATAAACTCGTATGAAGAACTGAGAGGAATTGGTGCTGAAAGTGCGTGGCTTAGGATTCAGGAAGTGGATGAGTCTGCTTGTATTAATAGACTGTTTGCGTTAGAAGGTGCTTTGCAAGGCATTAAAAAAACTTTTCTTCAAGAAGATAGAAAACAAGAACTCAGAGAATTCTATAGACTTCATAAAAAATAATGAGATATTGAATAATTCAATCATTTGGGGAGGTGATAAGGTTATGAAAATAAGAGAATATAGGCAAGCTGACCAAAAAGTATTATTTCAGCTATTTTATAACACGGTGCATGAAATAAATTGTAGGGATTATAATGAGGAGCAAATTAATACTTGGGCACCTGTAAATATTGATTTAAAAGCATGGAATGAGTCTTTTTTACATCACCATTCCATAGTTGTAGAAAAGGATAATGAAATAGTTGGCTTTGCTGATATGGATAGGAACGGTTATTTGGATAGACTTTTTGTCCATAAGGATTATCAAGGGATAGGGATAGCTACTATGCTATTAGAGAATCTTGAAAATTATGCAAAGGAAAATGGCATTCTGTCTTGTGATACATACGCATCAATTACAGCAAAACCTTTTTTTGAAAAACGAGGTTTTATTGTGGAAAGAGAAAACATTGTGAAGAGGGAAAATGTTGAATTAATTAATTATAAAATGAGCAAAAAATATTAGATAGAACATTGGTGTAAATCAGTACAGGAATTTAAGAAGGAAAAGTGATTAATATAGGAATTATATAATTGTATAAAAATTTAATATATTTAAAAATAAAAAACCCCTTTTATAGAGAACATCTACAAAAGGGTTTTTTACTTTTTTATCTAATTATAATTTTAATTTTGCATTAAACGTTCAGCTACTTGTTTAAGTTCACCTAAGGTAGAAATATCCGCCGCTGACTCATCTAATCTATCTCGAATAGGCTTTGATAAGGACAAATAGTAATCTCTCAAATCGGGGTTTGTAAAATAGTAACTAGATAAATTTACACTATCAAAATCAACCATGTTAATCACCTCTATATGTATTGTGTACAGAGAGTGTTGTTTATATGTGTAATATGCATATTATCAGGGTAAATAATAAAATATAAAAAGTAATAAAATATAAAAAGGTAATTAAAGATAAAAAGTAATTAAAGATAAAAGGCTATTAAACATAAAAAGTAATTAAATTGAGTGCAAAAAAGGTGGCTAAAGAAAGCACAAAAAGGTATGATTATAAGTAGCTAAAAAAATATTGTGATAGGAGGAATTTGAAATAGTTTTAACTTAAGGTATATTAAAGCTTTTTCAGAGATTTGATTATGGGATATAATATGTTTTTACCAACAAGGACACTGTTTGGTGCGGGAGCATTAAAGAAACTGCACAAACAAAGTATGCCGGGCAAAAAGGCATTACTACTAATTTCAAAGGGAAAGTCAGTAAGAGAAAATGGTGCACTTGAAGGTTGTGAGCAACAATTAAAGCTTGCTAATATTGACTATGTTGTATTGGGAACTGTTGGTTCAAACCCTTTGAAGTCAGTGGTTATGGAAGCAGCAAGTTTTGCCAGAGAAAATCAGTGTGATTTCATTGTAGCTCTTGGTGGCGGCAGTGTGATGGATGCATCAAAGGCGGTAGCAACTATGGCTACAAATGACGGGGATCTTTGGGACTATGTTGTTGGAGGAACAGGGAAAGGTCTTACCCCTAAGAATCAACCGTTACCTATTATAGCTATTACTACCACAGCAGGAACAGGAAGTGAAGTGGATTCATATGGAGTAATTACTCACGATGAAAGGTCTGAAAAAATAGGGTTTGGAGGGTTTGATAATTTATATCCAAAATTGGCTGTAGTTGACCCTGAGCTTATGGTATCAGTACCTGCAAAGTTCACAGCATATCAAGGCTTTGACGCGCTGTTTCACAGTACGGAGGTGTATATATGTAAAGTTGCCAATTTATTTAGTGATATGGTGGCTTTAACGGCTATTGAAAACGTTGCAAAGTTTTTGCCTAGAGCTATAAGAGATGGAAAGGATATAGAGGCAAGAGAAAGGGTTGCATTTGGTAATACCATGTCAGGCTATTCAATGGTTGCAGGCTGTTGTACCAGCGAACATTCCCTAGAACACGCAATGAGTGCTCATCATCACGATTTACCTCATGGGGCAGGACTAATTATGATTAGCAAGGCTTATTATACTCAGCTTATAAAAAAAGGAGCGTGTCCGGATAGATTTATTAAAATGGCTCAAGTAATGGGTATGGAAAATGCTACTGAACCTTTTGATTTTATTAAAGCACTTACAACTTTACAAGAGAGCTGTGGTGTGGCAGATCTTAAAATGTCTGACTATGGCATATCTCCTGAAGAATTTGAGGAACTTGCAAACAATGCAAAACACACCATGGGCGGGCTTTTCTTTGCAGATCCGGTAGAAATTTCAAGAGACGATTGTATAAATATTTTTAAAGATTCATATAAATAATGAAATTTGACAATATTAATTTTTCATGCTATGATTTGAAAAAAAAACAGGGGAGCATGCAAGGCAGGCTGAGAGGAAGTAATCAAACTTCGACCCTTTAACCTGATGTGGACAATGCCACCGTAGGGAGTAAGTTTATTCTTGCTTTATTTCGGAGAATACCGTCACTGTATTCTTCTTTTTGTTGCATAGAAAAGAATTCAATATACAACAAACTGTTTCCTACATAAAGAAGGGATAATTAAATGGAAAAAAAAGAAACTTGTGTTTTTTCAAATGGACTTATTTGGTTTGGTGCCGGTATTTCTATCGCAGAGATAATGACAGGAACATTAATAGCTCCACTTGGTTTCTCAAAAGGAATAGCAGCAATAATAATTGGACATCTGATTGGATGTGTGCTGCTTTTTTATGCAGGTCTTATTGGCGGAAAAACTAAAAAGAGTGCTATGGAAACTGTAAAAATGTCGTTTGGAGCAAAAGGAACATTAATATTTGCCAACTTAAAGGTTCTTAAACTTTTAGGCTTGACTGCTGTTATGATCTTTAGTGCCTCAGCCGCCGCCGCCTCAATAGCTGAATTAGGTGAAAGCTGGTTTTGGAGCTTGGTTATTGGGGCTTTAGTTATTGTATGGATAATGGTTGGTATCAAGAAGCTAGGCAAAATTAATGTTGTAGCCATTGGTGGACTATTAATTTTATCCATGGTCTTAAGTGTAGAAATTTTTAGAGGAGAAGCAAGCTTTCAATTTAATGAATATCTAAGCTTTGGAGCTGCAGTTGAACTTTCTGTAGCAATGCCTCTATCGTGGTTACCCCTTATTTCAGATTATACCAGAAGTGCTAAAAAACCTTTTGCGGCAACACTGGTAAGTGTAGTTGTTTATTTTGTAGTAAGTTGCTGGATGCATATTCTTGGCATGGGAGCAGCAATTTTTACAGGAGAGACTGAAATTGCAGCCATTATGACTAAGGCAGGACTTGGGGTAATAGGTCTTCTAATTGTTTTATTTTCAACTGTAACAACAACCTTTCTTGACGTATATTCAGCGGGAGTAGGTAGTGTAAGTATCTCAAAAAAACTTAAAGAAAAGCCAATGGCAATTACAGTATGCATTTTAGGTACGTTATTGGCAATATTTACTCCTATTGACCAATTTAAATCATTTCTTTACTTCATGGGTTCAGTATTTACACCTATGATTGCAATTCAAATTTCAGATTACTTTATCTTAAAAAAAGATATCAATATTAAGCCATATAATTGGCTAAACCTTTCTCTTTGGCTATTTGGATTTATATTGTATAGAATTTTTATCCATATAGATGCTCCTATTGGCAGCACAATTCCGGTAATGATTATTACAGGCATAACCTGTATAATAGTACATAAATTATATGGAGGAATAAAGGAATGTTTAAACAAATCGCCGAAAACGTAAAAGAATTATCACCACTTATACATAATATTACTAATTATGTAACTGTAAATGACTGTGCAAATATACTACTTGCGTGTGGGGCATCACCAATAATGGCTGACGACATAGGAGAGGTAGAAGAAATAACTTCAATTTGTACGGGATTAAACATAAACATAGGAACTCTAAATCAGCGGACCATACCGGGGATGTTTGTGGCCGGTAAAAAATCCAATGAATTGGGACATCCGGTAATTCTTGATCCCGTTGGCGTGGGGGCTTCTTCCTTGCGCACAGAAACAGCTAAAAAATTACTTGAAGAAGTGCAGTTTACCGTTATTAGAGGAAATATTTCTGAAATAAAGGCTCTTGCACTGGGTAACACAAGCACAAGGGGTGTTGATGCCAATATTGCAGATACCGTAACTGAAGAATCTCTAGACAGTACAGTACAATTTGCAAAACAATTTTCAGAAAGCACCGGTGCTATTATTGTAATAACCGGAGCAATTGATATTATTGCAGATAAGAGTAAAGCAATTTGTATAAGAAATGGTCATCCGATGATGAGTGCAATAACAGGGACCGGATGCCAATTATCGTCATTAATTACTGCATATGTTTCTGCAAACCAGACGCAGAGCTTACAAGCTGCGGCTGCTGCTGTTTGCGCAATGGGACTTTGCGGAGAAATAGCTTATGCAAGAATGTCAGAACTTGATGGCAACTCTTCATATAGGAACTATATAATTGATGCAATTTATAGATTGACTGGGGAAGAACTACAAAGGGGTGCGAAATATGAGATTAGATAAAAGAAGTATGTTGCTTTATGCGGTCACAGACCAAGCATGGGTAGGACAGCAATCATTAAAGGAACAGGTAGAGTGTGCCTTAAAAGGAGGCGCAACTTGTATTCAACTTAGGGAGAAAGATTTAGATGACGAGAAGTTTTTGGAAGAAGCAAATGAAATAAAAGAGCTTTGTAAAGCTTATAAAGTACCATTCATTATTAACGATAATGTGGAAGTAGCCATTAAATGTAATGCTGACGGTATACACGTGGGACAAGAGGATATGGAAGCCTCAAATGTGCGCAAGCTTGTTGGTGAAGACATGATTTTAGGCGTTTCTGTGCAAACCGTTGAACAGGCAATAAAGGCAGTAAAAAATGGTGCGGACTACTTAGGGGTTGGATCCATGTTTGCTACTACAACTAAACTAGATGCTGATATAATTACCAAAGAAACCTTAAAGGAAATATGCCATGCAGTAGATATTCCCGTTGTTGCTATAGGTGGTATATATAAGCATAACATTTTGGAGCTTTCAGGCACAGGTGTTGATGGTGTGGCATTAATATCTGCAATCTTTTCATCAGAAAACATAGAAATGGAATGTGGTCGGTTGTATGATTTATCTAATCAAATGGTGAAAGAATGCATATAACCGGAGCAATTTTTGATTTAGATGGCACGCTGTTAGATTCCATGGCAATATGGGAAACAATTGCAGTAGACTATTTACGTTTAAGAGGCATTGAACCGACAGAAAACTTGAACGAAACTTTTAAAGCTATGAGTTTACAGCAATCAGCTCAATACTATCAAAGGCACTATAATATAGTGGACAGTACAGATAAAATTATAGAGGATATAAATAAAATGATTGAATCCTTCTATATAAATGAAGTACAACCCAAAAGAGGAGTTAAATGCTTTTTAGAAAATTTAAAAAACAGGAATACTAAGATGATTGTAGCGACTGCCATTGATAAGCATATTGCAAAAGCGGCTTTAACAAGATGTAATCTACTGGATTACTTTGAGGATATTCTAACTTGCAGAGAAATTGGATGTGGAAAGGACAAGCCTGACATTTATATTGAAGGACTATCAAGGCTAAAAACGAAAAAAGAAAGTACATGGGTCTTTGAAGATTCTATTCATGCACTGAACACAGCAAAATTGGCAGGCTTTCCGGTTGTGGGAGTATATGATAAATCTGAAATAGATAGCAAATCAGTTTGCTCAATTGCAGATATGTACATTAATTCTTTTGAAGAAATGGAGGGCTTAAAATGAAGGCTGTTTTAACAATTGCGGGGTCAGATTGTAGTGGAGGTGCAGGTATTCAAGCTGATATAAAAACTATAACAATGCACAATATGTATGCTATGAGTGCAATAACTGCTCTTACGGCACAAAATACTACAGGGGTTTATGGGATAATGGAGGCTAGCCCACAATTTGTAGGAAATCAGCTGGATTGCATATTTAAAGATATTAAACCTGATGCCATAAAGATTGGAATGGTTTCAAACAGTGAGATTATAAAAGTAATAGCTGATAAACTTACACATTACAACGCAAAAAATATTGTGGTAGACCCAGTTATGGTCTCAACAAGTAACTGTAAACTTATTTCTGATGAAGCAATGGAAGCACTTATATCAGAATTGATTCCATTAGGGACTGTTATAACCCCTAATATACCAGAGGCTCAAGTTCTGTGTGGCATGGAAATAAAGAACGAGAAAGATATGATAATATCAGCAAAAAAAATAGGGCAATATTTTAAAGGGGCTATTCTTGTTAAGGGCGGACATCTCGTAAATGATGCTACGGATCTTCTATATGAGGATGGTAGGATTACATGGTATACTTCAGAACGTATTAACAATCCAAATACCCATGGGACTGGATGCACACTTTCATCTGCAATTGCTTGTAACCTAGCAAAAGGAGAAAGTTTAGATAACAGTATACATCAGGCTAAGCAGTATCTGACAGGGACTCTAAGGGCAATGTTAGACCTGGGAGAAGGCATTGGACCCTTAAATCATATGTATAATCCTCATATGCATAATGATAATATATAAGAATAAAAGCTTTAATCATTAAAAACCCAATTATTTACCTGTATAGGGATAGTTGATATGTATTTATTAGCTACAAGAATTAACTTTCTTGTAGCTTTTTAATTTCAAAATAAGGATAAAGTTAAAAAAGAATAAGCGAATATCATTATGCCAACTATTAGCGTCAGTGCATACAATGTTTTATAAAGGCATTAGATTATAAAAAATAAAATCTGAAATGAGATATACAATTTGCATAAGTAGTTATAGAACGGATTGGGGGCTAATAATGAGCAAAACAAGCAGTAAATACTTGGTAATTGCATTGTTGCTATTATTTTCTTTTGGTGTGGTTGTATATGGTTTTAGCTTATATAATAATAGTCTAAAAGAAGATTTAAGTTTAGGAGCAAGTGACACTTTAACTGAACTGACAAACCAACAGCAATTTAATTTATATTCAAAAATGAGCAGTGACATTAAGTCCATTAAGAATATAGCAAAGGCCATTAGATTTATTCCACAAGATAAAAGGGATACGATAGAATTGCTTAATAAGCTGGATGAAAACACAAATTTTGAGTATATGTTGATGACGGGTCTCGATGGTAAAGGGTTTGCCAGCAATGGAAAGGAAATTGACATCTCAAAAAGATCATATTTTCAGTCAGTTATAGCTGGAAGGACTCTTTTATGTAATCCAATGTCTTCAATTTATAATGATGAAAATACGGTGGTACCCATTGTAACACCAATTTTAGAAAATGACCATGTAATAGGTGTCTTAGTGGGGGCATATAGGGTTGATAATTTAAACAATTTAATCTTACCTTTATATGAAGGCAAAGGATTTGCATATGTTACGGATAGTAGCGGCAATATAATATTAAAACCTGCTAATGAAAAACAATTCTGTGAAAATTATCAGGGGAACAATCTATTGGAAATATTACAGCAAGCCGTACCGATAAAATACGATAATCAGGAAAAAATCAAAAATAATATGCAAGAGCAAAAGTCAGGGCATATGCAATTCTCTATTGATGGGCAAAAGAGGCTAATGAATTATGCACCATTAAAGATAAATGATTGGTATATTTTTATGGTGATTCCTGAATCAATTATCTCAAAGCAAACTAACGGCATAGCGGAGAAATCAGCAATTCTAACAATAAGTGTGCTTTTGTTTCTATTTTTTCTTATCTTTTATATTCTTTGGCAACAAAGGAAGTCGGATAAATCTCGAGCAGAGTATCTAGATAATTTGGAAAGAATTGCTTATTTTGATGAATTAACTGAACTGCCAAATATATATAAATTTAAATCAATGGCAAGAAAAATACTGGAGCAAAACACGAAGAAGTGCTTTCTTATAGCAAAATTTGATATATTAAATTTTAGGGCAATTAATGAAATGTTTGGTTTTGATACTGGTAGTCAAATTTTGCAGATAGTTGCCAGATATATTCAAAAGTCAAAGGAGCTATTTGAACGGGAGTTTCTTGTTTGTGCAAGATTAAATGCAGATGAGTTTATTATAATAGATGAGTATAGTGTTAGTACTGCGAAAATATCAATGTATGTGAACAAGTTTGAAAGTATGCTAAATAAAGAAGTATCAGAACTTTTAAATGGTTATAAGCTTGAGATTAGATATGGAAGATATTTTCTGAGCAAAGGAGAAGTGGATATTACACAGGCTATAGAGAATGCGAATTTAGCTCATAGAACGATAAAAGAAAATAAGCTAGGCAAAATATGTGATTATAATGAAGATCTAAGGCGCCAGTTTATGCGTATTGTAGAAATTGAAAATAGAATGCAATCAGCCCTAGACAATGAAGAATTTAAGGTTTTCTTACAGGGGAAATTTGATTTAAATAGTGAGAAAATAGTGGGAGCAGAAGCTCTTGTTAGATGGCAGGAAAAGAATGGAAATTATGTTTTGCCGGGGCAATTTATACCCTTATTTGAAAAAAATGGTTTTGTAATAAAACTTGATTTCTATATGTTTGAAAATGTCTGCAAAATTATTGATAAATGGATTAAAGCAGATGTAGAAGTTGTACCCATATCCGTAAACTTTTCAAGAATGCATTTAAACAGTATTAACTTTGTTGAAAAATTAGAAGCTATAACCAATAAATATAGTGTGCCAAGAAAATTTTTAGAAATTGAAGTTACGGAATCAATATTCTTTGAGAATGAAAGAGCTATGGAGGAATTGCTAATTTCACTTCATAACGCAGGATTTAAACTATCTATGGATGATTTCGGAATTGGATACTCATCCCTTGGATTACTAAAGAACCTTCCTGTTGATGTAATTAAAATTGATAGAAGTTTTTTTGATAATAACAAATATAAGACTAGAGCAAAGTCTGTTATTGAAAGTGTTATGCAAATGGCAAAAAAGCTGGGAATTCATACAGTTGCAGAAGGTGTAGAAAACATTGAACATATCAAGCTATTGAAAGAAGTGGGCTGTGATATGGTGCAAGGATTTTACTATAGTAAGCCAATGCCTGCGAATTTGTTTATTAATTCAAAGAACGCTGTAGCAGTAAAGAGTTTGCAAGATAATGAAAGTCAATTTGAGCTTATAAAGTATTTTGAAGAATATGTTTTAAAGAATAATAATTCAATGATTACAATATCGGCATTTGAAGTTTACAAACTGGCAATAAGAGAAATATTAATGAAGAAATATGGCGAGGGAGAAATGCTGGAGGTATTTAGGGTTTGCGGTGAGTTATGCGGCAAAGTTTATGCGAAGCAATTTTTAACACCAAATAAGGAATTGGAAGAATTAGTAACTGATTTAAAAAACTTTTTTGACAAGGAAAACTTTGGAAGCCTTGAAGCAAAGCCTATTGATAACCAAAAAAGAGAAGTAATTATCTCAATAAAACCTAATAGTAATGTTTACGAAATACCGAACACGGAAAAGACCTCTTGCTGGTACAATCAGGGTATGGTAACGGGTATGCTGTGTCAATATGTGAAAGAGAACTATTCTATTATAGAGATTGATTGCTTAGAGGCAAATAAAGACATTTGCAAGTTTAGAATATACTTCAAATAAAGATAGAGCCTTTATATGATGTGACCCCAATAAGTTAGACTTTATTGCGTAGTAGTTTTTAACTGCTACGCAATCTTTATGCAGCCAAGAGGTTGAGTCTGTATTGCACAGGACTCATCCAGCCTAGCTTTTC
>JBKECQ010000045.1:0-38060 GCA_047974845.1 Aminipila sp. | reverse complement strand
GTGCTATAAATCCTATTATTATCAGCGGTACACAGAAGCTTATGAACTGACCCAGTATAAACTTTAACGTTACTACTACATTCATGATTCCTGAATTAATCATTTCATTCAGTATTCCCGCGTTAACCACCAATCCGATTATTATACCTATTGCTACTGCTATTACCAGTCTCATAGGTAGACTCTTTAAAAAATTACTTTTCATTATTGATTCCCTTCTTAGCTAAATTCTCTTAAAATCACACCTATCATATGCTTAGCATTGATAGTAAAAGCCTCTTTGGGCTGTTCATTGCCTCTCTCCGGTGACCAGTGCTGCCTTACATATTCGTTAAGGATTTGTTCTTGAGAAAAACCTTTTTTATGCAACTCTAATAAAAAGTCTTTTTTAAACTCCGCGCTCTTTATATATAAGTCGAAGTACTCTTCAACAAAATACTCTGGCAATATTCCAAAGTGAGGACAAATCAAATATTTTGCTCCATATTTTTTGCATTTTTCAGCCGATTTCATACTCTCATTATAACTTTTTAGAATGGAGGTATGCACAAATTCAGGATTTTCTAAAACTCCTGTGCTTTCACTTGCAAACATTATTTTTCTTGGTTCAAGGACATAAGTTAAAGAACAGTCTGTATGTCCCTTAGTTTCTAATACTCTAAAAAACTCATTGCCTATGCTAATTTCATCGCCTTCCGTAACCACTTTATCAACATTTAATCCATTAGTAAGGATTTCATTTTTATTCTCAGAATATAAGTTTCTTGCAGCCGTTCCAAGTTCTTTCATTAAGGCATGAGCTCTAGGGCTTTCGAATACTTTCTTTGCTTTTGCTGCGCCATATACCACAGCTTCTGGCCATCTTCTTTTTACATATGGTAGAGCACCAACGTGATCATAATGTGTATGAGATAATATAATACCATCTAAAGTAGTACGTTCGTTCATTGCCAATGCAAACTCAATATTTCGTACAGTTCTTTCGCCACAATACGCCATACCGCAATCAACTAAAAAAGTCTTTTCGCTTCCGAATACAAGTATGGCCTCTCCACCCTTTCCTGCCGTAACTCTAAAAAGTCCATCGGGAAATTTAAGTCTATCATGATTTGGAAAATCATTAAAAATAGTTCTCATTTTTGTTCTGTCTCCATTTCCGTATCTGCAAAATAAATCATAAGTCATTTATTATAAATTCATGTGAGATTTTCATTCATTAATAATAGTAAATTTATTTAAACGTGAAGTTTTTTCTTGATTTCACCATAGGCTGCTTTCCTCTTAAATAGAAATATACCTACCATGAATACAATACTACAAATCACGCTTATAATCGAAGGTAATTTTATAACAATTAAATTTAAAAATAAAAATAAAAGTGGTAGAAATCCTAGTATGTTAACCAATGTTAAATAAATGAGATATTCTTTAGGCTGTTTTTTTAAAAGAGTGGATAAAATAAAAATAGCCACCATACAAGCTGTACTGGCACATGGCAACACGAACTCCAAAGACCATCTGTGCCATCCTGTAAAAACGTCCCAAAGAACTGCTAGTCCACAAGTAATATACAGTTCCCACTGTAATAGCTTTATTAAATTTGCCTTTTTGGGAATTCCTATTGCAATAACTAACCAACCACACGCAATTCCTGCTACAACAAATAGCGCCCAAAGTGTCTCTTTATATGTTACATAATTAATAAAAATACTTATAGCTCCAAAAACTATAGCTGCAAATTTCAGCAAACTCAATATATAATTAAGTTTGCTTATCTCCTTATTAAGTCTCGGGTACTGCTGCACTGTGTTCTCAAAATCTCCAGAAAGATTACAACCACATAGTGGACATTTTTCATGAACGCCCGTAACTTTTATTTTACAATGTTCACAGTATAACATCAAGCCTCTTCCTTCCTGACTAATCTATAGTGTTACTTCTGATTTCAACCTCTATACCAAGTTCCGTTAAGCTTCGATAAAAATTTCTTTGTATATCAGTTTCTGTAAATACTGATGAGAATGTTGTGCTTAATTTATTTTCGTAAGTACAAACACATAACTGTATTCCACTTGTACCTACAAAAACATTTACCCCTTTAACATATTGTTTTAAAGCCTCGGGCAAATCAACCTTACCTACATTTGAAATTACAGTAGTTTCTTCTGCATCGGATAGCTTCCTAGCAACCTTTAGAATCCAATTTTTCATAAATAAAGGGATGACCCTTATTAACTTATGCTGTTCAAACGCCATTAATCGACTTAATCTTTTGCTTAATTTTTCTTCTGTAAGTTCTTCTTTAAATCCATTACTTATGGTATCTATAATGCTCTGTAGGCTATCGCCGTATTTTTGATAATTATATCCAACTCTAATGTTTCCAAAGAAATTTCTTGCTGTATCAGAAGGAAAATATTTTCTCAAATCCACAGGAACGGTAACAACAATATTCTCCCCCTCTTTTAATTTTTGTCTCTCCCTATGAATAGCACTAATTAAAAGAGCAGTTAAGAATACCGTTAAAGAAGCATTGTACTTTTTAGCAATTTCCAAAGTTTCTTTACAGTCCATAACCCCTTCTATGCATACATAAGTGCCGGGGATTGTTTTGTTCCCCTTAATTTTATATGCTTTCTGAGGCTTCAATGACCTTTTTCTAATATCCTTTCGATAATACTTCTTAAAGCCATCTTCTACCCTAGAATAATATGGTGATGTATATTTTAACTTTACCTTATCACTTTTTTTCAATTCACTATGCTTCAAAGTCATATAGTGAAAAATTAATGTTTTTAGAAATTGTAAAGTCCCTGTCCCATCTGCCAGAACATGGTAGACCTCAATGTTAATCCTATTTTTGAAATAGGAAATATCAAATAACAAGCTTTGCTTATGCCTACTAAAAATCGGACTGCAAATTTCTCTATTTTCCTCATGTACTTTAGGTTTTAAATTGCTTATCTCTAAATAATGCCAAAAAACACCGGCTCTTAGTACACTTAGAAAGTGTGGAAATTCCTCTGCTGTAATTTCCACTGCTTTCTGTAAAGTGTCCGGGTCCACTTGTTCATATAATTCACATGAAAATCTGAAAACACTTGTATTCCTTTTCCCACTGGTTGAAGGGAAAATCCTCCCTGCATTGTCTAGCCTAAGCCACTCTAATGTATTTTCTCTATTCATATTCCTAAGTCTCTTTCGTTAAAAACCTATTGATTAGTTCGTATGTTTTCTGAACATGATTACTGTGCTTTCCTAAGCTCAAATATCCATGTATAACATCTTTTAATCGATGTACCTCAACATAGTTGCCGGCCTCCAAAAGCTTTTTACCATATTCCTCTCCCTCATCTCTTAAAGGGTCAAACTCTGCCGTAATAATTAAAGTTTTAGGTTGATTTGAAAAGTCCTGCGCCATTAACGGTGCAAAATACGGATTCATTAAATCCTTATCTGTTCTTTTGTAAAGAGATAAATAGTCACAAACCCTCTTCGCTGTAAGAATATAATCGGTACCATTTTCTCGCACAGAATCAAAAGGTGAACTAATGCTGTGATCCCAATATGTAGCAGGATAAAGAAGAATTTGAGTCTTTACCAAAAACTCTCCTCTATCCCTAGCTCTTAAAGCAACTGCTGCCGCTAAGTTTCCTCCTGCACTATCACCCATAAGAATTATTTCCCCCGGCAATAGAGGCTCTTCCGCTTTCAATTCATGAATAAATTTTGCAACAGCGTAGCAATCTTCCAAACCTTGTGGAAACGGATGCTCAGGAGCAAGCCTGTACTCTACTGAAATTAAAAGATTATTTGTGTGCTGGGCAAGGTTTTTGCAAACATTATTATAACTGTCTATATTTTCTGTTACCCAGCCTCCTCCATGAAAAAAAACCACTGTATTCTTACCTAGTTCTCCATCCGGAGTAAAAACTCTTGTCAGTATCTCTCTATTGCCAACATAAATTTTATGATCCCACCTTTTATATTTAGGTGGTAAAAATGGAACCTTTAGCCTCTTTAAAGCCCTTTCAATATGGTATGTTTTCTCCAAGTCAAATTTTGGCTTTGAAAAGGCTCTAAGGGTGGCTTTTAAAAAGCGGTTTATGGCCATAATAACTCCTTCTCACCGTTTTATCTTTCTACACTAACTACTTTAAATCCTTCTTCTTCGATAGCCTTTTTTACAACGTCTTCATCTACATTTCCTTCAACATAAGCCGCCTTATCTTCTAAACTTACATGGTCAACTTTGACACCATCAATATTTTTCAATACCTTCTCTACAGAGCCTGTACAATGTCCGCATGACATTCCTTCAATGTTAATCTTAACCATCTTTTTAACCTCCTTATTTTCCTTTATTTCATTATTATTATATATTTTTTCACTATATCCTTCGTTTTTTGCTTTAAAAAGTTTTAATCTTAATGCATTTGTAACAACACAAACGCTACTTAAACTCATTGCAGCTGCTCCAAACATAGGATTTAGTTTAATACCAAAGCTTATAAAAAATACGCCTGCCGCCAAAGGAATTCCTACAGTATTATAGAAAAATGCCCAGAAAAGATTCTCTTTAATATTCCTTATAACCGCTTTACTTAGCTTTATTGCAGTTACGGCATCCATCAAATCACTTTTCATAAGGACAATGTCCGCACTTTCTATTGCTATATCAGTACCTGCACCAATTGCAATTCCAACATCTGCTGAAACTAATGCCGGCGCATCGTTTATTCCATCCCCTATCATTGCCACTCTCTGGCCTTTATTCTTTAGTTCAGAAATCTTTCTTTCTTTATCCTCTGGCAATACCTCTGCAATAACCTCTGAAATGCCAAGCTTATCTTTGATTGCATTGGCAGTAAGCTTATTATCCCCGGTAAGCATAATCACATCTATTCCCATTTTTCCCAGTTCAGAAACAGCATTTTGGCTATTCTGTTTTATTGTATCCATTGCAGTAATAATACCAATTATTTTGTTACTATTTCCCAGCATCAACGGTGTCTTGCCTTCCTTTGCAAAAGCTTTTAGCTTCTCTTGAGAATTTTCAAGGTTAATACCATTTTCCTTAAATAAGGCTTCATTTCCCAGGAAATAAGTACTGTCACCTATTGTAGCACAAGCTCCTCTGCCTGGCACAGACCTAAAATCCACTGAGTCATGAATTTTTATATTTCTGCTTTCTACCTCACTCAGAACAGCTTCTGCCAAAGGATGCTCACTTTGTTTCTCTATTGCTCCCGCAATCTTAAGAATTTCTTCTTGTGAGAAATCATTTGATAAGCAAATAATGTCTACTACCCTTGGCTTTCCTTCTGTTATAGTACCGGTCTTATCCATTACAACAGTATTTATACTATGTGCCAGTTCAAGTGCTTCACCTGATTTAATTAGTATACCATTTTCTGCACCTTTTCCAGTTCCCACCATAATAGCAACCGGAGTTGCCAGTCCTAAAGCACAAGGGCAAGAAATAACAAGTACCGCTATTCCAATTGATAAGGCAAACTCGAAGCTTGATCCCATTAAAAGCCATATTATAGTGGAAATTATGGATATGCCAATTACTATAGGTACAAAAATACCTGATATTTTATCTGCAAGTTTAGCAATAGGAGCCTTACTTGAAGAAGCATCTTCTACTAATTTTATAATCTGAGATAATGTTGTGTCGTCCCCAACTTTAGTTGCTTCAAATTTAAAGAACCCATTTTTATTTATTGTTGCACTTACAACCTTATCACCAATGCTTTTAAAAACCGGAATACTTTCACCGGTAATGGCCGCTTCATCTATGCTGGAGCTTCCTTCTAAAATTATGCCATCTACTGGTATTGAACTACCCGGCCTAACTATAACAACATCACCCTTTATTACCTCTTCTGCGGCAATTTCGACTTCTATTCCGTCTCTTTCCACAAATGCAGTCTTAGGAGAAAGATTCATAAGTTTTGTTATGGCCTCACTGGTCTTTCCTTTTGACTTAGTTTCAAGATATTTACCTATGCTAATTAAAGTTAAAATTGTACCGGCTGATTCAAAATATAAATCCATGCTATATTTTGATACAACATCATAGTTCTGATATCCTAAGCCATACCCAATTCTAAATAGAGCAAATACACCATATAGGGTTGCCGCTCCTGCACCTATGGCAATCAGGCTGTCCATATTAGGGCCTCTTTGCCATAATGCTTTAAACCCAACTATAAAATATTTCTGATTTAAATATAGTATTGGTAAAAGCAATAGAAATTGCGAGAATGCAAAAGTCAAACTATTCTGTGGTCCATGAAAATACTTCATCATAAAAGGTATATCAGGCAAGTTAAGCCATGACAATACCATATGACCCATGGAAATATACAATAGCGGAATCAAAAAACAAATAGATGCAATCAATCTTTGTTTTGTATGTCTCGTATCTATATTAAGTTCTGATTGTAAACTATTAGAGGTGCCGCCTTTTCCTTGTTTATTAGTGTTGATACTATCTTTATCATGTATGGTTGCACCATAACCTGCTTTTTTTACTGTTGTAACAATATCTTCATTTGATAACTTCTCCTTATCAAATTTAACCTTCATATTATTTGTAAGCAAGTTCACTGTAACTTCATCAACACCTGAAAGCTTCCCTATCTCTCTCTCAATTTTGGAAGAGCAAGCAGAACAATTCATACCTGTTATATCAAATTTTGTTTCCATTACATTACCTTTCTTATTATCTATTCAAACGTTCTATAATAACTCATTCATACTTCCGGTTCTGTATCCTTGTAAATCCAAAGAAACATACTTGAACCCTAATGCTTTAAGCTTATTATTAACAGATTTAATAATTTGAGGAATCATAATTTTTTCCATCTCGCATTCTTCTATTTCAATTCTTGCAAGTTCATCATGTATTCTAACTCTTACCTGATTAAATCCCAAGTCTAATAAATACTGCTCAGCATTTCCCACCATTTCTAATTTCTCTTTTGTAATTTTTTCACCATAAACAAATCTAGAGGCTAGACACGCAAAAGAAGGCTTATTCCAAGTCTCAAGCCCAAATTCTTTAGATAACATTCTAATCTCTTGTTTATATAGTCCAGCAGTTCTTAGTGGGCTTAGTACATTCAGTTCTTCAATGGCCTTTAGCCCCGGTCTATAGTCACCCATGTCATCCATGTTTGAACCTTCTGCCAGAAACTTTATATTCTGTTTAGATGCAAGCTGAATCATTTCTTGAAAGATATGCTGTTTGCATAAATAGCATCTATTGGGAGGGTTTTCTTCAAAACCCTTTACGCCCAATTCATCAACCTCATAAACAATATGTTTATTTGCATATTGCTTTGCAAACCTAACCGACTCTCTATATTCCCTATCAGGAAACAAGTTTGACTTTGCTGTTATAGCCGTCACTTTTCCATTCATAGCCTCATTAGCCGCATAAAGCAAAAATGTAGAGTCCACTCCTCCTGAAAAAGCTATGGCAAGTGTGTCAAAACTTTTAAGATATGACTTCAACTCTTCATATTTATTATATAAATTTTCGTTCATTCTTTATACCGTTAATAACGTACTAATCCACATATTGCAACGTGTCTCTACATTATTATTTTCTTTATTAATTCTTGTTTTTCTGGAATATCGTCTAAGATTGTATAAGCTTTCATAGCCTCTTCTAAGCTTCTATTTATTTTATCTTCTTCTGTTCCGTATATGGTAGCAAGAATTTCTCCCTTTTCTACCTTATCCCCTACCTTCTTGTGTAGATAAATTCCAGCCGATAAATCTATAGCATCTTCTTTTGTAGCTCTTCCCGCACCTGAATGCTGTGAAGCTAATCCTATTGTTCTAGCCGCAATTTTGTTTACATAACCATTTTTATCGCAAATTAACTCCTTACTAATTTTGGGCTGTGGAAACAAGCTATAATCTGTAATGACGTCTGGATTTCCACCTTGCCCTTTTATAAAATCCCTAAGTTTTTGAAGTGCCTCACCACTTTCAAGAACTTTTTTTGCCATTAAATAGCCTTCTTCCTTATTTGATGCTCTGCCACCTGCATATATCATTATTCCCGCCAAAGTTAATGATAGCTCTGTAATATCCTCAGGGCCATTTCCTTTTAGGGTTTCAATGGCTTCAATTACTTCCAAACTATTTCCAACCGCATTTCCTAAGGGCTGGTTCATATCTGTTATAACAGCAATAGTTTTTTTATTATCCGATTTCCCTATTTCAACCATCATGTTTCCTAAGGTGCAAGCATCTTTAAACTGCTCCATAAAAGCACCATCTCCACACTTTACATCAAGCACGATAGCATCGCTTCCGGAGGCTAATTTCTTACTCATAATGCTAGCAGAAATTAAACTCATATTATCCACTGTTGCCGTTACATCTCTCAATGCATATATCTTTTTATCTGCCGGTGCAATATGAGCAGTTTGGCCTATTACTGCAAGCCCTATATCGTTTACTTGTTGCATGAATGCATCTGCTTCCACAGAGGTTTGAAAGCCGGGAATTGATTCCATCTTATCAACTGTTCCTCCTGTAAAGCCTAAACCTCTTCCGCTCATTTTGGCAATTGGTACTCCGCAGGCTGCCGCAATAGGGGTTACGACCAATGTAGTCTTATCACCTACACCACCGGTACTGTGTTTGTCAACTTTTATCCCTTCTATATCAGATAAGTCCACCACATCACCAGAATTTTTCATTGCGTCTGTAAGATTAAAGGTCTCCTCTTTATCCATTTTCTGAAAATAAATAGCCATTAAAAGAGCCGATGCCTGATAATCCGGAATACTCCCCGATGTATAACCATTAACAAAAAACTCTATTTCATCTTTTGTAAGTTTACCGCCATCTCTTTTTTTTGTAATAATGTCATTCATGTTCATAATAGTTTCCCCCATTTTTATAATAGTATAAAATACACAAGCTTAATCTTCTCTTATCAGTTCAAAAAAGCTCTCTCCTATTTGAGTTTTTTCCGCATCTAAAATATGACATATCGTTGCACCTATATCTGCAAATGACGCTCTTGTACCTAAATTCACTCCCGCTTTAATTGTCTTTCCATATATAACAATAGGAACAAACTCTCTGGTATGATCCCACCCGCTATGTGTTGGGTCATTACCATGGTCTGCACACAGCATAAGAATATCTTCGTCGCCCATTTCACCTATTATCTCTGGCAATCTTGCATCAAATTCTTCTATAGCTTTTCCGTAACCCTTTGCATCTCTTCTATGACCATACTTTGAATCAAAATCAACAAGATTTGTAAAGATAAAACCCTCAAAATCATTCTTTAATGCGTCAATTGTTTTATCCACACCATCCATATTGTCATCTGTATGCACAGATTCTGTTACTCCTTGACCATTAAAGATATCACTAATTTTACCTACGGCATAAACAGTTTTTCCCGTATCCTTTACCTTATCTAAAAGGGTCTTTCCTGTTGGTGAAACAGCATAATCCTTTCTCTGGGAGGTTCTTGTTCTTTTGCCATTTTCATCTATAATATAAGGCCTTGCGATAACTCTGCCACAAGCCACATCATCAACCAGCATTTCTCTTGCAATCTCGCAAATCTCATATAATCTCTCTAAAGGTATTACCTCTGTATTAGCCGCGATTTGGAAAACACTATCTGCTGAAGTATATATAATAGGCTTGCCTGTTGCTTCATGTTCAGTCCCAAGTTCTTCAATAATTTCAGTTCCCGAAGCTGCGTAATTGCCTAAAGTCTCAACCCCTATTGCTTTTTCATACGCATCCATAAATGACCTTGGAAACCCATCAGGATATGTTTTAAATGGTATTTCAGTATATAGTCCCGCTATCTCCCAATGCCCTGTGATGGTGTCCTTTCCCTTAGACTTTTCACTCAATTTTCCAAATGCACCTATGGGGTTTTCTACAGACAATCTTCCATTTGCGGCACCATCAATATTTCCAAAGCCTAGGCTTCTTAGATTTGGTATATTAAAATCATTCATATTATCAACAATATGCCCTAAGGTATTAGCGCCTTCATCTCCATAGCTTTGTGCGTCAGGTAATGCCCCTATGCCCAAGCTATCTAGAACAATTAGTGTTACTCTCTTCATCTTATCTCCCTTTCTTTTTTAATCTATATTTATTTACTGGCTTCTACAATCTCTGCTGGATTACATTGTAAGTAATCTAATGATACTAATTTATATTCTACTCCATTAAATACACCTTTTAGACCATTTTTAAATCCATCTTTACCGTGTAGATGTCCATAAACCACTTTTTCCACACCATATTTTGTAAAAAGTTCAGTAAATTTGGAGTTGTGCATTCTATCATTTGTAGGTGGATAATGAAGCATTCCTATGATTCTCTCATATCCTGATTTTCTAGCCGCATCCAAGGAAAACTCTAAACGCAGAGCTTCTCTTTCATAAATTTTATTATCATGTACGGTAAACTCGTCACTGCCCGGGCATACCCAGCCTCTGCTACCACATATGGCTATTTCACCTACTCTATAAAAATCATTTTGTAGGAAAAACATATCTGCATATAACTTATTTAATTTTCCTACACCAGTCCACCAAAGGTCGTGGTTTCCTTTAATAAAAATTTTCTTCCCCGGCAAACCATGAATCCATTCTAAATCAGCTATAGCCTCGTCTCTTTTAAGAGCCCATGAAATGTCGCCGGGAATCAGTACTAGATCCTCACTTGTAATGGCGGATATCCAGTTTTCCTTTAATCTCTCAGTATGATTTACCCATTGACCTCCATAGATATCCATAGGTTTTTCAACACTTTTATCAAACGACAAATGTAGGTCTGCAATAGCAAAAATCTTCATGTATCTTTAATCCTCTTCCTCATTTTTTATAAAACCCAAAGAACTCTCAGCTTCAATCTCTAGAATTGTCCTACTTTCTAATTCTCCAAGGCTGGTAACACCCCTAAGTTTCCTTTGAATACTACGAGTCCTAGTTCCAATCAATTTGTCCAATTCAGCATTTGCCTGATTTATCCTTTGTTGTGTAGCCTCTAAAACATTTCCGAACTTGTCAAATTCAGTTTTAACAGCCCCAAGAACATCCCAAACCTGGCTGGAATGTTTTTGGATAGCCAAAGTTTTAAATCCCATTTGCAAACTATTTAGTAAAGCTGCCATTGTTGTTGGACCTGCTATATTTACTTTATACTCACGCTGAAGTAATTCAACCATACCTCTTCTGACAACCTCCGCATAAAGTCCTTCAAATGGCAAGAACATAATTGCAAAATCTGTAGTTGCAGGTGGTTCAACATATTTTTCATGAATATCCTTTGCTGCCTTCTTTATTGCTTTTTCCAAATTCTTTGCTGCTTCTTCTACCTCTACAGCATTTCCGGTATCATATGCTTCCACAAGCTTAGTGTAGGCATCTGCCGGAAATTTTGCATCAATAGGTAAATAAACCACCCCATCTTGATCCCCGGGAAGCTTTATCGCAAATTCAACTCTTTCCGTTCCACTGCTTTTGGTCCTTATATTTTCTTCATACTGATCCTTTGACAGAATCTGCTCCAAAATAGCTCCCAGCTGGATTTCTCCTAAAATTCCTCTTGTTTTAACGTTAGAAAGAACCTTTTTCAAATCACCTACTCCTGAAGCCAATGTTTGCATTTCTCCCAAGCCTTTATAAACCTGTTCCAATCTTTCACTAACAAGTTTAAAGGACTGACTTATTCTGTCTTCTAAAGTTTTCTGCAACTTTTCATCAACTGTATGCCTCATCTGCTCTAATTGCTTGTTGTTTTCTTCCTGTAATGCAGATAGTCTAGTTTCCATAGTTTTTCTTACATTTTCCAGCTTCTGTTCGTTTTGTATAGTTAAATTTGAAAATTGCTGATTTAATTCAGCTAATCTCCTATCTTGAGACTGTGCAGATTCCTTTTGGTTTGATGCAATCATATCCCCCAAAGACTTAAAGCTATTTTGTACAAATTGCATAGTTTCTTGTCTTGAAGTTTTTATTTCATTGGCAAGTTCTTGCCTTGCCATATTTATATTTTTTTCGTTTTCTTGTTTTATATGTAATATGTGCCCCTTTACGGAAATAAAATTCATAATGCCTATTACTATCAGTAAAATTGCAATACATATAAAAAACGCTGTAAGTGTTGTTGAAGTCATAAAAATCAATATTCTCCTTTTTCAATTTCTCTAGGCTTATCCCACTACATCTTATATATTATCTTTTAAATCAAAGGTAATATCATCAAAATGTGGTCAAAACCAGTAAGTTACTCTCCGTTAGTTTACTTATGTTAATTATACCACAAATTAGGAGGTTTAAAAACCCAAAATGGATATGACAAATAATCTAAATTCATTAATTACATACATTTTATACGGTGATTTTGGAATTCTTACCACAGTACCATATTTTCTGTTCAGAGTATTGTTCCCCATTATAGTGTCTTTTTATTTACTTCAATCATTCTTAATTCATTCAAACCTACTGCAAATTACCTCTTGTAAAATAGACAAACCCTTAAAGAAAATAGGCTTATCTTCAAACACTATTCTACCACTGTTATTAGGTTTTGGTTGTGTTACGGTGGCTCTTGGAACATTACAGCTTGTAGAAAATAAAAGAGAAAAACGGATTGCACAAATTCTCCTTTGTTTAATAATTCCATGTTCTGCACAATTAGTTATTAATACAATACTTTTATTTCATACACCAAAACTATATTTAATGGCTTACTTGTTTTTTATAGTAATACTATTTTTACTATACGGATTTTTATTAAATTTAATTTTTCCCGAAACAAAAAAGAGTTATTTACATAAAGTTTGCTCTAAAACTGTTCATTTTCAAATGCCTAACGTATATCATTTACTTTTAAATGCTTTAAAAGGTGGTTTTAGCTTCTTAAGTGAAACAGCCTTTCCATTTATAGTTGGAAACATTATAGTGTCTATCCTTTATTTTTTTGGATACCTTAACAAGCTTTGCTCGTTGGCTTCCCCTATTGTTTGTAATTTTTTAAATTTACCGAAGGAGACTGCCACCATCTTTATACTTAGTGCTATTAAAAAGGATTTAGCCGCATCAAGCTTGCTAAGTTTATATTCTAATGGTGTCTTTTCCGATTCACAAATTTTCATTACCATTGTAATGTTAACCGTCTCAGTTCCATGCTTTGCATCCATGATTATTTTTTTTAAAAACGAAAATCCAGCAATTTGCGTTACTATATGGTTCATTTGTATTATATTGTCACTTATAATTGGCAGAATATTATCTTACTTGTTAATGTTGCCATTATTTTGTTAAAGTGTTATTATAAGTTTATAAAATAATTAATGAGTGAAAGGGAGTCTTTATTATGTACGAGAACTTAAAATTTGAGGTGAAAGATAAAATCGCGTTTATCACAATTAACAGACCTCAAGCAATGAATGCATTAAATGTTGATGTTTTAAATGAACTATATTCTGCATTTACTGAAGTTGAAAAAAACGATGATATCTGTTCCGCTATACTTACCGGGGAAGGCAAAGCTTTCGTAGCTGGTGCTGACATAGCACAAATGCATTCTCTTGATGCAGTTGAAGGAAGAAATATGATGATTCTTGGTCACAAGGTAATGAACTACATAGAATCCATCGAAAAACCTGTAATTGCTGCCGTAAATGGATTCGCTCTTGGTGGAGGCTGTGAGCTGGCTATGGCGTGTGACATTAGAATTGCTTCTGAAAAGGCTAAATTTGGACAACCAGAAGTAAACCTTGGAATTATTCCTGGTTTTGGCGGTACTCAAAGACTTCCTAGACTTGTAGGAAAAAGTATGGGTAAATATTTAATTATGACTGCTGAAATGGTTACAGCTGACGAAGCTCGCAGAATTGGTTTAGTAGAAAAAATCGTACCACCTGAGGAGTTAATCGCATCTGCTGAAAAAGTAGCTAAGACTATCATGTCAAAAGCACCTCTTGCAATAGCCGCTGCTAAAACTGTAATCAATAACGGTTATAATCTTGACATGAAAACAGCAAGCATCATGGAAATTGAAGCTTTCACAGGACCATTCGCATCTCAAGATAAAACTGAGGGAATGGGAGCCTTTCTTGAAAAGAGAGAACCAAACTTCCAGAAAAAATAATAGTAATTAAATAATTTATATAAACATTATTGAAAATTGAAAATTAAATAAATAAAATGACAAGGTTTTATCCTTGTCATTTTTGAATTCTAAATTTGTAGGCTAATTTTACCTATGGTATGTATTTATTTTACATTATATCAATTTAGAGTATTTTATGAACTTATTTTATCAAAGTATGGCTAATTTATAAAGATTAAAAGATGTGATAAGGAAGGAACTAATATATGAAAAGCATTCGAACTAAAATACTTGTTTTTATTGGCGGACTTATAATCATAGCAATGGTTTTAATAGGTACGTTTATGCTTTCAACCGTAAGCTCCACTGTTCAAAATAGTGAGGGCTTCATAATGAGAGAATCAAATAAATTAATTGTCTCAAAAGTAACTAATTATTTTACTGAATACATATCTATTGTTCAACAAATAGCAAGGGACGAAAATGTGGTTAATCTACTATCTACAGGCACATCCAGAGATAACAGAATAGAATCCCCTTACTATGCCCCAACCTTAAAAATGTTAGAGAACACAACAAAAACAGATTCTGAAAATATGCTTTCTCTTTATGTTGCCAGCGCTTCTAGCAATCTAGCTTTCGATGGCTCGGGCTGGGTTGGAGATCAGGATTTTGACTTAAGCATTAGAAACTACTGGTTTACAAAGGAAAGCGACATTAAAGCAGGCTATATTATTTCTGAACCATATAAAGATGTGGCTGATACAGGGCTAATGGTTCTTACTATTTCTGCACCGGTATATTCGCCAAACGGAAAAGATATTGTTGGTGTTGCAGCTGTAGATATACAAATTTCAATTGTAAATAATATGGTTCTTAATGCAGAAACAACCTATGAAACCGGCTATCAAACTATGATATCTGCAAATAACGTAGTTTTAGCCCATAAGAATGAATCTAATGTTCTAAAGAACTATGATGAAATAGGATATAGCGAATCAATGGTTACAGCACTTAAAGATCCTAAAAATGAAGTAATAGAATTTAAAGATAATAATGAACTATGCTACGGCGTTGTAGGAACAGAAACTCACACGGGTTGGAAAATTGTAAATATTGTTCCTGAAAAAGAATTTAAAGAATTTGTAAAATCAACAACAAGAACATTTGTAACTGTATTTGCAATTGCAATACTAATACTACTTTTTGCAATTACTTTACTTTCAAGAAGTATCATTGCACCGTTAAAGAGATTGACCTCTGTTACAGACCAACTGGCTAAAGGAAACTTAGATGTTGATATTAGTGTAAATACTAAGGACGAGGTTGGCCAACTAGCAAGTGCTATGAAACAGTTAACAAGCCGTTTGCACACTTACATTGACTATATAGCTGAAATATCAGACGCCTTAGATAAATTGGGAAGAGGACATTTAAACCTTCAGCTTCACCAAGCATATGACGGAGAGTTTAAAATAATAAAGGATTCTCTATTAAAGACGTCAGAAACTTTAAAAGATACTATCGGCGAAATGGTTCAGATAGCCGCTCAGGTTTCCAATGGTTCTGACCAAGTATCAAGCGGTGCACAGATGTTGGCACAGGGTACTACAGAGCAGGCAAGTTCTATTGAAGAATTAACTGCGACAATACAGGAAATATCTGAAAATGTAAATACAAATGCAAAGAATACACAAAATGTTGCAAAACAGGTTGAAACTGTAGGTGCATCAACAGATAAGAGCAACGAACAAATGCATGAAATGATGGAAGCTATTCAACTTATAAATGTTAAATCCTCTGAAATTGGCAAAATCATAAAAACTATTGAGGACATAGCGTTCCAAACTAATATACTTGCATTAAATGCTGCGGTTGAAGCGGCCCGTGCAGGTGCTGCCGGTAAAGGTTTTGCTGTAGTTGCTGATGAAGTCCGTAACCTAGCTAGTAAATCCGCAGAGGCTGCAAAAAATACTACAGCTTTAATCGAAGATACTATTCACGCCGTTGAAAACGGAACTAATATTGCTGATGAAACCAGTCAAGTTCTCAGCGAAGTTTTAGCCGGTGTAACTCAATCAGTAGGTTTAATAAATGAAATTTCCGAAGCCTGCAATGCTCAAGCTATTTCTCTTTCACAGACAATACAGGGCATGGATCAAATAAGTTCTGTAGTTCAATCTAATGCTGCAACAGCGGAAGAAAGTTCTGCTGCCAGTGAAGAGCTGTCAGGACAAGCATCAATGCTTGAACAGATTTCACAAAGATTTACACTGGACTAAAATAAACCACATAAAAAATAAAGACTGTCAATATTTCTTTCATATTGACAGTCTTTTATTATTTTTGTATTTAACTATACTTTTTATATATTATTTTTTATCGTCCTTTATAAGTTCAGCAAAAGAAGTTGCAAGACCTGCTACACCTTGAATATCAGAAGGAATAATAATCTTAGTTGCTCTTCCATCTGCTGCCGCTGCAAATGCATCCATGCTCTTAATAGCTAGAACCTCTTTACTTGGAGATGATTCAACCAGCATCTTGATTCCGTCTGCCGTAGCTTTTTGAACCATAAGAATTGCTTCTGCTTGTCCTTCTGCTGATCTGATTGCCGCTTGCTTTTTAGCCTCTGCATCAAGAATAACAGCCTGTTTCCTAGCTTCCGCATCCAATATAACAGATTCTTTTTGACCCTCAGCGATTAACACAGCTGACTTCTTTTCACCCTCTGCCTTAAGTATCGCTTCTCTTCTTTCTCTTTCAGCACGCATCTGTTTTTCCATTGCAACCTGAATATCTCTAGGTGGAATAATATTTTTAACTTCAACACGGTTAATCTTAATACCCCAAGCATCAGTAGCTTCATCAAGAACCGATCTCATTTTTGAGTTAATAAGCTCACGGCTGGTAAGAGTCCCGTCAAGCTCCAAGTCACCTATAATATTTCTAAGTGTTGTAGCAGTTAAGTTTTCTATAGCAGACATTGGATTCTCCACACCGTAAGCATATAGCTTAGGATCTGTAATCTGATAATAAACTACCGTATCAATTTCCATTGTAACATTATCTTTTGTAATAACAGGTTGAGGTGGAAAATCAATAACATTTTCTTTTAAAGATACTTTTTTTGAAATTTTATCAATCAAAGGAACTTTAAAGTGTAAACCAACTTCCCATGTAGAATGATATGCACCTAAACGTTCTACAACATAAGCTTTAGCTTGTGGAACAATTCTAATGTTTGTTGCTAATAAAACAACTACAACTACAATTAGTATTAATAAATACATAATAACCCTCCCTAATTTTACCCAATTCAATCTTTATTGAACCGGCATTTCATCTGATGCTACTATAAGCTTTACGCCTTCAATCTTGTTAATTCGCACCCTTTCCCCCGCATTGATAGTTCTGTGATTAACATCGCATATTGCAGTCCACTCTTTTCCGTCAATTTTAACTTGACCCGGGCTGAATGGTGCTATTTGTTCAGTAACCACACCAATTTTACCTATTAAAGCATCTGCATTAGTCTTTTGAACCTTCATATTAAGCTTTTTTTGCGCTATAGGTCTTGTCAAATATAACAGTGTTACTGAAATAATAAAAAACATTGCAAATTGAACTCCTATCGGAGCTCCTATTGTTGCTAATATAGCAGCAACTACCGCACCACCACAAAACCAAATAGTAGCCAACCCCAGAGTAAAGGCTTCAATAATTCCAAAGATAATGGCAGCGATTACCCAAATACCCGGCCAACCTATAGGAATAACTCCAAGCTCTAATAAGTTCATATAGTTCCCCCCCTTCCATTTTAATAAATAGTTTAAGCTACTTTTGCAGCAAACTTATTCAAATCCATTTGAATTAATAAATTAGTAACAATCCCTAAGCCAATAATATTTAATATTAAATATAACACACCATTATTTGAGCTACCATCATATATTTTGTACTTTTCCTTGGCTATGTATACTCTGTCCCCCATTTTATATGCCCAGTACCAGCCGTAAAGCCCAAATGTTATTAAATCAAAAATTAATGCTAAGATTCCGCAAGCTCCTTTTTCTTGAGATAATCCTAACGCTTCATCTGTCAAACACACAAACCAATACAGCCCATATATCCCAAATGTTATAATTGATAGCAATATACATATTACTACATTTCTTTCCTTAACCACTTTTTATACCTCTTACCTATTCAATAAAATATTTAATTAATATGACTTTAGATCTCTATATAATTCAATAAATTCAGTTTCAATTTCACCATGTGGAATTTCTTCTTCACTTATTTTAATGTTAATACTAGGTTCACTCTTAAAAAGAATTTCTCCATGAAGAAGCTTAAACTCATGATATAACATACAACTGTCTATCTCTTTTATTATTTTATTTTCTTCCTCACTGGGAATTTTAACACCTAAAGCATTTAATACTGTTTCTTGTAATTTTTTCTCATAATCAATATATTTATACAACTGAATTTTTAATGGCGTTATAACATCCCCTATATATGCCTCTGAAGCATCATGAAGCAAACAAGCTAGCTGAATATCTCTCGAAAATCCCCTAGCCTTTGCCTCCATTGCACAATTAATTGAGTGTTGAGCAACGGAAAAAAATATTCTAAAATGTCCATTTGCTCTACATATAAGAGATAATGCATGGGCTACATCCCCTATTGTAATATCATTTACAGTAGCTTTTGTAGGATTAAACCTTCTCTTGTAATATGTAGTAACAAAACTTCTGTCTAAATTGCTGTCAAACATCCTTATTTATATCCTCTTTCTTCTAGCTTTAAATTCCATAATACTAGGGATATATTATATCATAGTTTGTTCCAAAATAAAACATTTAAAACAAACTATGTATACATTATAAGGCCATGCAAACATTAATGAAGCTAATACCTAACTTTATTCCATAGATAACAATCACAACGCCACATACTATATTGATTACTCTTAGTACTTTATCCGTAAATTTTGCACTGAACAGAGATATAACTGTTGACACTCCCATAAACCATAAGAAAGATGCTACTGCAACACCCAAAATAAAGTTTAAGTCTTGCCCTGCCGGTAAAGTTGCTTTAAAAGCGCCTAGCATCATACTTCCATCAATTAGTGCCTGCGGATTAAACCAAGTAACTACACAAGCAGTAGAAATAACCTTTATCAGTGGTATATTTACATTTGTACTATTATCCATAGTGTCTTTAGCCTTAATTAAGCTAATACCTATCATTGTTACAATTACACTACCAATCAACAAAACTGCCATTTCCAACAGTTTTGACTTCTCCATTATAACCCCTACTCCAAAAAAACACGCAAGAGCCAATGTAACATCAAAAAATATTACAATAAGTGCTGTTAAAAATACTCTTTTTCTACTTTGTGTAAGTGCAGTATTAATGACAAATAAATTCTGTAAACCGATTGGTGCAACGTATGCAAGCCCCATAGTCAAGCCTTGTAAAAAAAACATTTTTAGTTCTCCTTCTCTTTTATTACATTAACCAAAATGGTTGTTAATCTACCAACCATTTTCCTTTTCACTATATTAATATATCTTTGTTTTACCTATTTGTAACCATCCAACCATTGACTTTTTACCCAACCAAGTTTAAATTAATAGTTAAGCGAATATTTATATTGGTATAAACGTTAATGTCAAGTTATTAAAGGAGCTTGTTTTGTCTAATTATTTAAACATTGATTGGAAGCCTGATAAGGCCTCAGACACCCCAATCTACAAACAAATATCAGAGTATATAAGTGGCAAAGTTTCTTGTGGAGACTGGATTGTGGGAAACAAACTACCGTCCCAAAGAAAACTAGCGGAATTATTTAATGTTAATAGAAGTACTATTGTTGCGGCAATGGAAGAATTGGCTTCTTACGGTATGCTTGAAAGCGAGCATGGAGGAGGAACCAAAATAGCAAGTAATACTTGGTCAAGATTTATGTCTGTTCCACCGGATTGGAATAAATATATTACCTCAGGACCATTTAAATCAAATATGCCTACCATACAAATAATTAATAAGTTGGAATTTGATGATAAATATATACGGTTAGGTACGGGGGAGCTTTCTCCTAAGCTTTTCCCACACGATCTCATGCATAAAGTCTTTCGTAAGCTTCCGTCAAAGATACCTTCACTTAACTACCTTGGTCCACTGGGACTTCCGGAACTTCGTAGAAGTTTGTGCCAAAGACTGTCTATGCAAGGGATAGAAGCGTCAGAATCCTCACTGGTAATTACATCGGGTTCACTTCAAGCTTTACAATTGATTTCTGTTTGTATGTTAAAACCGGGTTCAACTGTATTCACAGAAGCTCCCACATATTTAAAATCCTTACAAGTATTTCAATCTGCCGGAATGAAGCTATCAGGTATACCAATGGATAAAAA
This sequence comes from Aminipila sp., assembly GCA_047974845.1. Lineage (GTDB taxonomy): Bacteria > Bacillota > Clostridia > Peptostreptococcales > Anaerovoracaceae > Aminipila. The sequence goes on along the minus strand of JBKECQ010000045.1, from coordinate 17,493 downwards.
CGGTATGATGTATTGGCATATAAACAGTTCTTTACATAATTCTTTGCTTTATACAATACCCACACATCAAAACCCCACAGGTATTGTAATGTCTGAAGATAGGCGCCGTGATTTATTTAATTTTTGTAGCAATAATATGTTGCCCATGATAGAAGATGATGCATATGGAGATTTATGGCTTGATTCCCCACCGCCGAAGCCGATAAAGTCTATGGATAAAAATGGTATGATTTTATATCTGGGAACCATGTCTAAAACTTTAGCCCCCGGCTTAAGAATCGGTTGGCTTGTTGGCCCTGAATCTGTGGTTTATCGAATTGGTGATGTTAAAATGCAAGTAGATTACGGAGCCAGCTCAGTATCCCAGTGGGCATTAACAGAATTCCTTGACAGCGGATATTATGATGAATATTTAATATATTTAAAAGCAGAGCTAAAATATAGAAGAGAACTTTTTCTATCTCTTCTAAACAAGTACTTTGATGAATTAGCCACATGGAATATTCCTGCAGGAGGTTTTTATATATGGTTAAAATTAAAAAATAATATTTCTATGGATAAATTGTTTCAAAAATCCTTAGAAAATAACATTTTGCTTAATCCTGGTAATATCTATGACTTTTCAGAAAACAACTCCATAAGGCTTTCATATGCTTATGCGGATCCTGAAGATTTTGAAAAGGCCATTAAGTCTCTTAGCGAAATTGTTTTCAGTCTCACTAATTTAAAATAAAAAAATAGATACTGTTTTAAAGACAGTATCTATTTTTTATTTCAGCTGTTGTCTCTGTATTCTTTAGCTTCTTATATTGATATATTAAATTTCGGATAGATGTCTTGTCAAAGAAACTATCCTTTCAGAAATAATTATTTTTAAGGCTTCTGGCTTTATTGAAAGTATATTAAGCCCATAATTTAAGAAGTAACCTGCAATAAAATTTTCTTCACCTTTATTATAAAATCCTCTAATAATATATTTCTCTTTTTCTAAATAAAGTTTCATTGATGGATAATGTTCCTTATAAAATAAATCCACGCCATTTTTAGAAATTTCCACTTCAAAATCAATGGCATCACCCGCCTTGTACAGTTCTTTGGCCGGTTTCATGAAATCGGCTAATGGTTTTGAAGAATATTTATTATTTACTCCAATTCCTACAATTCTATCACACCTAAATACTTGGGGATATTTTGTTTCAAAGTTATACCCCGTTGCATACCATTGTCCGTAAGCTGATGAAATATTGAAAAACTGTACTATATATTTTACTTCTACATCTTTTTTCTGATATTTCAAATTGCAAACCTGTTCTTCTATGGCGTATCGTAAAACATCACCTAACAAAGGGCATTCATTGTTTTGTTTAATAGATGCTAAGCTGAACACTTTTTCCAATTTGCGAAGCATCTCTATTTTTTCCGCAGATAAGCAGTTTTCAAACTTCTCCTTTAATTTTTCTACACTTAGATGAAAGGGGGTAGTTTCGTAAGCTCTTAAGGTAAGCATAGAAAAGTATAACGCAAACACTTCATCAATATTAAATACAATGGGTGATAAAAGCCTGTTACGAAGTATACCATAATGTCCATTTCTGCCTGCCTTAGAGAATATGGGCATACCAATATTCTCTAAAGATTCTATATCTCTAAGAGCTGTGCTTTTTGATATGCAATATTTGTCCATCAAATCTTTTAAATTAAATGAATTTTTGTCATTTAAGAATATCATCATATCATTTAGTCTTTCAGATTTATTCATAGTCTTGTCCTCACTTTTATAAAAAACAAAAGGTATCATTAACTGACACCTTTTAGTATTATACTATGGCTAATGAAGATAGAAAAGGAGAAAAAACAAAATATGAAAAAACTATTCTTAGCGTCATCATTTAGTGATGTAGCCAATATATTTGCAAGCTTTGAAGCAAATCTTAGTGGTAAAACTGTAACATTTATACCCACTGCAAGTATGGTTGAAAAAATTGCCTTTTACGTAAATTCAGGTAAAAAGGCACTAGAAAAATACGGATTGATAGTTGATGTCTTAGATGTATCAACAGCTACAACTGACCAAATAAAAGCAAAATTAAATGGTAACGATTTAATCTATGTGACAGGAGGAAATACTTTTTTTCTCCTGCAAGAGTTAAAGAGAAAAGGAGCAGATAAAATCATTATTGATGAAGTAAACGCAGGAAAACCGTATATTGGAGAATCCGCAGGAGCAATGATTACATCTGCCGATATTGAATATGTGAAGGCAATGGATAGCGTAAAAAAAGCCCCTGATTTGGAAAGCTTTGACGCCTTGAACTTGGTGGATTTTTATACAATCCCCCATTATGACAATGCCCCTTTTAAAAAAATAACCCGAAAAATAGTAGATAGTTACTCTTCCACATTGAATTTATCCCCTATCAGTAATAATGAAGCAATACTTGTTGAAAATGATAATGTAAAATTAGAAAAGAACTAGCACGAAAATATTAGTCTTTCAAAAAAGTTGCTCTATAATAAATGTTTACCAACACATTTTAAAAAGAGTCAGCAAAAAGGAAAAGTCGGTATAGTATGACACTACACCGACTTTTCTATAAGTTATTTTCTTAATTTATCTCTTTGATTTAAGCATCGTTTTATAAAAACTATCTACCTACCGGTTTTGGAAGTCTAGCCGAAATTATATTCATAAGGTCGTCTGTACATCTCTTTGGAGAAACAAATTCAGCATCACCTATTGTAACAAACTTAGGTTCAACCGGTTCTAAGACTCCTCCAAAGATTTCTCCAAGCTCAGCATACTTATATTTTGGTAGTAAATCTTCCATTTCTAAAGAAATGTCTGCGGTATCATCAAATCCAAAATCCACCTCATATACATGAGCAATTTCAGATGCAACTTCCCAGTTGGTTAAGTCAACACCTTCAAATATAGTTCCTACCACAGGCAACATTCTTCTTTCTGTATTGGTAAATGTTCCATCCACACTTGTGAAGCCACTTGCCGGAAGGATAACATCTGCCTTTGCCGCAGTAGTAGTCATATAAAGGTCACTAACCATTAAGAATTCTAAACCGCTTAAATCCATATCCGGATCTTCTCCAAAGATTAGTAAAGCTTTAACACCATCAAGTGCTTCTGCGCCATCTTTAATTCCAAGATCTATAATACCTTGAGAATTATTCTTTGGCTTAAGTTGAAGGATTCCATTTCTTGGGCTTCCAATATGTCCAGAAAGTAAAGCAATATCTGCGATTAAGGTAGCAGCTTCTGTTGTTACCAAGTTTTGTTGGAATACAACCATAGCCTTTTTAGCCTTACCATAAATACCAGCCACTTCTGAAATTTCTTTTGAAACAGTTATTCCATTCAAGGATTCAACGAAAGCTTCAAAGCCTTCAACTTTAGAAGACATACCCATATCAACTAAAGCCTTAGCAAGTTCCTTCAATACTTTTGTACTATTTTCTGTATAAATAATCTTTTCTGCAAACTCAAAGTTTTCTTGTTCATAACCAACAGGGTTTATTAAGATTACTCTTGCACCATTTTTAGCTGCTTGCTTCATCTTAATTTGGATAACCGGGTTCATTTTCATTTCAAAACCGGTAACCAAAATAACATCTGTTGAAAGAAGTTCGTTTATAGTGTTTGGAGAAGCATCATGACCAATTACAGGGTAAATGCCGCTTTGTCTATTATTAAAGCAAAGAGTCTTAGCCCCCATAACTTTCGCCATTTTCTTTATTACATATGCTTCTTCATTTGTAAGTCTATCAGAAATAGATACTGCAACAGCGTCTTTTCCATATCTTGCAGCAATTGCTTCTGCTTTCTTTGCCACAAGAACAAGCGCTTCGTGATAATCTGTTTCTATAAATCCATCACCATCTTTAACCATAGGTTCAAGAATTCTATCTTCTAGCATTGTGCAATCAAAGCCCCATTTACCCTTACCGCACGCAAGGCCTTCATTGACAATACCGTCCTTACTAGGATTAGCCTTAACCAGTAAGTCTCCATATGTTTCCAACTCTAAAGTACATCCTACAGAGCAGTATGCGCAAGTAGTTTCAGTACATTCTGTATCCAGAGGCACAGCCTTTGAAAGTGTAGTTCTCTCTTGCAGAGCACCTGTAGGACAAACACTTACACACTGCCCACATGAAATACATCCTGATTCAACAAGCGGCTTCTCAAGAGTAGGCTTAACAACAGTGTCAAATCCTCTATGTACCAAACCTAGAGCTCCTACTCCCATAACTTCATCACATACTCTTACACAAAGTCCGCAAAGAATACATTTGTTTGGATCTCTTAAAATAAATGGATGGTCATCTTCAAACTCTATTGTGTTTTTATCTCCCGCTAATCTATCAGGCTTTACATTATATTCGTTTGCAAAGTCTATCAGCTTACATTCAAAATAATCATGACAACCACACTCTAGACATCTTGACGCATCAGCAATAGCCTGCTCTTCATCATAACCAAAGACTACTTCTGTAAAGTTATCTCTTCTTTCTTCTGCTTCAAGCTGATCCATGACAGGTCTGCACATTCTTTCTCTGTCCTCAAAAGTCTCTTCTGTTATATCATCTCTTTCAACAACATAAGGCTTTTGGTATTTAACAGCTTCTCCATTTAGGTAAGCATCAATTACTAAAGAGGCTTTCTTAGCATCGGCAATAGCTTCTACTGCAATAGAAATTTTATCATTACCACAGTCACCGCCTGCAAATACACCTTCCATGCTTGTCATGAAAGTTTCTTTGTCATATGCTATAGCATTTTTTCTTGTCTTATCTACATCAAAAGGCTTTGCATCTACAGCCTGACCAATAGCAAGAATTGCAGTATCTATATCAAGAGTTTCTGTCTTACCTTCAATAGCCCTAGGAGCTCTTCTTCCTGAAGCATCAGGCTCACCAAGTTCCATCACCTGTAAAACTACTTGCTTAACTCTTCCGTCTTCACCTGCAATAAATTCAATTGGGTTTGTTAAGTTTTTAAATATTACACCCTCTTCATCAGCTTCAAGGATTTCAATTGCGTCAGCAGGCATTTCATCTTTTGTTCTTCTGTAAATATTATAAACTTTCTTAGCTCCAAGTCTTACTGCTGTTCTGCAAGCATCCATGGCAGTATTACCACCACCAACGATAGCAACATTGTCTCCAAGTTTTATCTCTTCATTTCTTACAACTTTTCTTAAGAAATCGATACCGCCGATTACACCCGGTAAGTCTTCACCACTACAGCCAACACCTGTTGATACCCAAGCACCAATACCAAGAAGAACTGCATCAAAGTCTGCTCTAACTGTTTCAAAAGGAATGTCCACACCAATTTTTGTATTTGGTACCAGCTCTACTCCCATTTTTTCTATTAAAAAGACTTCTTCATCAACAATTTCCTTAGGTAATCTATATTCAGGAATACCATAACGAAGCATACCACCAAGTTTAGGCATAGCTTCAAAAATTGTAACATCATGACCTTTTCTTCTTAAGAAGTAAGCAGCTGAAAGTCCCATAGGGCCTCCACCTATAATTGCAACACTTTTACCTGTTGACGGTGCTATTTCAGGAATAAATGGATCCTCAGAAGACATATCTTGATCTGCCGCAAATCTCTTTAACCACTGGATTGAGATGGCTCCGTCTTGACCATCGATTAGCTTTCTTCTACATTTATCTTCACATGGGTGAGGACAGACTCTACCAAGAGAACCCGGAAGCGGAATATTCTCCTTTATTAGCTCAATAGCTGCCTCAAATTCACCATTTGCAATAAGTCCTACATAGCCTTGACAGTCTGTTCCTGCCGGACAGGCTAACACGCAAGGAGGTCTGCAATCGCCTACGTGGTTTGAAAGAAGTAGTTCAAGATTTGTTTTTCTTGATTCCAATACTCTTTCAGTGTTTGTTCTTATCACCATATTAGGTGATATTTCTGTAGCACAGGCTTTTACCATCTTTGGATTGCCTTCTACCTCACAAACACAAATTCCACATGACCCATAAATTTCAGTTCTTTCATCAAAACAAAGAGTAGGAATAAAAATATCATTTTCTCTTGCAACTTCAAGAATAGTCTGACCAGGAACCGCATAAACTTCTTTTCCGTCTATATTTAATCTAAACTTTTTCATGTCTATCTCCTCCCCCCTTAGTTTTTCTCAATAGCATTAAACTTACAAGTTTCTAAACACTTACCGCATTTAATACACTTGTCTCCATCAATAACGTGCTTACCCTTAAGTTCTCCCGAAATAGCTCCCACAGGACATTTCTTTGAACAAAGGGTACACCCTTTACAATCATCTGTAATTTCAAATGAAAGAAGAGGTTTACATGATTTTGCAGTACATTTTTTATTGTAAATATGATCTTCATATTCATTTCTAAAATATTTAAGGGTAGTAAGAACCGGATTTGGAGCAGTTTGGCCAAGTCCACACATTGAACCATCCTTGATCTTATATGCCAATTCCTCAAGAAGTTCAATATCTCCATCTTTACCTTCTCCCCTTGTAATTCTTTCAAGAATTTCAAGCATTCTCTTAGTACCTACACGGCAGTAGTTACACTTACCGCAAGACTCTTTTCTTGTAAAGTCAAGGAAGTATCTCGCCATATCAACCATACAAGTATGTTCATCCATTACAATCATACCGCCTGAACCTACAATAGCGCCTGTTTTATTAATATCCTCATAAGTTACAGGGGTTTCTATTAGTTCTGACGGGATACAACCACCTGAAGGTCCTCCCATTTGTACGGCTTTAAATTTTTTGTCCTGCTTTATTCCATCACCAATACCATAAATAACATCTTTCAAAGGAAGACCCATTGGAACTTCTACCAATCCGCCTTTCTTTATTTTTCCTGCCAGAGCAAATACTTTTGTTCCCTTGCTCAGCTCTGTACCCATAGCTCCGAAGGCTGAACCTCCATTTACTATTATCCAGGCTACATTAGCAAAAGTTTCTACGTTATTTATATTTGTTGGTTGTTGCCAATACCCTTTTTCTGCCGGGAAAGGAGGTTTTAATCTTGGCATACCTCTTTCACCCTCTAGTGAAGCGATAAGTGCAGTCTCTTCACCGCATACAAATGCACCTGCACCAGCCTTTATTCTTAAGTCAAAATCATATCCACTTCCGAAAATATTCTTGCCTAAGAAGCCCTTTTCTCTGGCCTGATCCATTGCAATTTCAAGTCTGTGTATAGCAAGCGGATATTCAGCACGACAGTAAATAACTCCCTCTGTTGCTCCCATTGCAAATCCGCCGATAATCATTCCTTCAATCAATGAATGTGGGTCCCCCTCAAGAACTGATCTGTCCATGAATGCACCCGGGTCACCTTCGTCAGCATTACATACTATGTATTTGTTTTTTCCTTTATTTGATTTCGCCGCATTCCATTTAAACCAAGTTGGAAATCCAGCTCCACCTCTTCCTCTAAGACCAGCAATTTTCACTTCTTCAATTACCTCTTCAGGTGACATGGAAGTAACTACTTTCTTAGTTCCTTCGTATCCGCCAACAGCAAGATACTCTTCTATATTTTCAGGGTCAATTAACCCACAATTTCTTAAAACAATTCTTTTTTGTTTATCAACAAACTGTTCGTCATTAGTTGAAATCGCATATTCCGATACTGGAGTTCCCCCCATTAAATGCTTTTCAATAATCTCAGATACAACCTTTGGCTGAACCTTTACATATCTTGTCATTTTACCATTGTCATCATATACATCAACAATTGGTTCTAAATAGCAAGTACCAACACAACCTGTTATACCTAATTCGACATTTAAATTTCTTGCAGATATTTGTTTTTTAAACTCTTCAGTTGTTTTCTTAGCTCCAGTTGCGATACCGCAACTTCCCTGTCCAACTATTACCTTCATTGTTACATCCTCCTATGCTCTTTCTTTCAATTCAGCAAGGACTTCTTTAACACTGTCCTTAGTCAGATTACCGTACGTTTCCTCTCCGTCAGTGCTCTTTATCATCATAACAGGCGCAAGTGAGCAACAACCTAAGCATGCAACATTGTTTAACGTAAACAGCCCGTCCTCTGTTGTTTCCCCGTCATGAATACCTAAGTAATCAGTAATTGCCTCTTCTATATGGTCTGCTCCGTTTACATGACAGGCAGTACCCTTGCAAAGCATAATCAGATATTTACCGATTGGTTGCAATCTGAATTGCGCATAGAATGTAGCAACTCCATAAATTTTTGCCGGCTTTATTCCGGTCTGATGTGAAATGTAATTAATGGCATCTATAGATAAATATCCATAAATATCCTGTGCCTTTTGCAAAATAGTTATTAAGCTTCCTGGCACTTTACCATACTTTTCTAGAACTGGGGCCAGCTCTTTAAAATCGGCAGCATGGTCTTGGTTTTTTGAACCGCATTTCTCACACATAATAATCCTCCTACCTTTTTTATAACACAGGAAATATCAACGCATAATCGTTTAAACGATATTCTACGTATACATAAAGAAATTCCCTTGTTTTTGTTGTACATATGGTACAACATAGCAAACAGAAATCTCTGACTTCACAATTTGCCACCTTTTTTTTGCTAAATAAAAACAAACTTATTGTCATTATACTTAAAAACTCTAAGTCAATCAACAGCGATTCAATTATTTAAATCTTCCAACATCTGTTTTTTATCCTTTTTCAGCAAACCTTTAAAATCCACTTCCATAATTAAAATTCCCGCCAACAACAGCAGTGCTCCAAGATATGCTCTAGGCAATAACCTTTCACCTGCAAAAAAGAACGCTGCTATACCGGCAAATACAGGTTCTAATGCAAAAATAACACCTACGTGAGTAGCAGATGTATACTGTTGCGCCATCACCTGAACTATAAAAGCAATTCCTGTACAAAATATTGACAAGAATAACATAGAAGCCCAAATACTTGGTGTACTCGGCAATGATGGTGTCTCCAGAAATATTGCTAAAATAATCATAAAGCTCCCTGTTGCACCCAGTTGATATACTCCTAATTGGAAAGCATCAACTTCTTCCTTATGTACTGCCGAATCTGCGATTGTTAAATCTATAGCGTATGCTACTGCACACATTATGCAAAGTAGATCTCCCAACGCTGGTTTTAGTTGTTCGTTAAGTGTCATTAACGCTATGCCCACAATGCATAAAATCAAAACCCCAATAAGCTTTTTATTGGGTACTTCCCTTTTTATAAAAAAACTGAGTATTGGGGTAAAAATAACCGTTAGTGCACATAAAAAGCCTGCATTAGACAAGCTTGTATACATAACTCCATAGGTAGCACCTATATATACAAAGGTAAGCACTAACCCTATAAGGAGGCTATATTTAATGGTAGTTTTATTTACGTTTTTAAGCTTTTTAAAACATAGAGCAAATGCAATAAAAAAAGCTATTAAAAATCTATATGCATTTAGCGTAAGAGGTTGTATATCCTTTAAACAAAGAGACATCATCAAATATGAAAGACCCCATCCAAGAGTTACTATTATCAACATTAAATCGGCTTTTAATTGTTTAGACATTTGCCCTGACTCCTTTTAAGTTATGCTAAATCTGTGCTATAAATAATTTATTCTAAATCTGTGCTATAAATAATTCCAGTGCTAAGTTCTGCTCTAGTTCTCCGGTTTTTATACTTCTGTCAATTTCATATGCTTTAATTAAAATCTTTTTTAAGCTTTCTATTGAATACTTATTTGAAAAAGACATAGCTTTTTTTATCCTAAACTCATGAATTTTAAGTATACCTTGAATTTGGCTTTGATTCTTTCCTTCTTCCAGCATCTCTTTTATTTCCAAAATAATTTCAAATTGAGATACTATTAATGAAATAATCATATATATATTTTCTCCCGAGTTCAGCAAAGTGTTTAGCAATAGATAGGCTTCATCCTTTCGCCCTACACTTATAGCATCAAGCATAGCAAAGATATTGCTTTCAAGACTGCCTGATACCGTGTTTAAAACATCAGAGAGCAGTATTTCTTCTCCGTCACAATATGCTATTATCTTTCTTATATCGTTCTCTAAATTGTATAAAGTATATTCTGAGTCTTTATGAAAGTACCCTGTATTCCTAATAAATTCATTTATTATTGAAGTTTTAGCTACTTTTTTTGATGCTCTAAATCTTTTTTCTATAAATGACTTTAATGCTTTCTCGCTAAGTGGCTCAAAATTATAGGTTTTGCCATTGTCTGAAATGGCCTTGTATAGTTTTTTTCTTTTATCTGCTCCTTCGGCAGTTATCACTAAAAGACACCCTTCCGGAAGCTGTCCTATATAATCCGTAAGATTCGTCTCATCGGAATCAGAAAAACCTTTCATTTTCATACCTGCAAGGGCTGAAAAATCTTTTACTAAAACTACACGTCTTTCACTTAACATAGTAAATGTTTCACAGGCTTCTTTAATAGAATCTATGGTAATTTTATCTCCCTCAAGTACCGATAGGTCCATCTCCTTGCATGATGGATTTATATATTTATTTATAATCTGCTCACAAGACCAATTCACAAGATATTGCTCCTTACCAAAAAGTGCTACCACATTTTCTTGGAAGCCTTCCTTTAAATCCTTTGCAATTGTTTGAAAAGCATGCTCTTTTTCTTCTTGTTTATACCTGTACGCCATTATTATAATACTCTCCTAAAATAGTAAGAAATCACCCTATCTCACTTGAAAAACTATTATTTTACTTATATGTAATATTTAAAATTAAAGCCATCTAATTACCTTTTTTACCTTTAATTTTGAAGGCTTGACTCTTAATGTATAATTATACCACTTTGTCAAGCTAAATCATAGTATGTATTTTAACCTTTCCTGCTTTTTTAACTTCTATTCCAACAGCCCCTTGTAAATCATTTCTATATACAATGCTTCCTGACCCTTTTATCCTCTGTAAGGCTTCCTCATGTGGATGTCCATAGTTATTTTTCCCGGATTGTACTATTGCTATATTGGGCTTCACAGCACTTAGGAATAATTGAGCAGAACTATATTTGCTACCGTGATGTGCTACTTTTAATATATTTGCTTTTATCCTTTTAGAATATAATTCATCACTCCTATAAAATTCCTTTTGGCCCTGAATCACTTCACCTTCTCCCTTCATATCTATATCCCCTGTCATAATTGCAGACACATTATCTAAATTTATCTTCATGACCAAGCATGATAAGTTCTCATCTTCATTTTGGGATTGCATTAGTCTGTATTCATCCATGCTTTTCTTATTTGGATATAATATTTCAATATTTAATTGTTTTCCTATCTGTAATGTTTGTCCTGCGGCTAAGTAAACAATTTTTTCTTTATTAATACCTGTTTTTCTAACCACCTCATCACTGTTTACGCAGTTAGATTCATAGACCCCTAGCTTTTCTACATTTAATTCCTTTGACAATGTACTAAGTCCGCCAACGTGATCCTGATGCAGGTGTGTAATAATAGCAAGGTCTATCTTTTTTACCCCATTTTTTAACATATATGGGACAAGGATTTTCTTGCCCACATCAAAGTTATAGCTTCCTCCGGAATCAATAAGTACATTTTTACCATCTTTTGTACTTATTAATAAGCAATCTCCTTGACCCACATCAAGAAAAATAAAATTTGCTTCTTCAAACCCATCCTTAGACAGCTCTCCAAACAAAGTTCCCATACAAATTGTTACTATTATTATTAAACCTATTTTTTTATAGTGCTTGCGTTGCCACATAATCCTAAATGCTTCTGTACAGATAAGAAACATCAAGGCGTAATATATTAATATAGACTTTACAGAAGGTGAGATTACAGTAAAATATGAGATTTTTTCATAAAAAAACAGGTCATTTATAAACAGTATTACTTTTATAAAAAACTCCACTATTATGCCTATAATCTGGAAAGCTAAATCAAATGCTTGTATTAAAATATCTATATTTATTAATGATACATATTCGTTAACCATTAAAAGGCTTAGCATCAACATTTCCAATGGGATTAATATTCCAGCTATAAAAATCACCGGAATATTGGTTATAAATGCGCTTAGAGAAAAGTAGTTGAAATACAATGCTGAAATTGGAGCCATCCCTATTTGAACAGCAACTATAGTAATATACTTTGATGTAATTAAGCGTACCATTGTGGGTAATATTATTGCCAAAGTGAAAATAGCAATGAAAGATAATTGGAAGCCTAAACTTAATATTATAAAGGGATTAGCCAGTGTCATTATTGCCATTGTTATGGCACCTGCGGTAAATAAGTCGTATCTGCAATGAAAATATTTTGAAACAATATGCAATATTATCATTATTACGGCTCTCACCACAGATGGCGACAAATTTGCAAAGACTGCATATACAGTAAGTACCATAACAGTAATTATGTTAAGGAATATATTTCTTTTTCTTTTTGTTAATGAGTTTATGGTTATATACAATGCCCCTATATGAAGCCCACTAACTGCTAATATATGACAAATGCCGTTCTTTTGAAATTCTTCATATTGCTTCTCTTCAATACCGGTCTTGTCTCCAAACAACATACCCATTACTAGCCCTGCTATCTCATTATTGAAGTAATTATATATATTTTGTTTAAATAAAAATGTATTTTTTGCTGTAAAGTTCAGTAGCTTACTATGTGTATCTCCCACTTTTATATTGTTTACATCTGTATATATTACTGAAAATATTCCCTTGCTTTTTAAGTATTGCCTATAATCAAAGGTCTTTGGATTTCTTCTGACATCCGGTCTTTCCAAAACCCCTCTTATTTTTACACTCTTACCTTGCAAGTTGTAATAGTTATCACACTCACCATAAACAGTAACTAAAATTTTTTCCGATTTATTTAGAAGTCCTGATTTTGTTAGGTCTTTCCCATTTATCTTGTAGGCTTTTGCTTCTAGCTTGTATATCTTCTCGTCTTTTTTTATGGACGAGGTTACATTTGCCTCTATCTCAACATAGTCATCAATAAAAGAATCTAAATCACGTACTTTATTTTCATCATAATTATATTGAATAGAGCCAATTAATCCTACTAAAATGGCAATAAAAAACAGGCTCAGCTGTTTGTAGCTTATAAGCCCGTAGTCATATTTTAAAAAATCATATTTGAAATTCACACGCAAAAAAATTATCACTATAACAATACTTAAGATAAGCAAAAGTATTAATGTAGTTTTTGATAAATCTATTAAGTTTTCTGTTGCAATTCCTAATATATATGCACAACATAAAAAAGCAGCTGGTCTTCTCACTATAACCTCCACTAGCTGCCACTTTTATCCCAATTCCATTTTACCATTATTTTGCATTTATTCAATATAATACATGAAATTATTTGTTCATTTTTTATAACATATTTTTTTACATATTTTAGTTTCATTTTATCTTTAATAAAACTACCCAAAATTTAGCAAAGCTACCGAGTCTTTAGAAAAAATATTTTATTATAAAAATTCCCTGCTTACTTAAATGCACTTTTTACTTAAGTCCACTTTCATTCATTGGTATTGTTCTATGACCTAGCCCTACAACAACCTCATTTAAATACATCATACCTATACTCATAAAAATGCAAACTGTTAAATGCTCTCCACTCCTACAAATTGCAATCTTTCCACCGCCATTTAGACCTATAGCCTTAGAAATAATCTGTGTCTGAGCCTCTCTTGCCGCTCCAGCCACTGCTCCATCCTGAATATGGCCTTCTTTTATGATTCCTGATTTTCTTGCAATAAAAATAGCTCTTTCTATTACTATATGTGTTGCATTTATAATATCTCCGCCAATATCAATAGCCGCACTGCGAATATCTTTTTTAGCCAATTCTGCCAATAGTTTTTCTTCCTCTGACCTATTTGCGGTTATTGCTAAAGACATTGCCGCCCTTGCTATATCTACGCTATCATACATCCGTATCCCCTTCTTTCTTCTATGTTTATTTAAAGATAAAGATTTTTATTATATTTTAGTCTTAAAATTTTATTGATATTTTAACATTTTGCCATAAACTTGTCTTTTTGTCAGCAAAAATAGTAAATTACATTAACAAATTATTAAGAATTGTTTATAAATGTTATTTTCTTTTGCCTTTTATTTATTATATGCTATAATAAAATAGAGTTTTTGTAAGATGAGGCAGGTGATATTTTGTCAGACGATTTTAATAAAAAAAATAACGAAGATAATGATAAATTAAGAAAAATAGATGAATTCTTTAGCCAATTTGAGGAAACAACTAATGGTATACCTATTGAAAGTCCTAAAAATGTTGAAGAATTCCTTTCAAGATTTAACGAATTGGAACAACAACAAAAACAAGAAAAAGAAGAACTTGAAGAACGACGTAAAACACGAATGGACAGGCTGAATGAAAAAAAGACTAAAAGTAAGCCTTCTATAGGATTTAAACGTACTAATTCAAACGATTCTAATAATGAGGAAAAAGATATGGCAAATAGTACAACTAAAAAAACTAAAAAACATAAGTACAGACTAAATCCTAAAAAGTTTCTTTTGTTTTTATTAGGAATATTTATTGTTTGCGGTATAGCTGGAGGCGCGTATTTAATTACTATCTTTGCTAATGCCCCTGAAATAGATCGCAATAATATTTACTCTTTATTAAGTGAAAGTTCTGTATTGTATGATGACGAAGGCAATGTTATAGACACACTATCTGCATCAGGAAAAACTAGAACTAATATAGAATATAAGGATTTACCGCAAGATGTAATAGATGCTTTTGTAGCCTTAGAAGATAAAACTTTTTGGAAACATCATGGCTTCAACTTTATTCGTATTTTAGGTGCCATTAAAGAAAGTATTTTTTCTGGTGGTAACATAAGTGGAACAAGTACAATAACTCAACAGCTTGCACGAAATCTATATTTAACCGAAAGTATGTCCAAGTATTCCTATGAAAGAAAAATCAAAGAAGCTTGTTATACTGTTCTTCTAGAAAAAAACCTTACAAAGGAAGAGATTATTGAAGCATACTTAAATACAATTTATTTAGGTCACAATGCTTACGGTATACAAGCAGCATCTGAAGCATATTTTTCAAAGGATGTAAACGAGCTTGACTTGCTTGAAAGTGCTGCTTTAGCTGCATTGCCACAGGCTCCGCATTCATATGCACTAATAAAAAGAATAGAGCCTGAAGATATAACAAATCCAGAAGATAAGGATATTCTATTTAAAGATGATCAGTTCTATTACGTTTTTAATGATATATCTAAAAAACGTAGAGAAATGTGTCTGCAATTTATGAATGAGCAGGAATATATCTCAAATGCAGAAAAAGAGGAAGCTTTATCAGATGATTTAAAAGCACATATGAACCCAGGCAAAACAGGAAGTAGCAATATTTCCTCATATTTCTCGGATTTCGTAATTTCACAGGTCAGAGATCAGCTTATGGAAGAGTTAAATATTTCTGCTGATGATGCTAATCAAAAGATATATACAAATGGTCTGCAAATTTATACTACTTTAAATTCAGGTATGCAGAAAATTGCAGAAACAGAGTTTGCCAATAATAAAAACTTTCCAAACGTTGCTAATCTTAAAAAAGATGGCAACCAGAATATCGTAAATGATTCAGGAAGCATAATGTTATACAGCTATAACACATATTTCAATTCTGAAGGTAGCTTTATATTACAACCATCGGAATTCAAGAAAAATTCTGATGGCTCACTTACTATCTATAAAGGAAAGAGACTAAATATATATAACACTGAATATAACGATATTGTCGATTACAATTTAGAATTTAAACCAATGTATTTAATAGAAGATGGTGTATTCTATAATATAAAAAATGGAGTGGTTACAATACCGGCAGAATACAAAACAAAAGACTCTGCCGGCAACTTAAATATTTCAGCGGATTTATTGGATAAATATCCATCCATGTTTAAATCAAATGGGGATACACTTGTACTGTCACCGGACTATTATACTTTAAGTCAAAAGGTAGTTCAGCCACAATCAGCCATGGTTATTTCTGACCCATATACCGGTTCAGTTAAAGCACTTGTTGGTGGTAGAAATACCGTTGGAAGACAGTTATTTAATAGAGCCGTTAAGCCAAGGCAACCCGGTTCATCCATTAAACCTATTGGAGTTTATGCACCGGCTCTTCAAGCCTCTGCTGATGCGGTCAATAGTGGAACAAAGATGAATTTTAGTGATAGCACTGGCGTCTCTTCACTATTTGGAAATTATTTTACAGCGGCAAGTGTTATTGATGATACACCACTTACAGTACAAGGAAAACAATGGCCTAAAAACTGGTATACAGGTTATAGAGGGCTTTATACGTTAAGAGCCTCCATTGAACAGTCTGTCAATGTAAATGCTGTAAGAGTTTTCCAACAACTTGGAGTACCAAAGAGTGTATCTTTCTTAAAAAGTGTAGGAGTATCAACTATTGTTGAATCAGGTGCGACTAATGACTTAAACGCAGCAGCACTTGCTTTAGGCGGGATGTCCAAAGGTATCTCTCCTCTTGAAATGTCTGCCGCTTATAGCACCTTTGTTAACGACGGTAAATATTCAGAACCAATTACTTTTACAAAGGTATTAAATAAACGAGGTGAAGTTCTCATAGAAAATACTCCAAAATCTACTCAGGTTATGGATCCCGGAGTAGCATTTCTTATGAGAGATATGCTAAGAAGCACTGTTACACATGGTTTAGGCTCAAAAGCCGCTATTCCTAACCAACCAGTTGCCGGTAAAACAGGTACAACAACAGACAACTGTGATGCTTGGTTCGTAGGCTTTACTCCTCAATATTCTGCGGCTGTTTGGATTGGAAATGATATTAATATTGAACTTAGTCAAGGAAGTGCATCTGCCGCAAGGTTATGGAGTAACATAATGGGTAAAGTTTGTGCAAAGTTGCCAACCGGAACCTATAACCCTGCACCTAGCAATATAATAAGTGTTACTGTTGATACCAAGAGTGGTAAATTACCTTCTTCCTTAAGTTCACAAGATCCTAGAGGTACTGTTCGTAGTGAATACTTTATAAAAGGTACACAGCCTACCAGTACAGACGATATTCACTCATATGTTACCGTTTGCGCTGAGTCTGGATATTTGGCTACGCCGTTATGCAGTTCAACAAAATCTGTACTTGGAGTAAAACGACCATACAGAGTTAATCCTGCTGTCGGAGATATCTCTTATGAAGTACCGCATTATTATTGCAACCTTCATAATCCTGACCCAAGTAAGTATGCAGTAAACCCTAGTGGAAATCCAAACTACAACTTTAATGGAGTTCAACAACCGACTACAACACCTGAAACTGGTACTGATACCACTACACCTGATGGAAATGCTAACAATAATCACGGTGGTAATTCCAATAATGGTGGTAATACAAATAACGGTGGCGGTAATACAAATAACGGTGGCGGTACA
>JBKECQ010000098.1:0-2270 GCA_047974845.1 Aminipila sp. | reverse complement strand
CTGCTGGATTATGAATTCCAGTCAATGCCTGACTTACATTATCAACTCTATCACTATTAATCAATTCCTCTACAAAAGGAATTGCCAATCCCCAGTTTACATAGATTGCATCATATGGCATTGCTTCATAGATATAATAATCACGACTGCTTCGTACGGGTCCAATATGATCAAGGTCATCATAATCTTCAAAAAATGCCATCAATCTGGTAATTCGTCCCTCTACTGGTGCTTCATAAACAATACTAGCTTGAGAAATTCCATATTGTGGTAATGCCGCTTTATTATTAGCCAACATAACAGCCATACTTCTTCTCTGCGCTACTTCTGCATCTTTCCATTCACCAGTAAGATAACTTTGCATCTGCCCATCTACTATTTCTCTATCTACAATTGTAGCAGTATCTGCTTTTTTTATTTCTCCAGTTTCTTCTGTTTCTGATAACCCACTTCCCGTCTCTTCCATGCTTGGAATAGGTTCTAACTCTAATGTGTATATCGTAGGCTCATCTTTATCCGAACCACAACCGACCATAACCATTAAAAAAATTAAACTCACAACTAATAATTTTATTTTTTTCATCTTAAATAACCATACCTTTCTCGCAGTCTGATAGCTTTTGTGCAAGCACAAAGTTGCATGTGAAAATTTATTTTCACACTAATACCCATGCATATCGCAGGTTCCCTGCGATACTGCTCAAATATAAATGTTGAAACATCTATGTTTCCATCTACATACTCTAGAAAATATAAACTGCAAAATTTCATCAATTTTCATCCAAATATGCTATATAACGACACCCATCTATTTTAGCTCAAATTTGGTGCTTTTGTCCATTCAATTTGGAAAAAATAATATAGAAAATAAAGGGTTATTTTTGTTAAATTATACAATCTTTTAAAGAAACTTGATAAAAAAGACTTTACAACAAAATATAAAATGAAAAACTCTATTACCCACATCTAAATTCATTAATTTTATTTGGATGTGTATTTATATACAAATCAACCGTATCTTTACATGCCAAAACAGCTTGCCAACAAATCTCTATATCATCTGCGCTTTACCATAAAAGAATCTTCTCCTGGATATCTTGTGCTAAAATAATACCCATTTACATCTTTAATTTTCGAATTTGGTATAAAATCAGCTAAATTGTCCTGTAAAAAATTCAGTATTCTTTTCACATTGTGCGTTCTTAAATTTCCTTGATAGGTAAGTACATTATCCCTTGTTTCATTTACGTAATTTACGATTAATTGTTTTAATAACCTCTCACAAATATATTGAGCTAGTGAGCACATACCATTTCTTACTTGTTTACATTCAACCATTGTTTTGAGCATATAAAAATCATCTTCTGCAAAATCATAAAATCTCAAGTCTGCCATAATTTCACACCTTCTTTTTTTATATTTCTTATAAATAAAGATTCTGAATTATCAATGAAATCAGATGAATATTTGTACATTTCCACCTCTTTTATTCCAAAATGTATATCTGGTTCTGGAAGTGTATAATCATTAGAACAACAATTATTTCTCATAATCATTTTATTACGTGGAGTATTATATTTCTCATCTATAACAACATACAAATCAAGATCACTATTAAATCTATTCTGTTTTCTAGCATAAGAACCAAATAGCCAAATCTGCTTTACATAAGACAATGTTTTAAGATAATGCAACGCATATTGCAATACTTTTTCCTGACCAAAAGCTACTGAAGTTTCCATATCTTCTCCTCTCTATATCCTTCATGACTCGTTGTATTCTGGTGTTCTAGTCATTTATTATTCTATCATAAAATTCAATAAAATAATCTATTTTCCTCTTCTGTATTTTTAATATAACGATTGTCAAATGTTTTCACTACAAAGGTATTATAGCATATTAGAAAGGGTGATATTAGCGTTAAAAATTATAGAGGCAAATATAATGTTACCCCTACGACCTCCCAGACAAGGATAAGCAACACCAAGAGGCGAGCCTCTTGGTGTTGCTAAAAAAAGTGCTTGAAACTCTGATATAATCAGTGTTTCAAGCACTTAAGTTAACTGCTGGTGGCCGGACTTGAACCGGCACGAGGTCGCCCTCGAAGGATTTTAAGTCCTTTGCGTCTGCCTATTCCACCACACCAGCGTATGGAATCAATGTTACTATAGACTAATAAAGTAACAAATGGATGGAGGTGGATTCGAACCACCGAAGCGTTAAGCAGCAGATTTACAGTCTGTCCCCTTTGGCCACTCGGGAATCCATCC
>JBKECQ010000055.1:0-49132 GCA_047974845.1 Aminipila sp. | reverse complement strand
CGCCATTAAGATAAGCTAAAACTACTTCTTTCTTAAATTCATAGCTATATTTAGTCATAAAAATACCGACCTCCAATCGTTAGATTTTTAGGTCTAACTTTTTGGGGTCGGTACAATACGGCTTACTCTTTTTATCTGCTCTTTATCATTTACCTTGAATCCTCTATTACTATAAGGATTCTTTTAGTTTTCTTAGCTTTCTATTTAATTTATTTAAATCTTCAACTCTTCTGGCAACAGTGATTGTATTTTTCTCCTTATATAAAAGGATTAAATTTAAGGTTTCACTTAATTCGTCACACAGTTGCTTAGATTCTCGAATAAACTTGTCTGTCAACACCTTTATGCTGTCTTTTGAACTATCAAATTTATAGTTATCTACTAGGTTTAATTGTGTCAATTCATAATAATACTCCATGCCAAACAAATCTGAAACGGCAGTCGATAACCTCTGTTTCATATAGTTTAATTCAAGCTCCAGCATATTAGAAATTTCATAGTATTTGTTTTCATCATTCTCACCTTGAAGCTTCTCAGCAATTTCATCGCTTTTTTGCTGTATTTCGGAAAGAACCTCTGTCATCTCATTAAATCTGGTTTCCAGCTTTCCTACAGGAAGCCTCAATGCGTTCCAGTATAAACCTAATTTAGTCATAGCAGAAGTTACTATATCCTTAAGCTTCATCGCAACTGAGTCTTGAAGTATCTCAGCAACAGAAGTTTTGCAGTCTTCTTGAATTCTTGTTTTAAGTTCATCCAAACCTTGTCCATGCTTTGCACTGATTGGAAACATCATAACATTTTCTACGTCCATTATGTTGCATAGAAGTCTCCTACAGTACTCTAAATACTGCTTTAAATCATCTTCTTCTATATTATCAATTTTGTTAATGGCAAAATAGAATTTAGCCGCAAACTCTTTGGCATTCTTTAAGAATTCAATTTCTATTTCATTTATTGGGCTATCAACTGAAAGCATAAAGATAACCGCATCACTCTCTTTAACAAAGGCATATGCTGCATCAGAATTGTGTTTATGTGCAGACCCAACACCGGGTGTATCAACAAATGTAAGACCATCCTTTAAAAAAGGAGAATTGTTTCTAAGCGTAACTGAGGATACGCAAAGCTTATTGTTAGGATTTTCCTGTTCATTTATATATTCCGATAATTCGTCAAACTCTATAGGCTTAATAACCCCATTATCAAAATGTACAGCCGCCGACTTCTCTCCGTATTCAATTCTGGTTACTACAGATGTTACAGGAACTATTCCAACAGGTAATAGCTTTTCACCAAGAATAGCGTTTACCAAAGTGCTTTTGCCCCTTTTAAATTGTCCTATAACAGAAACTGTTATTTCCCGATTTTCTAATTTATTTCTAAGTTGAGCTACTTTAAATGCCTCTGCTCTGCATATCTCTGAACTGTTTAATATTTCCTCTGCTTGTTTTGCTGTATCAATAATTAAGTTATTCATAAGTTATAATTCTCTCTTTCTGCCATCACTGGTTATGCTAAAATGATTTCCCATGTTGACTTTATATAATGCATCTATGATGCTGTTTTCATTTATTTTATAATTCTATAAATCGTTTTAATATTACTGCAAGTTCACTGCGGGTTGCAATACTTTGTGGTGATAGCTTAGTTCCTCCGTTTGTTCCTGCTATTACCCCACTCTTACACGCCCAATCAAACCCATCTCGAAGTTCCGGATTAATTGCAAAAACATCTGCATAGTTATATATACCCGGATTTTCTCCTTCCGTAACATCTATGCCCTGATGCTGAGCAAACTGCCACAATAAATCTGCCAAAGCTTCTCTTGTAACACTTTCTTTTGAGTTCTCCATTTTAAATGGATTTTCAGTATTTTTATCCATTCTTTCAAAAATCTTTGAAAGCATCGCATAAGTAATTGGCGCTTTAGGTTCAAAAGTAGTACCTGTAGTTCCCTTCATTAATCCCTTTTCAAATACGTACATAACAGAGCCAAAATACCAAGCAGATGTGGGAAAATCTGAAAATACAGAATTCGCTTCTTCTTCAGTCATAGTGAACGTGTTAGTAAAAAAGTATGGTAGTTTATCTGTAGCAAAACTTATTGTGCCCGTATTCTTGTCATACACGCTTGGAACCTTATGCATCTTGCCTTTTTCATCTAAATAGTATAAGTCTAAGGAGTATGCCTTTTCTCCATTCTTTGGTTCATAAGGCACTTTAATACTCATCGGGTTATTAACACCGTTCAAAGTTAAATCCTTTAGCTTCACATCAATATCGAACCTAATTTCATATGTCCTAAAGAAAGGTGCGGAATAATTACCAATGTTTATTTTACCAATAATACCGCATTCTCCACCCAGCCCTTTTAAATAACGACTTCCTGTAAGGTTATTTATAATATCATTTACAGTCACATTATAATCAGAAGTTTTAAGCAGGTTTTCAAGATCTTTATTTATCGTTTTTACTTGTTCATCACTCTGATAAAAGTTGCTTGTTGAAAAAGCTTTGCCCTCAAGATATCTATTAAACAAGGTTTTACCGCCACCTCTAATATAGCTTATATCTTTTTCAAGCGCAAATATCATACCTTTAAGGAAGGCAATATCTGCTGTGTCACTACTGTTATCTCTACTATGCAAATATAAATATCTTGATATACCATTGCATAGGGCAAGACCAATGGAATTGCCAACAGTTCCCCAACTGCTATAAGATAAAAGCATACTCATTTCACATTCTCTTATCATTCTGTACTCAAGATTTCCACTATAAGTACTGGGAGCAGAATTTATTACAATTGTAGGTATACCCTCTTCAATATTTTTATTTATATAATCAATCATTCTGCTAATATATTTAGAATTTAATATGGATTCGGAAGGTGCTGTGAGAACCACCACTTCTATATCTGCCTTGCTCTTTTCAACAAGATTTACACCTATGCTTTTTAGGTGCTTATCAACATTTTCCTTTACCGTTTCCAAATCATAAACAGAACCGGAACCAGTAGCCTCAGTCTCACCAAAATATTTAGTTGCAACGTTCACATCATATCCATAATAGTCAATCATTAAGTTCAAAACAGCCATCATGCCAAGTTCATCAGCACCGGAGTAAATCATACCCCTGTCCCCAAGCTTTTTCTTTAAATAATTAACTTCGTTTGTTTGAATTGTATTTTGAGGATTTGAGTCGTCAATTCCTATAAAGTATTTCATTCTGCCATTTGAATCCATGGAAAGCATATAGTCTATTAGCCTTAGCTTTCTTTCTCTGGTCTTTAATGCAATATTAACTTCCTTTTTATATGTGGAATCAATAGGTATCATCCTACCCTTTTCATCCCTCTTATATTCTGAAACTATATTATTAACATTAAGATCCTTATTCTTGATTACATATCTTGGGTTCATGCTGTAATATCTTAAGTAATTATATGTATTAATATCTGCATTCTGATACCCTACCGTGCAAGTTGCAAGTCTTGCCACTGTATCAACGATGTATACGTTATTTGTCTGAGAAAGCTTAACAATCTCATTTATTATCTTATATTCGTCAAAGTATTTTGTATTGTATATAGTTCTAGAGTTTACTAGCCCCCCTGAAAGTAATTGATCCAATGAAATAACAAAGTAATCGGTCTTTTTATCCATTTCAAGAATCCACTCTAATATTTTTTCACTGTCACCATACGGCGTGCCATTTGAGTTTAAAGGCTGTCCGTCCAATTTCGTTGCATACAAGTCTTCATCTGGCATGGCAACTGTAAAGCCTGCGGATTCAGCCTCATAAATAACCCTTTCAACATTTACCGGCCTGTTGTCCAGCGGCACATATGCCAAAATGGGTTCTTTCGCATTCTCTTCTGCCAAAATCGGATTTTTCTCATTCTCCCCTGCAAAACCAACGATTGCGGTTCCCTGTACTATGGATGCAATCATTGCAAAACATATTATATAGCTTATAATTTTTTTACTCATTTACTCTATATCCCTTCGTTAAACTGCCCTGTAATTGTATCATAGCCCCGCTGTTTTTTCTACAAAAAACAACATAATCCCACACTTATAGTATATCTAAATTCTGTAAAAAATAAAACTGCCACTCACTTTTTTGACTGGCAGTTTATATATATATCGCTTTAAATCAAGCTTATAATATTAAGAACTTGTTCTTTTGTTAGGATTTCTATTTTTTCCATACCCTCTAAATATATTGAATTAATATTTTCTTTAATGTCAATTCCCCTATTTAAAATTTGTTTAAATGAAGGTATAACATCCTTATCTATCCCTGCCATAACCACTCCTGCCGCCAAGGTAGGATTAGTAGTGTTTTCTGCAGTATTTATTATGTTTTCAACCTTTGTAACTGCATCTATGCAAGAAGAAAAGTAATTATTTATATCCTCATATATTTTCTTATATTGCAAATCTTCATTGGTAATATAAGAGAACTTTGAATAAAACTCTTCTCCCTGTGCAGTTAAATTATTCTTTATATCCGTTATCTGCGAATAATTTTTATTTACAATAATATTTAATATATCCATTGCGTAGTTTAGGCTTTTTATCACATAGGATTCCATCCGGTTAACTAAAATCTTCTTATCCTTTAGCTCTTGATTTTGTTCCTTTGAAATATAGTTCTTTCCATTGAGAAAGTAGTTGTCTATTAGGAAATCCCCTAATAGCTTTAAGTCTTTTTCTCCCAATTCTACTCCGCTTTTTAGTCCTTCTACTACCTGCTGATATTTACTATTAATTGAATTTTCCTCAGTTACTAATGTATCTGCACCATTTTTTTGTTCTTCTTCGTCACGATTTTCATCTGTTTTTTGTTCTTCTATCGGCTTCATCTCAACATTTTCAGTTTTTATTTCTATGTTGCTTTCTGCTTGGACTTTTTCTATATGCTTTTCTGCTTCCAAAAGTTTTTCTTCCATTTCTTTTTTTAGCATTGCATCTGCTAAAGTCTTTTCTCTATGTTTAACATCAATGACGTGCTTCTCAACAAATGCCCCAGAAGTCTGTAATGATACCATCATAATTACAAAAAGGCTTACGATTTTAAATATATTTGTACCCATACCTACCCTACACTTTCTTTAACATATCAAAGTCTTTTCTCTTTGCTGTAATACATAGGGTTACAACTAATATAATCAATATAATTGAAAGTGCTGTATATTGCCCTATGTAAAGCAATGCTCCATGCTTTCCAAAACCAACAGCAAACATTGTCATACTAAAGATAATCCCAACTAATATGGAAATCAAAAGAGCTAATGACTCCTTTGAGGTCTTTAAAGAAATCCACAGACTTACAGCACCTGAAATCAGGTATGTTAAGAACAAAGTACCCAGTTGTAACAAAATGGTGATAAACGGATTTTGCACAAATTTATGAACTGATTCTCCAAAGGCAACTTGTGTTTTGACAAAGTCTGAGCTCCAGCTGGAACTGTATGGAAACACTTGATTTGAGATAAAAAAACTAACTGCAAATAAAAGTGTAAAAAAGGCACAAGTATAAAAAAGTAAGGTAAATAGTTTACTTATTACCCATCTATGCCGACTACCGCATTTTAATATTTCTATTAGACCAAAGTTATCCGCATTCATTATCCCGCAAATAGTAAATATATATATGGGCAAATATATGTATACTATACTCATAAAGTCATTCAATATGAGGTATGTGGTTTCCAATGTTGAAAAAGTAATAGAAACATTATCAGATAGCTCAATATATTTATATACGTTTACTACTCCCACAAAAGCTATTATTATTATTGCTATTGCCCATCTTACAACATTAAAGCTTTCAGATATGTTATATCTTAGCGTATTCATAAAACGGTCCTCCTGTTTACTCTGTCCTCTGTTATCCTTAAGACCTTACCCATCAGCACAATAAACACTGAAAGAACTAGCAACGACATAATAATAAATGCCATATTCTCTATTTTAAACATACCGGGCAATATCCAAGGAGAAAATGCTATAGGAGGGTAAATCTCTTCTAGCTGTAGATGAGGGAAAGCATAAATCATCAGTAAATACATCACCTGTGGTGCAATCATAGGAATGTACTGTTTGTTATTAAAGAAAGTTAATCCATATGCTATAGATGCAAAGGCAAATCCAAAGACGAAATCCATCATAACCACAAATATCACATCTATAATATTGTTTGATATGCCCCAAGGCAAACAAATCACCATTAAAATAAGTAAAGGAATAGTTAAAGTACTGCCTCCGGCTATTCCATTTACAAGAAATCTTTTTATCTCCCAATTTTTCATTTGGTTTTTCACAAGCATCAACCTGTTAAAACGGCTATCCTTTTCTATCATGCTCATATTGCTGTAAGAAAAGCACGCTAATAAAGGTGCTATAAAGGGCAATATTAAACTATGGGAAATGGTATATAATTCATAGCCATCATTAATACCTTTAGATAAGGAATACAGAAAGGGTAAAAAAACAGATATAATCCCCACAATAACAGCTGCTATAAAATTTCTTTCTGTAAACACTCTTTTTATATCAACAACTAAAAACCGCATTTTTCTTCACCTAGCACCGTTCCACCTTGTACATAAAATAACTTATCGCAAAGGATTTCTATGTCTTCTTTATTGTGCGAAGCCAAAATAATAGTTGTCTGTTTCTCCAATTTCAACTTCATAATAAATTTTCTCATATTTTTTACGCTGGCTTCATCCAACCCATTCATTGGTTCATCAAGTATTAATATTTCCGGATTGTTCATTATAGCCTGTGCAATCCCAAGTTTTTGTCTCATCCCTAAGGAATATGCTTTAACCGGCTTTTTTTCTTTTGGGTCTAATCCAACTAAAGCAATACTGGATTCAATGTCTTGCTTAGATACCTTATCTCTGCTTAGCCCGTTTAATATACTTAAATTTTTCATACCGGAGTAATGTGGTATGAAGCCGGGGGTTTCTATGAGAACCCCTAAAGATTCAATAAATTTATTCTCTTTCGTAAGGCTTTTCCCCTTATAGTAAACTTCGCCCTCCGTAGGAATTAAAAAGCCTGCCAATAATTTAAAAATTACTGTTTTACCCGAACCGTTTCTACCTACAAACCCGTATATTTTTCCTTTTTCCAATTCAAAATTTACATTCATTAAAACTGTATCATTTTTAAAGGTTTTACTAACATTATCAAATTTTATGTATTTATACGCTTCATCATTTTGCATCATATTGTTTCCCTTCTTAATATGTCTTGAAACTAACAATATCCTATAAATTAGTAAATAACATAATGATAAAATACATATATGATATTAATGTGATGTTTTAATAAACGTTTAGTGGGGTTATTTAAAACACTGAGCACATAAACAGCTTCCACACGTAAAAAGTGGCCGTCCTAAGACCGCCACTAAATAATTGCATAATATAAAATTCTTACTATAGCTTATATAGTTAAGCCAGTTTACTTAAAATTGAATCAGTATCGCTAGTATTAAACACGCGACCTAACAAATTCATTACTTCACCATTATTAGTTAAAGCTTCAATATTTCCTTTTGGTTTATTGTCACCGTTTATTTTCAGCTTTTCTTTTTTCTCATCTTTTTCAAACAAGTAATCAATTAATGTCTTCTGCGCTTTGTTTCGTTGAGCCTTTTCTTCAGGAGATAGTTCACATTCAAATCTCTGTCCATTAATAACTACCCATCTTTTCTCGTTATCAATGCCCATTTCCTCCCACTTTGGTTCTCCGTATGTTGTAGCACTCAATATTTTATCATATGCATTTCTATTTATTGAGACAGTAGTTCCCTTTGCTGTCCCCTTATCAATTTGAAGTCTATTTGAAAAACTTACTGAATCATAATTGGAACGCTTTAATCTGTTGCTTTCATATGTATCATATGAACCTCTTACCCTATCTTCTATAGATACATCTTTTAATCTTTGTGAACTTTTATTCTCTTTTATATCCCCTTTAGAGTTCTCCTGTTCATTCTTATTTGTTTTACTGTATTTTGATCTTCCAATACCACTTAAAGAGTTAATGTTGATGTTCATTTTGTCCCCCCACCTCTTAATAAAAAACTTAAAGCTCTATACCTTATATTTTATATCGTACAAATAAAGCATTTCTTAACTATTAGCTTTGTAATATTTTAATATTCAAAAGCTATGCTATCCGAATCATTTAAGTATTTAAATATAGATGTGGAGAATTCATCCATCTCATTTAGATTATGTATTCTTATTATCAATCTGTTTTCTTTAGATATCTTTGAAATAAGCTTAAAGAATGAGTTTACAATTCTTACATCGGGTACAGTATTTAAATTTATTTCAAGATTGCCATTAGGTAATATATTAGGCTGAATGTAGCCTAAATCCAAAATTTCTCTTTCACTTAGATATTTATTGCATTCCAAAGCTTCACATTCAAACAATTTACCTATTACATCAGACAACCAAAAGTACTGAACACAGCAGATACAACTTGTTTCAATTGTAATCTGCTTTTTTGGGGAATCCTTGTTTTTTTTATAATCTACAGTTTGGGAGGTTTGTGCTGAGTAATCCCCTTCAAGATTACTTTCCTTCATATTCTGATATCTTTTTTTCAAAACATCAGAAGGCTGGATTCCTAAACAACCCATCAATTTGTTTTTGAAGCTATTATAAAAGATTATAGCTGTACACCTTTTTCCCTCTTTTTCATATAAATCTATAATCTTAAGTGCCATTTCCTCGTCATATGGCTCAATTTCCATTATTTCTTTTAATATTTCTTCACACGCTTCTAAGTTAGCCGCCTGTTCAAATAAATCAACCAGTCGTTTTAAAATCTTTACTTTCCTGTCCTCAAATTTGTTTCTCTCAAAAATAATTATTTCATTAAAATCATTACAATTGCTAAAATAGCAACCTTCCATAAAATCTCCCACAAACAATTCCCTTAGCTTTTGCAAGCTTTCTACAGAATCGCTCTCACTAGGTTTAAAATCTTTTATTTCAACAATATCACACTTATAACTATAATTTTCATTTATTTCACAAGTATCTCTATCCACTCGCAAAAATGCCTCGCCCTTTTCATCTAATCCAATGTTCTTTTTTATGAGCCATAAATTAAACCTAAGGTTATATTTTGCAGCTTCTTCGTTGCTGTCTGGCCACAGATAAGTTATTATTTTTTCTCGACTAAGATACTTATTATGGTTCAAAACAAGCAAGCAAATTAAAGCAAGTGTTTTATTACCTACTTTCTCTGTTATATTATGGCCGTTATATTCTATATTTGTTTTACCTAAAAAATAAATATTCAACATAATATCAATTTTCCCTTAAAGTTATAGAACATTATACAGAAGTTCTCCCGATTTAATAGTAGATACTACCTTTAAGTTCCCTATTTCTTTTTTAGGAACTTCCATAATATCATTATCAAGAATTATAACATCTGCTATCTTCCCTACTTCAAGAGTTCCTTTATCCTTTTCTTCAAATATTGCATAAGCACCATTACAAGTATACATTTCCAAAGCTTCATATACATCTACGCTATGTTCTTCTACAGGATGATTTGCCGCCGCACAAATGCCTAACAATGGATTATATTCACAAATATCACTATCCGATCCGCCACAAATTAAAACGCCATTATCAATAATTTCTCTAAACTTGTTTGTTTCTATATATCTATCTCCCAATCTTTGTCTATACATCTTGTGGGGTCCCCCCCAATAAGATTCATAGGTAGGATTCATTGAAAAAATAATGCCCATTTCTGCTGCTCTTTTTATTTGAGAAATATTTGCCAGTTCAACGTGTTCAATCCTATGTCTCAAGCCTTTTATTCCCGTATGATATAATGCATATTCATGAGCATTTAATGACTCTTCAATGGCTCTGTCTCCAATTGCATATAGGGAAAGTTGCAGGTGATTTTTATAACACTCTAACACAAATTCATTTAACTCATGTTGCAGAAAAATTAGACTTCCCATTTTTCCCGGACAATCACAATACTCAAAGGAAAGAGCCGCTGTTCTAGCTCCCATAGTTCCATCAATATAAAGGCTTCCACCAATTCTCTTTAAGTTCATATCCTTTATTTTATCAATATCCATAGACTGATAAAACAAGGTCATGTCCACAGGAAAATTTTCACCGTATTCATATATAAAGTCTGCATCCTTGTCGCTATACATATAGCCACCTTCCATGGCATTTACAGTTGTAATGCCTACGGAAAGTAATTTAGGCATAAGATTACTAACATTTGCTTTTCGTCTTTTATCTGGGTAATTACTCAATACATTTGTTCTTAAAGTGGCGTTTGCTTTTCCCTTGAATATTCCAGTCGCAACGTCATTTGAGTCCATTTCAATGCCTTCCATTCTAAAAGGAACCTTGTAATATAGCAACCCATAGGTATTCAGCATACTAACCTGATAATCGAGGCAATTTATCCAAACAGGTATATTGCTGCAATATTTATCAAGGGTTAATCTATCGGGGAAGTTTTTTTCAACTAACTTTTCCCTTTCAAGCCTTACACCCATAATGCATTCTCCTGGGTTATTCTTTTCTGTTTGTCTTATTTTTTCTCCTATTTCTTCATAACTATGAATATCATTAAGGTTCATACTATCTGCATTCATAGCAGTTTGTACTACATGAAAATGGCTGTCTATAAACCCAGGCAATACTGTATTTCCTCTAGCATCAATTACAATAGAAGAATCCTCGGCAAAGGATTTATATTCATCACCTTTGCCGAGGGCAATAATTCTACCATTATTTATAGCAAGCCATTCAACAACCTCTCTATTTTTCATTATCATGCATTTGCCATTTATTATTAAAATATCAGCATGCATAGAGATTCCTCCTATTGAATAATTATAGTTTTATATAATACTATTATTGTATCATATAAACTTGCTTTCCTGCTATATATGTTTGTTCTACCTGTATATTTTTTATTTCAAGTTCCTGTATTTCAAATGGATTTGAATCTAAAACTACTAGGTCTGCAAATTTACCCTTAGTTAATGTTCCTAAAACCTCCTCTTGTCCTGTAGCGTAATGAACATTTTTTGTAAACATACATATTGCTTCATAAACAGAAAGTTTTTCTTCAGGTAAAAAGCCCATATCCGGGTATCCATCATAATCTTTTCTTGTTACCGCAGAATAGATTCCCTTTATTGGATCAAAGGTTTCAACAGGGCAATCAGACCCTCCCGTTAATATTAAGTTCGCATCAAACATACTCTTTAAAGCAAATGCGCAGCTCAATCTTTCCTTTCCAAGTCTATCTTCTATCCAATGTAGGTCAGTACATAAGAATATCGGTTGAATATCTAATACCAGTGGAAGTTTTTTCATTTTTTCTATTGTCTTTTTATCAACCATCTGAACGTGGATAATTCTAAACGGCAGGCGTGCCTCTTGTTCTTCTGCACTCATACCCTTTTGACGTGTTGTCTCAAGAGTATTTTCTATTGCAGTTAAGGTCATGTCTAATGCTCTGTCACCTATGGCATGAATAGCCGGCTGCAATCCCTTTTCATATCCTTTTAATACTTTTTCTGTTAATTCTTCTTGACTGCAAATAACAAATCCCGAGTTTTCCGGATCATCACTATAAGGTTCTCTTAACGCCGCTGATCTTGATCCCATAGATCCGTCTGAAAATATTTTATAAGATCCATATTGAACCTTTCTATTGGCATCGCCCATTTGTTCCTCAGTTAATTTCTCCGGTTCAAACAGTTCGTCTACGCATACCGTTACTCTTACAGGAAGTCGACCCTCCCTTTCAAAGCCTCTGTAGATTTCAATGTCTTCATTGTATTTCCATATCTTTGCGGCATAAGTATGTATTGTAGTAACACCCTTGCTTGACATATCTTCCATTACTCTAGTCATTATTTTTTGTTGCTCATTGGGGTCTTTGAGAGGGTCTGGTATTACCTCGTCAAACACCTTAGTACTTTGTTCTCTTAGTACCCCATTTGGCTTTCCATCTTGGTCAAATTCAACAATACCACCGGTTCCGCCCTCATAGCCGACGCCTATGCCAACTAGATCTAATGCTTTTGTATTTGCAACTACTGCGTGTAGGCAACATCTCTTAATAACTATTGGATGTTCTGTGCTTACGTCATCTAATTCTTGTCTTGTTGGGAACCTGTTTTCCTTCCACTTGTTCTGGTCAAAATTTACTCCCTTTATCCAGTTGCCTTTTTCAGTAATTTCAGCTTTTTGTTTAAGTAACTTTTGTACATCATCAATACTTTTTGCACCGGATAAATCTACAAAGGTTTGGTTTTGGCAATATGCATACATATGCATATGGGAATCTGCCATACCGGGAATCATAGCCTTTCCTTCTAAATCTATGGTTTTATTACTTTCATATTTTTTTGCTTCTTCATTAGTGCCTATAAATTCAATTTTTCCATCTTTTACGCCAAGAGCTTCAACAACAGCTTCTTCAGACTCCATTGTATAAATTTTTCCATTTAAGAATAATAAATCTAGCATTTTTCTTCCCCCTCTTACGCAATATTTTCATTTTTTGTCTTTGAGTCGTCCTCTTTCCATACAAACAATCCGGTCACAGCATACAATGCCGCAATAACAGGAACTGTCCATAATAATACTGCATATGGAGCATAATCCAATGGGCTAACCCCTAATACTCCAGAGAAGTATACGCCTCCCAAAGACCATGGTAGTAACGGATCAAGACATATCCCTGAGTGTTCACAAGTTCTTGAAGCAACAGTTTTCTTAATTCCTAATCTTTCATAGCCTGCTATAAACATTCTTCCCGGGATAAGGATTGCAACGTATGGGCTTGCTGAAAGCATAATAGTAGCCATGCCGGTAAGAATATGTGTAATAATTAGATTTCTTGCATTTCTTGTAATTGCCTGAGTACTGAAAAGTAAAGTGTTTAAAACCCCTGTTTTCTCCAGAATTCCTCCATATGACAATCCTAAGTATCCAATAGATACAGTCCACATCATAGACTGTAGCCCACCTCTGTTCATTAGTTTGTCTACATCAAAATTTCCAGTGTCAATTACAAAGCCATAATTCATATAAGACATCATTTCTGTAATAGAATATCCCTGTAAGAATATAGCGATAAGCATTGCTACGATTGCAGAAGCTACGATTGTTGCTAAAGCATTAACCTTTCTAATAGCCATAACTAAAACCAGAATCATTGGGATAAGACTAATAACAGCGTAGATTGGCTGTACATTAAAGTTATCTGATAATACGCTGAGCATTTCATTTACAGCAGAACTATTTATTTCGCCGTCTGCGAATCTAATACCTAACACTGCAAAAACAACTATTGTTGCTATGTAAGCCGGAACGGTAGCTGTGGCTACACTTTTCATATGGTCGAAAATGTTTACTTCACAAGTACCTGCTGATAAGTTAACTGTATCTGAAATAGGAGACATTTTATCACCAAATATTGCTCCGCAAACAACAGCTGCGGCTGTCATTTCAGGAGGAACGCCTAAGCCTCCGCCTATTCCCATTAATGCCACACCAAAGGTTGCTCCTGTCCCCCAAGAAGTACCTGTACATAGCGTTGCAATAGCGCATACTAAAGTCGCCGTAACAAGAAATATAGAAGGTGAAATTATTTTAAGTCCGTAATATATAAGGTTTGGAATAGTTCCTGCGGCAATCCATGCAGGAATCATTACACCAATAAACATAAGTATCATCATAGAAATGGTTGCTATTTTGCACCCATGAATAATACCCTCTTCAATAAGTTCAAACTTAGTCTTATTGAAAATTATTAGCATTAAAACCGCAAATACTGCTGCAAAAAATAGTGTCATATGTACGTCAGGTTCACCTACTATAACAAGCTGTGCCACAAAACATATAACCAAAAATAGTACAATTGTTACTGATACGATCAAAGACGGCTGTCTTTGAACATTTTCTTTAACTTCACTCATAGTTTCCTCCTAAAATAAAATATTAAAATAGCAATAATGCCTCGACATAATTACATAATATCCATAAACAGTTTTTAGCCATGTGTAAAAAGCTTTTTAAATCAAAATTTTTAAAAAAATCTTAAAATACTTTTATTAAGGGTTTAAACGTATTTTAAACGTTTAATAAATTCTCTCTTATAAATTAAAATAACGCCAATTCAATATTTGAAAATAACGTTATTTATAAGCTTTATAAAAAACTTAGATACATGGACAAGAATTATATGTTGGAACTATAAAAAGATATGGAGGAGCCATAAAAAGATATGGAGGAGCCATGAATTAGATATAAAAGAACTACATTAGAGAATTAAGTGCAAAGGGCTGAGCTGTAAAGGAAAGGCACAGGATATGGATATATAAAAATAGCCCAACGGCGGCAATGTACTTGCTACCGTTGGGCAAATATTATCTTGATAATCTTGAAAGTCGATAGGTTAAGTGTGGGATATGTGGTTCAACTAATTCATGCTTGTCCCACAATAGCCTTAGCCTGCTTGTTGGTAATTTGGTAAACATAATGTTCTCCATCCTTTTGTGCATAGATAACATAGTCACAGTTTACATCATCGGCAACGGGGAAAATGAGCACCTCTGGGTATTCAGGCATAATGCAGGCAATCTCATTATTTTCAAATGCTAGACTTCCTGCCCTGCCCCGCCAAGGCTCCAAGTAAGAGTAGCTTAAGCTCTCGTATCGAATAGTACCAAGACTCATGTTTGCTAGGCGCTCGGTTAGTAACTCTAGAGTATTGGTCGCAATCTCGCCAGAGGGAGAGAAGGCATACACCACATATTTTGTATCGTCATGCTCTGCGTGGCGCACCTTATGTAATACATAAACCCCTTTTTTGCTGGATTCGGAGTAGGTTCCAAAGGATTTTTTCACTTTACCTCCTCCAAATATCCCATTAAACAATAGCTTAAACCCTGCAATATCATTTAGTATACTTGCGATTGTTTGTGTGCTCATCTGCATATCCTCCTACTTTAAAATATTCCAATTCCCTGTTTCGATGGCTAATTTAAAGTCCATGTAACCAATGCCCATAATTGTAGCAACCAGTACTAAAGCAAATACAATTCCCATAAAAATTGGTCGAAATAAGCGTCTGTCGCCTACGCCACCTTTGAAAGAAGCATAAATCGATTGCAACAAATACATTCCTGTAATTGCAAGTAGCACATAATTGACAGCCATACCAGTCATTAGAAAACCTCCTTTATCCATTTTTCAAAAGCAGTAACAGCGTCTAACTGAATGATAGGTAGCTGGAACATATCCTCTGCATTTTCATTGGTGTAACCAGGCACCGTAAAGCGTATATCGCCTTTAATCTTGTCCGATTTGAGGATTTTTTCCCCTTGAACTCCTGTTGCAATCGACTTAATGTCCTCCCGTTCAAAGAAATATAGATCCTCAATTTCATCAGAATCACAGTAAATTGGGACAATTGCCAAGCTGTTGTCTTGTTGCGAAAATCCGATTGCATAGCAAGAAATCTTGGTTGACATTATACCGGGTTTCATGCCATATCCAAATACAACAGTGTAGCGGTCTGGATTATCCAAGCGTCGTTCTAGGGCCGAGGTTAGCTTTTTAAGGCTTGCGGCTGTTTGAGCCTCTGTTGCTCTTCCAACAAAGCCAAAAATGCTTAAAAAACCTTTTAACATAAATTCATCCTCCCTTAGTTTTATTTCCAATAATTGTATTACTAAACTGTAACGGCTTCAAGCAATATAATTGTGACTTTTTAGTGGGTTGTTTTCCTATCGCCGTTCCACCTATCCAAAAGAAAGGAATAAGGGCAAAGCGTGGCAGTGTGATGTAGACATTTTGCTTTTTGAAAAAGCCTGCAAACCGTGTGTTTATGGCTTCTTGTCAACCTCTAAGGCATTGTATGGTATAAGCATATTATAGTATTATTATTTAGTGGACAATGTAACTAGCACAATTTCCGGTCTATTAAAAATTCTTATGGGAACAATACTATTTCCTAAACCTCTACTTATATACATTGAGGTGTCCCCTTCTTTAGCACATCCTGATGTGTATTTAGGGAAAAACCCTTGATCCGGTGCTACCAAACCACCAACAAATGGTATTCTAAATTGACCTCCATGTGCGTGCCCTGTAAAAACTAAATTTAAA
Organism: Aminipila sp.; assembly: GCA_047974845.1. Classification (GTDB taxonomy): domain Bacteria; phylum Bacillota; class Clostridia; order Peptostreptococcales; family Anaerovoracaceae; genus Aminipila. The sequence continues at coordinate 32,907 of JBKECQ010000055.1, read as the reverse complement.
TTATATTTGCTGTACAAGTTTATTAACTCAGGGCGATGTGATAATAGTATTTTAAAGCTATCATCCTTGCTGTATTCTTTCAGTGTTTCTTCCAGCGATGATACCTCTGTTCCCTGCATATAACTACTTGTTAAAAAGTCAGGATCTCTCACCCCAATAATACTAATAGCTTCATCACCTTTTTGAAGGTCTAAGGAGGTATCTTCCAAAACATTAACGCCGGCCATATTAAGGTTTGCTCTTATATCCTCATATTTTCCGGACCACGCCTCATGATTACCCGGTACATAATATATGGGCGCTATTTTAATTGCTCCATTTATAAACTCCAGGGCTATTTCTAAGTTATATCTTCTGCGGTCAATTAAATCCCCTGTTATAACTATAATATCCGGATTTGCCTTTTTAATCTTGTTTAATAACCGCCGTTGACTCTCCCCAAATTTTTTGTTGTGCAAATCAGAGATATGAACTATTTTAAGTCCGTCAAACTGACTTGGTATTTTTTCATTGGAATAAAAATGGCTAGACACTACCATGCTGTTATTCTGCCAATAGCAAAAAGCTAACATTAATAATATCAATGTTGTTATTATTTTTCCCCATCTATGTTTTTTCATTATTCTCCCCAACACAATTCCTCATCAAACATTGTTTTTTATCACTATATTACCATATTTGAATTAATCATAAACCCAATAAATGTTAAAATAACATATAAACACTGGTTTTCTTATACTTTTTAATTAAATTTTTTCATAGCTAAATAGCTAAATACATAAAAACATAAATACATACATAGTTAAATGGTTAAATGACTAAATATCTAAATAGTTCAGTAGTTAAATGACTAAATATCTAAACATCTAAATAGTCCAATAGTTAAATGACTAGATATCTAAATAGTCCAACAGTTAAATGACTAAATATCTAAACATCTAAATAGTTCAATATTTAAATGACTAAATAAATAACCAACCATTTGTCTAACTTGTGTTTTTATATACAAAAGACTGAATTCTTTCGTGGAATCCAGCCTTTAACTTTCTATAAAACACAATATTCTATGCCAGGATTAATAGTCCAAATATAAAAATTATAAAAATATTAACAAACGATACTAGAAAATCTTTTTTATTTACCCTTTATGCTGTGTATCAAATCAAACTTCATTTGTTGGTGGCAAGCAGCTATTGCCCTTACAAACATAAAATGTCGTTTTATCATTTAATAACCCAAACTCATCATTGGGCTCTTCTAAAACAGTGATATTACTATTTAGTCCTAATTTATTAATAATGGTTTTGCTGTCTGCTTTATCCTTTAAGACTACAGTTATCTGGTTCAAGGGATTCTCATACAAAGCAAGAGCAAGTAAATAAAATGTATTACCCGCCGGATAAGCTGAAGCCCGATTTGACATAAATTCCATCTGTTTTTCAGCTAATTCATTTATACCTTTTTCTTTCGTTATAAATGACAACTTAACAAGATTATATGCCATAATGGAATTGCCACTTGGAACTGCACCATCATAGGTTTCCTTTGGCTTCAAAACCAGTTGTTCATTTTCGTTTCCATATAGGTAAAACCCATAATTCTCTTTATCCCAAAATATCTTTACAGTTTGAGCACAAAATTCCTTTGCTCTGTTTAAATACTCCTTATTCAAAGTTGATTCATATAAACTTATTAATGCCATAATATAGTATGCATAATCATCTATAAATCCGTTTGAACCGTTATTACCCTCTCTATAGCTAACAAATAATGTTAGATCATTGCAAAGTTTTTTTGAAATAAAGCTCTCCGCTTTTTCTGCTGCTTGCAAGTATTTTTCTTTGTTTGATATTCTAAAGAGATAAGTTAGTGCCACAATCATCATAGAGTTCCATGAGGTAAGGATCTTATCGTCCAAATGTAAAGCTGCCCTCTCCTTACGATATTTATAAATTTCAGGCAAATACTGATTAAACTCTTCCGTCAGTATCTCATTTTTCAATAGATTGGGAATGCTATAACCTTCAAAATTCCCGTGCTCCGTAATATCAAAGTATTTATTGAACTCTTTTCCAACTTTTTTCCCTAGTAAGGTCATTATCTCAGTAGGAGTAAATACATAATATTTTCCCTCTATTCCCTCACTATCTGCATCCTGCGCAGAGAAAAATCCGCCTTCCGTGCCGGTCATTTCTCTCAGTATATATTCTACAGTTTTTTCCGCTATATCCCTATAAATACTCTTTCCAGTAATATCATGTGCCATGCAATAGCTTATAGTAAGTAGTGCATTATCATATAACATCTTTTCAAAATGCGGCACTAAGAAATATTTGTCTGTTGAATATCTTGAAAAACCATAACCTATATGGTCGAAAATACCGCCCTTATACATTTGGAGCAATGTGGTCTCAACCATATTAAGAGAGTTTTGGTCTTTAGTATATCTATAGTAATCCATTAAAAACATTAGATTATGTGGTGAAGGGAACTTTGGAGCCTCACCAAACCCACCATACTTATTATCAAAGCTTTTTTTCAAGGTTTCTACAGTTTGCTGAATCAAGTCATTATCATTACCTATCACATTACCTACTTTTTTTAAATGGTTAATTATATTGTCTGCTGACTCCACCAATTTATTTTTATTTGATTTCCATTGACTATTTATTTCCAAAAGCAGATCCTTAAAGCCCACCATTCCGTATTTTGATTCCTTAGGAAAATAAGTTCCCGCAAAAAAAGGTTTTTGGTTCGGTGTCATAAAAATACTTGTGGGCCATCCGCCACTCCCTGTTAAAGCTTGACAAACCGACATATAAATACTGTCAATATCGGGTCTTTCCTCTTTATCAACCTTAATAGAAATATAATAATTGTTCAAGATTTCTGCCACACCGCTATCTTCAAAGCTTTCATGTGCCATTACATGGCACCAGTGACAAGTACTAAGTTAACCATAAGTCAACTATACCCAATAGAAAGAAAAACGGGCTTATCTTCCCGCCTTGCCTTATCAAAGGCTTCCTGACCCCAAGGATACCACTGTACAGGATTGTATGCGTGTTGTAGTAGATATGGAGATTTTTCAGAAATCAGTCTATTGGGTACTTTTGAACTATTTGTCATAGGGCAACACCACCTTTCTATTTAAATTTTACTTCCAACTTGAAAGTATCGCCCCGTTGAGCATTCGGGCGTGTATAAACTAGTTTGTCAATAATTGACTTCAATAATTCATTTTTTCTTTCATTTGTTGTATTTTCTCTGTTATATTCTTCTAAAACCGCTTCGTATCTTTTAATCCTATTCTGCTCTAAACTTTGTATCAATTCTTCTTCTGTAGTCTGTAAAGCAGATAATTTTACCTTAACTTCTTCTAAGGTATCATTTCGTTCCTTCTTCATGATTGCAAACTCATCCAACGAGAAAACTCCTGCAACGTACGCCTCACTCAATCTTTTTATCTCATTTTCTAACTCTGTATGTTTTTCTTTCAACTCCGCTATGTTATTTTCTCTAAGATTTTTTAGTTCGTCTATATATTGTTTTTGTTGTGCAATCTGTCGTACAGTATCCATTTGATTTTTGATATCTTCCAGCATTGACTCTTCGATGTATTTAAGACTTATACTACTATTTGAACATTTTGTCCCTATTTCATCAGAATAATGACATTTCTTAATAAATAATCCATTCACACCTTTATCTATAATACCTGCTACATGTCCACATAAACCGCATTCGATTAAACCAGTCAAGCTATATATCTTTCTTGCTTTAACTCTGCTTACAACGCTATCATTTAATCTGCTTTTTTGAAGCCTATAAAGTATACTTATATGTTCATCTTGTGTTTTTAAAGCTATATATTTGCCTTTATAAATCTGCCAATCATCTTTCTCTATTTTTTTATAAGCAGTAGCTGATTTGCCTTTTCTATCTTTATGGAGGCTTCCTCGCTCTTTTCCTTTCACGATAACCCCCATATGAGTCATATTAGTTAACAGGTCTATTAGAACCTTGTTTTTCCAATAGTTGCCTTTGCGAGTAAGCCATCTGGAATCTTCTTTTCCTTTTCTATTTAGGTCATAGCAAATTTGATTTGTACTCCATTCACAATCCAAGTACCTAAATTTTATATAATTATATACTTCTTTTTCCTGCTCATCCACCTCAAGCATTCGGGTGTTTCTGTCATATATATAGCCATAGGGTGTAGGCCCATTAGTCCAGTAACCTTGTATTGCTCTCATCTTTTTTCCAAGCTGTAACCGAGCATTTGTGTCAGAGTATTCTACACTTCCCATTAAGGAATTAAAATCATACATTTTACTGTATGTCGGGTCAGACAAATCCCAAATATGCTGTTGAATTATAAGATAAACACCTGCTTTTACAAGAATTCTTTTAACAGTTGCACCATCTTCTAAATTACGACTGATACGTGCTTGCTCTACTACTAAAACTCCTTCATAAGATTCAATATTATCAAGCAGTTTTGTCAATTCCTCTCTAATTTCTATATCTTGAGAAGTCGTAGACCCATTCTCCATGTAAATATCATAGAGCCAATTCTTTTCATTACATATACCAACTAAAAGTGTTTTATGGTTTAAAAGGTCTTTTTCTGTTTCTTCAACTCGTGATTTCCTTAGATAAATTGCGATTTTTTTAATTTTATCTCTCTCAACTTTCATAACATGACACACCTCTCTTATTGATATTTTAACCTAGAGATTATCATAGCTCAAGTTAATATTTGTTTGCTATAAAACCGAAAGAGGATTGTATAAAAACAATCCTCTTTCTTTATGTAGGTAGTACAATATGTCCCTTTAATGCTTTTTCTACCTGTCTGCTATCCACACTTAAATAATGCTGTGTAACACTAACGCTTGAATGTTGTAAAATTTCCCTAACTAATTCAACATTAAAATCATTATTATTATAAATACTCATCGCAAAGAATTTTCTAAAAGAATGGGTACCAACTCCTTGTAGTCCTAGGTAATCACAAGTTAATTTCAAATGATTTTGTACTGCTCTAACAGTAATATCAAATAACCTGCTCTTTGGCTTTTTCCCATTTTCAAGTGCATAAGTCTGTAAATAGGTGTAAACTTCATTAGGAACTGTGAAAGTCCTCTTTTTCTTAGTCTTTTCTTCTATGATATCCAAATGGTATCTGCCGCTTTCAAATACAATATCTGATAGTTTTAATTTGACAATATCTCCAACCCTTAAGCCTAAATTTGCTTGCAGCGTTAATGCAGCACCAATTCTCTCATTTGATTTCACACTTTGTCCCGCAGCAGTAGTAAAGCCTGCTCGGATAGTTGAAATTATCAATTCAAATTCTGTCCTGTCTATGGCTCTGGTTTTTTTGTTTGCCATCTTCATCATCTCCCTTCTAAAATTGCATTAAACACTAACAAGTTATTTCGTATAATTACACGTTTAAATTTCAAGCATTTGAAAATAAATACTTTTTCTTTTTCTATCTATTTAACGAAGGAACATCCGAATTTCAAAAATCATTGAAATTTAAACGCTATTTGTTTTTTAGGTATCTATATAAAGTGGACTTAGAAACACCCGTCACAGCCTCAATCTGATTGACCTTGTATTTTCCACTCTGATACATAGATAAAGCCTTTTTTACTTCTCTGCTCTTAGCAGGTCTATCGACAGTACCTTCATTTAAAGCCTGTTTATATCCTTGGACTTGTTTTTTCTTCTCAAAAGCTACATACAACTTGGTAAAATTATTCAACGTGTCCAAGTAGTCTGTCCCGCACAAATAAGGTTCTAAACAAGAGCATAGTGTTATCTGTTTATTCGTTAGTTTTTGAAATACGCCTATCAAAGCACTTAGATTATCTGCCAAATCCAAAACTGACCTAATAGCCAATCTATCCTCAAGCTGTAGTGATTCCAACAATCTTCTTAGTTCTTGTCTTTGATTTTCTGTGTCCTTATCAATAAAAATCTGTTCTTCCAGAACTTCCAAATCCTTAATCAGTAGAAAAAGCGCTTTATTATCCCTAAATTCAACATTGTCTACATTTTCTAGTACATAAACCCACAGCATAACTACCACCCCCTAAAAGTGTGCCAAAATCTCAAGGATTTTGGGAAGATATTTCGTAAGTAGATAAACCACTTTAAAATCAACTCACCTAATTTTCATAATTCAGTGCCTTACGATTTCAACTCGCCTAATTTTCCATCAAAATCTTCCCATTATCTCTAGGAATTTTGGGAAGATTTTAGATTGACACTTTAGGTGTTTTTTAATCTATTTTTTCATCAAAACAACACTTTTCAGAAAAATTTATGCTGTAAAATCAATAGGTCGAAAAAATATATAAGATTTTCCAACACCTTTTTATGACACTTTTTAACCTTCCCAAAATCCTCGGGGATTTTGGCACTGCAGGCAAACTACTTCTAAACTGTTTAAAGAAATATCCCTTATTAACTTCTGATTGCTACCACTTTAACCCCAAAGAAATTATCAAGATAACCGACAAAATCAATATAGTCTTGTCGTTTGTCTGCAAACTGATTCGGAGAATAAAGAACTACATAATCAAATTGTTTCAGTTTATCTAGCTTTTCAATTTTCTTTTGAATATCTTTTATTCCACCCGTAGTTAAAATTCTATCCACAATCTCAATATTTCTCCTGCCACACTCAAAAGCCATTTGGTCCCATTGGGTTATAGCCACATTGATACTATCAAGGTCTGACTTCGTTTTCACTACAATTACAGCCCTAGGCATTTTACTCAACCCCCTCTAAAAAATCATTTATTTCATCCCAACAGCAATCATCTGAAAATCTACCCATTTCAAGCAAATCTCCTGTAAGCATCACTTCTCTGCCTTGCAGACACACAAATTTTAAATTTCTATTTTGACTACTCAATAACCTCAATAACTTGAACGCTTGCTCTGGCACGATAAAACTCACGCTAACTTCTGTTTTCATCTCCATTTCACCCCCTTGTATAATTAAAATAAATCCAACTGTAGCCTTCGAAAGAAAAGTAGTCCTAATTTATTCGTATTTGTAAAAATTAATTTTTCAACTGTCCACCTCTATTTTTGCTTTATAGAATAGATGATTTTTTCATATTTTTTGAAAGTAAGGAACGAAAGTGGGTATTTGATAATGTTAGAACTCTAAGTTTGATTTTAGAGAGAAAAAATGGTGAACATTATTTTTGCCTTGAGGAAGAGAATTATATTTTAAGATAGCCAAATTAATATTTTGGACATAAATTATAAAACTTCTCACTTTTCCTATAAGAACCAAAGGCAGTGGTTATAAAAAGATTAACTGTTTTTATAAATCACACTGAACAGCAAACACCACTCCAGTTTTCAGAAATAAGGCAACAGTGTTTCAATTTTTGAAAGTATACATCCAGAAATAGCGACTCCCTATGCCAGTGAGGCATAGGGAGTCGCTATATAATTCACATATATTCAATCAAAAAGAACAAACGGCGTTCAATTATAGAGTAATAAATTTCTTGTCTATTTCCTCAAAGACCAGCTTTTCTGGCAAAATACCCCTACATATATAACAACTGTCAAAAGGAGGGGCGGCAAGTGTTTTTGTGTCCGTATAACTTTTCATAAATGCAATACGGGTCGGGAAAACCATTTGTTCAACACCTTCTTTGAACAGATTAAACCTACCTTTTGCAGTAAAAATTCCTGTGTTATTAACCAGCATAGCAAATGTGATATTAAGGTTACAGAGTCTTTCGAATATCTCCGTTTTAAGGCTATACGGGGGATTACTAATTATATATTGACATCCCTGTGGTGGCTCTGTCTGAAAGAAGTCCTGTCCATTCTTAATATGTGTAGCCACAACCTCATGCCCTTGCTGCTTGAAATACCTGACATACAGACTTTCCTCAAAATCGAAAGGACACCAAATCAGGGAGTGGGGCCGGAGGTATCTACTTATTGGAATTACGGCATAGAGAGGGGTTAGGTATTCATCCTGCGTGGAGTAGCTTCGGATAAAAGGTAACAGCTTCTTTTTGCTTTTCCCAGCTAGAACCTTATATACATACTGCTTGCTACACCCAACCTTTTCGGCTATTTGTGTAGGTGGGACACTCAACTTATATAATCGCTCTATTTCTTCTTGTAGGGCTGTTCTGTACTCTCTTGGGTTGCTTTTCTTGTGTTTTGACCTGACTTTATATATGTAGCCAATGGAAACACCCACAAGGGCATTAAATGTTTCCTGCGCTGTTTTTCCTTGCTCTAATAATTCAATAATTTTTTCTGTTTTAGTCAACTAATCTCACCACCTTTATTCAACCAATCTTACCCCAAAATTATACAATACAGTCCAAAATTTTACAATCTTTTTAGACTACACTTATCAAAACATAATCTCAAAAAACACCTTCCGAAACTCATTTCTAAAGAAAAACCCTCAAAACCCCACAATCTCAACGAGAACAGAAAACAATCATTTTTTGTCATAGGAAACAGAGCAAAAACTTATACCCTGTATGTGTTCTTCGTAAATCCTAGTAATCGTTTTTTTAAGATTTTTGCCCATAAAAAATCCGCAGCCACCAAATGGCAGTCACAGACTTCTTAATTTCAAATATTCTTTATTTTTCTTCGACAATCATTTGATTATTGCAATCCATACAGGATATATTGACAGTCTTTGTTGCTCTGACACTACATCCACAAGAGGTACAGATATATTTGCGTGTAGAGGACTTAGGCTTGCCTGTTTTCCCACCAGAAGTAGGGCATGACCCATTATCCCCACTAGAGCCATTAGAACCACTTGCACTACTACTTCCACCAGTTCTGGCAAGGCTGACATTTTCCCAACCTTCCATATTGATTAAATCCATAAGCATTAGCGAAGGGTGGGTAATGCTAAACCCAATACAAGGGTTATAGTCCAAAACCAGCCCCCTCATTTCTGCCTGCTCCTTAAACCTTTTATTGTGATAAACTCCACCTCTTGAAGTGTCTTTGATACCTTTTAAATTGCAGTAATGGTGAACCATTTCGTGAACGAGCGTAGCGATTACGTTACCAATTTTTCTATTGAGTGTTTCTGCTCCAAGATTGATTTCATGATACCCTGCACTTTCTTCATTATTCTCCTCATTCCAAATTTCTACGGGAACGTAATGCCCATATGCTCTTGGACTGGATTGTATTGTAATCACCACCTTAGACAACATATTATCAAAAAACCTTTCATTCAAAACATCATACGCATTCTCTAGAAATGCTGTAATTTCACTAATTAACATTTTGAAAAACCTCCCTTTGATTTCTATATATCAAAAGATAGATTTTTCTGTCCACCAACAATATGTATATGCTCAATTTTTGTTCTCAAAATAAAAAAGAGTTAGGAAAAATTATCTCCTAACCCTTTATACAAATTTATTACTTGCCTATACCACTAAAAATAGCTGAACTGTTGAAATCTACTACTTTACTATCACCGTCATACCACTGTTCTAAAGCCTTTGTTTTATTTGTACTGTCTACACGGTGAATCATCATATAGTTATATGAATTACTAGAAATATCCACAGCTACATACATACTACCTATCTGGGAAGAAGTTATTCCACCACCATTATAAGCCTCAAAGTAAACTTTTTTAGTTTCACCTGATTTTAAAGTTATATCTATTATACCAGCATCCATATAATTACCATTAGATTTATATACATCTGCTACAAACTCAAAACTAAAATTATTTTAAAGTTCATTTGGCAACTGAGGAGCAGTAAAGGTTACATAAACACCCTTACTATCGGAACCTGTACGAACACCCTGTAAAGCTTCTAAATCATATTGGCGGGAATATTTAGATAACAACATACCCTTAGTCGCACCCTCATCTGACACATAACCCGTAAAAGCAGTTTCAGTAGAAGGTTGATTTACTTTTACTTCTGGTCTTGCACTGTAATTCATAACTCGGCAGAATACAGCAGCAACCTCAGCTCTGTTTAATACCTGGTGAGGATTGAATTTACCTTGAGTATCACCAGCTAACAAACCATTGGAATATGCCTGCAACACCACATTTTGTCTATTTGGAGAAATTGAATTATAATCCTTAATATTATTCTGAATACCGTCCTTAATCTTTAAATCTTCACCATTTGCTTTTGCAATATTTACTAAAATATAAGCCATATCTTCACGAGAAAGATTTGCATTTAAAGCTAGTGGAGAACCCTCAAAATCTGAACTTCTAATCAAATTAGCTTCAATTGCAGCATTGTAATTTGCTGTTGCCCAGTGAGAATAATCACCTTTTACAATCTTATCTTCTGCAACCAATCTTGTTGAAATAGCTAGGAACTGACCTAAAGTTACTGTACCAGTAGGGTCATACTTACCTACACCATTCACAGGTGTTGATACACCTGAAATAACACCCTAATTTACCATTGTCATGATGTTTTTATAAGCCCAATGACTTGAGGATACGTCTGAATAACTTTTAGCAGGAGATACCACCTTATTAGTATCTGTTTTGATATTATTATTTAAAATAGAATCAATTTCATTAATTAGAACTGTACTATTCTCGTAAAGTTTAACGACCTCTCTAAAGCTCTTTAATATAGAATATATATCCTCCTTTTTTTCTGCTGTTAAACTGCTAATAACAGTTCTCACCTCATTAAGCTTTTCCAAATATGGTTGCATCATATCATCAGACATTTCAAGTTTTTCAATTTCGCCATTAACAACACGCTCAGAAACCGTTAAACGCATTCCCTCATCTAAAAAGTACGATATAATTTGTTCTACATTTGTAACTTCGGCAACTTCTTTAACTTCTGGTTTATCAAACATGGTGATATATATATCTGGAAATGTAGTTTTAAGTACAGTTTCAATTTCAGTCATTTCTGCTTTTATTATCTTTTTCTCATTTTCTGTAGTAGCTTTATCGTATTTAGATTTAAGTTCTTCATATTTCATAATTGCTTCGGCAAAGGTCATATTCAATTCTGATATATTCATGTTAATATCAAACGAGTCAATCGTTTCCTCAATGGTTAAACCCGATTGACTATAACTAAGTGTATAACCTTCTTCTGCAAAAACAGGCACACTCATTGAAATAATAAGTCCTGCTGAAACTATCCCTGCCAAGATTTTCTTTTTCATATATGTACACCTCTATACTAAATTGTAAAATACATTATAGCCTTCCCGAATAATTTAATTAGCTGTATAACCCTTAGTAGTGTCAATCACAATTGAATTACTTCCATTATCCCAAGATACGTCAAAATTAAAGGTTTCACCCAAATCTCTTAGCTTGAAATAATTATTGCCCTTGATTGTATACGCTGTCATTTTGACAAGTTTACCGTCTTTGTAAATATCAGAAGTACAAAGGGTAGATGTCTTTGCTTTACCATCACCCTTTTTTAACTCACCACCAACGGTTACATAAGCCTTACCTGAAAGCATATCAATGGCTCCACCCTTAGAAGTGAAATCACCAACAGCAGGGTCAAAAACAACACTTCCCATTTCTGTATTCCAAGTTACATTAAACTGTTTCTCAGTACCACGAACTACCTGTGCAATATCTCTCAACTTGAAATAGTTATTATTGTTGATATTATATGCATCAAACGCTACTTGCTTGCCATTTACCATTACCTTAGAAGTGGTAGGATTGGCTGTTGCAGAAGTTGCAGGAGGTGTAGTTGGAGTAGTAGGAGTAGTTGGTGCAGTTGGTTTATCTTTTACTACTGTTACTGCATAATAATGTTTCTTACCATTAACTTCTACTGTAATATTAAAGCTATTATGGTCTGTATACTGTGCGTCATACTTAAACTGCCATGTTAAACCCTTAGACCAAGTACCCTTAGTCTTTGTGGAAGGATAAGGAGTAATATTCTTGTCCTTTAAAGTAAACGTCGCCCAGTAACCATTATAGAAAGTATTATCAGTTTTACCTACCTGAGGATTACCCAAAGTGTCTAAATAAGGAGCATTCCAGCCAAACCAAGGGAAATAATACATTTCTGTGTTATTCTGGTCGGCACGCATACAACCATTATCACTAATCTTTACCCACGTTGCATTGATTTCTTTTTCATTTGCGTCCCAAGGCTTGATTGCCTGATGAGATACATAATTAGAGAAAGTTACAGGACCAATAGACTTTGTATACTCCATTGTAGGGGGAGTTACAGGTGTAGTTGGTGTAGTAGGGTTTGTTGGGGTTGTTGGAGTTGTTGGGTTGGTTGGAGTTGTTGGAGTAGAACCGTCTGCATAAGCATACTCAACCCCATTATCCTTACACCAAGTTTCACCGTAACTACCCTTATACACACGATATGTTTTATTTTTAGGTAGTGCATTTTTACCCATTTCCTTTACTGTTGAAGGAATGATAAATCCACCCACACTATCTTCAAAAGCAAAATCCTCAATAATTTCAAGTCCCTCATTTAATTCAACTGACATATATTTCTGACCTACAAAAGCATATGAACCAATTCTCTTCAAAGTTGAGGGTGCCTTAAAAATTTTAACACTAGGACGAGTACTTGCACCAAAAGCCATATCGTCGATACTAATAACTTGTGTATTACTTAAATCTACATTTGACACTTGAGTTTTACTGAAAGCTGCAGTACCAATATGCTTTAAATTTGTCAGTTCGTCAAAATTAACAGAAGTAATTTCACTTCTACCATCAAACAACTGAAAACCTAAAATAACCACACTCGTTGGGAAATTGATTTCAGTTACACTTCTATCTGGATTGGCACTTTTGTTATACTCAAACTCCTTAACACCTGGCATTCCACCAAACATTTTAGATTCACCATAAATAACCTGAGCATCATCCTGCCAAGAAACACCTTTACCATCTACGGAAAAATCACGTAACATATAATAGTCGGTAGGATGAATATCCACATAATCCTCATCTGTAAATTCAGATGTACTTGATGCTGCAAATGCTGGAACTACACACATAGAAAGCATTAGTGTTACAGCAAGCAGACTGGAAATTAACTTTTTCATAATTATTCGCTCCTTTTAATTTTATTTAGTAATTGCTGTGTTATATATTAAATTTACTGTATATTAGACAGTAACCACTATATTATACCATGTTAAAATTCCCATTTCAACTTGCTAAAATAGATAGAGGTGAGAAAATGGGTACAAAAAACAATAATTCAGATAAGTTCAAAGACGAAATTATAGCCATTGGCTTGAAAATAGGTTATATAAGAAGACAAAGAGCCATGACCCAAAATCAGTTGGCTGATAAAGCAGATATCTCTGTTGGGTTTCTATCCCAAATTGAGGCTCCCAACATGGCTATGAGTTTTTCTTTAAGCACATTGCTTGCCATAGCACAGGCTCTTGAAGTGCCACCTTCTAAACTTCTTGAAACAGATTAAATCATCTAAAAACTATACCAAATAATTATAGCACTCCCGTAGTCAAAATGAGAGTGCTATTTTACACGATTTTCCAACTATTCACTTTTAATATCCATTATTAGATTTGCCCCACATCTGAACGCATAAAAGAACATTCTATCAGTTTCTAGGCCTGTCTGCTTTGCGTGAAGGCTATGTAGTTGTTCTAACTTCTCCTTATGCGTATCATCCAAAACAGAAGATAACTCTTCTGATAGGTCTTTTGATTGCTTTGCAATGGCTTTCCACTCTTTTGAAGAATTATATCCAAAGTTTTCAGCATAGGAGCAGGAAAGGGTATATAGGTCTTTCAGTTCATTCACGTTATCACCACCAAATCATTTTTGGTCATGATAACTCTTCAGAGGAGATTTGGGAAGGACCTATCTACAATTTGATACAATATATGTGCTTAACTTTCCTGATTGCTAAGATTATATTCTGTATCAGAAATAACTACATCGTACGTTGGAATTTTTAATTCCTTGGAGATTTCAATTATTTCATTTTTTAAGTCCTTACTAATTCTTGGACCAATATATATTGCACTCGGTGTCGGTGTTGTACGTAGTTGACAGCTTTGAGTTGTTGAATTATTAACCTCTACAAGTCTCCACTCTCTTTCATACTTCCAACTTGTATGCTTTGAAAGAACTGCATATATACCCGCCCTGTAAAACAACTCCGGGTCATCTTTTTGAATGTCTTCTTTACGTAAATATTGTATTGCTTGAAGCAATTCTTCAGTATATAGTACAGGTAATAAAAATAATTTATTCCGTACCATATCTATGGTATTATATTCAATGCATATTCCCTGATACGAGTTAGCATAATGAGCCCACATCAAAAAGCTGTCCCAAGCCTCCGTAAAACAGCAGACCATCATATTTCTTCTGAAATCATTCCATTCTTTAACAAGGTCTGTTTGCAAATTCTGAAAATCTGTTTTTAGTTCAGCTTGAAATTTCTTCTTATGCTTTTTTGCAAGCCTACGCTCTTCACGATTTAATCCCAGTTTCAATATATCGCCAGTATTACTCATAATATCTATACTAAGTTGACAGTCATACGGGTCATTAAAATTCAAAGGCGAAGATAAACAAATTTGATTACTTTTGAGACAATTTATCTTTTTTCTATTTAATTCATGGTCCGTTCCAAATGATATAAACTTATAAATTTTGGATGGATATATATTAGATATATCCTTACTTACTGGTTTTTGAATAAGCGAATTAACTAGTCGTACTTTTTCCTCTTCTGTCATTTAAGTAAACTCCTCTCCTATTACATCTATATTGTATCATTATTTCATACAAAAGCTAAAAAATTTTTCATTAAAAACCTGTTTCCTGTTGCCTAAATGGTCAACAGGTTTTAGACAACAAAGTACCCTCTAACCGAAGTTAGAGGGTACCTGAGCTAATTGTGGGAATAGAACACCTGTAAATCCCATTAGCTTGCATATCCTTTATTCCATATCTCGTTTTGCCTAACTTCACCTATCAACTTTATTTATTACCATCAACTTGTATTGCCTTTGAACGTCTTTTATTTTTTTATCATATAGACATGATATTGGTCTATATAATACTGTCACATGAATTAATTTATGTCCATTTTGAGTATATCTGTAAAAATTTTTTATTTATGTTTCTTAAATAATAATTTAGTGTGAAAACACCAATATACCTTTTATATGTCATTCACTGTGTCAATCCCCAATATTACTGTCCCATGATATATTATTTCTGTCTAATAAATCCCCTATTTACCATTTGGTTAATATAGAAATTGACACCAATGACAAGTGCTATATCCAATGCTTAAAAATACAGGCTTGTCCTCTTCCTTCGCCTTATCAAAAGCTTCTTTGCCCCACGGGTACCAGTTTACAGGATTCTCGGCGTGCTGAAGTAAATAAGGACTTATTTGGTTCTTTAAATTGTTGCTCAATTTTTTCACCCCCTGTTTAGTATGGTTTTTTTGTTATTTAATATTACTCCTTGATTATATAACAGATTTATTTTTATTTGCTACATACCAATGGTAACATTTCATGCAACCTTCATTTTACTAATCCTCACAATTATTAAAATTTATCATATTATATGTTAGATGCTTAAATATAGCATATTTTTAAGGAGATGTTTTTATGGCAACAAGTTTATTAAAATTAGTGATGACTGCAAGTAAGCCTACTACAGATGCAAAGCCTGTAGCAGTTAGATTCTTTAACACAGCCCCTACAGGAGGGTACACTGGTGCTGCAACCTATACAATTAATGATATAAACTGGATTGATGATAACGGAGCCGCAGTTACAGCTGGTAATTTGGTTCCTGCAACATCTAATAATGGTTACTATCAATTATTTATCAATGGTCAATTACAAGAAGGCAATGTATTAACTTCTGTTACAACTACAGCTGTAACAATCACATTCTCTTCTGCGACTACTATTGATGAAGGCAAAGTAATTGCTTTAGTTGTAACAAACTTTGCTCCCGATACGTCTGCACCTGTAATTACAGGCTAAACTTTGTTCATGCCTATTCCTCTTCATGACGGAATAAGCATATACTGGTTCCAACTTTTAAATTGGAATCAGTTACATAACTGATAATGTTATGTAGTGATTTGTAATTTATGATTTGTGCTTTGTGATTTATAATTTGTGGTTTATGACTTATGATTTTAGTCATATAAGATACGTATTTGGGATGGTGTTATTATGTTACCTAATATAACTTGCTGTTTAACAGATAAAAATGGAACTATTTTAAATCCTATTTCTCCGGGAGCTATTACTTATACCCAACAAAAAAACACCCTGCTTAATTCCCCATCTAAATATACCAGTTCAAAATCCTGTAATGAATACCATTTTCATAGAGTTTCTGTCTGTATACAAGGATATGTTTCTCTATTTTTTCAAGGAAAAACTTTTTCTCCTCCAATTGAGTTCTGCATAACACGAGAATTGCTTTTACCAGAGGGCAAAAATACTCTACAATATTTTTGGACTACCAATTTTTGTTGTCATATAATTCCAATATATTTTGGTAATAAAAAAGTAATTGAAAAAGCAAAAATTTTTATTGATATATGCTCTTCTGTTATGTCATGCCACAATATACTTCTTAAGCTACCTCCTACAAATCAACCCGTTACTGAGTCAATGGCAGAATATATATATGCTGAAAAAGTTATTAGAATGGCTGAATTTGAAAGCGATACAGTTGTGGAGTATAATCGAATTCTCAATGCAGATACCCACTTTTATGTAGCCCGTGCTAATGGAATAAAGAACGAATATAAAAATGAGGACGCCCTTCCTGAATATCTCAGCGGTAATATTTTAGCACTTGAAGACATATCATATTGCCATCTATTTGTTAATGGTGTACTTCAACCAAAATGCAACTATGATATACAAGAGGGAATACTAAGATTTAACACTTTAGATGTCCCTCCAGATAACTCTTTTATAGTTATAAAATTTGTAACATTTAAAGACGATTTGGGTAATGTTTTTCCTGCAGAAACATATTATTATGTTGCTCGCTCTAACGGAACACAAAGATTATTTACTAATGCAGATTCTATCCCAATTTATACAAATAACGGCATTCCTTCTCTTAGTGCTGTATCTTTCCATAGTTTTTATATTAATGGGGTACTCCAGCCCAAAATTAATTATGAAATACATGACGGTGAGATTGAGATTTTATCCCAAGATGTGCCAAACAACGGAGTTCTATTAATGTTGGAGTCCATTATATTAAAAAACACAAATAATATGTTAATTCCTGCGGAAATAGAGCAGTATAATGCCTATTCTAGCGGAAACAAGGTTTATACAAATTTTAACGAAATACCAATGTATGGCACTGTTGGTATTTCTGACCCTGAAAACACTTCATATCAACATCTACTTGTTAATGGATTAATTCAGCCTCCAATAAACTACTCCGTGCAACAAGGTGTGATAACTTTAGATACATTAACTGCTCCAATTGAAAATGCACCACTAATTCTACAATCTGTTGTATTTCTTTCATCATAAGTAAATATTTTTAAAGGTCCAGCTTATGTAAGAATTATTATATCGAGTTGAGGCCTTTTGCAAAATCAAATTCTATTTTGGTATCTATATTAGCACAAAACCAAACCATAATACGCTCCTACCATTTCATTACGTTATACCTTTCTTATATAAAAAAATACCGTAATAAATGGCATATCCAGTACCATTATTACAGTATCCTTTTTTAACCTTGTATATTTACGTACGCTTTACTCTACAGTTCTTGCCTTTAATCTTCTTAGTTTTAAAGGCTCTTAGAACGGTTTCGTCCTTATCATTGAAAATCTCTACATTTGTAGTTCTTTCTCTCATTTCAATTTTTCCAACATCCTCATTTGCCATTCCCGGTATACTCTTTATTGCGTATAAAAAGTCACTTGCCTTTAAGCCGATATTGCTTCTGCCTATGTTGAACTGAACAATAGAAGTTTGTCTTTTACGCCCGTCACCTTTATATCTTTCTCTTCCGGTTCTACGCTTGTTATCTTCTTTTGGTTTTCTTTGAACGTGGCCGCCTTTGCATGGAATAGAATACCCTAAAAATTCTTCCAAGGCTTTGAACCTTTCCATTTCTCTAGGTATAACTAAAGTAATGGCAATACCATGTTGATCCACACGTCCGGTTCTACCTATTCTATGCACATATTGCTCATTGTCAAATGGCACCCCGTAATTAATTACATGGGTTATTCCCTGAACGTGCAAACCTCTGGCAGCCACATCAGTGGCAATAAGCAATTTATATTCGCCTCTTTTAAATGCATTTAACGTTTCTTTTCTGTCCTTTTGCTCCATGCCGCCATGCACTGCACACGTACTCTTATTCCACTTTTTAAGAATATCATATAGATTTCCCACTTGCTCCTGAGTATTGCAGAATATAATAGCTTTTCTTGGATTTTCTTTCTCAATAGCCTTCTTCATAAAGTCTACCTTTTTTAATCCATCAACAGCATAGTATATTTGTTCAATTTTATCTATGTTTGCTTCTTTTGCTTCAATTTCTATACTCTCCGGATAGAACATATATTGCTCTCCCAAAATTTTAACCTCATCTGACATAGTTGCTGAAAACAGCAGAGTTACCCTTTTTTTTGGTATCTTGCTAACAATATAATCAATCTGCTCTTTAAATCCCATCATTAACATTTCATCGGCTTCATCAATTACTAAATATTTTAGTTCACTGAATCTGATATTCTTATTTAGTAAATGGTCCATCAATCTTCCCGGTGTTGCAACTATAATATGCGGATTTTCTTTTAATGCTTTCCTTTGTATTTGAATTAATTCTTTACCGTATAGTGCACAGCATTTAACGCCCTTGTATTTACCTATATCTTCAATATCTTCTTTTACCTGTTCTGTCAATTCTCTAGTGGGAGTTAAAATCAGAACTTGAGCTTTTTCCAATTCAATATCAACTTTCTCACAAAGCGGAATACCAAAAGCGGCAGTTTTACCACTACCAGTTTGAGACTTAACTATTAGGTCTTTATCTTCTAAAATCATTGGTATTACTTTTTCTTGTACCTCCAATGGTTTTTTAAAGCCCAATTCGCTAAGAGCCCTTTTTATATCATTGTCCAGTGGATAGTCTTTAAATTTCTCTATTTTCTTTTCTATTGGTTCATTTATATTATTCATCCTTACCTCTTCCTAATTTTCGTTAGCTGTTCAAACTTGTTTGGACTAGGCATAGTATACCTTATACTTGTAGATATTTCAATTATTCCCTTTCTACTACTGAATAATTCTTTTATTTGTATATTCCTTTAATGCTTTTTATTTGTATATTCCTTTAATGCTTTCTATCTAAGATTTAGTGACATATATCCGTCCTCAAAGCCTACACTTTACAGCCGGTTCTATTATCTTTCATAATAAATGTCAAGCTTAATATCAATGTTAATGCCTCCGTAATCGGCGCTACAAGCCAAACCCCGGTAATCCCCAGCATTGGCGGTAGAATAAAAATACAAGCCAATAGAATAACAAGCCCTCGCGCTGTAGAAATGATTGCGGACTCCACCGCCTTGCCAATAGAAGTGAAATAAAAAGAGGATATTGTGTTAATCCCTGAAAACAAAAATGAAATCGCGTAAATTATTGCCCCGGATCGAACCATTTTTTCCACTGTGTCACTTCTGACAAAGATACCACTATACCATCCCGAGCCAATGAGCACCAGTATAAATACAAATGCTCCGGCAAAAAACACCATTTTGTTGGTTATCTCTCGCAGTTCTCTGACAAGAAAATATTCTTTTGCACCATAAGTAAAGCTAATGAGTGGACTAGACCCCTGACCAAATCCAATAAGAACCATACTAAAGACATAGCAGATATATCCTACAATAGTAAATGCCGTTAAACCATCTACGCCAATATCCCTCAATATTACAAAATTATAGGCAAACATAGAAATACACATGGACATTTCCCCTACGAACTCTGACCCTCCATTTAACATAGTCTCTACCAGTACTGTTTTAGAAAATTTAAATCTTTTAAATTTGTAGACTTTTGACCTCTTAATAAAAAAGTGAAGAATAAGTAAAAGCGTGACGATACCTGCAATCAGTGAAGAAACGGCTACACCCGTAACTCCCAAGCCAAACCAACTAACAAACATATAATCCAGCACAATGTTAAGCAAAACATTTAATATGTTCACCTGCATAAAATACTGAGGGTTTCCTTCCCCACGTATAAACATTCCAAAGGACGCATTGATTACCATAACAGGAAGTTGCAAAAGCATAATTCCATAATACTCTTTAAAAAATTCCGCAACCTGTGCCTCTGCGTTTAAAAACCTCAACATAGGGTCAAAGCAAAGACACATAACAATACTAAGTAAAATTGCCAGAAATGCTGTCGTAAGCGTAGTCTGATTAAATACATCATTACACCTTTTAATGTCCTGTGCCCCAAGAGCCATTCCAGCAATTGCAATACCACCCACAGACACCATAAGACCTACCGCAAGATACAAATATACAATGGGTAATCCTAAATTAACTGCCGCAAGCCCTTCCTTTCCCACATAGTTTCCTATAAAAAAGCCATCTGCAACAGTTATTAGTGATGTGAGCACCATGGCAATAATAGATGGAATTGCATACTGTAAAATTGTTCTGCTTTTACCATTTCCAATTGATTCTAAGTTCATTTTTATTTCCTCCATATTATCTTTGTTACTTGCTATAGAGTAAATGAAATAAAAGAAATAAACTTCTGTTTTTGTGCTCTATTTGATTGGAATACATAAATCGATATTCATATACATGGAATTACAATCAATCTTCCTGTAGATTTCAAAGCCATAGCGGTCATCAATTTCACACCTGCTTTGTGGCAACCAAACATTAAAAAGTCCCTGATATGCAGTATATATTTGTTTTACATGACCCTCAAAATGATAGACAACAAATTTACCGCCGGTTATGATACAGGTGTTTTCAGCAATACTGTCCTTTGGAATAGTCATGCAAATGTCATATAGACATTCATTAATATTTGTTATAGAGGGGTCATCATAGGTTCTCTCAATCAGTAATGTACTCTCAGTGACATAGTCCTTGTATCTTTCTTGAAATGCTCCCCAATGCTCTGATAAGTCACTGTAATTACCCTTGTGCCTTTCAAAAATGACATAACAGTTATCAAGAACTTCAATGGAAATTTTGGAATTAATTTCTTCAAAGCATTCCAGCTTTACGACCGCATCATGAAAAATTGGATTTTCTAAAGATTTTTCAAAAATGTTTCGTCGAAATTCCATGGGTGAAATCCCATGGTGCTGTTTAAAGGCAGAACTGTAATTTGATGCACTATAACCATAGTCCAAGCCCACATCGGTGATACTTCTGCTTTTTTCTACCTTTAATCGAAAGCCGCTTTGCTCCATTCTGACTCTCTTAATAAACTCATGAATACTTTCGCCCGTTTCCAATTTAAACATTCTGGAAAAATAGTACCTTGAAAAATTGCAATGGGCAGCAATCTTGTCAACGGATATATCATCATTGATATGTCTCAATATATAGTCTATGGCATTATTAATATATTCGTTGTTTATCATGTTCCCTCCCCATATCAATTCCCCTAGCGGGTATATAAAATTAATTTATCACATTGTTATTGGTTACTTTGAATTATTCGCATTTCTTTCCCCAGTAGAGAAAAGTCGTAGAAACCTAAAATTCCTACGACAAATATAAAAAAATTAACCATATTACATCTTCATTCACAACTTTTCTATCTTTGTTATTTATGTAGAATACAGTTTACCATATCAAATCAAAGCTTTCAAGACTTCCAAGACCTTCAAATCGTTTAAGGCTTTTAAAGCGTTCAAGCCTTTCAAATCGTTTAAGGCTTTCAAAGTTTTCAAGGCTTTCAAATCGTTTAAGACTTTTATGGCTTTCAAATCGTTTAAGGCTTTTAAAGCATTTAAGACTTTTATGGCTTTCAAGACTTTCAAAGCTTTAATTTTGAACAGCCAAAGAAATGCCGGCTTAAAATAGTAGAAAATGCAAAGAAAAGCTGACAGCTGTTAAACACCTGCCAGCCATACTTATATTTGTTGATTTTTAATATGTTCTTTTAGACTTAAAATTTTCTCTTCAATAATTGCAATGGTTTCCTCAAAATCAGCATCATTTTTGCCACTGGGATCGTCAAGACCCCAGTCCTCACGATGTTTACATGGTAAAAACGGGCACTGTACATTGCAACCCATGGTAATCACCACATCCACTGAAGGAATCTGCTCCAATAGCTTACTATACTGGGTCTTTTCCATGTCAATATTATAAATATGTTTCATTATACGCACAGCATCTTGATTAATTTGAGACTTGATTTCTGTGCCAGCAGAATAGCTTTCAAAGGTATCGCTGGCAAGATGCTTACCTAAAGCCTCGGCAATCTGACTTCGGCAAGAGTTGTGAACACAAATAAAGGCTACTTTTGGTTGCATAAACACTCATCTCCCTTCTCCATATCAACAGAAGAGCGTCGTTCCATTAATACTGTATTCCTCCATTTGCCCAATTGGTCACGACCAATTCGCTCTCTATAACCCACCATACGAAATCCACACTTTTCATGTAGCCTAATGCTTGCATAATTATCTTGCATAATTCCGGATTGTAGTGTCCAAATGCCCGCCTTCTCTGAAGCATAAATTAATTCTTTAAGCAGTTGTGTTGCTAATCCCTTTCTTTGTTGATTAGGACTTAAATAGATACTAACCTCGGCTACACCGGCATAAACACAGCGATTAGATACCGGTGTTAGTGCCGCCCAGCCCACCACAATATTACAAAGTAATAGAACAAGACGGCAGTTTTTTAAATGTGTTTGATCCCATTGTTCAAAGGTAGGGCACCGGCTTTGAAAAGTAGCAATATTAGTTTCTATCCCTTTTTGATATATTTCAGCTATAAAAGGCCAATCGTTATTCCTCATCTCTCGTATTTCTATATTCACGGCTAAAACCACCTCCGGGTATTATTTGCAAAGCGTACCAGTAACAGCATTACAGGTACTTCAACTAAAACGCCTACAATTGTCGCAAGAGCTACCGGACTGCCTGTTCCAAAGAGTGCAATTGCAACTGCCACTGCAAGTTCAAAGAAGTTGGATGCACCAATCATACCGGCAGGGGCCGCAATCTCATGTGGTAATTTAAGAACTTTACAAGCAAAATATGCAAAAGCAAAAATCAAAATAGTTTGTAAAACAAGCGGAATAGCAATCAGCACAATGTGTAGCGGATTTTCTAAAATTATATTTCCTTGGAATGAGAAAATAATCACTAAAGTGAGCAATAGCCCACCAATGGTTAAATTACTAAACTTTGGAATAAAGTTATCTTCAAAATATTCTAAACCCATATTTTTCGTAATTACATTTCTCGTTATAATTCCACCCAAAAGTGGTATTACAACAAAAAGTACTACCGATAAAACAAGAGTATCCCAAGGTATTTGTACGCCTCCCACCCCAAGTAAAAAAGCAACAATGGGGGTAAATGCTACTAAAAGTATCACGTCATTTGTCGCCACTTGTACTATGGTGTAAGCCGGATTCCCATTGGTAAGATGACTCCAAACAAAAACCATAGCGGTACATGGAGCTGCACCTAAAAGAACTGCACCTGCAAGATAATCTCTTGCTAATTCAGGTGTAATAATTCCCTTAAAAATCACGAAGAAAAACACCCATGCAATACCGAACATGGTAAAAGGTTTGATTAACCAGTTGGTCACCCATGTGACAAACAGCCCTTTCGGATTTTTTCCAACGTTTTTGATACTCTGAAAATCAACTTTGAGCATCATCGGATAAATCATTAACCAAATTAAAATGGCAATCGGAATTGAAACATTTGCATATTCAAATCGGCCTAAAAATTGTGGAATAACAGGCAGAAATTTGCCAATTAAAATCCCAACAATCATGCACAGAATTACCCAAATTGTAAGATAACGTTCAAAAAAGCTAATTCCAGTTTGATGTTGCTTTTCCATGTTATTACGCCCGTACCTTTTGCAGAAGTTTAATCACTTCTTCCTTTTTAAGAACCTTACCATAGGATAGCACCTTGCCATCAACCACAAGAGCCGGCGTAGTCATAACACCATAAGAAGCAATCTGTGTAAAGTCAGTGACGTGTTCAATGGATGTATCCATTCCCAATTCCTTTAGCGCTTCTACAGTCGTAGCTTCCAATTGATTGCACTTTAAGCAACCAGAACCAAGCACCTTAACCGAACAGCCTCCATCTTTTGCTTTTTCAGCCTCAGCCATTGTTTCTGCATTGCAATCACCACTGCAACAACAACCGGAGTCTTCTGCTTTTGCTTTTTCAGCTTCTTTTTTTGCCGCAATTTCAGAGGGCTTGCACATTCCTCCACAATCGCATTTAACCAATTCTTCTTCTACTTTCTTCTTTTTACCAAAATTAAATAATGCCATAAAATCGTCCTCCTAAAAATTAAATAAGAATAAACTGAAATACATTAAACAGGTATCCCACCAAGATAATACCTATTGTACAAATAGCAATAAACACACCCAGTAGCTTTGGCTTAACTGCCTTACGAAGCATAATCATAGACGGTAAGCTCAAGGTGGTAACCGCCATCATAAAACTGAGAATGGTTCCAAGCTGTGCGCCCTTAAACAGTAACGCTTCTGCAACCGGGATTGTGCCGAAAATATCAGCATACATGGGAACACCAATAAGTGTCGCCAGTACAACTCCAAAGGGATTATTACTGCCCAACACTGCTTCAATCCAATATTGGGGAATCCAGTTATGAATAATAGCTCCAATACCAACCCCCACAAGGATATATGGAAATACCTTCTTAAATGTGCCTACCACCTGTTCTTTGCCATATATCATTCTTTCCTTTTTTGTAAGTGTCGGAGAGTCAATGTCTACGGCACCTGCATTACGTATAAATTCTTCTACTTGTTGTTCCATGTTCAGTTTCTCAATCAATGTTCCTCCAATGACTGCTATAACAAGCCCAATAACAACATAAACAATTGCTACCTTTGGTCCGAATATGCTCATTAGCAGTACTAGGCTACCAAGGTCAACCATTGGTGAGGAAATCAAAAATGAAAAAGTCACTCCAAGAGGCAACCCTGCACCTGTAAAGCCAATGAACAACGGTATGGATGAACAGGAACAAAATGGAGTTACTGTTCCTAACAGTGCGGCTATAATGTTAGCCCAAATACCATGAAAGCGTCCCAATATTTTTTTACTGCGCTCCGGCGGAAAATAGCTTTGAATGTAGCTAATTATAAAAATTAAAAAGCAAAGCAACACCGTAATTTTGATTACATCATAAAGAAAAAACTGTATGCTCCCGCCAAATCGTCCGGTAATATCGATTCCTAAGGCGGAAAGCAAATTGCCAATTAAATCATTCAGCCATTTCATACCGAGTATTTGGTTCTGTATAAATAGCCACGTAGACTCTAGAATTTGCAAATAAAAACCTCCATTCATTTATAGTCATATCAAATATTTTTGATATATTCTTCAAAAGAAAAATCATCTCATGGATGACCTCTCTTAGGTACAGCATTGATCTGGAATTTGTTCAACGTATGGTGTTGTTAACTGAATCAGCAAGGTTGCCGCATACTTACTACCGGTTTCACTTAAACGGTAATGCGTCCACTTGCCCTCTTGTCGACTGTCTACTACACCCGACTCACAAAGAATTTTCATGTGATAGGATAACCCAGATTGTGTTATATTCATTTTATCTATAAGAATACACGCACATTTTTCCCCACTTTGGAGCAACTCCAAAATAGCAAGCCGCTTTTCATCACAGAAAGCCTTAAATACCTTTGCATTCTTTTTGTGTATATCTATATTTTCCAATTCAAACCTCCTCACATCAAAATTTGTTGATATGTTATATTATATGCACAAAGTTAAAAAAGTCAACTTAAAAGGCATTAAAATTTTATTCCTCTGAGTAATATTTAACAACTAATACTTAAGTAATTTCGTATTATTCTATTGTTAAGGATATTTCAATTATTGGTGTATATTATGATAGTGGATTCTTAGTGGCTGAGTGGAGACGAGAAGAGTTGCTCAGTTCTTCACCCTGACACCCTGCGTCTCCCCTTTGGGTCTACTGGGGTCGTTTTCTACTCATTATCTTAGACACTAAAAAACCCGCCATTTAGGCGGGTTCTTGTGTTTGGTGGGCTGGTTAGTTGTAAAGGTTAAGTGTTTTTTATTTTTTGGGGGGGATTTGAACTATCACCATACTTCTCGTTGTGCTGATAATCGGCCCTATCAATCATCTTTAGACATTACTTTTTTGCAGTATTTTTTCGTACCGCAATGAGGACATTTAAGCTTCCTTGTTGACATCATATGCAGACCAAAAACATACTCTGAAAACGATGGAATAAATAGTTTATTGCAATGAGAACATTTATAATATCCAATAGTTCTCTCATTTTGCATGGTTGTATAAAGACCTACTGCAAATATTCCACAAGCTATCATAATAATTATTGCTTTAGCAGGTAAACTCATTATTTCTGAATAAAAGGCAACTATCATAATTAATGTTAAAAATGAAACAACAGAAATTACGCCTGTTATAATCATAGATTTCCATTTGCGTTTGTTTTCTTCTTTTTCCTTAATTAAGTTCATAATATTTTCCTCGGCTTTCTGTTTGTAATTATCATTAGACAATCTTTTAGCGGATAAAAGTTCATTAACAGTTATTTCTAGTTCTTCACATAAAGGGAGTAAAAGGGACACCTCAGGAAAACCATTTCCACATTCCCATTTTGAAACTGTTTTGTCACTTATTCCAAGTATGTCTGATAATTGTCGTTGTGTGTAATTTTTCTTTTTTCTTTCTTTGGCAATAAATTTACCAATCTCTATTTGGTTCATAGCTTACCTCCTTACACAATTATCATAATGAAACTTAATTAAAAAAAGCACCCATGTTCCGTAGAATTGAGCTAAATATGCTCTCTACGATAAGTAGAATACCCAATTTTATATCAATAAAACCCAGTGTTATTAATATTTGCATCTGCCAATGGCAGGCGCTTTTTATTTTAATGCCATATGGCAATCTACTATAGCATATCATGCTTTTAGGCATAAAATAAGACCTAATTTCCTCTTGGCGGGTTCTCATGTTTGGTGGAGATGAGGAGAGTTTCTCAGTGCTTCGCCCTGACGCCCTGCGTCTCCCCTTTCGGTCTACTGGGCCGTTCCCTACCTGTTCCTGCATTTCCTTTAGTATTGCTGTCTGATATAGAATTTCTTTTCCTATGAAACAATCCTGATTGATGTTTAACTGAATTTTTTCTTTTTCTTTACTTCTTTTTATTTCTTTGCTCTGAATTTCAAAGAATCTAACTGCAGCGCCTTTTATGATTTCTTTCATCTCTTCACCACCTCTCTTTTTATGTAATATTTATTTTTAGCTCGCAACTAGTTCTACTGTAATCAACCTTGTTGAAGATTGTTATTCTGCGGTGCCTTCTCTGCCTGCTGAAGAAGATTAATACAGTTTTCATCCCTCCTTTGAGTTTGCTGACCCTCTATTTTCTTTATAAGATCAACAATATCTTTTGCTTTTCCTTCTATTGTTACCTTCACTCTCTTCACCGACTCCTCACGTTCAGCACTATTACCGTTCCTTCTTCCCCATCTAGTCCAATATCCTTAAATGCGGGCACACACAATATCTATACCTGCAGATGCAACAAACCCTCTTACAACAGCTATAGCCTTTATTGCTTGGTTCACTGCCCCAGCTCCGATGGCTTGTGCTTCTACTTCTTGATGTTCTCTAATCTCTGTAGCTATTGCTCCAGCTAATTAGTTAACTTTTGATGTAGCATCTACTTTAAAGTATTTCTTTTCCATATTTTGTACCTTCTATCTTTAAATAAAATTTATGAAATATGTTCATTCTCTCCAGCTTCCTGTTTTCGAATAAATTCGTCCAAACTTGTTTTTCTAAAAAGTAATTTACGACCAATCTTAAAATGCGGTATTTCTTGCTTTTTTACTTTCCTCACCAATGTGTCGTAACAAATATGTAAATATTCTGCTACTTCTCTACTGTCAAATACAGTGTTGTCCATACGATTCGCCTCCTTACTGTTTTTGTATTTCTTGTTGCATTTTTGGGATATATTCTATAAAAAAATTTTCGTTGGATTATCAATTTCTAGTGTATTAATAATTTTTACGACTTCTGCAAGTCTAAAGGCTCTTATTCCTAGCATTTTTCTACTAAGTAAATTATTTGATATTCCATTTGTTTTAGCTAGTTCCGACTGCGACATTTGCCTCTCCGCCATTTTTCCTCTTAATAAGCTTTAATTCAAATTAGTACCTCCTTCCAGCAATTTATCTGTTGCATTTTTGGGATAACACTAATATAGCATTAACAAAATAAAAATCAACCCATTTTTGCAACACAATTTAAAAAGTTGTTGCATATTTAACCCAAACGGAGTATTATTAATGTAAATTTTAAAAATGAGGTGAACAAAAATGTCAGATGAAACTATGCAAGAAATAGTATTACGCATAAAAAATAGAAGAATAGAGTTAGGATATAGCTTTCAAGACCTTGCTAATCTTACTGGGATGAGTAAGTCTACTTTGCAAAGATACGAAACTGGCGGTATAAAAAATATACCTTTAGATAAATTGAAAACTCTAGCAAAGTCATTAAATGTTACACCGGAATGGATAATGGGTTGGGATGATACTGAAAACAAAACCCCTTACTATCTAGATAATGAAGCTGCTGAAATAGCACAGGAAATATATGCAGATAAAGATTTACGGATGTTATTTGATGCCACTCGCAAAGTAAGTAAAGAAGATTTGCAATTTGTTGTAGACATGGTAAAAAGGTTAAAGGGTGATGAATAATTGGAATATATACAAGTACAGCTTGTAAATATGCCTGTCACTGTCAGGGGTTTTACTCTATATAATAGTGATGATAGTTACACCATATCTATTAATTGTAGGCTAAGTTGTGAAATGCAAACTGCCACGTATGACCATGAGATTGAGCATATCAACAATAGAGATTTTGATAAAATATATAATGTGGATTTTTTATACAAGTTAAAATATGTATGGTAAATGGAGGCAAGATAGATTATGACGGATTATAAAGATAAGATTAATGCAGGCGGTATGGAAATTTCAGTAGTTTCAAAAGGTGATGATAATGACTATATTTCATTAACTGATATTGCAAAATATAAAAATTCTGAATTCCCTGCGGATGTAATAAAAAATTGGCTACGTAATAGAAGTACTATAGAATTTTTGGGTCTTTGGGAGCAACTTAATAATAGTGACTTTAAACTGGTCGAATTCGACCAGTTTAGAAATGAATCTGGTGCAAATGCTTTTGTATTATCACCACAAAAGTGGATTACCTCAACAAATGCAATTGGAATTCGTTCAACCTCTGGTCGTTATGGTGGTACTTTTGCACATACAGATATTGCCTTTGAATTTGCTTCATGGGTATCACCTGAATTCAAATTATATATTATAAAAGACTATCAACGTCTAAAAGATGATGAAAACAGCCGTCTTTCATTAAACTGGAATGTAAAACGTACTCTTTCAAAGGTAAATTACAAAATACATACTGATGCAATTAAAGAAAATCTTATACCTGAAGATATTTCTAAAAAATTTGTAGGTATAACCTATGCAAATGAAGCGGATGTATTAAATATGGCTCTGTTTGGAATGACTGCAAAGGAATGGCGACAAGCAAATCCAACTAAAGCTAAAAAGGAAAATATCCGTGACAGTGCTACAGTTGAACAATTAGTAGTTCTTAGCAATTTAGAAGGAATTAATGCGGATTTAGTAAGTCAAGGTATACCCCAGTCGGAAAGGTTAATTAGACTAAACGAAACAGCTCGTCGACAGATTAATTCTATTTTGACATCACCTTCTATGAAAATTCTTAAACATTTAAAATAAATAACAAAAGCCCCATATCACTACGATGATATGTATCTATAATTAACCAACATAAATATATTTATTTTAATATATCACAAGCCAAACTGCTAACCTTTGAGCAGGTACAATTGATTACTCGAGACTTGAAAAATTTTAATTTATACCTATTACTACTAGTGTAGAACATAGCATTACTTAGATTTAATTATAGCTTTCGACATATTTTGACATTATATTTTGTTTATCAATGCTACTATTATCCTATAAGCAAATTTTATATGTTTTTAAAAGAGGAGGAAGAAGTATGGAATTAGATAAAAAGATTAGTCAATTTTCAGAACGTGTAGAAACATTAAAGGATTCGGTTTCTACTGAAGAAGCTACTAAAACTTCACTTATTATGCCATTTTTTCAAATGCTAGGATATGATGTATTTAATCCTTTAGAGTTCGTACCTGAATACACTGCTGATGTTGGTATAAAAAAAGGCGAAAAAGTTGACTATGCAATAAATATTGATGGAAATCCCCTTATCTTTATAGAATGTAAATCCTGCCAAGAAAGTCTTGATAAACATGGTTCACAGCTATTTAGATATTTTGGAACTACAACTTCCGCTAAGTTTGCAATTTTAACGAATGGTATTATTTATAGGTTTTATACAGATTTAGAAGATAAAAACAAAATGGATGAGAAGCCATTCCTTACTATTGATTTATTAAATCTTAAGGACAGAGATATTGCTGAAATAAGTAAATTTGCTAAAGAATATTTGGATGTAAACAACATTTTAAATTCTGCTTCAGATTTAAAATATAGTAGATTAATAAAAGATTGGTTTGCAAAAGAAATTGATAGCCCATCTCCTGAGTTAGTCAAGCTAGTTTTAAATGGTATTTATGATGGTACTAAGACTCAAAATGTAATAGATAAATTTACTCCTCTAATTAAACGTTCTATACAGCAGTACATAACCGACTCAATGAACAGTAAGATTAAGAGTGCTTTAAACAAAGAGGTTGCCGATGAAGAGTCGATTGAGCAAATCCAAACTGAACGTATAGAAGTAGATAAAACTAATGTAAGTAAAATTGATACTACAATTGAAGAACTTGAAGCTTATGCAATTGTTAAAGCTATATTAAGACAAATAGTTGATAGCAACAGAGTTGCTTATCGTGATACTGAAAGTTATTTTGGTATTTTATTGGATGACAATAACCGTAAGTGGATTTGCAGAGTACATTTAATGTCCTCTGTAAAGTACATAACCGTTGCAGATGAGAATAAAAAGCCTGTTCGTTATGATATAGATAATATTGATGATATTTATAATTTTGCAGATCAAATTATAAAATCCTGCAAAAACTATCTTTAATAAATAACAAAAGCCCCGTATCACTACGGAGCTAATGTATATGGTTGTAATGATACAAACCAGATTCGCACTCATATTGTATCATTGCCACCCTTAAAATACAACAATTTAAGGGTATTTTTGTACCCAAAATTAAATACAAGGAGGTAATGACATGCCAGGAAGTTATAGAAAGAGAGGGAAAGACTCCTATTTACTTGAAGTATGTATCGGTACCGACTATACCGGGAAACCCATACGATACAACAAAACCGTTCATTGCAAATCAAATAAAGAAGCTGACAAGGAACTGGCAAGGTTCTACACTGAATGTGAAGCTGGAAACTATGCAAAAGAAAGTAATTACTCTATTGACCAACTTTGCGATCTATATATGAAGGAGCATGCTAAACACAGTGTTAAAACTTCCACTTACAGCAAATATGAAGTAATCATACGAAACCAAATTAGGCCTTATATCGGTTCTAGGAAAGCTAACAAGATTACTATTTTACAGTTGCAACAATGGGTCAACAACCTATATGAAAGTGGTTTGGCAAATAAAACTGTTCATTGTTCTTTTTCCCTAATGCGAACAATATTTACTACAGCAAAGCGTTGGCAACTTATATCCAGTAACCCATGTGAGGATGTAACACTAAAACCTTTACGCCCGGCTGAGGCAGATTTTTATAATCGTGAAGAAGTATTAATCCTTATTGATAAAATAATGGCTCTTGGAGTAGATGAACTAACTTACAAAGTGGCCGTTATTCTTGATTTATTTACTGGTTTGCGAGCTAGTGAAATTTGTGGATTGAAATGGCAAGATATTAATTTAGACGATAAAGTTCTTACAGTTGAGAGAAATAGGTCTTACGTTCATGGCTTTGGTGTTGTAGAAGACACACCCAAGACTAAAAAAAGCCAACGAACTATTTCTATTCCATCTATATGTGTTGATATCCTCAAAGAATATCAGATATTTCAAAAGAAGGAAAAAATAAGACTGGGAACTAAGTGGATTAATTCTGAATATGTATTTGTTAATGAATTTGGAGATGCTATTTTCCCGAGAAATATTAATAGGTGGTTTCCTCAGTTTATTAAAAGAGAAGGATTAAGAAAAATAACCTTCCATCAATTAAGGCATACCCACACATCTATCTTAGATTATCTTGGAGTAAGTGAGGTTCAAATAAGTAAAAGATTAGGCCATAGTCAACTATCTACTACAAGAAATACCTACACCCATATCTTCAATAATTCTGACCAAGAGGCTGCTGAAAAAATGGACAATTATTTCCAAAAATTTGTTCAACAAAAATAACTTTTACGACAATTTTACGACAAATGCCAAAAACAAAAAAATAACCGTTGAAATTTCAACGGTTTAGTGGTGGAG
>JBKECQ010000089.1:0-1770 GCA_047974845.1 Aminipila sp. | reverse complement strand
GTTAGGTTTTAAGGAGAATATGCATATGAAAAATAAGATTTTTAAAATTTGTAAAGACATTACTAAAATTACTGAGGAAGAGATAGCAGAATGTAGAGGAATATATAAAGAGCAGCTTGCTTATAACCATCCTTTAAAAATGGTAACGGTAAAGAAACAAAATGACCTGGGCAGATATAACCGAAAAGTTATTCATAAGGTAATTGAATTAAAAACAATTCTCGAAAATGGTCTAGAGGTAGAAATAAAGGACGATATGAGGGATAGCATAAACAGAACTATCATAGATTACGAAAATAACCTAAAACATGGAACTGGCAAAGAAATTAAGTTGACCAATAGAGAAAAAGAGCTTATTGAATATGGCTATACGCAAGCCAGTTTAGACATGGCTTGGGAAATTCATAAATCCAAAATTAGGATTTAGCTGATTAAGCAAAAAGGAGATAGAAAAATGAAAGAAGTTAAGAGTGTAACATTTTCTGTAAATGGTGAATTTATAACTACCCTTTCAAGGGAAAAATGCTTTTATGAAGGAAAGTTTAAATATGCGGTAGAGTTGCTTATGAGTTGCATGGAAACGGATGAATTGTCTAAAAGGGAGATATATCATAAGGCATTAGATATATTGAACGGAGAAGCCGAACTTAAAGGTGTATATCCGAATGAAGATTATGGATTAGAATATCTTGAAAGCAAGGACGATAAATGGGACTTAGGCAATTTATTTGAGAACTTATCTAAAAAAATCAAAACGGCTGAAACAGACTATAGAGATTTACTAGAAAAGTATTTG
Organism: Aminipila sp.; assembly: GCA_047974845.1. Classification (GTDB taxonomy): domain Bacteria; phylum Bacillota; class Clostridia; order Peptostreptococcales; family Anaerovoracaceae; genus Aminipila. The sequence continues at coordinate 974 of JBKECQ010000089.1, read as the reverse complement.
TTTATCATTGACCAAATGGAAGATTGGGAGAAGAAGAAACTAAATCGTGAATATAAAGAGGAATACGGAAAGGTTTTATTTGAAGGAATTTATAGCGAAGCACCATCTTTAGGAAACTCATTATTAGATAGCTTTATAAAACGTCAAATGTCTGATTCAGAGGATGATTACGGTTGGTTAGAACCTAACGGCACATTTCATGCTGTAGAATGGGGAGAACATCAAGATTGGGCTGATAAATGGATGCAGGAGAATTTGACAGAAGAAGAATATCTTAATATAGATAGTATGAAACGTGCGTCAAAGGCAGGAGATTATTTGATTGAAAGGGGATGGGTGCTATTACATAACCCCGCACAGGGAATTGCAACACCGACCCGTAATGAAACTCGTCAGTATACTAAAAAACAAAAAGATTTTTTATTTGACTATTTTATGAAAAGGGATTGTGCATCGGAAGCTAATTCAATTTATCAAGAGTAACTAAACTAAAATATTAGGATTTGATGAACTACTCCAAAATTTAGAGTAGTTAGGATATGGAGAGGATAAAATGATTAAAAAAATGTGCGTAAACATTAACATAAACACAGAGTGCGATACCCCGCAAATGGTAAAAGATTTAATCTATGCTTTGATGTCCGAAGCGGGAGATAGAACATTTGCAATAGAATCAGTAACAATTGACAATGAGGAAAACTTTAAAGTTGGGCATGGTTGGATGGGTGATATGGCAAGGCATTTTGTAGGGTAACTAAACTAAAAAAGTTAGAATATACGGAGGTATTTATGACAAATGCAGAAGTCTTAATACATGACTTACAAAAGATTAATGAAAACGAGGTAGCGGAATGTGTGGCAGACTACATAGCATGCCCAAGCAGTGATGATTGCAAATATGATGGTGCAGATAGTACTCCTTGCACAAACTGTAAAGTAAAGTGGCTAAAAGCCGAGTGGAAAGATTAGGATTT
>JBKECQ010000075.1:0-40077 GCA_047974845.1 Aminipila sp. | reverse complement strand
TAGGAAGAAAATGCAATTTAGTTAATATAAAGTAGTGATTAAGTAGGAAGAAAATGCAATTTAGTTAATATAAAGTAGTGATTAAGTAGGAAGAAAATGCAATTTGGTTAATATAAAATAGTGATTAGGTAAGAGGAAAATGCAATTTGGTTAATATAAAATAGTTATTAGTTAGGAAGAAAATATAATTTGATTAATATTAAATAGTTATGAAGAATGATATGGAGGGTACGTTTTGAATAAACTAGACATATTTCATGTTATTGCGGATAATATTGATGAAGGACTTATATATATTAATAAAAGCCGTAGATTTAAGATTTTCAATAAAAAAGCAAAAGAAATAACAGGGATAGTTTTTGAAAATCCTTCATCGCATTCTGCGGGGCATATTGACAAAGGTGACATAGTTATAATAGCGGATAATGCTATAGGTAATGATGACGGAGACTTGGAGCCGCAAGATTTAGAACTTATAAATATTAAGGACAAGAATATTAAAAGCGGAGATGCATTGCTGGCAATAGGGGTCTATCAAAATGCAGAAATGAAGGCAGCATATAAATATACAAGAGGTAGCAGTATAACACCTCAATTTGAACTGTCTCAAAATTATTTAGGGTTTTCAATTTCTGCCCAGATATTATCAAAAGAAGGGCGAATGAGAATCATAGTAAATGACATATCATATGAAATGGATTTTATAAATTCTGTGGGACATATGATTGTTATTGATGGAAAAAAAGGCCACGTAAAATTCTTTCAAGAAAAGGGATATACGGTAAGAAAAGAATCTCTAAAAGCCATTTTGTCAGGTATGGATTATTGCGCAAAAGGAACAACAGAATCAGAGCTGGATGTAATTGATTCACTGGTTGAAGATGTTTTTGAGTATAATGACTTATTTAAGATGATAGATGAAATCCTAAGAGGGAAAAAAGAGGGCATTTGTAGTACTGTATATGAATTAAACAAAAGGCCGGCTTTATGTTCCATATATCCGGTTATGGATGAAGATAATGGCGAAATAGATGGTGTTATCTTAAAAATTAGAGACTTATCTAAAATGGAGGATTTGCTTCAAGACAGAAATGAAATAATCGCTGAGATAGAAAGAAAATATCAAAATTTTGATATTTTATATCTGGATATACCTATAGATGCATTTGAAAATTTTGTAGGGAATAGTGCCCCAATAAAAGAAGTAAAGTTTTTAGCCTATAAATCATCTAAAACAAAATTTAATGTTTTAATAACGGGAGAAAGTGGGACAGGTAAATCACAATTAGCTTATGAAATACACAGAATGTACAATAAAGAAGCTCCATTTGTTGAGGTGAATTGCAGTGCAATCTCTCCGAACCTAATAGAAAGTGAGCTTTTTGGATATGTTGGAGGTGCATTTACGGGCGCCCTATCCTCAGGCAAGATGGGATATTTTGAGCAAGCAAATGGTGGAACTATCTTTTTGGATGAAATAGGTGAACTACCACTTGAAATGCAGGTTAAACTTTTGTATGTACTGCAAAATAAGGTGATTTATAGAGTAGGAGCCACTAAACCTACAAGTGTGGATATTAGAATTATAACTGCGACTAATCAAAACCTTGAGGAGGCAGTGGAGAAGGGTCGATTTAGACAAGACCTTTTTTATAGGATAAATGTATTTCCAATTTTTATTCCTCCATTAAGACAGCGTAAAGCAGATTTATATTTATTGATAAACAAGATACTAAATAAAATCTGTAACAGATATGGCTTAGAACCTAAATTGTTTTCCGGTCAGGCTTTAAATAAAATACTTAATCATAATTGGCCAGGAAATGTAAGAGAGCTGGAAAACGTTATTGAAAGAGCAATAACTTTATGTGATTCCAACCTTATATATCCGGAGCATATTAATATCCCGGATGAGAAAATAGGGGCTCCCATAACGCTAAAAGAAAGAATACAGTTGGCGGAAAAAGAAATTTTAGAAAGCTCTTTAGATGAATATTCAGGTGATAAGCAAAAGGTTATTGAAGTATTAGGTGTATCAAAGTCTGTATTCTATGAAAAACTAAAAAGATATGGAATTACCTAAGGCCGTAATAGATTCTAATGAATTTACATTTCATTACTAAAGTGATGGGATAAATATATCACTATATAAAAAGTCGTAGAAGTTTAATCTCCTACGACTTTTTATAATTGCTAGAATTAGTATAGTTAAGTGAAAAAAGTATCTTAATTAAATTGAGTTAAACTATAAAACGAATACTCTTAGTAGCTGTATCCATACAGCATTTAACTCCAAAAGGAATAGTCATATTTGGAAAACCATGACCGGATTGAATATTGTACATAACAGGAATATCTATATCAGATAAAGCATCTTTAAATATATCAAGTTCTGTATATTCCGGAATATCATCATTTGGACAACGTGTAAATTGACCAAGGATAATTCCGGCACAATCACCTAATTTACCTGAATTTTTTAGCTGGTAGACTAACCTGTCAATTCGAGACATAGTTTCTCCCACTTCCTCAATAAAAAGAATTTTATCCTTTGTATCTAACTCATATGGTGTACCTAATGATGCTCCTAGGATAGCAAAGTTTCCACCTACCACCACGCCTTCGGCCTTTCCATCTTTAAGAATTTTTATATCATGACCTTCAGGGTTTTTATAGTCATAAGCTTCTCTGGCATTTAAAGCGTTGAAAAAGCTTGATTTGCTTTCAGCATCAAAATTATCCACCATGTTAGAGGAAACCATTGGACCGTGATATGTAACAAAGTCGCAAATTTGATTAAAGATAAGATGAAAACTGGTAATATCGCTATAACCCACAAATATTTTAGGGTTATTCTTTATTACTTCTAAATCTAAATACTCAATAGTGCGATTTCCGCCATCTCCGCCTCTAACGCAAAAGATAGCATCAACTTCTTTATCTGCAAACATCTTGTTTATCCACTCACCACGAATTTTACCATCTCCAGCCATATAACCGCCATGATCAGAGGTTAAATTATCGGCAGATTTTACTTTAAATCCAAGATTGTATAATGTCTGTTTGCATTGTTCCTCTCTTTCAGGAGAAATGGCAGAGCTGGGGCAAATAATACCTATAGTTGCCCCTTCATTTAATTGTTTTGGAAATCTCATATATTGCCTCTCTTTTATGTAGAAAATATTGACTAAATCAATATGAAGGAATAGCTTAAAGTTTTTATACTCATGTAAAGACTGTGAGCATAAAAAACAGTAATCTTTTAATATAGTAGTAATATCATTTTAAATTAGAACCACATAACATTAACGATAACACAAGCAGCGATTAAGGAAGCCAAGTCACCCAATAGTCCGGCAATGATAGAATGCCTTACATTGGTAATACCTACAGCCCCAAAGTATACTGCAACAATGTAGAAAGTAGTTTCTGTAGAACCTAGTGCAACTGATGCAATTCGACCTATCTGACTTTGTGTCCCATACGTAGCAAGAAGTTCACTCATCATACCTTCAGCACCACCACCGGAGAAGGATCTCATAATGCCCATTGGGAGAACTTCACCGGGCATTCCAATTAGATTGGTAATTGGATCAATAATGGTTACAAGCCAATCCATGGCACCGGATGCACGAAACATACCAATAGCTGCAAGCATACAAACTAAATAAGGGATAATCATAACAGCTACAGAAAGTCCTTCTTTTGCACCTTCTGTAAAAACTGAATATACTTTAACTTTTTTTGTTAATGCGTAAACTGGAATAAATAGTAATAGTAGGGGTATAGCATACGTCGATATTGCGTTTAGAACCTCAGTCATAGTTTTCTTCCTCCTTATTATATGTCAAAATTATAATTCAATTGGATCATTTCCGATGTAATGTTCATTGATTTCAAGAGTACCGGAAGCCTTTTCTTTAGCAATAACATTTTCTAGTTTAAAACGTTTTGTTTTACCTAATAGTACTGTTGCGGTTATACCTATAATAGTAGAGATTGTAGTTGCTAAAATTACAGGACCAACAATCTCTGCCGCACCGGAAACCTGAACTGCAGATCGAAGTGCAAGTACTGTAACAGGTATAAGTGTAATAGATGTAGTACTTATTGCCAGTAACATACACTGAGCATCTGTAGCAATATTCTTTGTTTTATTCAGCGTTTGTAAATCTGCCATTGCTTTTAATCCAAAAGGTGTAGCGGCGTTACCAATACCGAGTATATTAGCTGCAAAATAAAGAGCCATTGAACTCATAGCTGGATGATCAGCAGGGACTTCAGGAAATAGTTTTGTCATAACTGGGCCTAGAACCTTACCTAATTTTTCGCAAAGACCAGCTTCCTTCATAACTGACATGAGACCAGTAAAGAATACCATAACACCAATAAGACCGATTACAATTTCTACAGCTACGTTAGCGAAAGAAAAGAGCGCTTCTTGTACAGCTGTTATATTGCCTGTTGCAATTCCTGCGATAACGGCAATGGCAACCATTCCCGCCCAAATGTAATTCATCATAGTAAATACCTCCTAATGTAGAAAAATTGTAAAAAATAAAAAGAATTTTCACACTTTAATAAATATGCAAATACCATGCCATTTTATAAAACCAATGTTTACATATGTTTACAAGGGACACATTTAGAAAAAGTTCTAAAAATAGGACTACTTTCCCGAAAATAGGACAAATTACAACAAAATAATTTATTATTAAGAATATTATAAATTATCGTTGATTTTTAATAACATCATACCATATACTTGTGGTTAGCAAGTTTGGAAGGGAGAATAGCAAAATGGAAAAAATAAAATATTATTATTCATGTATGTCTAAACAGGTTTTTTTAATAATTATAGCTTTTTTAATAGTTATCAGATTCATTCTATGTGTACAAATTGTGACATACAATGTGAACGATTATGGGAATATGCTCAATTTGGGTGCCACATCTTTTTTATATTTAATATATCTAGTTGTTTGTATATTCTTTTTTATAGCCTACAAATTCTTTATTGTTGAGTTTAATAATGATAGTGTAACATATACGAACCACATATTAAGGCGTAGAAAAGAAGTAGACTTAGGAGAGATTTCAGCGGCACATTTAACGAAAAAAGGAATAAAACTGTATAAAGAAAATGAAGAGAAAGAGTGCTTTTATATCCCATTTTTTAGGCTTGGAATTATATCTCCAGTTGGAGTAGATAGCTTTTATAAGATTTTAAAACAGAAAAAAATATTAATTAAGAAAGATTTTGATACTCTGCCGGGTCACGGTAAGAGATGGAAATGGGTGGGGGTATTATATACTTGTCTTGCACTTTTAGCTCTTGCTCCGGCAACGCAGACATTGGCACTAGTAGTTGCTATATTTAAGAACCATTAAAAAACTGAAAAATCCTAATGCGACTAAAGCCGGGGGATTTCTGTATGAGGCTTGCGCGCCATATCAAAGATATGGGCAAGGCTTCAATGGGCAAGGCTTCAATGGGCAAGGCTTTAATTAAATAGGCTGACTTTGGATTTTTGCATATAGTATAAGATATGCATATTTCAGTCAGCCTATTATTTTTATTTACTTTTTCCAAACTTCACTAATAACCCTAAAGGCATTTTTATTACAAATTCTTTCTAATTCATCGCTGGTAAAATGCTTTGATAACGCATCTATAACAGTTGGGAAACCTGAATAATCAACAAATTCCAGTCCGCAATCAATTCCATCAAAATCAGAACCCAGACCTACAGCCTCGATACCGGCTTTATTAACCATATATTTAACATGATCAACAATATTATTTAGGGTTGCATATTCTGATTTTTCTTGTAGAAATGACGAGTAGAAGTTTACGCCAATCAGACCACCCTTATTGCCTATAGTTTTAAGTTGGTCATCTGTTAGATTTCTTTGATGATTGCATAAAGCACGTGCGCATGAATGTGAGGCAACAAAGGGGCATTTACTATGAGTTGCCACATCATAAAAGCCACCTTCAGAGAGGTGGGAAACATCTATAATCATTCCTAATCTATTCATTTCGCTGATTACATCAATCCCAAAAGGTTTTAATTTTTTATTATGTTCTTCAGGAACCATGCTACATGGATAACCAATACTGTTTTCAAAATTCCAAGTTAATGTTACTAATCTAACACCCTTATGATATATTTCAGAGACTCTTTCTATTTTATTATCAATAATAACTCCATCCTCTACTGCTAATACAGAAGAAATCTTACCCTCTTCCGAGTTTCTTAAAATATCACTTACTGATAATGCTGGGGCTAATATATCACTGTTTAATGAAAGTTGAATTTGGTATGTATTATACATTTCGTTAAATATTTCATAAGCGTCCATTTGGGGATAGTCTTTAGTATCAATAAATAAAGCAAAGAATTGAGTATAAGCATTTCCTTTTTTCAATTTATCAATATCTATATGTCCTGAGTTGGCAGAGAGCTTATACTCCGGATTTCTAAAGCATTCCAACATAGTGTCGCAATGCATATCAATTATCTTCATTACGTTTAATCCTCCTCTTTCTATTACTATAATAATATAACAATAGTAAAGCAAGAACTATACCAAAAGAAGTGTAAATTTATAAACCATATTGGCATACTATTTGCTTAAATATAATGATATGATATATAACAAGCAATAAGAACAGTATAATTCTATTTATACAGACATATGAAGTAAAGGGAGATAATATGGTAAATACTGGTGGGCTGATAAGGCTGTTAGACTTAGATAATGATTTTATTATTGACTTAAAGTATGCTACAAGTGACAATTTTACTAAAGAGAAAATATATAGGTCCTCTGAGTGCTATATACATAGAAATACGGCTATATTGCTGATTAAAGCAAAGAATATTTTCAAAGCGGACGGGTATAAAGTGAAAGTATTAGATGCATATAGACCTATACAGGCACAGGCAAGATTTTGGGAGATTTTGCCGGACAATAGATATGTTGCTATTCCTCCGGATATGTCTAAAATAAAGGAATTTAAGACAAACCATATGAACGGCCTTTGTATAGATATAACCCTAACCGATATGCAGGGTAAAGAAATCATTATGCCAAGTGAATATGATGATTTTTCTGAAAAGGCTTCTTTGTCTTGTACATATACTTCCGAGGAAGGACGAAAAAATGCAAAGTACATGAGGGATGTAATGATAAGTGTTGGGTTTACACCATATGATGGTGAATGGTGGCATTTTTATGACAAGACCATACCACCGGTGCCGTATATGAATTTTGAAATATAGGGGTGATATTTATGAACATTATGGAAAAAATTAATAATATTTATGATGAAATTGTTCAGATAAGAAGAGACTTGCATGAACAACCGGAACTATCTGAAGAAGAAAGCCGAACAGCGGAGCTTATTAGTAGGTTTCTACAGGAAAACAATATAGAGCATGAAAAGAATATTGCAGGACATGGAATTGTTGCAATTATTTATGGAAAGGCTAAACCAAATAAAAACCAAAAGTTTACAACAGTAGGTATTAGGGGGGACATTGACGCATTGCCAATAGAGGAATGTGTGGATGTGCCATTTAAATCCAAGATTAAAGGTGTAATGCACGCTTGTGGGCATGATATTCATACGGCAACTTTAATGGGTACTGCAAAGATATTAAAACAACTAGAGGATGAACTGCAAGGTAACGTTAAATTTTTCTTTGAACCGGCCGAGGAGACTATTGGTGGTGCAAAACAAATGATTGAAAGTGGATGCTTGAAAAATCCGGATGTGGATGTGGTTTTAGGTATGCATATTGCACCGGATATTGAGGTGGGCAAAGTTGAGTTTAGGAGAGGAAAAATGAATGCCGCTTCCACAGAATTTGAAATAAATGTTCAAGGTGTTTCGTGTCATGGAGCACACCCTGAGGAAGGCATAGACAGTATAGTAGTTATGTCCCATATTATTTGTGCACTACAAAGTATAATAACTAGAAATCTTGCACCCACTAACCCCGGAATAATCAGCATTGGACAAATTCAAGGGGGTAGAAAAAATAATGTCATAGCCAATGAAACTCATGTATGGGGAATCATCAGAGCCTTAGATAATAATACAAGAGATTATATAAAGCAGAGAGTTAAATGCATTTCCGAAAATATAGCCCAAGGCTTTGGAGCAAAAGTAAATATAGAATTTTTTGATAGCTATCCCGCACTTGAAAACGATGATGAGATTAGTGAAATATTAGAGAAAACAGCTGAAAGGGTACTTTCAAAAGAAAACCTTCGTTTTCTGGCTGAGCCAAGTTTGGGTGCTGATGATTTTTCATACTTTTCACAGGAAGCAAAAGGATTATATTTTAATGTAGGATGCTTGTCTCATGGTGAAAAACATCAAATGCTTCACAACGAATATTTAAATCCCCATGAAGAGAGTATAAGAGTGGGGATGATGATGCAAATTTTCGGAACCATTGATTTATTTAAGGTAGAGAAATAAGACCAAAGTTAAGTAGGCTAATTAATATGAGTAAGTTAATTAATATAAGTATACCAATTAATTTAAGTAGGTTGAGTTGTTTACTAAAGTGGAGGCAAAATGTTAAGAGATACAGTTGTTAGAGTAGATTTAAATGCTATAGCATACAATATGGAAAAAATTAAAGAGATGGCGGGAAGAGATGTTAATATAATGCCTGTAATAAAAGCTAACGGCTATGGTCATGGGATATTGGGTATTGCCCCAACTTTAATGGAGCATGGAGCTGTTTATTTGGCAGTGGCAACTCTTACAGAGGCACTTGAAATAAGGAAAGAGTATGATAATTATCCGGTTTTTATACTTGGTCATACACCAAATAGATTTCTAGAAACGGTAGTAGAAAAAAACATAACACAAACTATTTTTTCAGTTGAGCAAGCAAATATTTTGTCTCAAATAGGTAAAAAACTTAATATGAAACCTAAGGTTCATATAAAAGTAGATACGGGCTTTCATAGGCTGGGTATAGCGGATATTGAACAGTTATTCGAGGTATGCAGTGTGAAGGGAATAGAAGTTGAAGGAATCTTTTCGCATTTAGCATTAGTTAATGATGAAGAAAACGAAAAGCAGTTTATATTATTTAATAAGATTATAAATGAACTTGAAAAAAGAGATATATCATTTAAATATAAGCATATAGCTGATAGCATTTCAGCCGTGGATTACCCCGAATATAGAATGAACATGATTAGACCGGGAGCGCTTGTGTTTGGGCTAAAAGGTTTTCACAAGGGATATGTTGAGGTAAAACAATCTATGAGTTTTGTATCTAAAATATCTCAAATACATAAGGTTTCTAAAGGCGAAGGGGTTGGATATGATTATTTATGGAGAGCTCCAATGGATACCGTTATTGGTACAGTTCCTTTTGGGTATGCTGATGGTTATCCAAGAAGTATGAGAGGTAAAGGGTATGTAACGGTTTTAGGTAAAAAGTGTCCGATTATAGGTGTTATTTGCATGGATCAATGTATGATTGATTTGACTAATGCGCCTGAGGCAAAAGAGGGAGAAAGCGTTATAATATACGGTGATGGTAGCAATAATACTATGAATATTGAAGAGGCCGCTAAACTGGCACAGACAAATAAAAATGAAATTGTTGCAAGGATAACCCTGCGACCCCCGAGAGAATATTATTAAAAAATCCAAGGTAGAAAATAAAAAAATCCAATCTATATAATAAAAAAGCCACTGTAGTCAGAAAAACTTAACTTATATAAGTTAGAAGCGAAATCTAACAGATAAGGGGAAGTTGATAATTTAGGACTATAGTGGCTTATTTAATAGATATTATACTTAACGATTAATTAATTAACGCTTATTAGGTTAACGCTTATTTGATTAATGATTATTTGATTAATGATATTCTGATTAATATTTTAATTAGCTGTTGTTTGTAAATTTCCTTAAAGGTTTACTTTAATTGATAGGGGACAATAGTTATACATTGCAATGGTTGAATATTGATAATGAGGTTTCTCTAATAAATGGGTTAAATACACTTGGAATTGTTTCGTTAGAAACAAAGCAGACTACAAAGGGCTGTTTTGCATAAACTATTCCTACATCACTTGAAATGTCATCATCGTCACCTGTTTTACTTCCAACCTTTGTGCCAATGGGTAACTTTTCTTTTATTTTATGTTTTATTTGCTGCTTAAAAAGCACTTCTTTTATTTCACCGGATACTTTTTCGTTTACAAATTTATCTTTATAAAGGAGTTCTAATAACATTCCGATTTCTAAAGGTGTTATGGAATTTTGGATACCCTTTTTTGAGGCCTCCGCATCAAAAAGACATCTATTTACTCTTGTTTTTTCAAGCCCCATAAGCTTGAAACCGTCATTTAACTTATCTGTTCCAAAGTGTGAAATAAGCACATTTGTTGCAGTATTATCGCTTATAGTAATCATCAAGTTACAAAGGGTTCTTATATCCACTAAAAGATTTCCGCTAAATGAGTTTAGAGCGCCGCAACTGGGCATTTTGTCTGAATCTTTGATTAGAAGCTTTTCCGACAAATCAGCCTCGCCAACCTCTGCTAAGCGGAAAATTTCCATCATAATTGGAAGTTTTATAACACTGGCAGGAATATAACAATCGTTTTCGTTATAACAAAGAGTATCTCCTGTAATCATATTCTTATAGAAGAAACCAATATGTCCCGGCTGTTCAGCAAGGCTTTTTAAAATATTTTTCATAATCAAAAATTCCTTTCTATTTTAATTTCTCTTTACAATTGCAATCTTTATCCACTTATCACTTTTAAATCTATAATAACACACTGCCGCTCTTTCAAATTCACGACATAACATATAATTACTCAATCATTAAAGAATCCGTAAGATTTAAGCTGATACCTATGGACAACACTATTATACCTTATATTTGAAGCAAAAAATATGCCAGCCAGTACGTTATTGTAAGTACTAAATTATAGTTCGGTAATGTTATGAAAAACAGGAAAGCAGTCCTAAAATTAGGAATAATAAAGACAAGAAATATATTGTAAAAAATAAATTGTCAGAAAATTTAAGAGGTGACATGAGAAATTTCAACATTTGTAGAAACTTAATAAGAATTATATACGCAATAAAATTAATGGCATAGGAATTGCTAAAACTATAAAAGTAAGATGGCAATGCCGAGAAGTTTTAGGAGGGGACATATGATAACTGAGGTAAAAGATAATATTTTATATTTTGATGGCTGTAATACCATTGAGCTAGGAAAAAAGTATGGAACACCATTATTTGTATATTCAGAGAACGCTATTATTAAGGAATGTAATGAAATAAAGAAATGCTTTTTAGATAAGTATGAGAATACCAGAGCAGCCTATGCTACAAAAGCTTTTTCATCAATAGCTATGTGCAAGATTATGGATAGAGAAGGATTTTGTATGGATGTGGTTTCCGGAGGAGAGTTGTATACCGCAATAAAAGCAAACTTTCCACCAGAAAAAATAGAATTTAATGGTAACAATAAGCTTAAGAATGAATTGGAAATGGCAGTAGATTACGGAATCGGCAGAATTATTATTGATGGGCTTCAAGAGTTAAATTTAATTGAGTCAATTTGCAAAGAAAAAAATAAGAAAATAAATGTACTGTATCGAATTACACCGGGAGTTGACAGTCATACCCATGATTACATAACAACCGGTAAGAAAGATTCAAAATTTGGGATTCCATTGGATGACGAGGTCATATATCCGGCAATAGAAGCTGCAATAAACAGTGAATATGTGGATTTTAAAGGCATACACTTTCATGTAGGTTCTCAGCTTCTAGACAATCGCTCACATTTATTGGCGCTTGAGACAACTTTACAGCTAGTTAAAAATACAAAGGAAAAGTATCAGTATGAGATTACAGAAATAAATATTGGCGGAGGTTTTGGCGTTAAATATACTGATGAACAGAGAATGCCTTACGAATATTTTATAGAGCCCATTATGGATAGGATTATTGAGTTTTCAAATGAGGTCGGAATACAAAGACCTGCTGTAGTCATAGAACCGGGCAGAAGCATTGTGGCAGAGGCAGGTATTAGCTTATATACAATCGGAAGTGTTAAAAATATTAAGGGAATTAGAAAATATATCTCTGTAGACGGAGGAATGACGGACAATATAAGACCTGCCCTTTACCAAGCTGAATACAGTGGAGTTGTAGCAAACAAAATGAATGAGCCGGCAGAAGAGTTGGCAACTATTTGTGGTAAGTGCTGTGAATCCGGAGACATTTTAATAAAAGACGGAATGTTTGCACAGGTAGAGCAAGGAGATACATTGGCTATATTTTCAACCGGTGCATATGGATATTCTATGGCAAGTAATTATAACAAAAATCCTATACCTGCTGTTGTTTTGGTTAAGGATGGAAAATCTGCGGAAATTATAAGAAGACAATCATATGACGAGATGATTGAAAGAGAAGCCTATACAGAGCTGTAAAGCAGTTCTTTGAGATTATAGGGATAAAGCAAACTTAAAACATCAAAAGGAAAAAAGAGAGGAATATTTGTTATGAAAAAAGGTGTCCAAAAAAGATTACTTGCAATATCAATTACTGTTGCCCTATGCTTTGGTTCCTTTGTTACGGTTTTTGCGGCAGATATGGTAAGTCCTTTAACAGTAAAAATAAATGTAGATGGAAATGCCTCAAGTTTAAAAGCCTATAGTTCTTCTTATGAAAATAATAATTTTATTTGCTTAAGAGATGTGGCACAGGCATTGAATGGAACAGATAAACAATTTAATGTTACATATGACAAAGAAAAAAAGGCAGTTAATCTTATTAAAGGCAAGCCATATGTCCCTGTTGGAAATGAGGGAGCGGGGGGCAATCGTAAAGTTCAATGGGCAAGCTCCAGTGTGGCAAAATTATATGTTGATGGCAACCCAGTGAAGTATAACGTTTATAATGTTGACGGCAATACATATATAAAATTTGCTGACATTATGCAAATGTTTGATTTGAATGCACAAATGAAAAATAAAGCTATCATTGTGGACTCATCAAAAGGATATACTGTAAACATGGATACACTTGGAAAGAATGGATACTTTAACTTTCTTAATGGTGCCATTGTAGGAAATGCTTCTACAGGAGAAATTATTTTTTCTGACAAGGAGGACAATAAAGTTGCAATAGCAAGTACTACAAAAATCATGACATATCTGCTTGTAAAAGAAGCCATAGACTCAAAAAAAGTTTCTTTGGATGATGAAGTAATACTTTCAAAAAATGCAGAAGCAGAATCTGTATCAGAAGATGGTGTGATACCCATGAAAGCGGGTCAGACTGTAAAGGTAAGTGAATTATTAGAAGGTCTTTTAATAGTATCAAGTAATGAATGTGCAACTGCCTTGGCAGAGTACGTAGCAGGTTCTGAGGCAAAGTTTGTTGAGTTAATGAACAAAAAAGCTAATGAATTGGGGCTGACCAGTGCTGAATTTTATAATCCTCATGGACTTCCTGCGTTTACAGAAGATGTTTTTACAGCTAAATGCCAAAATAGAATGAACGCAAAAGATTTATTCGCATTGGCAAGGTATGTTATTAACAAATATCCTGAAGTGTTGGAAACGGTGTCAAAGACTGAGGTAAATCTTGAAAGTTTAAAATTCTCTGCCTTAAATACAAATAGGCTTTTATTTAATACATCTGATGTAGATGGATTAAAAACCGGTTCAACCAATAGAGCAGGGGCTTGCTTAATAGCAACTACAGAAGTTAAAAATGGAGATAAAACAGAAAGAGTAATATCCGTTATCCTTGGAGCTGAGTTGACTGCTGAATGTGCAGAAAAATCATCGGTATTGCTTCAGTATGCAAAGCAGTTCTATGAAAAAAATTAAAGGGGTGTGAATATGAAATTCACTAAAATGCAAGGTGCGGGAAATGACTTTATAATTATCAACAATATTCAATTAAAAATACCAACAGAAAGATTCCCGTATATAGCAAAGAAAGTCTGCGAAAGAAGAGTGTCTGTTGGAGGCAATGCCCTTATGGTAGTAGATAAAGCGGAGCGAGGCGGAGATTTTCAAATGAGATTTTATAATTCAGATGGAAGTCTGGGAGAAATGTGTGGCAATGGAGCAAGATGTATAGCTAGATATGCTTTTGAAAATCAAATAGCAGGAGAGTCAATGAATATTGAAACTCTTGCAGGGGATGTAAAGGCTTGGAAAATTGACCAAAGAAAATATAAGATACGTTTGAATAATCCTGAAATCATTAAATTACACAATAACATAACCGTTGATGGAACTGAATATGAGTGCTCATATATTGAACTTGGAAATCCGGGGCTTCCCCATGCAGTAGTAACACTTAACGGGTTTGATCAATGGGAAGAAAACAAGCTTTTAGAATTAGGCAAAAAAATTAGGTATTATAAAGACTTTCCTAAAGGAGCAAATGTAAATTTTTGCGAACATATGACGGGCAACAATCTTAAAATAAAAACTTATGAGCGTGGGGTGGAAGACTTTACGTTAGCTTGTGGAACTGGTTCAGGTTCAACTGCAGTAGCTATGGCACTAAAGGGCGTAGTGAATAAGGATGAAATTGTGAATCTATATGTTCCGGGTGGTATTTTATCTGTAATAGTAGATATGAACGAAGATATAATTGAAAACTTATATTTGATAGGGGATACAAATATAGTAGCGGTAGGGGAGATTACAGATCAGGATTTAATAATATAGTGTTGTTGTATTAGGTAAGGAAAGGAATAAGGGGTTATGGGATCGGAATTAGAGAAAAAAAGTTTTTGGCAGAATTATAGATTTCCTATTATTTTGCTTATAGCCATAGCTGTAGGTAGTACTTTAGGTATAGTTATGGGAGAGAAGGCTACAGTTTTTAAGCCTTTGGGAGAAGTCTTTATTAACCTTATGTTTACTGCTGTAGTTCCTATGGTATTTGTAACTATTGCCAGTGCAGTAGGAAATATGTTAAACATGAAGAGGCTGGGGAAAATCTTAGGAAGTATGTTTTTTGTATTCATTGTTACAGGTGTAATTGCCGCAGTAATAATTTTCTCTGTTGTAACACTTTTCCCTCCGGCTGAGGGTGCAAATATTACCATGGAGGCCGCAGGTGATATTCAACAGATTTCTCTGGCAGAACAGATTGTTAAGGCTATTACCGTAAATGACTTTGTAGGTCTCATGTCAAAATCCAATATGCTTCCACTTATTGTATTTTCAATCCTCTTTGGCTTTTGTGTCAGCGCTGTTGGCGGAGAAGATAACATGATTGCCAGGGGGCTTGATGCATTATCCAAAATAATGATGAAGTTAATTGGAATTATTATGCTATATGCGCCAATCGGATTAGGAGCATATTTTGCAAGCTTAATAGGAGAGTTTGGACCTCAACTGTTGGGAGCATATGCAAAGGCTATGGCTATTTACTATCCGGTTTGTTTCTTATACTTCATTTTTGCATTTGCGTTATATGCCTTTGTAGCAGGAGGAAAGCTGGGTATAAAGAGATGTTTTGAAAACATATTACCACCGGCTATTACTGCGTTTGCAACAGGAAGTTCCATTGCCACATTACCTGTAAACCTAAATGCAGCAGAGAAAATGGGTGTGCCTAAGGATATAAGAGAGATTGTATTACCTATGGGAGCAACTATGCATATGGATGGAACTTGTTTATCTTCAATACTTAAAATTTCATTTTTATTTGGTGTTTTCGGTCAAGACTTTACAGGTATAGGTACTTTTTTCACCGCCGTATTAATTTCTGTACTTGGTGGGGTGGTTATGTCAGGTGTACCTGGAGGTGGACTTATTGGTGAAATGTTAATAGTAAACCTATATGGGTTCCCACCGGAAGCATTCCCTATTATTGCAACAATAGGTTTCCTCGTTGATCCTCCAGCAACTATGGTAAATGCTACTGGGGATTCAGTTGCATCAATGCTGGTAACAAGAATAGTTGAAGGTAAGAAATGGTTACTAAATAAGTCGGAAGAATAAAGGAGATTTTTCAGTGAAGTATAACTTTGATGAGATTATAGATAGGAGCAGCAATTTTTCTGCAAAATATGATGAAAGAAAAAAGAAGTTTGGAGTAGATAATGTAATACCTCTTTGGATTGCAGATATGGACTTCAAAACAGCTAAGCCGATTATTGATGCCTTAGAAGAAAGAGCACGACAGGGGATATTTGGATATACATATAGACCGGAATCCTACTACGATGCTATTTGCCAGTGGCAAGAGGAAAGAAATAATAGGCTCATAGACAAGTCTATGATAAGCTTTAGCCCCGGAGTAGTACCTTCTATGTCTATTTTAGTAAGAGAATTGACAGAACCTACAGACTTTGTTCTTATACAAACACCGGTTTACTCTGAATTTTATGATGTGGTTGAAAACTGGGGAAGAAAGGTTATTGAAAATCCATTAAAAGAGATAGAAGGAAAATACACCATTGATTTTATTGATTTAGAACAAAAGCTTGCCATGAAGCCCAAGTTATTTATATTTTGCAATCCGCATAACCCTGTTGGGAGAGTATGGACTGAACAGGAACTAAAGCGTGTTGTTGAATTATGTATTAAATATAATGTGATTATAATATCCGATGAAATTCACTCAGATTTAGTTCTGTGGGGTAACAAATTCATACCTACAGTGCATGGGTGCAAAGGTGCAGAAGAACAGGTCATCACCTGCCTGGCGGCATCTAAAACCTTTAATATGGCGGGATTACAAGCTTCTATTGTTATTTTTCCAAATAATGAATTGAAGCAAAGGTTTGATTACGTTTGGAAGGGCATGGATATTTTAAGGAATAATTGCTTTAGTTTAATAGCAACCGAGGTGGCTTATAGAGAAGGTCAAGAGTGGTTGGATCAGCTGATTCAGTATTTGCAGGAAAATATGATATTTATTGATACATATATAAAAGAAAATATACCGCAGATAAAAATGGTAATACCGGAAAGCACTTATTTGGTTTGGCTTGATTGCAGAGGGCTAAATATGGCGCAGAAGGAATTAAATGAGTTTATGCTGAATAAAGCCGGACTTGGGCTAAATAGTGGAGATTCTTTTGCTAGAAAACAAGAAGGTTTTATGAGATTAAATGCCGCTTGTCCAAGAAGTGTGTTGGAAAAAGCATTAAAACAGTTAGAAGAAGCTATAAAAAATATATAGTTCTCCATAAAGTTTTTAACAAAAAGAAGTGTTTGTCCTAAAGGGCTATTTGCCTTTTGGAACAAACACTTCTTTTTTTCTCATATAAGTTGAATTTTGAGAATAAAAATATCTTTTCTTAATAAAATGTTAAATAGCAGAGCATAATTCTGCAGTATAAATAAGGGGGAAAAGTGCATGGAAAACAGTCAGCTTCAAACTACAGTGCTGGATGAAAACAGATGCGATACAAATAAAGCGGTTCTTCAAGGTGTGGTGTTAACTGAGCTTAAATTTAGCCATAAATCATATGGAGAAAGTTTCTATTTATTTGAAATAGGCATAGGAAGAAAAAGTGGATATAGAGACGAAATAAAGGTTGTAGTCTCGGAAAGATTAATATGGGATATAAATCTTGAAGAAGGTATGAATATAAAAGTTGAAGGACAGGTACGTACATATAATGAAGAAAACGAGGGAAAAAGCCGCCTTAATATAGTTGTGTTTGCTCGGGGAATAATAGAAAATATTGAAGAAGAAATTGATGAAAACTATATTTATTTGGACGGATTTTTATGTAAACCTCCAATAAGGAGAACATCTCCTCTTGGTCGAGAAATTTGTGATATCATGTTAGCTGTAAACAGAATGTATAATAAATCAGATTATATCCCTTGTATTGCATGGGGAAGAAACGCTACATATGCAGGAAGTTTGGAAGTAGGAACGAGACTTTCAATAATGGGAAGAATACAAAGCAGAGAGTACAAAAAAAGAGATGCGGAAGGTAATGTTATAAGCCGCATCGCATATGAAGTTTCTATATTAAAAATTGAAGAGTAAGGGTAGGGGGTCTGTACCAAAGTAAAACGTAAATGTCTTTACTTTGATACAGACCCCTTATTTTGTCAATATACATAGACTGATAAAACAAAATTACGTCTACAGGAAAATTTTCACCGCATTTAGCTAAAAAGAAAATTTTCATTTATAAATAAATCCATAAAATATATCCAAAACCTGTTTCAAATTTGATATATTTAAAATAAGTTTTATAAAAAATAATGTAATATATAACAATTATAAGGATTTGTATTATGAATTATTAAAACGGCAGATACTATAGGTTGATTCAGCCATTTTTGCTTTTTTTTATTGGTATTCTGTGGTATAATATATTGCCTAATTCTATGCATTGGCAAAATATGAAAATATTGTTTATTTAGATATAATACTAAACCAAAAGGTTAGAAGAAATAAGTGTGGAATCTAGTTTTCATACTTTAGTCCATGTATCGGTTTTCACATGGAGTTTTAGAGGAAAATAATGGCTGGAGTGTATAACTATTAAAAAATGTCATATATAAAGTGGTACTATTTTGTATGAACTTAAAGGCAGAATATATTTATTAGCTCATGGGCTAAATGGAGGCAAGATATGAAAATATTATTAGATGGAATGGGTGGAGATAATGCACCTTCTGAGATTGTAAAAGGCGCGGTATTAGCAGCAAAGGAAATTACACATACAATTGTAATTGTAGGCGATCAGTCCAAAATTGAGGCGGAATTAAAAAAATATAAGTATGACAAAAACCAAATTCTTATAGAACACGCAAGTGATGTTATAGAAACTTGTGACGCCCCTGTAAAGGCGGTAAGAACGAAAAAAGACTCTTCCCTTGTAAAAGGTATAACTATGCTTAAAGAAGGAAATGGAGATTTATTTGTTTCAGCAGGGAACTCCGGTGCACTAATGGCAGGTGGGTTATTTATTTTGGGAAGAATCCAAGGGATTGATAGACCTGCAATGGCAAGTATTTATCCTGTACTTGGAGGTCAAGCATCACTTTTAGTAGATGCAGGTGCAAACTCTGAATGTAAACCGGACAATTTACTGGAATTCGCTACAATGGGTAGCATTTACATGGAAAAAGTTTTAGGAAGAAAAAATCCTAAGGTAGGCTTAGTAAACATAGGAACAGAGGAAACAAAAGGAACAACTGTTACTAAGGCGGCTCACGAGCTATTAGGGAAAAGCAAATTGAATTTTGTTGGAAATGTAGAAGCAAGAGAAATTCCTTTTGGAGCAAGTGACGTAATTGTCTGCGACGGTTTTGTAGGAAACGTTATCCTAAAATTAACTGAGGGATTAGCTCTTTCAGTATTAAAACAGTTAAAAAAGAAACTTACTGACGGCATTAAAGCAAAAATAGGATCTGCGCTTTTATATGATAAATTAAAAGGTTTGAAAAACGAATTTGACTACTCAGAATATGGCGGAGCCCCTATTTTGGGTGTAAAAGGACCTATTGTAAAAATGCATGGTTCATCAAATGCAAATGCTGTAAAAAATACAATATTAAAGGGGATTCCATATGCTGAGCAGAATGTAGTACAGACAATATTAGATTCTGTTCTTGAACTTGAGGAGATAAAGATAAGTGAATAGTATTGATTTCCAAAAAAATATAAATTACAAATTTAAGAACGCTGAATATTTGGATAAGGCGCTAACTCACAGCTCTTTTGTGCAGGAAAAAAATGATAGATGTGGAAAGGATAATGAAAGATTAGAGTTTCTAGGGGATGCTTTTTTTGATGCGATTATTAGCGAAGAGCTATTTAAAAAATTAACAAATGTTACAGAGGGACGGTTGACAAAACTCAGGGCTTCCATTGTTTGTGAAAAATCTTTGGCTGAGCAAGGAAGAAACCTGAAAATTGGCGAAGTCCTAAAGATGGGTAAAGGCGAAGAACGCATGGGAGGCAGAAATAGGGAATCTATTATTGCTGATGCCATGGAGGCTGTAATTGCGGCTATTTTCCTAGACGGAGGATTTGAGGAAGCAAGAAAATTTGTATTGAGAACTTTTGAAGGTACAATACAAAATGCAGTATCAGGAAAGTTAATAAAAGACTATAAAACAGAACTACAGGAACATTTACAAACAAATGGAGATGTAAAAATTTCTTACCACATAGACAGAGAAGAAGGACCGGATCATGATAAAACTTTCTATGTATCTTTATATACAGAAGGAAGACTAATTGGTGAGGGTGTAGGAAAGAGCAAAAAAGAAGCAGAACAGAATGCTGCTAAATACGCTTTAGAAAGTGGTGGAGACAAATGTATTTCAAAAGAATAGATATGCATGGTTTTAAGTCATTTGCTGAACCGGTTTCTATTGAATTTAATCATGGTATTACTTGTATTGTAGGCCCTAATGGCAGCGGTAAAAGTAATATCAGTGATGCTTTAAGATGGGTGCTTGGTGAACAGAGCCCTAAAACTTTACGTGGCGGAAAAATGGAAGATGTCATTTTCGCCGGTACTGCCAATAGAAAATCAAGAGGTATGGCGGAAGTAGTGCTTTTAATCGACAACTCCACAGGAATACTTCCCATTGATTACAGCGAGGTTGCTATAACAAGGAGAATGTTTAGGTCCGGTGAAAGTGAATACTATATAAATAACAATCAATGCAGGCTAAAAGATATAAGGGAGCTTATCATGGACACCGGAATTGGTGTTGATGGATATTCACTAATCGGACAAGGTAAGATTTCGGACATAGTAAGCAACAAGCCTGAAAGTAGGAGAGAAATCTTTGAAGAAGCTGCTGGAATTGTTAAATATAGAAGCAAAAAGGCTGAAGCTGAAAGAAAATTGGAAGCTACCAATTCAAACCTTGAAAGAGTTAATGATATTGTTGGCGAAATTGAGGATAGAATTGGCGGACTAAAAGAGGACAGTGAGAAAGCAAAGGAATATTTAGAGTTAAGAGAAACCTATAAAGAACTGGAAATAAATATTACTCTTAAGAATATTGACAATTTAGAATTAAAAAATGAATATTTAAAAGATGATATTACAGAATTAGAGGGATCAATTGATAACCTAAAAGATGATAGAGTAAAGCTGGACAGAGAAATATTAGAAAGCAGAAATAGGAGTGAAGCTCTGGAAGCTCTAAACAATGATGCTAGAAATCGTCTAGTAAAAAGTATAGAGGAAATAAACTTACTGGTAAACGAGGGCAAATTGAAGGAAGAAAAGCTTTCTTCCATGGAGAAAGAAGAGATAAGATTAAATAGCGAACTTCAAATCCTTGAACAAAAATTAGAAAAAGAGAGCTTAAACCTACAAGAACTTACTAAAACTAAAATAAATATTGATTTAAAAATGGCTGAACTAAACGAACAGCTAAAATTAAAAATTGATATATATCCAAAATTAATAACAGAACAAACTGACAATTCAACTAGGATTGATGAAGATAAAAATAACTTGTATAAAATTCATAGTACTATAAGTTCTAAAAGGGGAGAAATTAGCAGTTTAGAAAACCTTAAAGGAACATTAGACAGAAGAAAAGAGCTATTATTATCTGAAAAAAACAGTGCACATAGTCAAAATGAAGATATACTCGCTGTTCAAATGCAAGAAACTCAGCAAAGAGATCAATTGAAGGCGGACTTTGAAAGTATTTCTCAAGAAGCTAAACAAGTAAAATTAAATTATAATAGTGCGATTTTACGTGAAAAAGAATTAACTAAGAGAAATGAAGATATTAAAATTGCTATAGGTCAACTTTCTGCTCGAAAAAAGACCATTGAGGAAATGGAAAGTAATTATGAAGGCTATAATTATGCAGTTAAATATGTAATGAAAAACAACTTCAGAGGTGTGCATGGAGTTGTTGCTGATTTAATTGAAGTCCCTAAGGGCTATGAAGTGGCCATAGAGACTGCTTTAGGTGCGGCAATGCAGAATATAGTTTGCCAATCAGACCAAGACGCACAGGGCATAATAAGGTCTTTAAAAGCAAATAAAGCCGGAAGACTAACGTTACTTCCCATTGAATCAATAAAAAGCAATGCATACAATTATGATAAAAATTTATTAACTGCTCAAGGGTTTAAAGGACTTGGGGTTGAATGTGTTGACTTTGACCAAAAGTATAAAAACGTTATGGCATATTTGCTGGGCAGAGTTGTCATCGTTGATACTTTGCAAAATGCAGTGAATCTTTCAAAGAGAGTTTCCGGGGGACTCAGATTTGTTACTCTGGAAGGGGAAGTTATAAATTCCGGAGGTGCGATTACCGGAGGTGCTTTTAAAAATAATACAGCAAATCTCCTTGAAAGAAAGAGTGAAGTGAGTCTATTACAGGATAAATTAGACTCTGCAATAGTGGAAGGTGACTCTGTTTCAAATGAACTTTCAGAAATACGTTCAAATCTAGAAAACAATATGAATCGAGTTCAACAGCTAGAAAAAAGACAAAGAGAGATTGAGCTGGAACTATTGTCTGCGGAAAATAAAATTTCTATGTTTGATAATAGTATAAAAGATTTGATTGAAAGTGAGAACAAAAGACAGAGGGAGCTGGAGAGCATCAGAAGTGAGCAGGATTCTGCTGACAATATGATTGTAAAGCTAACCCAAGAAATAGAATTAGGAAGTTCTAAAATTGTTGAACTGGAAGCTGCAATTGAAAGACGAATGGAAGAGCTTGAATCATCAAAATCAAAGGTTGAAGCTGGTAATGAGGAAATAACGAAGGCCAGAATTGCCGTAACTGCCTGTGAGAGTGAAAAAATAAATGTTGATGCAATGGTATCCAGAATAAATCTTTCCATAACAGAAATAAATGCTGATGTTGAGCATAAACAGGCTGAGCTTGAAAGGCTCAGATCTGATAGAGATCTTCTGATTAATGCTGAAACTAATGGAGTTTCAATAAAAGATAAAGAAGAAGAAAGAAACTCTTTGGAGAAATACATAGAAGAAATTTCACAAGAAAAAAGTCAATTACTTCATAGTTTGAATGAAAAAACTGCTGCGAGGGATTCTATAGAAGAGAAGGTCAATGCTTGCCAAACTCAGAAATATGAGTTAGACATAAAAAAGGCAAAGAATGAAACGCAGTTGGACTCTTATAAAAATAAACTATGGGATGAGTTTGAAGTTTCATATCTTCAGGCTATTGACTTTAAGAAAAAAGAGTTTAATATGAATGAAGCTGTTAAACAAAGCCGTGAATTTAAAACCAGAATAAAAGCTTTGGGCGAGGTAAATATCGGAGCTATAAAGGAATATGAAACCGTTAGTGAAAGATATGAGTTTTTATCAGAACAAAGAGATGATATTCTAAGAGCCATGGATTCATTAAAGCAGATTATTGATGATATGGATAAAACTATACGAATTAAGTTTCAAGAGAGCTTTGATTTGATTGTAGAAAACTTTGAAAGTGTGTTTAAAGAATTATTTGGAGGAGGACAAGCTTTGCTAAGGCTTGAAGATGAAACAAGACCACTTGAAAGTGGGATTGAAATTATAGCTCAGCCTCCGGGTAAGAAGCTTCAAAATATAAATCTGATGTCCGGTGGAGAAAAAACCATGACTGCTATTGCTTTAATGTTTGCGGTTCTTAAGGCAAAACCTACACCTTTTTGTATTTTGGATGAGGTTGAGGCCGCATTAGATGATGCAAATATTGAAAGATTTGCAGGATATTTAAAGCACTTTGATGACATTCAGTTTGCTCTTGTTACCCACCAAAAAGCAACTATGGAGCACGCAGATGTTCTTTATGGAGTTACAATGCCGGAGCAAGGGGTATCACGTGTATTATCTTTGAAACTGGGGGACAAGATTGATTTAAATTAGTCAATGAGACCGTCTATGAATTAATGGAGGCAAAATATGTTATTTGAAAAACCTAAAAAGTCGTTTTTTGGTAAACTGTCTGAAAAAATTTCCGAAGTATTTTTGGGAAGGACAGTTGACGAAGAACTTCTTGAAGAATTAGAAGAAGTTCTAATAACTTCTGATATTGGAATGGAAACCACTATGAAAATAGTAGGGCAGCTAAGGGAAGACGTAAGGAAACAAGGGCTAAAAACAGAGCAACAAGTGAAGGATAGAATTACGGAGATTGTAACAGGGTTAATTGACAAAGGCGAAAGTCATGGGCTATGTCAAGAAACACCTTTGGTTGTACTTGTGATTGGTGTAAATGGAGGCGGTAAAACTACCTCTATTGGAAAGATGGCAAATAAATTTAAGCAAGAGGGTAAATCTGTATTGCTTGCCGCGGCAGACACTTTTAGAGCTGCTGCTGGAGAACAGCTTGAACTATGGGGAGAGCGTGTAGGGGTTAATGTTATTAGCCACCATGAAGGGGCTGACCCATCAGCAGTCATTTTTGATGCTATTCAGTCAGCAAAAGCAAAGGGAATTGATGTTCTTATTTGTGATACTGCCGGAAGAATACAAACTAAAAAGAATCTTATGGTAGAGCTGGAAAAGATGAATAAGATTATTAGTAGAGAATTCCCGGAAGCTGCAAGGGAGACATTGCTAGTATTAGATGCTACCACAGGAAAGAATGCTATTTCACAAGCTAAGGAATTTGGTGAAATAGCCGATATTACAGGTGTGGTGCTAACAAAATTGGATGGAACCGCAAAGGGCGGTATTGTAATTACTATATCAGATGAGTTTAATATACCTGTTAAGCTGATTGGTGTAGGTGAAGGAATGTACGATTTGAAGGAATTCAATCCTACAGAATTTGCAGGAGGATTGTTTAATGAGTAAACCATTAGTTGCCGTAGTAGGCAGACCTAATGTGGGTAAATCCACATTTTTTAATAGAGTAGTCGGGAAGCGAGTTTCTATTGTAGAAGACACTCCGGGCGTAACTCGTGATAGAATTTATGCAGAAGCAGAGTGGTGTGGAAAACACTTTGCGCTAATTGATACCGGTGGTATTGAACCAAATACCAGCGATGTTATTTTATCTCAGATGAGAGAACAAGCGGAGATAGCAATGGAAACATCTGATATCATATTATTTATGGTTGATGGTAAGGAAGGGCTTACTCATGCAGACACTGAGGTTGCTACTATGCTTAGAAGAACGGGCAAACCGGTTTTAGTAGTGGCTAATAAAATAGATAACCCTAGAAATCTACCTGATAACTTCTATGATTTCTATGAACTGGGTCTTGGAGAAGTAATTGCCATTTCTTCAGCAAATATGCTGGGTCTTGGTGACGTTCTTGAGAGAATTGTAGAAAATTTCCCTGAATATGACAGTGACTACGATGAAGATATTACAAAGATAGCTGTTATAGGAAAACCAAACGTAGGAAAATCATCTATTATAAATAAACTAATCGGTGAAAACAGAGTAATTGTTTCAAATATAGCAGGAACAACTAGAGACTCTATTGACACACCTTTCACATGGAAAGATGAAGAATTTATTTTAATAGATACAGCCGGTATTAGAAGAAAAAGCAAAGTTACAGAAAACATCGAAAGGTACAGTGTTATTAGAGCTGTTGCAGCCATTGAACGTTGTGATGTTTGTATGTTAATGATTGACGCGGTAGAGGGTATTACAGAGCAAGATAAAAAGATTGCAGGAGTTGCTCATGAAGCCGGAAAAGGTCTAATGGTTGTGGTAAATAAGTGGGATTTAATAGAAAAAGACAATCACACTATGAAGAATTTTGAAAAGGAAATAGCTAAAGAGCTACCTTTTATGTCATATGCACCTACAGTATTTATTTCTGTTTTAACAGGACAGAGAGTAGAAAATGTTATGTCTATGGCAAAATCTATAGCAGAAATAAGAGCTATGAGAATCTCAACAGGACAGCTTAACAGCTTGATTGCAGACGCTATGATGCTTCAACCACCTCCATCAGATAAGGGTAAACATCTAAAGGTATATTATGTAACTCAAGTTGGAGTAAAACCACCGCTATTCTCATTCCAAGTAAATAAGAGAGAATTAATGCATTTCTCCTATGCAAGATATCTTGAAAATAAAATTAGAGATGCCTATGGATTCCCTGGAACTTCTGTTAAGTTTGTATTCCGTGAAAAGGGTGATAAATCGGAGGAATAAGATAAATGGACGCAAAACTAATAATTATATCAGTAGCTACTGTTATTGTGGCATACTTTATGGGGAATATATCCCCGGCTATACTGATTGGTAGGATGTACGGGATTGATATAAAAAAAGAGGGCAGTGGAAATGCGGGAACTACAAACGTATTGAGAGTACTTGGAAAGAAAGCTGCCGTAGCAACTTTATTAATTGATATTTTTAAAGGGGTATTTGCTGTGCTTTTAGGAAGGTTAGTGGGACACTACCTTTTGTCACCTGAATCAACTATTCCTGAGGCGGCACTTTATTTGACATTAGCTTGTGGGCTGGCAGTATTTTGCGGGCATATATGGCCCATTGCTTTTGGATTTAAAGGTGGAAAAGGTGTTGCTACAGCATTTGGTGTATTAATAACGGTATCACCCATTTTAGGACTTATAGAATTAGCAATAGTTGCGGTAGTCGTGTTGGTTTCAAGAATGGTTTCTCTTGGAGCTGTTACCGCAGCCTTAGCCTTTCCTTTTGTTGCAAATTGGTATGATTCAAGGTACCTTGCATGGGGGCTTTTAATGGCACTAATCGTATTATATAAACACAACGCTAATATTTCCAGACTGGTAAAAGGTGAAGAATCTAAAATTAGTTTCAAGAAATAAGGGGGCAGGGCGATATGCCCATAGCCATGTATAATGGAGGCGGAAGACCATGGATTTTAAAAAGATAGCTGTAATTGGTGCAGGTAGCTGGGGTACAGCACTTGCTATTACATTAAGCAATAAAGGACATGAAGTAAAGATATGGGATGTTAATAAGGATCATGTGCAGGCTTTAAGAGAGGATAGGGAAAATGTTAAATATCTTCCCGGTATTAAATTCTCTGATAATCTAAAGCCTGTAAATACCGTGCAAGAAGCAATTGAAGATGCTAGAATGGTGCTTTTTTCAGCTCCTGCACAGCACTTCAGAAATGCACTTGACAATGCCTTACCTTACATTAGTCAGGATATGATAATAGTAAATGTGGCAAAGGGTATTGAGCAAAAAACATTAAAAAGAATGTCTGAGATTGCACACGATAAAATGTCCAACATGAAATATGTAACTCTATCGGGACCTTCTCATGCAGAGGAAGTTGGATTGGGAATGCCAACAACAGTTGTTGTTGCTTCTACAGACATAAAGCTTGCAGAGTATGTACAGGATATTTTTATGACACAGAGCTTTAGAGTATATACCAGCAATGATGTAATAGGCGTGGAGCTTGGCGGTGCGCTTAAGAACATAATTGCATTAGGTGCCGGAATATCTGATGGTATGGGATATGGAGACAATGCAAAAGCTGCTATGATGACAAGAGGTATAACTGAAATTACAAGACTTGGCGTGAAGCTTGGGGCAGATGTTCACACTTTCTCCGGATTGACAGGTATTGGAGATTTGATAGTAACTTGTACAAGTATGCATTCAAGAAACAGACGTTGTGGCATAATGATTGGGGAAGGTATGAGCCCTAAGGATGCTATAGAAAAGGTTGGTATGGTTGTAGAAGGAATGTTTACAACGGAAGCCGCATATGAACTTGCAAAGCGTGAGGGTGTGGAAATGCCTATCACAGAGGGTATTTATGCAGTTATCAATGATAAAATTGATGCCAGGGATGCGGTAAATAGGCTTATGTCAAGAGATAAAAAGAGCGAAATGGAATTCTAAACTAAATAAAATTTTAAACACTCCTAAGGGTAAAAACATTCTTCGGAGTGTTTTTTTTGGGATTTAAATACTGCCGAAAATACCGAAAATATAATGTTACTATGTTGATATAAAGTAAAAGAGATAAGAAAGATAAAAAATAAAAAAATATGAAATAAGAAAAATATGAAAAGAGCTTTCATCAACCTATAAAACAAAAATGTATAATTTCGTAAATTTAATCAAACAATATGGGTAATGGGAATGGTATATATTTTATATATTCGTAAATATGTACCTATATAATGGACATCCCAATAAATATATTATTAAGATTATGGCTTGGACATATCTTAGCCAAAATGGAGGCAAATATGGATTTAGGTGATGTAAAAGTAAAAGATTTAGGCAAAGTTGCAGTTGAATCTGTAAAGGATGTTAGTAAAGACATGCTTGATATGGCAGAAGACAAACTACGTAAGCTTAGAAAGAAAATGGAAGACAATATGTAGTTGAAAAACAAAAGCTCTTGATACAATGAATCAGGAGCTTTTGTTTTTTTTCAGCAATCAATGGCAAGAAATATTAGATAACAAGGGGGAGAGAGAATGCAATTTAATCATTTGCCTGTTAAACCACTTAGAGTAACAAGCAAATTCGGTAAACGTAATACAAATATACAAGGAGCCAGTACATATCATAAGGGAATTGACCTTGGAAAAGATTTTAGCAAAAAGGAGACTATCATATACTCGGTGGCAGCCGGTACAGTTGAAAAGAATTATTGGCATGACATAAGGGGATGGGTGGTTGTTATTAATCATTACAGCTATAAGACACTGTATCAGCATTTGAAGCAACAAAGTAAGGTTCCCGTTGGGAAAATTGTAAAGGCAGGAGAGAGCATTGGTATTATGGGTTCTACCAGTAAGAGCATAAAGAATATGGCAGAACATTTACATTTTGAACTCATTGTTAATGGTGAGAATATAGACCCATTACCATACTTAGAAAACACAGAGGAGAGTAAAAATACAGAGGACATTACAAAAACAGAGGACATTACAAAAACAGAGGAGAGTAAAAATACGGGGGATATAAATGATATGAGTAGAGATGAAGTAATACAGCTAATAAAAGAAAATCTTCTAAGGGAAGGAGAAGAACCCTCTGTATGGTCAAAAGATACATGGGAGAAATATAAAACAGCCGGCATTACCGATGGAACAAACCCAAGGGGATATTGCACACGTGAGCAGGTGATAATGATGATTGATAGGGCTATGCAGCATATGGTGGATTAGTATAATCATTTGCAAAAATGCTCTTACTTATGGTACAATAACCGAAGTTTCTAAAATAAGAAATTAAAAAGATACTATTTGATATTTAATATAAAATAACAGTTTATGGAGGAATTATTTTTGAAAAAAGATAATATAGAGAACACAATGGACAATGGAAAAACATTTTTTATTTTAACTTTCGGTTGCCAAATGAATGAACATGACTCTGAAACTATGGCAGGAATGCTTATGGAAAAGGGATTTAAGGAAGAAGTCGATAGAGATAAGGCTGATATAGTTATTATAAACACTTGCAGTGTCAGAGAAAATGCAGACAAGAGATTCTTTGGTACTCTTGGACAATTGAAAAAAATAAAAGAAAAGAATCCTGAATTTGTAGCCTGTGTATGTGGTTGTATGATGCAGCAGCAACATATTATAGATGAAGTGAAAAGTAAATATCCATGGGTAGACTTAGTATTTGGTACTCATAACATTCATCAATTTCCGGAGCTGCTTGATAACGTAATAAATGAAAGAAAAAAAGTCGTTGATGTATGGCAGGACGGTGGGGCAATAGTTGAAGGTTTGCCATCAAAGAGATTGTATGATTTCAAGGCTCTTGTAAACATAATGTATGGATGCAACAACTTCTGTACATATTGTATAGTACCGTATACAAGGGGTAGGGAAAGAAGCAGAAGACCGGAGGAAATCATAAAGGAAGTTAAAGATCTTGTGAGTACAGGAGCAAAGGAAATTGTATTACTTGGTCAGAATGTAAATTCTTATGGTGTAAGCAAGTATGAAGACGGATATTGTTCTACAGAAGAAAATGGTATGGATTTTGCTGATTTAATTTATGCCTTAAATGAAATTGAAGGACTAGAGAGAATCAGATTTATGACATCACATCCAAAGGATTTGTCAGACAAGCTAATCGGTGCATTTAAAGATTGCAACAAATTATGCAATGCAATTCATTTGCCGGTTCAAGCGGGGAGCAATGAAATATTAAAGAGAATGAACCGAAAATATACAAAGGAAGATTATTTGCTTCTTATAGAAAAGCTTAGAAAAGCAGCTCCGGATATATCCATTACTACGGATTTAATAATAGGTTTTCCGGGAGAAACCGAAGAGGACTTCCTTGAAACTATGGATTTAATAGAAAAGGTTAGATTTGATTCTGCATTCACCTTTATATACTCCATAAGAAAAGGAACGCCGGCAGAAAAATATGAGGATCAGGTCCCTGAGGATGTTAAGCATGACAGATTTAACAGACTTTTAGCCAGAATAAATCAGATTTCCGGTGAAATCAATAAAACCTATGAAGGAACAGTACAAAAGGTTTTAGTTGAAGGAATAAGTACAAAGGATGAAAGTAACCTTGCAGGAAGAACCGAATCCACTAAACTGGTGAATTTCCCTGGAGGAGAGGACTTAATAGGTCAGATTGTAGAGGTTAAAATAACAGAAGGTAAACAATTTAATTTAAAAGGTGAGTTGGAACAGTAGAACACTGCTTGGGGGAAAGTTATAGGCTTTCCCCCTTTTTTATCATAAATAATACAACTAACTTATG
Source organism: Aminipila sp. (assembly GCA_047974845.1). Lineage (GTDB taxonomy): Bacteria > Bacillota > Clostridia > Peptostreptococcales > Anaerovoracaceae > Aminipila. The sequence goes on along the minus strand of JBKECQ010000075.1, from coordinate 9,381 downwards.
ATTTCATCTTTTTTATTTAAAGATACTGGAATGACTATAAATATAGAACAGCTCCTGAGATGGTTGATATTCTTTAACAAGGGGCTCGAAAGTTTTGTCAAATTCAAGAGCATTTTGTGGGTCAATATTGTAAGCAGGGCTTTCTTGAAAAATCCAATTGCCTTCAGGTATGGCGCCTAGTCTTAACTCTTTTATTAGCAGGGCTGTTGGATATATATTATCTCCAATACTTATATTATATTTTCTACAACTCTTAAAACCAAGGGGAATATAGTTCTCTGGATTTCCGAATATTGCAATGGAATCATAGCCGAGCTGGATTGCTTTGCAAAAAGAATATTCCATAAGAGTTCGCCCGTATCCTTTTCTTTGATATTCAGGCTTAACACTAAGAGGTCCAAAGGTCAATATGTTTTTTTCATTACCATTTGCATCAATAAGTTTTGACTTTGTAAACATGATATTTGCAATAATGCAATTGTCGTGCTCAATTATCAAATCTAATTCTTGTATAAAATCCTCATGGTTGCGAATTATATGTACAAGATAGTGCTCATCACATCCCGGTAAATTTAAATTCCAAAATGCTTTTCGAGTTAGTTCTTCAACTTCTCTATAATCCGCTTCTAATTCGTTTCTTATAATCACTTTATAATATCCTCCACCTATGGTTATATTAATTTTGTGCAATTAGCTTTATTATAAAAGCAACTTTACTATAAAAGCAACTTTATTATAAAAGCAACTTTACTATTAAAATATTCTTATACAGAATTATACAATTTATAACCATAGAAATACACATTTAGTTTTTAATATTATAAACTTTACTTGTTTTTTCTATTATCTTTTCCTAGTTGTTTTTCTGACATTAATTTAGATGAAAACAATTTAGAATAAATTCTCTTATGTTTATGGTGGTAGCTTAACGAAAAGTAGGAGTAAAGAATAAATAATAGTTTTTTTGGGAATTAATACGGAGGGTGAAAACTAATGGTAGAGGGCATTTCAATATGAAAGCCCTCTATTTCGTTTATACAAACAAAAAAGTTATAAAATGATTAAAACAAACTAGTAAAAAAAACAAAAAAACAAATATTTTATTTATGTAGAATTTAGTCAAAGGGTTGTAATTTTACCCCAAAAGCGTATATTATATAAGTATAAATATAAGAGCTATAATGCTTTTTTGGCAAATTTAAGTGGGTCTTAGTTTTAACGGGTTAAATCACTGTATGAAATTTCATATAAGATAGGTTAACCTTACACACATTCGATTGAAAAGGAGACTGATTATGAAAACCATTATGACAGGAAATGAGGCGGTTGCAAGAGGCGCATACGAAGCTGGATTGATTTTTGCTTCCGCTTATCCGGGTACTCCAAGTACGGAAATATTGGAAAATATGGCCAATTACAAAGATGATATTTACTGTGAATGGGCTCCCAACGAAAAAGTTGCATTGGAGGCAGCAATTGGAGCCTCTGTAGCAGGCGTTAGATCTATGGCAGCGATGAAACATGTTGGCGTTAATGTTGCTGCAGACCCTTTGTTTACATTTGCGTATACAGGTGTAACAGGAGGGTGTGTCTTGGTTTCCGCAGATGATCCAGGTATGCACAGCTCGCAGAACGAACAAGACAATAGAAACTATGCCACAGCAGCAAGGCTTTTAATGCTTGAACCATCTGATAGCCAAGAAGCCAAAGATTTTATGAAGTTAGGTCTAGAACTTTCTGAAAAGTTTGATACACCGGTTTTATTAAGAATGACAACAAGAGTCTGTCATAGTAAAGGCTTAGTGGAACTTAATGAAAGAGCTTTAATCCCTGCTGTAAAATATGAAAAGAATATTGCAAAATTTGTAGCGACCCCGGCTAACGGCAAGGTGATGAGAAAAAATCTTATAACACGAATTGCTAATATGGAGGAATACGCAAACAATGCTGAAATAAACAAACCTGAATATAATAAAAATGAGATTGGTGTTATAACCTCAGGAATATCATACCAATATGCTAAAGAAGTATTTGGTGATGATGCATCTTACCTTAAACTTGGAATGACCTTCCCTATGCCTATGGGACTTATTAAAGAGTTTGCTGGTAAGGTAAAGAAAATATATGTAATAGAAGAAATGGATCCATATATTGAAAACCATTTGAAAATGGCAGGTATAGAATGTATAGGAAAAGAAATCATTCCAGAGTATGATGAATTAAATCCTGATATAGTAAGAACTGCTGTATTTGGAGAAAAACCAGAGGTAATTAAAGCTGATAATGAGGCAGTTGTAAGACCTCCAACTCTTTGTGCAGGATGTCCGCACAGAGGATTCTTTTATGCTTTAAGCAAGAAAAAGAATGTAATGATTACTGGAGACATAGGTTGTTATACTTTGGGGTCAGCACCTCCATTATCCGCAATGGATACGTGTTTTTGTATGGGCGGAAGTATAAGCTGTGGTCACGGTGCAGCTCAGGCTTTAAAGAAAATAGGAAATGAAGAATTAAAGGTTGTTTCTGTTATAGGCGATTCAACATTCTTCCATTCGGGAATAACCAGCTTAATAGATGCAGTATATAATAGGGGATGTAATACAACAGTAATATTAGATAATAGAATTACTGGTATGACAGGTCACCAACAAAATCCGGGAACAGGATATACTTTAATGGGAGAAGAAACTGTTGAAGTTGATATTCCTAAGCTATGTACGGCAATTGGAATAAAAGATGAAAACATATATATAGTTAACCCTAACAAACTTGATGAAGTTAATAAAGCTCTTGACGATGCGATGGCAAAAGACGAGCCTACTGTAGTCATTACAAAATGGCCTTGTATTTTAAAGAAATTTAGTCCTCAGGACAAGAGTGAATATGATTTATCAACTAAAAAATGTACAATTAATCAGGATAAGTGCAGAAAATGTAAGCTTTGCGTAGGTGTTGGATGCCCAGCAATACATTCGGGTGAAAAGATTGAAATTGATGAAGTTTCATGTACAGGCTGTACAGTGTGTAAACAAGTTTGCCCATTCAATGCAATTGAGGAACTTTAGCTCAATGCAATTTTTCAGTTGATTTTGAACAAGTGCCGAAATGGAGGTAAAACATGAGTGATGTTAAGAATATCTTACTGGTAGGGGTAGGCGGACAGGGTACTATTTTAGCCAGTAAAATTCTATCTGAGGGGTTAGTAGAAGCAGGTTATGATGTAAAGATGTCAGAAATACATGGTATGTCCCAAAGAGGTGGAAATGTAAGTACTCAAATACGATATGGTAAGAAAGTATATTCTCCTATAGTTGGGAAGACTGAAGCAGATGTAATCGTTGCTTTTGAAAAGATGGAAGCATTGAGATGGATAGAGTATCTAAAGAATGATGGGAAGATGGTAATCAATGATTTTGAGATACCTTCTGTTCCTATTTTAATGGGAAAGGCAACATATCCGGAAGGAATTCTAGATGAATTATCTCAAAAAGTATCTGTACTGGTTGTTAAGGCAGCAGATATTGCCACTGAGCTTGGCAACAGCAAGGCAATGAATATTGTGCTTTTAGGCGCATTGGTAAAGGCCATGAACGTGGAAGGTGTAGATTGGAAAAAAGCTATAGAAAAGAATGTTAAAAAAGGATTTGAAGAGTTAAATCTTAAGGCATTTGATGCCGGATTTGCTCTATAGCCCAACGGGTTGTATACGATTTTAAATTTGAGGAGAGGTATTTTATGAAAAATTTTGAAGAGTTAATTCAGATTGTTCAAAAAAATCCTCAAAAGAAAAAAGTAGTAGTTGTGTGCGCACATGATGAGCACACATTAGAAGGGATTAATAGAGCGTATGAAAATGGCATTATTATACCTGTTTTAATAGGAAATAAAGCTAAGATTCAGAGCATTATTAAAGAAGAAGGATTTTCTTTTTTGGAATCAGAAATTGTAGATATAGATAATGATATTGAAGCCGCAAAAAAAGCGGTGGAGATGATACATGAAGGTAAAGCTGACTTTATTATGAAGGGCAAAATTCAAACCTCTGATTTACTTAAGCAAGTAGTAAATAAAGAATATGGATTAAAAAGTTCAGAAGTTATGTCACATGTAGGATTATTTGAGGTTCCAAGTTATCATAAATTAATAGTTATAACCGACGGGGGAATGTTACCTTACCCTGATTTGCAACAAAAAGCCATGATAATTGAAAATGCAGTAAGAGTATTAAAGGCTTTGGGCAATAAAAAGCCAAAGGTTGCAGTTTTAGCCGCTGCTGAGGTTGTGAATCCCAAGATGAGGGAGTCTGTAGAAGCAGCAGAACTTAAGAAAATGAACTTAGAAGGACAGTTGAAGGACTGTATTGTTGAAGGTCCTATTTCATATGATTTAATGATTAGCAAAGATGCGGCACTCATTAAAGGATATGAAAGCCCTGTCACCGGAGAAACAGATATTTTAGTGACTCCGGATATGACTTGTGGCAATTTATTGGCAAAATCATTATTATTTAATGCCAATGCAAAAATGGCGGGAATAATAGTGGGTGCAAAGGTACCGATTGTTTTGGTATCAAGAGGAGCGACATCAGAGGAAAAATATTTTTCTATAGTATTAGCAGCAGCTACATCTGCATAAATTAGAAGTTTTCACATAGTAGACAAAATGGAGGCGGAAATGAGTTATAAAATTTTAGCAATAAATCCCGGGTCAACTTCTACAAAGATTGCAGTGTATGAGGATGAACGTAGGATTTTTGAAAAATCCATAGATCACACAGTAAAAGATTTAGAGAAATTTGACGAGGTTTTAGACCAATTTAATTACAGGGAAGAAATTATAAGAACTGTGTTAAAAGAAGCAAATATTGATTTAAATACTTTATCGGCAGTAGTTGGAAGAGGTGGTATGCTTCCTAACATGAAGGCTGGTGGATATATTGTAAATAAAGATATGTTAGATACCTTTAGAGAGGGTCTGGCTTCACCACACGCTTCAAATTTAGGAGCATTACTGGCTCACGAAATAGCAGAGCCTTTAGGAATACCGGCGTATATATATGACTCTGTTACATCCGATGAATATGACGAAATTGCAAGAATTACAGGGATGCCAGAGGTCAAAAGACAGAGTATGTGCCATGTTCTAAACATGAAATCTGTGTCAAGAAAAGTCGCTAAAAAATATGGAAAAAAATATGAGGATATGAACTTACTTGTTGCTCATATGGGCGGCGGAATAAGCATTAGTATACATCATGACGGCAGAATTATAGATTCCATCAGAGATGATGCAGGCCCATTTTCTCCTGAAAGATCCGGAAGTATTCCTTTGCTATATGTAATTGATTTGTGTTATTCAGGAAAATTAACGAAAAAGGAAATGATAAAGAAAATCAGAGGAAATGGTGGATTAAAAGCATATTTAGGGACACAGGATTGCAGAGAGATTGAAGCTATGATTGCCGGAGGCGATGAAAGAGCAAAGATATTATATGAAGCACAAGCATATCAAATTGCCAAAGGAATCGGAGAACTAGCACCGGTGCTCAATGGAAATATTGACTATATTATTTTAACCGGTGGAATGGCATATTCTAAAATGATGACCGGAATGGTTGAAGAAAGAGTTAAGTTTATAGCCCCTGTAGAAATAGTAGCCGGTGAGGATGAGATGGAAGCTCTTGCACTTGGAACTATTAGGTTGTTAGAGGGGGAAGAGACACCCAAGGAATATGTACACCCTTAAAGGAGGAAAGTAACATGATTGCAAAAAGCATGGAAAGCTATGTAAAAGGAAGTTCCGCTATAAGAGCAATGTTTGAAGAAGGTGCAAGGCTAGCAAAGATTTATGGGAAAGAAAATGTCTTTGACTTTAGCCTAGGTAATCCAAATGTGGCACCTCCACAAGAGATAAAACAAGCTGTAATAGATATTTTAAACGAGGAAGAGCCTACTTTTGTTCATGGATATATGAATAATGCTGGATATGAGGATGTGAGAATGACAATTGCGGAGCATCTAAATAGCCTTCATGGGACAAATTTTAGTGAGAAAAATATTTTGATGACTGTAGGTGCTGCGGGAGGCTTAAATGTAGTATTTAAGACCTTGCTGGATCCAGAGGATGAAGTAATAGCTTTTGCACCTTACTTTGGAGAATACAGAAACTATGCAGCTAATTACGGGGCAAGGTTATTAGTTGTTCCTCCAAACATACCAACTTTCCAACCTGAACTGGAGAAACTTGCTGAATTAATAACAGAAAAGACAAAAATAGTTATTATAAATTCACCTAACAATCCTACAGGAGTTGTATACTCAGAGGAAACAATAAAAAAATTAAGTGAGATTCTTACATTAAAAGAAAAAGAATATGGTACAGATATATACTTAGTAGCAGATGAGCCATACAGGGAACTGGTATATGATGGCGTAGAAGTACCTTATGTAACTAAGTATTATCCAAATACTATTGTAGGATATTCATATAGTAAATCTCTTTCACTTCCCGGTGAAAGAATTGGATATTTGGTTATGCCAACAGAGCTTTCTGATTTTGAGAATATAATTAATGCAGCTACTACTGCCAATAGAATATTAGGCTTTGTAAATGCCCCTTCTATAATGCAAAGAACCGTAGCAAAATGCATTGATTCAGCTGTTGATGTAAATATTTATAACAAGAATAGGGAAACTCTATACAATGGATTAACAGAGATGGGTTATGAGTGCATTAAACCGGAGGGCGCATTTTATTTATTTGTGAAATCTCCAATTGAAGATGAATCAAAATTCTGTGCTATGGCAAAAGAACATAGAGTACTAATTGTACCGGGAAGTTCATTTGCGTGTCCGGGATATATAAGGATGGCCTATTGTGTTTCCTATGAGACTATTGTAGGCGCACTTCCACAAATGAAAAAAGTAATGGATGAAATAAAACAACTATAATTTCTAATTTAATAAAACTTATAAAGATAACAGGTAACGGTATATGTTTATATCCGTTACCTGTTTTTAATGTCTTGCCCATATCTCAGATATGGCGCGCAAGACTTATACAGAAATTCCCCAGCTTCAGCTGGAGAGGAATTTTTCAGTTAAATGTGGAAAGTAAGCAAATGAGTTTTTATTGCAATATACAATTGCAAGATACAGTGGAATAAAGAAAGAACATTAAGTATATTGCAGTAGTAATATAATAAAAACTTAGAAGAAAATAAAAAAAATGTATAAATGTACAATAATTTAGCAAATAATTTTATTATATAAAAATTTAAGAAATTACTATTACCAAAAATATCAATTGAGACTTTTTTGTGACTGGTCTATGGCATACTAGGGATATAAAAGATAGGTTAATCTTAATATTTATAAATAGGGGGGGTGTCATATGGGAACAGAGATAATTTCATTTTTGCCAAGTTATCTTATATGCATAGATAATTATAATGAATATGACATTGAAGGTCGGCTTTATTGGAATAGGAATATGAACGGTAACATAAAGTTTACCGACATTAGTCAATTGCTTATGAAGCTAGAAGACATAATGGAAAATATTCAATGCCCATGTGCGGCCAATGAAATGAGATATTTTGTTGAAAACAAAGACAATAAAAATAAGACTATAAGCGGTGTGACGAGAAAGGAGACCATAAAATCTATGAGAGATTTGGATACGCATGAAGAAAGAGGGAAAAAAGCTACATTTGTACTTCAGATAAAATTTAGACAAAACTCAAGCTGGCAGGGAACAGTTAAATGGGTTGAGAAAAAACAGGAAATTAATTTTAGAAGTGCATTAGAGTTAATAAAAATTATTGATAGTGCCTGTGAACAGGGCTATCAAGCAGAATTAGTGGCACAGCAAGCATAGTTTATAGGCTATGGAAGATTTGTGTCTATAAGTTTAGTGTGTATTTGTGTTAATACATAGCCTTTTGGCATATTAGTGAAACATGAAGAATGAAGGCGAATTTTTTAAAAGAAAGGAGTAATTTTATGAAAACAAAAACAAAAAGTAGTTGTAGAAAAATCCTTGCAATAACCATTGCCATGATGGTGGCTTTTACCTATTCTATTCCAATCAACGTGTTTGCTAATACCTCTATAAATACTGCAGAGGTAGTAAAACAAGGGGATAAAACTTACTATGATAAGAATGGAAATAGTGTTGCTAGCTTCGATAATGCAGCAGTAGAGTTAAGCAAAACTATAAAAAAGTTATCAGGTGACAATGAGTTTGAGATAACATTAAATGTTAGAACCAAGGATGAAGTGCAAACTTCCACAAAAGAGAATGACGCCGCTACCGTTTTGGTTATGGACGTTTCCAATAGTATGGTAGATGAAAGGGACAACGGCAAAACACGACTTGAAGCGGCAAAACAGGCAGCACAAAGCTTTCTTCAAAGCTATGTAAAGAATGCAGGAAATGCTAAGAGAATGGTGTCTGTTGTGGAATTCGGATCATCAGGAAAAACTGTATCTACTTGGATTGATGCCAACGGCAAGAACAACACTGTTTCAAATGCAGCAAAAAATGCAGTTAACAATGTTCAAACTGGTTTTCAACAAAACGATACACAGCAAAGAGACTATATTAAATGGAGAAAATTTTTAAATGACTGGACTTGGCAGTGGTACTGGTACTGTGATGTAGAAGAATGCCCTTTATATGATGACTGGCATCCGGAAAGTGACACACGATACAAAAACCACACTCACAGCGTTGATGTAAGTTACAAGGATAAGGGAGGAACTAACATTGAAGCCGGGATGATGCTGGCTAGAAATCTAATGAGTTCAGGCTTAAACAATGGTGCAATTGATGGAATTGGAAATACTAGTGTTGTAATGCTTACAGATGGAGTTCTAACTTATCATGTAAATGATTCAAATAGCTCAACCAGTGAAAATACTTTTATTATGGGAACATCTGGTGGAGGATATTATGCTACGTATAATGACCACAAAGACGTTCCTCGTGTTTGCTCACAACTAAAGGCACTAGGATCAAGCGTTTATACCATTACCTATGGTGTTAATTCTGATACTGTAAATGGTAAAAGTGTATCATCTTGGTTGAACAATGATGTAGCGGTTACAAGCAATTATTCCGCTGATAACACAACCACATTATTCGATGCATTTTCAAAGATAAATGAAAAAATTGAAGAGACAATAAGCTCTAGTAATATGGTTATTGAAGATCCAATGGGAGAATTCATAACACTTGAAGACCAAGAAAATCTAGGGGAAAATGCAACCTTCACAGGAAATAAGCTAAAGATAAACCTGCTTGACGGAGAAAAGAAAGATGGAATAACCAGCTACACATTCTCATACAAAGTAAAGCTAAATACAACAGCGCAAAGCT
>JBKECQ010000054.1:0-9716 GCA_047974845.1 Aminipila sp. | reverse complement strand
CGTGATGGTGTAGATGATAAGGTTCGTGCATATATGTATTTTTGCCCTGTTATTATCCAGTATGATGTAAAGGAAATGGTTGAATTACCAGATTTGGATCCAGAAAGCATACTAGCTAAATTAAAAGCACCTGCCACGGTAGAACAAGGAGAAGATTTTGATGTAATAGATATTAGTGAACTTGGTAAAGACACAATATTGGATTACGCAAACATCTATAGAATTATAGATGGGGGTGAAAGAGAGTTTTTAGAAACATGGTATGGTAATGGCAGGAAAGGAGAAAATTCAGGAAAAAGTATCCCACAAAATATAAAAGAGCCATGCAATATAGTCTATGAGATAGAGGCATTCTCAAAAAATGGCTTAGAATCTAAAGGCTCTACAATAGTAAATATAGTAGAAGAAGTGGTTTCAGAATCTGTAGATGGGGAAGCAGATTTAATATTACGGCCAACTGTTACATATGAAGGACATGATGTAAAAGCCTTAGACAATTCTACTTTTACAGTTACAAGGGAATCAAAAGAGGGTACGGAAACAACGCAGTACTCCTCAGGCAAGGCATACAGTAAGGGAATTGCAAGCAACTCATATATTGCAAATGGTGCAACTACAAATAAAAGGGATGATTATGACAGGATTTTAACCTACGATAAAGCCGGTAATTATGATGTTACTTTGAAGGTCAGAATATCGGGGGGAGGGACACTTTATGATACGGAATCCGTTGAGGTATTACCAACACCAAACATAAATGCAGTTTTAAGTGGTTTTCAAAAACAAAACAGAAAACAGATTTTAGATATTACAGTAGCTACTCACCCTAAATATCCAATAAATGAGTTTAATATTAAGATTACAGACCTTAAAACAAGGGAAAGTATTGTTCTAACAAAAGACACGTTACAAAACAATAATGATTGCATCAAAACAAGGATATTAGAGGTAAATACAGATGACAAGTATTTTACAACTTACAAATTAGAATTTTTGACTAAATATCCTTGCTACAAAGACACGTTAAAAGATACAAGGGATTTTAAGTATGAAGTAAATGTAAAAGACACCAAAGATGAAATTAGTAAAGTAGAGAAAGTATTTACTGTAGTTCCCGATATACCACCACAAGCAGAAATATTAATGGAAAATGTATTTTTAAGAAATGAAGGAAGTAATGTTGCAAATATAGTAACAGAAGATGTAACCACAAGTGATGGCGACGATATAAAAAGAACATGGTATACAAGCAGCTATGATGCAAGAACAGGACTGCCTACAGGAATATATAAAAATGCAATAGATAATGCAGGGTATAGTAAATTGTCTTTTGGAACGGATCAAAAAATAGGATATGAAAAACAAGGGGTTGGAAGGGAAAGTATAAAACTCTTTGTAAAGGATGTTTGGACAGAGGATACTCTAAAAGAGTACATAAAGGAAGCGGATTATCTAACCAATCAAGCTATATATGTAACCGATGTAATAAACATAGCACCAAAGGTATCGATTGAACCACTGGAAACCTTAAAGGCTAATATTATAATACTTCTAAACAAAGATGAAATGAAGAGCCTTGATAATAGAAAGACCGAGTTGCAAGCAAGCCTTATAGAAGAGGGAATAGATGCAAATGTTTCATATATTCCTATCTTAGATGAATCTGAAAGCAGAGAAATTGAAGAAGTACATATCAAAGAGACTAATAAAACTTCTTGTATTTCACAGTTAAAAAAAGTAGATAGTGAGTATTATTATACCATAACAAGAGCTTCCCAAAACGATGACAGCCCAGTATCGTTGAATGCCTATGATATAAAAACAAACAATAAAAAATGGGGATATACAGTTAGCAATTTACAATTTTATACTGCAACACCTCATAATCTTCAAATAAAAAGAACTATTAATGAAAAATATATGGGTGAAGGGGATGCTGTTAGTATATATTGTGATGACAAGGAAAAATATATTTATGTTGTTAACAATTGCACAGAAGAAACTATTTTATTAAAAAGGGATAGTGGCACTTTTGCTGGTAGAATACCTTTTGTAATTACGGGAGACCCCTTTATATCGAGTGATTATAGTAGAATTTATCTTGTGAATGAAAATGGAATTACAAAATATAACCTAATAAACTTAAAAGAAACTATTATAACTAAAAAGCCTTGTTACTGCGCTGAAGTTGGGTATGACAAAGATGGGGTAAATGAGGGCAAAGTTGCCTTTATCATGAGGGATAGTGTTCCGAATTCTAAGTTAATTTCAAAGTTTTATTATTCTCACTTAGATACAGAAAGTGAAGAAATAGAAGCTTTAGAATACCCTGATTTAGATATTAGGGATTATATGAAAACATTCCCTAATGACTCTGCCCCTAAAAATTTGATAGAGATGAATTCAATATTTATACCAATAGATATGGACTCTGAGGGTAATGCTCTATTTTCAGGTGTGAGGACTTATGTAGAAAGAGATGAAAGCGTAATTTGGGACAGTCAAAATATAAGTGCAGCAGCATATATTGATTTTAAAAATAGGAAAATTGAATATTTGTCCGGTAGTAATTTTACAGGCAGTGGATATAGGGACTGGGACAGTTTATCAATAGACGGAAAAATAATAAAAAATGAAGTGGGACGAGCCAGCTCGGTATTTTTTTCTAATGATATTAGGACAGGGAAAAGGTCTCACTGGAATACTATGAAAATCTATGACCTGAACGGTAAGAATTATGATTTTGATTATGATTCAGTACCGTATGGTAGGACTTTTTATGATTCTGAAGGTAATCAAAAGATATTGCTTGTTACAGTCTCAAAAAACTATCTTATAGATGATAAATTTTACAAAGAAACTACAGCCATGTTTGATGGAGATAAAACATATGTTAATCTTGGCAATAGCTTATTTACATATAAGAATCAACGAGACGATACTTGGAATGGCACCACCACTGTTTTCGATTTTTATAGCAAGGTTAAATTATATAATTTACCAACATCAAAAGATGCTCTAACTGAGTATGCCTTGAAAAGGTTGGCAAAGGTTGATAATGAAAATCAAACATATGTAATAGATTTGGAGGAAAGACATTCCGCTCTTAATAGTGTTAATACCTTTATAAGTGACAATAATGCTTATCTTATCTCTAAAACAAAAGATAAATTGTTGGAAATAGGCAAAGATATAAAAAGTCTTGGGGAAAATGTAAAGTCTATGATGCAAATTAAGGGAACAAATAGTGCAAATGTGGCTAAAATTCTAAAGGATTTGGAGTTAGAACCAAATACAAAATATGAATATTCATATGACTTAATACAAAAGACTTCCAATTCAAACGACTTACTTACATTTGAAGCTAATGCAAATGGTGTAAATACCACTAGAACGGAAAACGGAATGCAGTACAAAAAGGTATTAGAACGCATAGATTTCACAAGTGGAGGTATGCCAACTAAAACCTATGCAAAATATACTGGTGGACTTTATGGGGCGGGGACATTTTCGTATAATGGGGGCTTTGGATATGTCAATCACAGAAGTAATAGTGATGGAACATATTCAGGAAGTCGAAACAATTTAGAAATATCGTTTAATTTAAAAAATGACGGGTATGTAAGCTGGACATTTAGTCAGGAAAGCGGCACAAGTAATTATTTTTTAGAAATGTTAGTGGATGGTAACATTTATGAAAAATATACACAAGGAACAGGTAGTAAGGACAGTTATAGTAAAGATAATTATGCAGATGATACTAATATGTACAATAACAAAAGGTTTATTAAATTTCCTGCGGGTAATCACACTATCAATATCAAATCAGGTAGCAGAAGTGACAATCAAAATTATCACTATATCATTCATAATATAGAAATAGGTGAGTTTGAAAGAATAAATAATTCAAACGTAGTTTCTTCCACTATTAAAAATACTCAAAATATAAAGCAAGAAATAACAGGTAGCTTTACTACATCAAACAATTATATGTTCAAGCTAAATCAGTCACAAAACCTACAATCATTAACAGCCCAAGAGGCCATTACAAAAGGGTATTTAGGCATTGACGGAAGTTGCCAACTTATAGGAAATGAAAATGAGCCAGACGATAACGTATATTGGGGTGACGGGACTTCTTTAATGATGAAATGTTACCCTCGAAAAAGGAATAGAGGTGGTTATACAATTGACGAACATTTTAGAATGATCATAAAAGCACCGGCAGATAAAAATTTATATGTCAGGTCAGATTCAGGCTCATTTTTCGTAGATGCAGGCACATATTATAGAGTGAGAAACACTAACGATGTTTGGGGATATAGTAATAACTATGGTACAACCCGTGAATTTGGTAACTATCAGTATTATAGGTGGTCGGATGGTTGGAGTCATTACAGTGATATAAACCAAGCTGAACTCACAAGACCTATATTTACAGGATTAAGAATCATAGAGATCCCTATAAACAATACTGTAGGTTATAAGTTAGATGATGATATTAGGTTTAACGATAGCAAAGACCCTGCAAGCATAATAGGTGCTAATTATGAAACAACATCAGGAATACTGGATGATTTCTATTTGATTCGAGGGGCAAACAGTGCAACGCCAAGGCTTGAAAAATATGAGACGGATGTTAGTACTAAAGCAGGGGATTACATAGGATTTATTACGGGAGATAAAAACGTTGAACAGTATATTTCTAACCTTGTAATAAGCAGAGCAGACTCCACAGATGGAATAAAAAGAATCGTATTCAAAAATAAATTTTCAAATAATGATGATTTAGATAACTGGAATATAACTAAAACAGGAAATGGAGTTGTTGAAATTTCTCAAATTGCCCCCATAGAAAAAGAAAAAGAAGAGTTTTCTTTAACCTATAAAAAGGGGGAACTTATTAAGTACGGAATTAACTATAGCGATTATGAAAATGACCCAAGTAAGGCTAATCAGGGACAATCTTACTGGATTTATGCGCATACACCTTACAACGATGGGGAAAATGAAAATGCCGCCATTATTTATGATGAAGATGGTAACATATCCTCAATCTGTGGCAAGAAAATAACTGATAAGGCAATAACAATAGAAAAGTCCATAGAAATAGCAAAAACTAATGGCTTAAAGACTTTAAACAAACCAATAGACAGATTCTATGTAGACGGTAAATATACAGTGTATCATTGGGAGCATGACGATACATCAAGAGGTATTGTTAATGGTGGTTATCCAAGCTATGATAAACCGTCAAACATTGCAGAATTAACCTTTTATGTACAAGGAAATGCTAGTGCTCCGTGGGTGACGGGCATTAGCACCAGTCCGGATATAGCAAAAGAAAATGAACATTTTAGCATTAATGTAGGAATTGATGATGCGGAAAAAGACATTCTTAATTTAACGACAGAGGTGTATAAAGATAAGAAACATATTTTTACACACCGTAAGAAGAATATCTATCCAATTGATGCTCAAGGTAAAATAACCACTGACCCTGCAATAGCAGTAGGTTATCCTGTAACCAATACGGGAGCATTACCTGATAGAGCACAAGCTGGAAAGTATGAAGTAGTATGTACAGTGCGTGACGATACGGGAGCAGGTATAGGTTCGTATAGTTTTACAGTCATATCCCAAGGAAAAATAACCGGAGAAGTTTATCACACAGAGGAGTGGGATAAAAACAGGAAGAAATATAACTTATCCCTGTTTAAAAATGAAATAAATAAAGTTATCTCATTTAATGACTATATGGAAATCAAAAAACCACGGACTAGGGGGACAAATGTATTTTGGAGCGGGGAGAAGTTTATGTTGCAGGCTGCAGTAGCAGGCAACCCCACTAAGGTTACCTGCAAAATTAAGGGCACATCTTATATAGCTAATATGAGAAACACAGGGAGAAAAAATGCAAAAGAAGAGTCCATATATGAGGGAATATTATGGGATAGTTCAATGATAAATAAGTGGGGGCGGGAAAAGCCGGAAGTGGTAACATTTATGTTTACGGCTATCTATGATAGTGGTGTAAACAAGACAAATGAGGTAAAAATAATAATAGACAATATGGATGAATATTATAGACTTCATAGGGTTTTTTAGATTAATAAAGAATAGCAAGATTAAGCTCTTGCTATTTTTATTTCATGAAAAAGTTAGGGTTAGATTCTCAAAAAGTATTAAGCTTAGCAGAAATAAAAACAATATGAGAATATTGACTCAGAAATAATAAAGCAATATGAGATTATTAAGCTTAGAAACAATTAAACAATATGAGAGCATTAAGCTTATGGACAATGATAAACAATATAAATTTATTGATAAACGATAAAATTATATTGACAAACATAATGAATATGAATATAATGGCAGTAAATTAAGGTCGTTCTAAAGAAAAAAGTAGTTAGGCAAAACTATTTATATAAGCCATTATAACAAAACGGAGGGTTAACAATCATGTGGAATTCAAATAAGTCCATCACTCTATCTTGCATATGTACTAAGCTGGTTATAATTCTAATATTCTTATGCGGTTTATTTTTACCTAACCTAATAGGTATTTATCAATCCATGGGAAATTTTTATGTTGACGATAGTGGGATAAAAGCCTTTTCGATGGTTTTGTATGCGTGTTGCATACCGGCATTTGTTGCACTCTTTAGTCTGGATAGAATGCTTGCTAATATAAAGAAAGATGAAGTATTCATACATAAAAACGTTACATACCTACGTATTATTTCATGGTGTTGCTTTGGGGTAGCAATACTTTGTGTTATTGCGGGTTTTTATTACCTACTTTTTTTATTTATGGCTGCAGTTGCAGGGTTTATAGGGCTTATTCTAAGAGTTGTTAAAAATGTTATTGAGCAGGCAGTTTGCATAAAAGCAGAAAATGACTTTACCATTTAGGAGGAACGCAATATGGCGATAATAGTTAATTTAGATGTGGTAATGGCACAAAGAAAAATATCTGCAGGAGAGTTGGCAGAAAAAATAGGAATAACTCAGGCAAACTTATCAATCCTAAAAAATAATAAAGCAAAGGCTGTTAGATTTTCAACTCTTGAAGAAATATGCAAAGTATTAGACTGCCAGCCGGGAGATATTTTAGAGTATACAAAGGATTAATGCTATAAGCTTAATTTTGTTTATCTAAAATAATGGCATATAACCAATTAAAGGGGATGAAAGGGTAGAATAAGCAGTGGTTTGCTCTTAATAACTTTTAAAGGGATCAGTGAGAAATGAGGGTAAAGATGAAATATTATTTTTCAAAATCAGGGGAATTAGAAATGAACGGAAATAGAGATTGTATAGAAATAGGGGAAGGTCAGAGTTCATCGAATTTCACAATGGTAGAATTTATATTTGCAATATCAATGATAATATGTGGATTTCTATACAGTGACTTAATTTTTTTTAGTGATATGGGATTAGGTGTTTTAGTATTTGTCTTAGCTTTATTCACATCCACGTTATATTATTTTAATAAAAATCAAATAAAGCAGAGCAGGGAGAGCCTGCTCTGGATAGGCATAGTTGCAATTGGCTCCGTACAATTTATGTTATTTGATGATTATCGGATAAAAGAAGTTAACCTACTATTTATTTCGATATGTTTTATTTACTGGGTATCAATAAGTAACAAAAATTGCATAGAGTCTAAGCTTTCCATATACACCATTTGGGATTTAATAAATAATACTTTTGTAATACCTTTCTCTAATTTTGCTAAGGGTTCTTATGGTTTAAAATATGGTTTATCACGAAATAAGCACAGTAAAAATATACAATACATTTTAGTAGGTATTGCCATCGTACTGCCACTCATGATTTTTGTAATAAATCAGCTAATAAGTGCCGATGCTGCATTCGAAGCTACAATTGTAAACTTTGAAAATCTTATATCTTTTGAAACGCTTTTAGATTACGTAATTCAGTTTGCATTAGGCATTCCGGTTGCAAGTTATCTGTTTGGATTAATATATGGAAATGTTAAAAAATGCAATGTTTCAAGCATGGATAAAAAAGACCTTATAAAATTTTCGGAGGAAATAAGTTTTTTCCCACGATTAACAATATATACGGTACTAACAGTATTAAATATTATCTATATTATATTTTTTATATCACAAATGGCGTACTTTTTATCTGCATTTGATAATGTATTACCGGGGGGATTTACATATGCTGAATATGCAAGAAGAGGGTTCTTTGAATTGTGTAAAGTATCCTTTGTAAATTTAATGCTGATTACACTAGCTCATATTTTTATAAAAAAAGATGGAAAAACTAAATTTACTAAAGTGCTCAGGGTAGAAACTGCATTTCTTTCTCTAATGACAATGGGCTTAATTGTTACTGCTCTAAGCAAAATGTGTATGTATATTCAAAGCTACGGACTCACACAACTGAGGATTTACACCTCATGGTGCATGATTTTAATGCTAGTATTTTTTACTGTAATATTTACAAGACAAATAATAGAATTTAATGCAGCTAGGATAATTATTGCAAGTGGTGTTATTGGTGTAATAATATTATCATATGGAAATATTGATGGTAATATTGCAAAATACAATATTAAAAATTATGAAAATGGCAGACTAGAGAAGATAGACTATAATATGCTTCTATCTTTATCTGATGGAGCAGTGCCATATATTTATGAACATTATAAAAAAATTGAAAATGAAGAAGTTCGATATATGTTGTATAATAAAATAGGTTACAATAGTATACCAGAAGAAAGCACCAGTATAGCTGAAAATATTAAGGAATTTAATATGCAATCATATAGAGCAAATCAGATAAGAAATGAGATTAGAAAAGATGGCTCTAGCTTTAAAATTGATACGTATGAGATGGGGGAATAATGCAGGAAAAGAAGATTATATTTATTGGAAATAGTATTATAAATGGATTTCCATATGACAGAAATGAAGAATTTGTTAGCCTTTTTAGAGAAATGTCAGGTAATGATGTAATAAACAAGGGCATAAATGGAGATACCGTTAGGGGAGTAATAAATAGATTTGCATATGATGTTATTTCCTATACCCCAGATCAAGTAGTTATATTAGTGGGAACAAATGAATTTATATATGGTGAAGAGCTACCTCGTGAATGTATGGGGAACATTCGTAACCTAATTAAGACTTCTATTGAGGCAGGGATTGAACCAATTATATTAACACCATTGCAGGTGGAACCACAAATGGCGGAAACCAGATGGATGGTTTGTGATGATGTTGATTATGAAACGGTAAATGAACAAATAACCGAGCTTACAAATCTTATAAAAGAGTATGGCACAGAAAATTCTATTAAGGTAATAGACACTAACTGTGCATATAGTGAATATGTAGAAAGAGTTGGAGCGCTAGGTGCATTTTATGATGGAATACATCCAACACGGGATGGACATAAATTTTTAGCAGAAATGATGTATAAACTATTATAAGATAATAAATAGATGGAAGCTAACTACATGATGGTATCAGCTATTATGTAAAATATCTAAAATTATAAGTGAAAACATAAATACAAATAAGATTATTAAAATAAAAACAAAGAAGAGCCTTCTTAAGTGTACCGACCCCAAAAAGTTAGACCTAAAAATCTAACGATTGGAGGTCGGTATTTTTATGACTAAATATAGCTATGAATTTAAGAAAGAAGTAGTTTTAGCTTATCTTAATGGCGAAGGT
>JBKECQ010000052.1:0-143205 GCA_047974845.1 Aminipila sp. | reverse complement strand
GTACATGCTTTTATTTTTTCTTCAACTGTATAACTTGATTTTCTGGACATAATAAAATCCCACCTCCATAGATAAATGAAATTTAATTATTTCATATGTCTACTTAAGTGGGATTGTATCACATAAATGTGGCTGATTTTTTGTATAATTATTAATTTATTTATCCCCAAAGTTCTTCATCTGACGGAATATGATTATCCGGCATAAAATACGCTATTCTTGAAACATTCATTAAGTGTTTAAAGTCCAAATTCTCTGATATGCTATTATGCCCCCACGTACCACAGCCTAAAGTATTTGTCGGTGCCAGCCCGTTATTAAAGCTACCACCTGCACTGCTGGCACAAACCTGATTTATAACAAATCTTGATACACATAGCTCTTCTCCAACCATTTCTATATGAGTTTTATTGTTTGAATGCATAGCAACAGAGTGTCCTTTGCCTTGGGCTTCAAGGTTTTTTCTGGCTATTTCTATGGCAGTATTAAAATCACTATATTTATATGCACTGATAACAGGTGCCATTTTTTCTTTACCAAGCAAGTCCTTGTCCCCTGTATCTTCTGCTTCTACAACAATAATCTTAGTCCCCTCAGGGATTGTAATACCGGCAAGTTTTGCAATGACTTCAGGGCTTTGTCCAATAGAGTGTCTATTTGGATTACCCTCAGTAAATAGAGCCTGTCTAATGGCTTCCACTTTGTCCTTTTCACGAACAATATATCCTCCATTAAGTTCAAATTCCTTTAGTATCTTTTCATAATCCTCTTCCGGAGCAATAACGGTCTGCTCCCCCGAGCATATTATTCCATAGTCAAAAGTTCTACCGGCTATAATCTTAGGAACTGCGTCCTTATAGTTATAACCCTCATCAATAATGCACTGTACATTTCCTGCTCCAACACCCAGTGCCGGTCTTCCACTGCTATATGCGGCATTGACCATGCCCGCACCGCCCGTAGCTACCACAACATCGCACATTGAAATAAGGTTTCTTGTATTTTCTCTGGATTGCTCCCCTAGAATTTGAATTAGGTTTTCAGGATACCCTTTAGCTTTTAACTCTGCATTCATAAGCTCTACAGTTTTGGTGGAGCATTTTATAGCCTTATGATGGGGTGTTATTATTATAGAATTACCACATTTTAAGGCAAACATAGCATTGCTCATGGGAGTTACTATTGGATTAGTGCAAGGCGTTATGGCCGCTACTACACCTACCGGCTTTGCTATTTTTGTTATTCCGGTTTCGTCATCCCTTTCAAGAATACCTCTTGATTTTTTACCCTTTAGACTATTCCAAATAATTTTTGCTTTATTTCGATTTTTCAATACCTTATCTAAATAATTTCCCATACCGGTTTCTTCAACTGCCATTTCCGCAAGCATCTTTGCATTGTCGTGTACAACCTTAGCTATTATTTTTACCGCTTCATCAACCTGATCCTGAGACATTTTTTCAAATTCAACTTGTGCTTTTCTTGCTCTTTCTATGTACTTTGCAATGTAAGCCTTACTTAAATCCATTGTATCTGCCATTTCTTATCTCCCTTTCCTATCACAGGCACTATCCAAGGTTTCCTTAAATAGTCATGTGGCATTTGTCTTCATTCTAACACTGTTTGTTAGAAATTCATAGCGTTTTTTCACCCTGCCCAAAAGGGCTAAACCCGTTGATATTGCTGTTTATCGAGGCAAAGCGATAACGAAAAATCAGAGCATAACTTTTATTTTTTTGTGATTTGTGGTCATGAAATAAGGGTGTAAAAATCAATATTATATATTTTCACATATCCCTACATTTAATTTATTCCCTTAAAATTTCATCTAAATCTTCTACATAATCAATGTCTGATAGTTCCTTTTCTCCGCTACACTCTACCATAAAATAGTTTTCCGGCTTTTTTATAAGAATTTTTTTACCGCCTTCATCACCTTTAAGTGCCAGTAGCTTTTGTCTATATGATATATGAAAAATACAAGGGTTGCCTATTTTCCCATTATAAGATATTCCCCCCATTGGCTTATGATTTATTAAAAATTCTTTAGCCAGCTTATATATGCTTTGGCCGGTTAAAAAAGGTTGGTCTGCAACTATAAACATATCACCCTCTTTCTTATTAATTCTTTTAGCCATGATATTTGCCTTATACTTTCTTGCAGAATTCTTAAGGTTGACTGGCTTTAAAATCTTTCGTTTATTGTTTGTGCCTGACTTCAAACAGGTCTCTATACCCAAGCGTATGGAATAGGAAATACCTAATTCCGGCCGCTGGTTTATAGCTACATAATGCCCTAATTTAGAGGCTTCCTTCGCAATTTTATTATATTGAGTGACCGTAATAATATTACAGTCAATATCCTCTTTTACAAGTCTTTCCCTAGCTTCTTCAACGGACCCCAGAACGCACCTATACAAAGGAGTTCCACAAATATCCGCCAACAATTTATTATTACCAAAACGGCGGCTGTTTCCAGCCGCCAATATAATAAGATTAATTTTACTTTTCATTTTCTAACATTCCCATTAATATATTTTCAGAGGTCATTGGAAGTGTTCTCAAGTTTACCTTTGATGCATTATAAATAGCCGCTGCCAGTGCCGGTGCCGGAGTATTGATAACAATTTCTCCAATAGATTTTGCGCCAAAAGGTCCCGTCGGTTCGTAACTGCTCTCAAATTCTACTCTTATTTTTCCAACATCAAGTCTGCTCGGAATTTTGTATTGCATAAAGGAATCGGTCAACATTCTTCCCTCATTATCATATATAACATCTTCAAATAATGCCATGCCGATACCCTGTGCTATTCCTCCCTCAGTTTGAATTCTTGCTAAGTTAGGATTGATTGGAGTTCCGCAGTCCACTACAGCTACATAGTCTATTACATCTACCTTTCCTGTAGTCTTGTCCAATTCAATTTCCACAAGTCCCGCCATAAATGGAGGAGGAGAAACAGGAGAGTAAAAGGATTCTGTTGCTGAAATGCAATTATTGCCTCCCAAATAAGAAATGTTACCCAGTTCCTGTATAGTAATCTGCTTATGGGATTCTAAAGTATAGAATTTATTTCCGTCAAAATCCAGCTCTTCCTTTTTGCAGTTAAGTATCCTTGCCGCCTCTTCTTGCATTTTGTTTATAAAAGCCTCACAAGTTTTAATTACAGCATTTCCGGTTATATATGTTGTACTTGAAGCATATGAACCTGTATCGTATGGAGATATATCAGTGTCAACTCCGTGAACCACTATTTTATCTACATCACAGTCCAAGCACTCAGCTGCCATTTGGGCTAAAATTGTATCACAACCCGTACCCATATCTGCCGAACCCAGCATCAGGGTGTAGAAGCCATCATCATTTAATTTTAACTCCGCAGATGCAATGTCAAGACCTGAAATACCTGAACCCTGCATTGCCACTGCCGCACCTACGGCTCTGACTTTACCATCACCCATGTCTTTGCATGGATATTTTTTATCCCATTCAATTAGTTCTTTGGCTCTTAGTAGGCATTTATCAAGCGTACAGCTCTCTAATGTTTCTCCGTAGTATGCTGTCATTTGTTCTCCCACTTTTACCATATTTTTCAATCTCAATTCTATGGGATCAATCCCCAGCTTTACTGCCAATTCATTGATGGCAGATTCTAAGGCATAAAAGCCTTGTGTTGCACCATATCCTCTATATGCTCCACCCCAAGGGTTATTAGTGTAAACAACATCATAGTCGAACTTATATGCTTTGGCATGGTTATAAATTGCCATGGCTTTATGTCCTACCAGCCCTACCGTTGTTGGCCCATGATCCCCATATGCTCCTGCATTAGAAAGTGCATACATATGAATGGCCTTAATATTTCCCTCTTTATCAGCACCCAGTCTTACTTTTATTTCCATCTCATGTCTTGGGCTTCCATTGGTAAAACTTTCTTTTCTGCTATATACCATTTTTGCAGGTTTGCCGGTCGCCATAGTTACAGCGGCGGGAAAAAGTTCACTTACCACAGATTGTTTAGCTCCAAATCCTCCGCCAATCCTAGGCTTAACCACTCTTACCTTTGATTTTGGTAGGCCTAAGGCCTTTGCAAGAATTCTCCTTACATGAAAAGGGACTTGTGTTGAGGCTACTATATTCAATCTTCCGTAGGTGTCAAGATGCGTGTATGTGCAAAATGGTTCCATCATTGCTTGGCTGTTGGCCTTTGTATGGTATGTCTGTTGGATTATTACTTCGCTACTGCTTAGCTCCGCCTCTATATCCCCATGTGAAAAAACTTCATGGGCGCATAGATTTCTTTTGTTATCTGCTCCAACTTCACATAGCGCCTCCCAGTTTTCTTCAGGATGTACCAAAATACTGCTATCCTTTGCCAGTCTAAAGTCAAGCAAAGGTTCCAATACTTCATATTGAACCTTTATTAGAGATATAGCTTTGTCTACTGATTTTTCAGTTGCTCCCGCAACGATGGCAACAGGATCGCCAACGCACCTTAAATGTCTGTCTAAAATTTGTCTGTCCTGTGGACTTGGTTCCGGAAAAGATTGCCCCGCAGTAGTAAATCTTAATGGTTTTAAATCCTCCCAGGTCAATATACATTCTATCCCGGGAACTTTCAATGCAACAGCTTTATTAATCTCTTTAATCAACGCATTAGCATGAGGGCTACGCAGTAACTTAACAAATAAAGCATTGCTTGGAGCCAAATCCTGTGTATATACAGGTTGACCGGTCACCAGTGACATTGAGTCTTTTTTCTTTATCCCTGTATTTACAATTCTCATAGCTCTGCCTCCTGTCTTGTTAAATATTTTGTTACTGCCCTTATATGCCCCATATATCCTGTGCATCTGCATAGATTACCGGACAAATATTTATTTATGTCATCTTCTGTGGCTACAAGATTCATTTCCTTAAACTCTTTTTCCATTGCTAACACGGTCATGATAAATCCGGGGCTACAGTAGCCACATTGCTCCGCTCCCTCTTCTGCCATAAATGTGCCAAAAGTTTCAGCCTGAGCCTTTAGCCCTTCAAGAGTCGTAACCTCTTTGCCATTTGCCTTTGCCGCCAATAGAGAGCAAGATAAAACAACCTTTCCGTCTAAAAGTACTGAACATAGCCCGCAGTTTGAAGTATCACAGCCCCTTTTTACGCTGTAATACCCATGGCCTCTCAAGAAATCTATTAAAAGCAGGTCTGCACTTATGCTTTCTTCTATTACTGTGCCGTTTACTTTAATTTTTATTTCCATATGCTACTTCTCCGCCTTTCCCATTATATCTGTCATAGCTTTCTTAAGTAAAGCGGCTGCCAGCAATTGCCTATATTCTTTACTTCCTCTCATGTTACCGGCGAATAGCTCTGATTTTTTTATACCTTCAGCAAAATCCAAAAGTTCCGTTTCAGATGGGTTGAAAGATAGATTGTTATTATATTCTATTGCTTTCCCAGGTCTTGCCCCGTAAACGATTTTCCATGGTCTTTCGGATTCATTCCCCATCCTGCTTACTGCACAAGCTAAAACAGGAAAGTCAGTTGCCGTGTTCCTAAAACTTTTATATGAAGCTTGTCTCGAATCTTTCTTTATAATAATATATTTAAGAATATCTCTGTCGCATGGCATTTTCGCATATTCATCTAATGCTATAATTCCACCTTTGTGTAGCTCTACATATGAGTCTAATGCCATAAATGCTGTAAGTATGTCAGAAAAGCCAAATCTGGAATAAATACTTCCCCCAACCGTAGCTAAATTTCTAAATTGAGTTCCTACTATTGACTCAACGGAATTCCGTATCATGCCTCCAAAATATGCCTCTAAGCCTTTATGCATTTCCAAGGTTCTGAGACTGCACATAGCCCCAATTTTAAATTCATTTTCACTTTCTTCAATAGTATCAAACCCCAGTTCCGATAGGTCAATTACAGTATTAATCTTTTTTCTACTCATTTTTAACCATAACATACCACCGACAATTTGGTTTGATTTGCTTTGATTTAATTTCCATGCCTCATCTAAAGACTTAGCTAAAACATAATTCCTTGCTGTAAACAATTCTATTTTTCCTCCAATTCAGCTATCCAGTTTTCTCCGGCTGTAATTTGTCTCCTGACTTCAGTTGGTGCTGTGCCTCCAAATGAGACTCTAGCGTTTACACATCCCTCCATGCTTAAATCCGGGAGCTTGTCCGTAGACAACCAGCTGTCAATATTTCTCAAATCATATATATCCAGTTCCCCAAAATCTTTATAATTATTTTCGCAGAACTTAACCATTTTTCCTACTACCTCATGTGCTTCCCTAAAAGGCATACCCTGTTTAACAAAGTGCTCCGCAATATCGGTGGCATTTAAAAAGCCTTTTTTCATATGCTTTTCAATAATATCTAGCCTAAACTCTGTTTTTTCAATCATTTTAGCAAATATCCTTAAAGAGTCTTTCCATGTATCTATTGTATCAAATAAGCCCTCCTTATCTTCTTGGAAATCTTTGTTATATGCCAGTGGAGTTCCCTTCATAACAGTAAGCATCTGCATAAGGCTTCCGTATACTCTACCCACCTTGCCTCTAAGCAATTCAGCCATATCAGGATTCTTCTTTTGAGGCATTATACTACTTCCCGTACAAAAGCTATCATCAATGGAAATATAGCTAAATTCTTGTGAATTCCACCATACAAATTCCTCTGCAAATCTACTTATATGCATCATGGAGATAGACGCATCGCTTAAAAATTCAATAATATAATCCCTATCGCTTACGCTATCCATAGCATTTTCTGTAGGGCCTTTAAATCCTAACATCTTTGCGGTCATATGCCTATCTGTAGGAAGTGTAGTACCCGCTAATGCACAAGAGCCAAGTGGGCAATAGTCCATCCTTTCATAAGTATCTTTCAATCTTTGTATATCTCTTTTGAACATTTGGAAGTATGCCATCAGGTGAAAACCCACAGTCACCGGCTGCGCATGTTGAATGTGAGTAAACCCAATCATAATGCTGTCTGCATATTGCTCTGCCTTTTCAAGGAGAACCTTCTCCATATATATTAAGTTTTCTATTATCTCTTCAATTTGTTCTTTTAAGTAAAGTCTTGTATCTACAGCAACTTGATCGTTCCTGCTTCTTGCAGTATGCAGTCTTTTCCCCGTATCCCCTAATTTTTCAATTAGGGCACTCTCTACTGCCATATGAATATCTTCTTGTTTTATTGAAAACATAAAATCTCCGTTTTCAATGCTGTTTTTTATATTTAGTAGTTCTTCAATAATAATATCTTTTTCACTTTCTGCAACAATACCTTGCTTTGCAAGCATAGTTACGTGTGCTATACTACCTCTTATATCGCAAGAATATAGCCTTTTGTCTACATTAATGGAGGCATTGAACTTTTCAACGATTTCATCCATACCTTTTTCAAATCTTCCACTCCATAAATTTGCCATAGCAAGTTCTCCTTTTTATCATATTTATCATAAAAAATTGTTACTCTCCATTTTATCATATAAAAAAGAGCAATTCTACAAAAAATGTATTTAACGTGTAAACTTATTTATATTAATGCATATTTATACACCAACAAATATAAAAATAGCGTAGGCTACCTTGTGGATGCTACGCTATCAAAAATTTCTTTATATGTAAGTTTTTTATTTTTATCAACTTTATCTTTTGTGCAAGTTTTGTTTATGCAGTTATTCTTATTGTTATTTCTAGCCTGTTGTTCTCTAAGCCGATTTAAAACAGCCTTACCCTCAGCCTCAAGTTCTTCTGTTTCATTGTTAAACTCAGACTTACTATAATCATCCCGTTCAGGCAAGAAAAGGTTGTTGCCATAGTTAATATACATAAAACTCTTCCTTTCATATGTCTGTTAGCAAAGCTTCTTGTCTATTAGAATATATCGGAAAAGTTATGGCAATCTTAAGTAAAACTATTACTTTTTACCTTTAGCAGATATATGCTGAACCTTAATCTTATAAATCTTTGCCTTATCTGAAGCCGCAGAAATGTATTTTTTGCCGGCTTCAAGAAATTCCTTTGAGAATTTTTCAATTATTAACATAAAAATGTCTGTTTTGTCCTGACCTGTGACTTCTTCTGCAATACCAAACGCAATAACGCTTTTGAACTTAGTATTAAACTGCTTTGGTATAAGTTCTACGTCTGTGGTAACACAAAATGACACTTTGTTGTTAAAGGAGATATTTTCTAGTTTATGGCCTTCAAGAGCGCAGTGAAAATAAATATCACCATCTTTATAGACAAAATTTACCGGCACGCCATATGGGTATCCGTCTTCTCCAACTGTTGAAAGAACCCCATATTCTGCATTTTCTAAAATAGTAAGCATTTCTTGGTCAGTCAATTTCTTTTCCGCTTTTCTCATTTCCTTAAACATTCCATACCTCCATTACTTCTTACCTCTTACCTCTTATTCCTGCATAGCATTTATAAGCTTAGGAATAAGTTGCTTCTTTCTTGAAACAACGTCTTGTACTGTAACATATGAGTCCCCGGAAATATCTCCAAAGGCTTTTTCAACGATTTCTCTGGCTTGCTCTCCCACAAATAATAATTCTGTAGATTCTTGGATTACATTGGTCAGCATAAAGAAAAGCATATGCACCCCTGAAGACTTACAAGCACTTTCCATAAAGGATAAAATTTTAGGCTTAAGTTCTTCCAGCTCTTCTCCACCCATAGAGGTTATCTGCCCTGCTCCAAAGTCTATGCCATTGCAAGAGAATTTTTTATAGTCTTGGTAGAAAATTTCCTCTGTGGATTTATCCCTTAAGGAGCTTCCTGCCCTAAACATATTTTCAGCGTGCTGTTGTATATCTATGCCTGCTATAATTGCAAGCATTTCTGCCGCTGTCCTGTCAATGTCTGTACAAGTAGGGGATCTAAACATCAGTGTATCTGATAATATAGCTGAGCACAATAGCCCTCCTATGCTTTTATCTATTCCAACACCATACTCCACATACATTCTATATATAATGGTAGCTGTACATCCCAATGGTTGATTTCTAAAGTATACAGGTGATATTGTTTCTATGCTTCCAATTCTATGATGGTCTATTATTTCTACAATTTCTGCTTCTTCAATTCCATCTACCGCCTGTGATTTTTCGTTATGGTCCACAAGAATTATTTGTTTTTTGTCCATATTAATCAACGACCGTCTTGATAGCATACCGCAATAATTGCCCATTCTATCCAGTACAGGAAAGTCTCTATGCCTAATTTTGGTTAGAGTTTCTTTCATGTCACTTATAAAATCTTCCTCTGCAAAGCTTACTACATTTTCTTTTTTCATAAAATATCTAATTGGGGTACTCTGGCTAATCAATCTTGCCGCCACATAAGTCTCGTAGGGTGTGCTTATAATTCTGCACCCTTTTTGTTTAGCCAGCTTCTGTATGGTTTTAGAAACCTTTGAACTCATGCACACCACTATGCATCCTGCATTCATTTCAATGGCACATAAATGTGATTCAAACCTGTTTCCTGTGATTAGTATATCCCCCTCATCAATATATTCTTCCATAAGGTCGGGGTTTGCCGCTCCTATGAGTATCTTCCCCTTTTCTACATACCCATCTTCATCACCAACCACCATAGTTCCCTCAAGCGCTTCTAAGATATTTCTATAAGGGGTCTGTGATAATTCCAGTATTCTAGTTTCATATATGTCCATGTTAGCGGTTGCTATATCATTTACGGATATTATGCCTTGAAGCTTACCTTCTGAGGTAACGGGAAGTGTAGCGTTTGCTGTGTTCTTCATTAAGCTCCATGCTTTTTTTAGTGATATTTCACTGTTTATTCCTTCTGTTTGTTTTATTTGAATGTCCCTAACCTGTGTCCCAACATCTGAAATCAGTTCAGGGGGCTTTACATCAAAATATTCCAAAACATATTTTGTTTCATTGTTAATCTGTCCTGCTCTTCTAGCTTCGTGAATCCTGTCAGAGCATTTATTTTTTAAATTTGCATATGCTATAGCCGAGCATATGGAATCTGTGTCAGGATTCTTATGCCCTATAACATAAATGGGTTTCTCCAATTTTTTTACCACCTTTTTATAATATATATTTAGAATTTATTAATTCCAATAAACCATATAATGTTTCATCTATGATAGCTCAGTATACAAGTTTAATTTTACTTAGTCAATATAGCCCCTAAATATTTAACATTGCCATAACAAAAGCTACCGGATGCTTTACCCCACAGTCCGGTAGCCTTTTCACCTTAACGTATTTAGTTATATAATCTTTTCGTTATAAATACCCACAAGACCTAATCTTAATACTCTGGCTTCTATTTCTGCTTGTTTAGTACTATAAAGTCCTAAATCTTGCATACGCTTAAAGTAATCCGCACCTGCAAAAGTATATCTGGTCATCAAGCCTTCATTTGTCTTTAAGCATTCGTTTGCGTATGCTATTAGATCACCCGTTGCCAATTGCTTTGGAAGCCCCATAGGTTTTAGCCCCTTTAAATATCTTGCGGAATTGTACCCGGCTAAGCTACCTGTTGTAATAGCTTCCGTATGACCCACAAATAGCCCTGATTTTTCTCCTCCGCAAAGTAGATTTTCTATTCCTGCAACTTTCATAAAATCATCTCTTTCCGTAACCGATAAGTACCTAATGGAGTTCCCTTTACCTCCTGCATATGGATCTGCATATCTTGCGTCCTCTAATCCATGTACCTCTCTCAGTTTTTCCAGTGGGAAAAATGGAGTCATGATTTTTGCATATCCGGTATCTAACAAAACAATATTTTCAGCGTATTCATCAAGAGCATATTGCTGACAAACTTTTAAATTAAGCTTTTCTTTTGTAATATCTTTCTTTTTAAGGGGAATGACTACTACGCCCTTTTCTTCCAATTCTTTTTGTATTTCTTCCGATAGGGATCCCTTCTCCAATTTTCCCGAACCACTAAAGGCTCCCCATGAGCCATCTTTTCTCATTCCCATTATGTCAGTGACCCCTGCTTTTTGCGAGATACTGACCCTAGGTCCGAAAGCGGGACATCTAAGAATACACATACAGCAACCATTTCCATATGCAAGACAATTTCCCATAGGTCCCGTTGATCCCGTGCATTCTATGAATACATCCCCATCAATCTTTTGAACATCACTGTCACTTGGATTAACACTAGTGGATTTAATGACATTAATGCTTCTAAGATATTTTTTTGGCTTCTCATCAGGCAATTCCTCTATTTCAGTAACTACATCTATAGCCCTTGTGGTCAGATGTATTTCAATGCCCATTTCCTTGAGCAATCGCCTAACCTGTGGCTCAACCTTCATCACATTATATAGACTTGCGTGCTTATGCCCCGGAAAGTCAATATTTGTATGGGTAGAGCACCTATCCGTAATATCAAACAATTCGGAAGCTCCCAGTGCTATGTTTTCCTCTGTTGCGGTAAACCTTCCATTGTTTCTCATTATTCCACCTACATTGCCAAGACCCAATAGTAAGTCTGTTTTTTCTATTAGTGTTACAGAGGCTCCCGCCTTTTTCGCGGCAATTGCTGCTGCACAGCCTGACCAGCCACCTCCGATAACAACTACTTTATACATAAAATAAACCCCCTCTAATTCAAATATCCACATATAAAGATATTCTATGATTAGGGGGGTTATGAGCTTTTTGACAGTTTTTAATTTTAATTGTGTTCAGTTATTCCGCAAAAGAAATATTGTTCTTGCCATTGCATTTCACCCAGTGCAATGCCTTTTCCGCTAAATAATATAATTCCCCAAAGCTTTCTTTAGCCTGTATAGTCATAGCTACACCTGCTGAAAGGGTAACACCTTTAAACTTGTTTTCTTCCAAGTCCTGTCCAGTTTTTGCAAAAATATTTTTAATAAGCACTTCTACCTCTTCCTTTGTGTTAGCATTGGCCATATATAAAAGAAATTCATCTGCACCGGATCTGCCTACAAATATTTCGTCCTGATTTTCGTTTTGTAAAACATCCTTAATTGCATCTGCTACAGTCTTAAGACATAAATCTCCCTGCTTAAAGCCCAGTGCATCATTGATAACTCTGAAATTATCTAAATTTATGACTGCCAGAGCACCTCTCAGTGGCTCTCTTTCTATTTCATTACATATCTTTTCCTTGATGTACATTCTGCTCCATAAATCAGTCAGTGGGTCAACACTATTAGCAAAGGTTGAAATAATCTGAGCAGTCAACTTTTCCAGTTGCTCTGTTTTTACCCTGACTTGCCTTTCAAGATTTTTTCTAAGTGACTCCAATTCCAAAACAATTTTTATACGCTGAAGCATTACTGGCTCGTTAAAGGGCTTGGTAATAAAATCTCTGGCTCCTAAGTCAAGGCACATTTTTTCCATTTCATGGTCAGAGAATCCTGTTAAAAATATAATAGGAATTTTAGATAACTTTGCATCTTTCTTTAAGATTTTTATAGTATCTATTCCACTCATTTCCGGCATCTCAATATCAAGTAAGATTAAATCTATAGTATTTTCTTTTGCATACTTGATTCCGTCTTTTCCGTTTTGCTTTATAGTTACGTTATATTCCTTTGATAGTGCATTATCTACTACCATTAGATTAAATTGACTGTCATCTATCACTAATATATTCTTCATCAGCATTCCTCCAAGTCTATATATTCATTTTATTTTATCATAAATTGGACTATATCTTATACTCTTACGGTTAGTTTTTTCAATTTTTCTTTAAGGTTGTAATACATTCTAAAAACAGCACCGACCACTAACAGCCCCACTGAAATACTGCCTGCCATTAAAAGGGTTTCTGTTCCTGTTGTAGCCGCTTTTTCAATCTCTCCATTTATTAGGTACAGTGTTGTGTAATACATTCCGGCTCCCGGAACCAGGGGTATAATACCCGGTATAATATACACCGTTGCTGTCTCCTTGTTAATCTTAGAAAATATATCTGCTAATATCCCTACCATACAGGCCGCTAGAAAGCACCCAAGCAATGCACTCTCATAATCATTTTTACAATAAATAAAAATGACCCAGCCTACACCTCCTACAAAACTTGAGGCTATAATATGCCTTTTAGGTACATGAAATAGTATGGCAAATCCTACAGTTGATATAAAACCAAAGACAA
The DNA here is from genome assembly GCA_047974845.1 of Aminipila sp. Lineage (GTDB taxonomy): Bacteria > Bacillota > Clostridia > Peptostreptococcales > Anaerovoracaceae > Aminipila. Next base: position 130,051 of record JBKECQ010000052.1, on the reverse strand, counting down.
ATTGTATTATATACGTCATATGATTTCACCCCCTAAGGTTACCCAAAGCCTAAGCATGACACCTGCTCCGGTTGCCAAGGATATTGCAACAAAAAAAGCTTCAACTGCTCTGGCGACCCCTGATAGCATATCTCCTGCCAAAAAATCTCTTATAGCATTTGTGATTGCTACCCCCGGAACAAAAAGCATTAAAGCTCCAATAGTAATAGGTCCCGAACTGCTTCCAAGTCCTGTGCTTGAGCAAACCAAAGCCATGAGTGCCGCAAACGCAGTACAGAAGAATCCCTTAATAAAATAATTAGTTTCTATTTTATCAAACCCAACAGAAAGTACGTAACTGCACGCTCCAACTATAAACGCACACGCAAAATCCTTCCAATCCCCATTAAACATTTTACAGAAAAATGAACAGGCACAAGCCGCACCTAAAACTCTTAGCCAAATATTGTATAGCTTGGTTTGAGAAATTTGCTTTAACCTCTCCATGCCCTCTTCAATAGACAAGTCTGTGTTAACAAAGTCTCTGGAAAACTGATTGGTCATAGAAATTTTGCCAAGATCTGTTCCCGTTCCCTTTATCCTTTTTATGAACGTAAACATTTCGCTGTCTTCACCCTTATCTAATGATAAAAATATTCCGGTTGGAGTTACAAATACTTCTACATACGGAATATTGCACGCCTTACATATTCTTGTAATAGTATCTTCCACCCTGTATATTTCTGCTCCGCTTTTCATCATAATTTCGCCTGCAAATAAAGCTAATATTAGAATTTTCTTTTGCAATTGCTTTGTCATTTCAATCAAATTCCTCCATTTACCTTAATGTAAATAGTATACCATTCCATTGATATATTTACCATTTTTTTATTGTTAGATTTACATGGTACTAAATTATATAAATATTATATTTGTTTAAGTTTATGACTTTTTATCATTTTTGTATTGACTTTTTCATTTTATCGCTTTATTATAATAACGTAATAAATAATTATTATATTAGTAAATTAATACTTTTTATTTTTTAAATAATGAATTTTTTGGGAGGTTTATTATGACCACTACTTTAAAAGAACAAAATTTAAACATTTTAAAGGAACAGGAAGTTTCAGAAGAAAATATCAGCACTTATAACCTATGTGCCATTAACGGGTGCAGTGAAACAGCTTTTAAAGAAATAAAGCCTGTTGTTATTGGTTGCTACCACTAATAACCTCGAAAACTAGACTTTTATGTATTTATTTGGTATACTAGCTTCATACTAAATAAGGTGGTATTTTTTATCGCCATTTTCGCTAGAAAATATGGTATAGCGAAAACAAATAAGTATTGATTTTTTATGCTTATTTGCCTTTGGTGGGACAAAATTATTTTTAATCACCCTATGTAGAATGGAGAAATTTATAATATGAGATTAAACAAATATATAGCACAAGCAGGGATTGCCAGCAGACGAAAAGCCGATGAACTTACGTTAAACGGCAATGTTAAAATAAATGGATTAACAGTAAAAGAACTTGGCTACGACGTCAAAGAAGGTGATGTTGTTGAAGTTAATGGCAGAAGAATTGATGAGGTTACATCTAAGCCGGTTTATATTATGTTAAATAAACCTTTAGGATATATAACTACCTCTGCCGACGATAAGGGAAGATTGACTGTACAAGATTTAGTCACCGACATTAACGCTAGACTTTTTCCAATCGGCAGACTGGATTACAATACTTCCGGTTTATTATTAATGACAAACGATGGAGACTTAGCCTATAAACTAACACATCCTAAACATCATATATATAAAACATATCGCGCAAGAGTTTCCGGAGTACTTTCTAAGGAAAAGCTTTCAAAGCTTAGAAACGGCGTTGATATTGGAGGATTTATTACTTCAAAAGCTTTCGTTAAAGTTATCAAACAGGGAGAGCGTTCTGCAATTGTTGAAATTCAGATTTATGAGGGAAAAAATCGTCAGGTCAGAAAGATGTTTGCCGCTGTAGGCAATAAAGTTCAAGAACTACAAAGAGTTGCAATCGGCGACTTATATTTAGGTAGACTTATGGAAGGACATTACCGTAAACTTACTCAAAAAGAAATTGAATACCTAAAGAATTGTTAAAAAAGGTTGCTCCGTGGAGCAACCTTTTTATTATATTTGTATTCCTAATATTTTTTAACTTAACCTGTCTATGTTTTTAAAGATTCCTTGAAAATGCATTATAATTCGTTTTCCATCAGCAATTCCTTTTTTGTCTTTTTCCTTCTATACATAATGGAATAATATACAGGCAACATGATTAACGACAGAACAGTAGATGCAATTAATCCTCCTACATTTACTAATGCCAAGCCTTGCATCATTTCGCCGCTTTCTCCCATGGCCATAGCCATTGGTACCATTGAAATAATAGTAGTTAAGGATGTCATAAATATTGGTCTCATTCTGGTTACACCCGCCTCTACTAAAGCCTTTTCTAAAGGCATCTCCTGCCTATATTGAGTAACTGTGTCCACATATAGAATACCATTATTTACAACTGTTCCTATCAACATTAGGAATCCCAGTAATGAGGTCATGCTTATGGCTGAGTCAAAGATAAATAGCAGTAAAAACGACCCTATCAACGCAAATGGTATTGTTGTCATAACCATAAACGAAAATCTTGGAGATTCAAACTGTGCGGCCATTACAACAAATATTAAAAATATTGCTGTAGCTATTGCCATTCCTAAAGACTTAAATTCTTTATTCATAGATTCACTAACTGAATCCAGCCCACTGTGAATATTTCCTCCTATATATTTTTGTTCTATTTCTTTATCTAGCATAGCCGCAGTATTACTATCAGCTTCCGCTGTAAAATCCGCATCTATTATAACCCTATATTGTTTGTCTTCTCTGGTTATAGAGCTTGGGCTATCTTCAAAATAAATGTCTGCTATATCTGCAAGTGCCACAGAACCGCCCCTTCCGTCGGACAGTACTATTCCCTTAACCTTATCCAATGTAGAGTATTCATCCTCGGCAAATTCCACCATTACACTTACTTCTTCACCATCTACTTTCATAGTAGTTGCTTCTACACCACTTATCATCTGATTTACAGATTGTGCAATTTGCATTGGTGACAGCCCTTCGGCTTTTGCTTGCACGGGATCAACGGAAATTTTAACTATAGGAGCCGCATTTTCTATACTTGAATGAACCCTAGTCAATTCAGGCCTCTTCATTAAGTCCTCTGTAATCTTATCCGAAGTTTGCTTTAATTCATCGTATTGTGTACTTTTCAGCAACAAGGTATACCCCTCTGCCATTTGCATACTTGCCATGGAAGAGCCTGCTTCTATATTTATATCGCAATTTGTTATTAGATTCATCTGCGGCTTCCACGAATCCACAACTTTGTCTACATCTTTCACATTATCATGAAGATATGCCGTCAATTTTGCACTTGAACCAAAGGACAAACCACTTCCGGAGTATGTAACTCTATAAGATTCTACCTGTTTATCTGCAACGACAATTTCCTCAACCTGCTTAAGTATTTTATCCACCTTTTCCAGTGATAAACCAGGTCTTGTATCTATGCTTATACCAATAGACCCATTGTCGCTTGTTTCCATAAGCTCCATTCTCAGTTGTCCTGCTATAACAAAAGATATAACAAGCAGTAACACAGATACTATCATAACCGTTCTTTTCTTAGGTAAAATAACTCTCATAATCTTACGATATTTAGTTTGAAGTACTCTAATAGGTCTTTGTGCCGGTGCTTTCAACTTTTCCTCAGGCCTATAAATATAGTAACAAAGGGGAACAATAGTTATGGCAGAAATAAAGGATGCCGCCATGCAAAACACAATAGTAAAGCCTAAAGGTTTAAACAATTGGCCCGTCATACCCGCTAAAAATGCCAGTGGAATAAATACTACACAGGTTGTCACTGTGGAGCCTAAAATAGAGGCCATTACAGTGCCCGTACCTTCAATTGCAGCATTCTTAAAGCCTATTCCTAGCAAACCCTTTTTAGCAACGTCAATGTATCCGCTATCACACTCTTCATCAGGTACGTCGTTCCTTGACCTAAAGCAACTTTCCAGTACTACTATTGAATTGTCCACCATCATTCCAACGCCCAAAACCAATGCCCCTAAAGTTATTACGTTTAAAGTAAAGCCCATTAATTTCATTAAAATAAGGGCTGCAAATATGGCTACAGGAATGGAGCTTGCAACTATTAACGATGCCTTTATGTCTCCGAAGAAAATATATATAATTATCATAGAAGCAATAATAGCTAATACTAGGGTCTGCAATACAGAATATAAAGAGCTCATTATTTCTTCTTTAGAGTCATTTATTACAACTACTTCTAAGCTCTCATCAGCTCTTTGTAGTTGCTTTATAACGGATTCAACTGCACCTGAGACTTCCACTGCGCTAGCGCTTTGTTGTTTCTTTATATCTATAGAAATAGTGTCTTCACCATTATATCTGCTTATACTGCTTTTCTCGTCCAAAGCCTCATATATGGTTGCTACATCTTCCAGATATACAACTCCACCTGTTGGCGTATTTATGGGAATATATTTCAAACTTGACATATCCTCAAAATCCGACCCGGTTGTTACGGAATATTTCATATCACCGGTTTTTACGCTTCCTGCCGGATAAGCAAAGTCCGCATTGCTCACTGCTGAGGTAACATCATTAATTGTTAAGCCAAACTGACTTAATTTCTCTGAATTGAGTTGTATTTTTATATAAGAGCCCTGTCCTCCTGCAATATCAACACTTGCCACAGAACTTATTTTTTCAAATTCCGGTGCTATTTTCTTTTCTACATAATCATATAGATTGCTCTGTTTATCATTAGTTATGGATAGGGTAACAACCGGCGAATCATCCATATTAATTTCCATAATGTTAGGAGTTTTTGCATCGCTTGGCAAGTCCTTTGTCATACCATCAATTTTTTTCTTTAAATCTAAGTATGCTTTATCCATATCCGTTCCATATTTATACTTCACCATTACTATGGAAGAATTCTCACTTGATTTGGAGGTTACCTTATCCAGTCCGCTTAAAGTATCTATTGCGTCCTCTATGGGTTGTGTAACCAGCTCATCAATATCTTCCGGCCCTGCTCCAATGTAGGTTGTACTTATTAACATCATTGGTGTATTCATTTCCGGAGTCTGCTCCAAGGTCATTCCCGTTATGGAAGACAGCCCAAATACAAACAAGCAGAGTATGGCCAGTACAGCTGTTACAGGCCTCCTTAAGACGAATTTAGTCATGCCCATTAATTGGCCTCCTGATTTTCTTTTATTTTGTCATTGATTTCTTGTTTAGCTTCAACCCTAGCGCCGTCATAAAGTTCTGCACTCCAAGTATTAACAATTCTATCCCTATTATTTAACCCTGAAATAACCTCTATATTTTCATCATCTGAAAGCCCAACCTCAATAGGAACTTTTTTGGCAGTACCGTCCTCATAAAGGTATACAAAAGCTTTTCCGTTCTCATAATATACCGCCATAGCAGGTATAATCATTGCATTTGAAACCTTATCTGCGGTTACATAAACCTTTGCTGATGTTCCTGTTGCAAGGTTGGCATCCTGACTTAATGATGCCTTAATTTTGAACAGCCCGGAGCTTTCATCAACCATTGTACTTATCTCACTTATAGTCCCCTCAGATTTAGTCCCCGCTTTTTCTACTATAATTTTATCTCCTATTTTCATCAATTTAGTAATTATATCAGTGGCATCGAAAGAAACAACTTTCTCCCCACCTCCTGCAATTACGCAAAGTTGTGTCTGTGGTGTCACCTTATCAAACACTTCTACATCACAGGATTCTACGACTCCACTGATGGAAGCTGTAACTGTACTATAGGCGGATTGATTGTTGTACTCATTTACAGAGGATTCGTAGCTTAACTGTGCTCTTGCCAAAGCGTTTTTTGCATCGTCATAGCTTTGCTTTGAAATATCTCCGCTTGCATAAAGTGCCTCCGATCTATCCATTTCACTTTTTGCATTGGAAAGATTTAGCTGTGCTGTTTGCATACTGATTCTGGCATTTTCCTGCTGTTTATTCTCTATGGTGCAAATGGTCTGACCTGCTGAAATCTTTTGTCCAGCCTTTACCTTTACACTTGTAACCTCCCCGGAGATTTCCGGCATTACATATTGCACTTCTGAAGGCTCAACAGTTCCGATTAGGGAACTTCCCACTGAGATACTTCCCTGTTTTGGCATATCCACTTCTACTAATGGCGGCTGTGCCTCCGCGTATGTATTCTGTTCACCTCCTATGAACCTTGTCAATAAAATAGCTACCAATACAACAAATACAATTACAACAATAATATTTTTTAAATTGATTTTTTCTTTTAACTTGCTGTTCATGTAAGCTCCTTTCTTTAAATCTAATTAAATTTCTAGTAACCAGGGAGCCTTGTTGATTTTTTTCTCCCATTTTATATAACAATAAAATACAATTAGAAACTGAATATAAACAAACTCATGACTTTTCTTGATTTTCAGTGAACTTTTCATCACATTTGTTTACAATTGATTTATAAATGTATGATAATATAAGCCTAGATACAAAATTAAGAAACATCATGACAGATAAAAAGGAGGCTAATTTTTGAGCTTTACATTTCATAAAAAAATATGGTCTAAATTATGGACTAAAACAGGTAAGAGGACCTTTGCAGTTATATTATCCTTGCTTGTCTTTTTCATAATGTTTATAACAATGACACTGATGGGAATTATTATATTTTGCCTATTTAGGCAGGGTGTATTGGGAGAAATAACAGCTCCGACAATACATGGTCCATTAATAGTTTTAGTCATAAGCAGCTGCATTGTGGGAACAACTGTAACCGCAATAATAAGTAGAATTCCTTTGAAGCCTATACTAAAGGTTGTAGATGCCTTTAACCAAGTAGCTACCGGAGATTTTACCGTTAGGCTTACTTCTTCTGCAATAGATGAGGTTAATACATTTTGTCAAAGCTTCAACAGCATGGTGGAAGAGCTTAATAGCGTAGAAATGCTGCGTTCAGATTTTGTGAACAATTTTTCACATGAATTCAAAACGCCAATAGTTTCACTTCGTGGATTTGCCAAGATATTGAAAAGTCCGGAGTTAACAGAAGATGAAAGAAACGAATATTTGGATATTATCATCAGCGAATCGGACCGTTTAGCAAAGCTGTCTACCAATGTTCTTACCCTAACAAAAATTGAATCATTAAACATTATTGAAACCAATGATGAGTTTGATTTATCAGAACAAATCCGCAGAGCCCTTCTTGTCCTTGAACCTAAATGGGAACCGAAAAATCTTGAATTAATTATAGATTTAGAAGAAATTTCTTTTTGGGGTAATGAGGATTTATTGAGTCAGGTTTGGTTAAATCTTATAGACAATGCTATTAAGTTTTCACCACAAAATAGTAAGCTTAATCTAAAGCTTAAAAAGCATAATTCCGGAATCCTGTTTCAGGTGATGGATCAGGGTTACGGTATGGATAAGGATAGTCAAAAATATATATTTGATAAGTTTTATCAATGTGATAAATCTCATTCCACAGAGGGAAATGGTTTAGGGCTTTCCATCGCAAATAAAATAGTGTTATTGCACGGAGGTAAAATAAGCATAGAAAGTGAACTGGGAATTGGTACGGTTTTTTCTGTTGAGTTGCCTTTAGTCAGTCACTTCAAGCAAATAAAATAGGGTGAAAAGAATAAATTCTTTTCACCCTATTTTATTTTTATATATTTACAGCAAAAGTACCTGCTCCCATAGATAGTGTATAGTTTTCCACTGCAATATTGTAGTTTAGCAAACAATTATCCAAAGTCAGCTCAGCATTTTTTACTGCTAACTCCGCTTGTTTTACTTGAGTTGAGGTTACCATTCCCAAATCCAGCTTTCTTGTAACTGCACTTAAGCTTTCCTCTGCACTGCTCAATGCTTTCTTTGCGGTTTGCACAGAATTATAAGACTCCTTCATTGAATTGTATTTACCTTTAACATCTAACTCTATGTCTGTAGGCCTATTTTCTTTGGCTATTTGCGCATTCAAAAGTTGCGTTTTTGCTTTTATGTATTTTGATGAACTGGTAGGGTATGCCTTATAGCTATTGAAATTAAGCTGTGAAATTTCAACATTATAGTCAGCCTCCCTCATTTCATTTCTGTTTTTCAATGCTAGTTGAATCGCTTCTTCTAAATCAATTTCCTGCATTGGTATTTCCTCTAGTGCGTCGGTCAAAATAAGCTCTTGTGAAATATCATACCCCAAGTAGGAATTGAAGTTCTCCTTTAATTGCTTTAGATTACTTTCTAGGTTTTCTACGTTAGCTTCAAGGTCTTTCACCTCTTTTTCTGCATCCTCAATTTCACGTTTTGAAGATGAACCCACCTCATACTTCCTCTTGGTAGTTTCCAGCATATTATTTTTCAATTGCAAAGATTCTTTTGCAATTTCCACTTGTTTTTCGGTATTCTTAATCGTATGATACTTTTTAAACACTTCCAAACCTATGCTGTTCAATCTAGCTTGATGATTTGCATCTATCATTAAATTTGCAAAATTTCTTCTAGCTTGTGCTACATACTTATTTGAAGAATCGTAACCCATAACAAAAGTATCTTCTTTTTCCTGTTTATTGTAATTGCTGACGGCTTCGCTATATCCCTTAGAGATACTTAAATCACTTTGTTTTTTCAGTTTAACTAGCTCAATGGTCTTACTTGATTCTAACTGTTTGTATGCCCCATCCAAAGACAGTGAAATTGGTTGCAGGCTCCCCTCTGCCTCCTGCATTTGCATATCTTCAACACCAGTCAGGTCAGTATCTGCAAAGGATACTATTGCATTAATGGATGATATTGAAACACAGAGTGATAACATAAGTAATATATATTTCTTTCTCATATTTTTAATCCCCCTTAACTTAGAGAAACATTTTGCTCTTAAAATTCTCTCTTTGCTATTTTACATAGCAAAGGTTAACTGAATATAAATTTTTTATATCAATACTGTGAAATATAAAACTTATGTTGGAAAGTTTATGTTTAATTTACCTTTGATTTTTATAATAAAAACTATTATATTTAGAATGAGTAATATACTGAGCAGAATTCAGCACAATATGGAGGATTACCAATGTTTCGCATACTAATAGTTGAGGATGATAAAAATACAAGGAGGTTAATGAACACTGTTTTAAGCACTGCGGGTTATCTTACTTTTACCGCAAATGATGGAATGGAAGCCTTACACCTTCTTGATTCAGAACACATAGATTTAATTATTTTGGATGTAATGATGCCAAATATGGATGGTTTTGAACTTACTGAGCAGCTCCGCAATGCCGATTATCAACTGCCTATCTTAATGGTAACGGCAAAACAACTTCCATCGGATAAGAAAAGAGGCTTTATTGTGGGAACCGACGATTATATGACAAAGCCCGTTGACGAAGAGGAAATGCTTCTAAGAATCAAAGCTTTATTGCGACGAGCAAAAATTGTAAACGAGCATAAGCTGAATGTAGGTGATGTTGTGTTGGATTATGATTCCTTGACTGTGGCTAAAGGAAACGATGTTCAAACACTTCCTCAAAAAGAATTTTATTTACTATATAAATTACTTGCCTATCCAAATAAGATTTTTACTCGGATTCAGCTGATGGACGAAATTTGGGGTATCGAATCCGAATCTACTGATTATACCGTAAATGTCCATATCAACAGGCTTAGAAAACGTTTTGAGAATTATCCCGAGTTTTCAATTGAAACGGTCCGAGGGCTTGGATATAAAGCCACAAGAAAAGTATAATATATTATTTAAAACAAAAACATGCGTAGGCCCTTGCCTACACATGTTTCAATTTAATTCTTATTGCTCATTGCTTATTCTGATTTTGATTACTTATTGTTCATGGCTTATTTTCAATTTAATGATTAGTACTTTGCCAATTCTTTTTCTGTTGTAGTCCCTATTAAGGCGTAATATTTATCATAGTCCTTTGCATTATATTCTGATTGATCCATACTTCTTAACATTCCTGTAAGTCCCTTAACCATTATTTCTGCATATTGTGGATACTTGTCTTTGTTCTTATCTATGAAAGTAGTTATATCCTCTACATCTACAGCCTTGTTCAGTACTTTAGTATAATCTAAAACAAAGCAATACTCATCATAATCAGCTTTTGTTTTAAAGCATACCGGTACATTATTGCCATATCTTTTTTCAATAACAGTTTCTATACCCCCAACCTCTTTAGCAAAAGCTTGTGCCTTTTCCTTTGTAGCAAACTGTGCAAATTCAATAAATCTTGATTCTTGTTCATCCTTAAGGATTCTATGTGTCTCTTTGCCTAAGTTTTCTTCCACCACTGCAAACTCCTCCCCATCATCAAATGAGTAAGATCTTACAGAATATATTTCTTCAAAGTCATAGTTTTCATTCTTAGTAAGTTCTACTACAATTTGTCCCGGGTTCTTATATTCACTAATCTGAACATCTGAGTAATCCTCAATTTCTACTACATATCTAAGCATTGAGTCATCTAAAGTTGTTAGCTTATATACAGACTTAATAAAGTCGCTCTCCCCTTCAGAGCGTTTATAGTCTGAAAGTAATTTTACATCGGTACTACCCGGTAAAGTTATAGTAATACTTTGTGGATTTTTTAAATAAGTCGCATCATATTTATTTGCATTTTCACTATCAGCAAAGTTAATAATAAGACGCTCTTTGCCTTCTTCTCTGCTTAATGATATTTCTCCTTTTGAATGTGCTTCCGCTTTTCCCCCCGATACGTTTTCTTTGTTCATTTGGAATACTTCAACTAAAGTACCTAAAACCGGCACATCCTTAATTGAATCAGCAAAGGCAGGGGACACATTTACCCCGACACCAAATAGTCCTACACCAATTACTGCCGCTGCCGCTACTCCCATTACTCTTTTTCTTACTGCATTATTTTTCTCCATCTTAATTCTCCCCTTTTTAATACCCTCATTTATTGCTTTATCTAATTCCAAAGGAATTGAAAGGTCTTGTTTAAACTGTTTCATAATCCAACTCCCCCTTTAATAATTCTAAAGCTCGATAATAATTGGTTTTTATCGTGCTCTCCGGTTTTTTTAATACTTCACTGATTTGTTTAAATGTCATATCCTCATAAAACTTAAGGATAATAATACTCTTATATTTTATATCTAATAAATCTAACGCTTTGTCCAAATCATAATAACTTTCATTTATACTCTCCGGGGCTACCATCTGTTCCTCTGAAACCATAGGTGCATATTTCTTATTTTTTCTCAATGCTGATATTGAAGTGTTTATCAATATCCTTGTAAACCAAGTGTTAAAATAGTCAACATTTTTAAGCTTATTTTTATTTACAAATGCCTTACAAGTAGCTTCCTGTATTACATCCAATGCATCCTGTTCATTTTTCATATAGCTAAAGGCTATTCTATAAAAGTTATTTTTCTTCCTCATAAGTAATTCTAAAAATTTATCATCATTTAATCTCTGCATCCTACCTCTTTGCCTCTCCTTTCATAAATTAGATGTGCTAGAGTTTTAAATAGTTTTAAATAAATATTATTTTTTTATTTTTTTATAAAACAAAAGAATCCCCGACAGTATAATCAAAAAGTCTGGGGATTTTTTATCTGATAATTTCACCTAATTTTAATTAACAAATCTCTTTCTCTACGCTTACAACCTCTGCTTCAGTATTATCCTCAATAAAATTAAGGACATTATCTAATATACTATTTGCATGGGAGGTTTCGTCTGTAACGCAAGCAATGCCTATAACTATGGCTTGATGCATATCCTGCTTATCTACTTCTGCAATAGATATATTAAACTTATTTCCGGCCTTTGCACAGATACTTTTCACTACCATTCTTTTTTCTTTAAGAGAGTGTACCCATGGTGCATGTAGTTCAATCAACATAGTTCCTATTATCATTCTCCATTCCTCCTGCCTATAAATTGATCCATATATTAATTAATATGTTGACACATTAAATATTATAAATGAGAATCCATTTATTATTACACCGTAAGATTATATACAACAAATGAAATGCTGGCAAGACTGCTGAAAAATCCCTCTCCGACTAAAGTCGGGGAATTTCTGTATGAGACTTGCGCGCCATATCAAAGATATGGGCAAGGCTTCAACTGAAAAATTCCTTTGATAATCATTTTCCGACTGTAGTCGGGGAATTTCTGTATGAGACTTGCGCGCCGTATCAAAGATACGGGCAAGGCTTCAACTGAAAAATTCCTTTGAAAATCCCTCTCCGACTAAAGTCGGGGAATTTCTGTATGAGACTTGCGCGCCGTATCAAAGATACGGGCAAGGCTTCAATAATAAAACCCCGTATTTATTATTAACAAAATACGGGGTTTTATTGAAGGTTAAATCTTATCTTTTCTTACAATGCCAATATCATTTCTATATTGCATTCCGTCAAAGCTTATTTTTTTAACATTTTCATAGGCTTTTAGCCTTGCTTCATGGTGTGTGTTACCAAGTACAGTGACTCCAAGAACTCTTCCACCGTCTGTAACAACTACAGCTTCATTTCTTGTAATAATTCCACAGCCATTATCACCTTCATGAATTACCATGTTCTCTAGCTTGGTCCCTGCATGAAATACTACCACATCATCATCTACTCTATTCAGTCCGTGTATGACTTTGCCTTTTTCATAGTCACCGGGATACCCCCCCGATGCCAAGACTATACATACTGCCTTTTTGCTATTCCACTGGATTTTAATTTCTGCCAGTTTGTTATCTATAACAGCATTAAAAATATCCAATAAATCTGTCTCCAGCCTTAGTAGTATGGATTGTGTTTCCGGATCTCCGAATCTATTATTGAATTCAATTACTTTAGGACCATCCTTTCCTATCATAAGGCCGATAAATAACACACCTTTAAAATTCAGTCCATCCTTTTGAAAACCCTTTAAGGTTGGATTTAAAATTTCTGTATGTATTCTTTCCTCCAGCTCTTTATCAAAAATTAAACTTGGAGAATATGTACCCATACCTCCCGTGTTTGGTCCCTTGTCTTCATCAAAAATCCTTTTGTAATCTTGAGCAGATTCCATTGGAATAATAGTATGTTCGTCTACAAAGCACAGCATGGAGGCTTCTACTCCACTTAGATACTCCTCAACAACAACCTTATCTCCAGCAGCTCCAAAGACCTTATCGCCCATCATTTCTTCAATTGCCTTTATTGCCTCTGCTTCATTTTCGGCGATTACAACGCCCTTTCCAGCTGCCAGCCCATCCGCTTTTATTACCATGGGATATCCGTAAATACCTACAGCATTTAAAAGTTCCTGCTTGTCAGTAAACTCTTTGTACCCTGCCGTTGGAATACTATGTCTTGCAAGAAATGCCTTTGTAAAGGCTTTGCTGGCTTCAAGCTGTGCACATTTTTTATTTGGGCCAAAACTTCTAACGCCAACCTTTTCAAGTTCATCTACAATACCCATAGCCAGAGGAACTTCCGGTCCTATTACTGCAAGGTCTATACTGTTTTCTTTAGCAAACCTGCAAATTCCGTCAATATCTTCAGCCTTGATATTTACACACTGTGCAACATTTGCAATACCTGCATTTCCCGGCGCACAATATATTTTTTCTACCTTTATGCTTTGGGATAGCTTCCACGCAATAGCGTGTTCTCTACCACCGCTTCCAACTATTAAAACCTTCATATACTTTTCTCCCTCAACTAATGGTGAAACAATCTCATATCTGTAAATGCCATTACCATATTATAGGTGTCACAAGTCTCTATAACATTATTATCCCTTATAGAGCCTCCCGGTTGTGCAATAAAAGAAACTCCACTTTTTTTAGCTCTTTCTATGTTATCCCCAAATGGGAAAAATGCATCGCTTCCTACAGCAACTCCTGTAATATTTGATAAGTAGTGCCTTTGATCTTCCCTTGTAAATTGTTGTGGTTTTACTGAAAAGTATTGCTGCCATTTTCCTTCTTCTAAAACATCTATGGCATCTTCTGAAAGATATATGTCTATTACATTGTCTCTTTCGGCTCTGCCTATATTTTCTAAAAAAGGCAGTTCCAATACTTTTTTGCTTTGACGTAAATGCCATAAATCCGCTTTATTACCCGCCAATCTTGTGCAATGTATTCTTGATTGTTGACCTGCTCCTACCCCTATTGCCTGCCCATCAACTGCAAAGCACACAGAGTTAGACTGGGTATATTTTAAAGTAATAAGTGCAACTATCAAATCTCTCTTCGCCGCCTCAGGCATTACTTTATTGTTAGTTACGATATTTGTTAATATGCTCTTATCAATCTTAAATTCATTTCTTCCCTGCTTGAAAGTAACACCGTACACTTGTTTCTTTTCTGTTTGCGCCGGCTTATATTCAGGGTCAATCTTTATTATATTGTAATTCCCCTTTTTCTTGTTTTTTAATATTTTTAAGGCCTCAGCCGAAAACCCCGGTGCAATTACTCCGTCAGAAACCTCTCTTTGAATTAATTTTGCCGTTATTTCATCGCACTCATCCGATAGGGCTATAAAATCGCCAAATGAAGACATTCTGTCTGTTCCCCTAGCTCTTGCATAAGCACAAGCCAGTAAGGATTTATCCAAATCTTCAATATCATCCACGAAGCACGCCTTTTTTAAATCCTTTGGCAAAATTATACCTAAGGCCGCCGATGTAGGGCTAACGTGTTTAAATGAAGTTGCCGCAGGCAATCCAAGCGCCTCTTTCAGTTCTTTTACAAGCTGATAACTATTGAATGCATCCAAAAAATTTATATATCCCGGTCTGCCGTTTAATATTTCAATGGGTAGTTCTTCTCCATTTTCCATATATATTTCAGCAGGTTTTTGATTGGGATTGCAGCCATATTTTAATTCAAACTCTTTCATTTATGTTCTCCCTTTTTTATTACCATTTAATCAAACACTTTATTACCATTTAATCAAAGCTTCTGTTATTCTGCACCCACTTTGCATACTACAAATTTTTATTTATCATTCTATTTTCTATCTCGCCTGTTTCTAGGTCAATATATCTCACATAAAGAGATACTTTATTGTCCTTGTCAAGATTGTTCCAAATCACAGCTGTCATTTCGTCTATTGAGTCCAATATTTCAACACGTTCAGGCTCACCCGTAAATGTTGGTATTGGATTGCCATCACAGTTGTAGGTGTGTATGTAATGTCCCAGTCCCGATATGGGTAAATAATTAAAAAAGTACCTGTTACATACAGTCCCTTTTTCATCTCCACTTTTTAAAATGCTCAACTTATAATCAAAGCTTTCATCATGAAAGTTTAAAATTCCACTTATTCTTGGAGTAAAGTTAGGAGAATCCGGCTCAAACTCTCTGGTTAAAAGTGCATCTTCAAAGCTCATGCCTTTATTTAAAAATTCATATACTGTATCTGTCTGATCTCCATTTGTAACGATTAGCTTATTTCCAAGCTTCTTTATTGGCGAGTATATAATTAAGCTGGGATCTTCCAGTTTACTCTCATCAAAAGCATTTATTACAACCTCTTGCCCTTTTTCTATAAAGATTCTGTTTCTGCTGTTTTCACTTCTTCCCATTATGAAATATGCAACAGCCGCTTTTGTCCCATCCGGAGTCTTTCCTATTACAATTCCCCTTCCTCCATAGCTATTATCTGCCAATAAAGCCTTAAGTTTGTTTACCTTATAAATACCCATCTACTTTTCCTCTCTTATCTTCTTAGAAGCAAACTCCGTTGCTTTTGGAAGCAGTTCCCATTCTGCCTGCTCCATTACTCTTTTCTGTAAGGTTTCAGCAGTGTCGCCCGGAAGTATTTCTACAGCTTTTTGATAAATAATTTCTCCACCATCCGGTATTTCATTTACATAGTGAACGGTAGCCCCCGTAACTTTAACACCGTATTCCAGTGCCGCTTCATGCACTCTGATTCCATAAAAGCTTTTCCCACAAAAGGATGGAATAAGCGACGGATGTACATTAATAATTCTGTTTTTATATTTACTTACAAAGGATTCACTTAAAATAACCATAAATCCTGCCAACACGATTAATTCTATTTCCTTTTCTTTAAGCAAATAATCAAGCTTTGTTTCAAATTCAAGCTGGCTAACAGCCTTACCCTTTTTAATGATTTGAGTCTCTATTCCGGCTTTTTCTGCACGTTTCAGTCCAAACGCATTTTCATTGCTTGAAATTACCAAGGATAGTTCTCCACTTTTCAGCTTACCCTGAGACTGGTAGTCTGTTAAAGCTTGTAGGTTAGTACCCCCTCCTGAAATTAAAACGGCAATTTTTGTCTTTAGCATAGCTCTACGCCTTCCTGACCTTTTACTATTTCACCGATTATATATGCCTCTTCACCTGATTTTCTCAAAATGTCCAATGTCTTTATGACATCTTCTTTTGAAACAACTACAGTCATACCAACTCCCATGTTAAAGGTATTAAACATATCTCTTTCAGGGATATTTCCCTTTTCCATTAATAGCTTGAATATAGGTAATACTTTTACTTTAGCTCTTTCAATTTTGGCTCCGTATCCTTTGGGAATACTCCTTGGAATATTTTCAAAAAAGCCCCCTCCTGTAATATGAGATACTGCCTTTACTTCAACTTCATTAAATAATGCCTGCATTGGTTTAACATAAATTTTTGTAGGAGTTATTAAGGCCTCCCCCAAAGTTTTACCATTTAAGCACTCAGGCTTTTGAGACATATCTGCGTTTTCAACGTCAAATACCTTTCTCACAAGAGAGTAGCCATTGGAATGAAATCCTGAGGAAGGCAATGCTATAATAACATCTCCCTCTTCCATTTTACTGTTATCTATAATTTTGTCTTTATCCACTACTCCTACTGCAAATCCGGCTAAGTCATATTCATCTTCCGGATAGAACCCGGGCATTTCCGCAGTTTCTCCGCCTATCAAAGCACTGCCGCTCTGAACACAGCCCTCTGCAACTCCCGAAACAATTTGTGCAATTTTTTCAGGATAATTCTTGCCAACTGCAACATAATCCAGAAAGAATAACGGTTTTGCTCCACAGCAAATAATATCATTGACACACATTGCAACACAATCTATTCCTACGGTATGATGCTTGTCTAACAAAAATGCCATTTTTAACTTTGTACCCACTCCATCGGTTCCGCTTACTAACACGGGTTTATTTATACCTGTAAGATCCAGTTCAAATAATCCACCAAAGCCGCCTATAGCCGATAATGCTCCTGAAGTCATTGTTTTTGCAATGTGAGTTTTCATTAATTCTACGGCCTTATATCCTGCTGTAATATCAACTCCCGAATCTTTATAACTTTCACTAAAACTCTTCATCTATTTATTATCCCTTTCGCTGATTTTGCACTCAAATCTATTTTTACTAACTTCATTTGGTTCTTCTGTAGGATATTTCCCACTAAAGCAAGCATCACAGTAGCCTTCACCTGTTTTTGTTCCAATAAGCATGGATACGTGTTCAAGGTTTAGATATCCAAGACTGTCCGCTCCAATAATATCTTTAATTTCTTCTATTGAGTGATTACACGCAATTAACGAATCTCTACTATCAATATCCGTACCATAATAGCAAGGATTTAAAAACGGAGGTGCCGAAGATCTCATATGAACCTCAGTTGCTCCGGCTTCACGAAGAAGTTTTACAATTCTGGCACAAGTAGTTCCCCTAACAATAGAGTCGTCAACTAAAACTACTCTTTTGCCCTTTACTGTTTCAGTAATGGTATTTAGCTTTATTCTTACTTTATCTTCTCTTGATTTTTGACCCGGAGAAATAAAGGTTCTTCCAATATATTTATTTTTAATAAAACCAATTCCATAAGGAATGCCTGATTGCCTAGAATAGCCAATTGCCGCATCAATTCCTGAATCAGGAACACCGATTACAACGTCTGCCTGTACCGGATGCTCCATAGCAAGACAGGCTCCGGCCTTTAGCCTAGCATCGTGTACCGCTCTGCCATCCATAACGGAATCCGGTCTTGCAAAATATATGTATTCAAATATACATAGCTTTTTAGGTGCCTTATTACAGTGATCCTCAATGGTGCGAACACCTTCCTTTTCAAAGATTACAATTTCACCGGGTTTTATATCCCTTACAAACTTAGCCCCTACCGCATCCAGTGCGCAACTTTCAGAAGCTACAACATAGTTTCCATCTTCTGTCTGTCCATAACATAAAGGTCTAAAACCATTTTCATCTCTTATGGCCACGATTTTTGTGGGCGACATAATTACTAAAGAATATGCTCCTTTAAGTTTATACATAGCTTTATTAACAGCTTCTTCAATGGAATCCGAATCTATTCTTTCCTTTGTAATGATGTAAGAGATAACTTCTGTATCGCTTGTTGTATGAAAAATAGAGCCTTGCATTTCCAGTTCTTGTCTCAATTCGTAAGAGTTTACTAAGTTTCCGTTGTGGGCAAGAGCCATCTTTCCCTTAACGTGGTTCACTACTATTGGCTGTGAATTCAATCTGTCATTTACACCTGTGGTACCATACCTGACATGACCAACAGCAAGACTTCCTTTTCCAAGGCCTTCTATAACCTGAGGTGAAAATACATCATTAACTAATCCTGTATCTTTATAGTAATTTAGCACACCATCATCGTTTACAACAATACCACAGCTTTCCTGTCCACGGTGCTGAAGGGCAAATAATCCATAGTATACAGTCTTTCCTATATCATAAGGTTTGGGGGAAAATACCCCAAATACTCCACATTCTTCATGTATCTCGTTTTTCATTTAGTCGCTCCTACTCCTGCACTCTCTTGAACACCTCTTGGTAAGTCTCTTCCACATTTCCAAGATCTCTTCTAAATCTATCCTTATCCATTTTCTCGTTGGTATTTACGTCCCATAGTCTGCAAGTATCCGGGGATATTTCATCTGCAAGAATTACCTTTCCATCACAAATACCAAATTCAATTTTAAAGTCTATTAATTTTAAATCTCTTTCAAGGAAAAATTCCTTTATGGCATCGTTAACTGCATAGGCATATTTTTTTACATCTGCCAATTGTTCTTTTGTTGCCAGTTCCAACGCAAGTATATGATCGTCATTAATAAGGGGGTCACCCAAATCATCGTTCTTATATGAAAATTCCAATGCAGGCTGTTTAAATACAATGCCTTCCTCTACTCCATATCTCTTAGAGAATGAACCTGCTGATACATTTCTAATAATTACTTCAAGGGGAAGAATCTTAACGGCTTTTACAAGTGTTTCTCTTTCACTCAATTGTTTTACAAAATGTGTAGGAATGCCTTTTTCTTCAAGCATTTGAAATATTATATTTGCCATGGTATTGTTCACAACGCCCTTACCTGCTATCTGACCCTTCTTCTGTCCATTAAATGCAGTTGCATCATCTTTATAGTCAACAATAAACAAAGCTTCATCATCTGTTTTAAAAACTTTCTTTGCTTTACCTTCGTATAACATTTCTAACTTTTCCATTTTCGCTCCTCCATTAAAACTTTCTCAGTTAACATTTTGAGAATACTATATAAACTACAATGATTTTTTAATTGACATTTTTAGAATTCTTCATCTATTGCAATGATTTCTTAATTAACATTTTGAAAATTCTTTATCTATTGCAATGATTTCTTCTTCCATTTTTACTTTATAGTCTTTGATTTTTTCTCTTAGTTCAGGATATTTTATGCTCATCATTTGAATTGATAAAAGTGCCGCATTTTCTGCTCCGTCGATGGCTACAGTTGCTACGGGTACACCCTTGGGCATCTGCACTACAGAAAGCAATGAGTCTAGTCCGTCCAATGTACTTGATTTCATGGGTATTCCTATAATCGGCAGAGGTGTAGTAGCCGCTAACACTCCAGCAAGGTGAGCCGCCTTACCTGCCGCTGCAATGATTACTTCAATTCCGTTTTCTTCTGCTGTTTTCGCAAATTCTTCTGCAACTCTTGGAGTTCTATGTGCCGATATAATCCTTGTTTCAAAATTCACTTCAAAATTCTTTAATATTTCCTCTGCCTTCTGAACTACCGGATAGTCAGATTTACTCCCCATAACAATAGCAACTTTCATGCTATATCCTCCTTATCTAAAATAATTAACACCTGATTCAAAAATTCTCTGGTCTTTATTTCCGCTAACATTTTTGTATACTTGTTCCCCGATTCTTTCAGAGTGCCCCATTTTACCAAACACCCTGCCGTCAGGGGAGGTAATGCCTTCTATTGCAAGAGTTGAATAGTTAGGATTGTATTTTATGTCCATAGAAGGTTTCCCTGCAAAATCCACATACTGTGTTGCAATCTGTCCATTTTCAATAAGCTGTTTTAAGACTTCATCACCGGCGATAAACCTTCCTTCTCCATGAGAAATAGGAATAGTATGAATGTCACCTACTTCTGTACCTGCAAGCCATGGCGATTTATTTGAAGCGATTCTGGTATTTACTAAGCATGAAGCATGGCGACCAATTTTATTATAAGTAAGCGTTGGCGCATTCTCATCCATATCCTTTATTCTTCCGTACGGAACTAAACCTAACTTGATTAGTGCCTGAAAGCCGTTGCATATACCTAGGATTAATCCATCTCTATTCTCCAGTAAATCAGTAATTGCTTCCTTTATTCTTGGATTTCTAAATACTGCTGTAATAAATTTAGCTGAGCCATCCGGTTCGTCGCCTCCTGAGAAGCCTCCCGGTATAAAAATAATTTGACTCTGTTTAATCTTTTTCTCTAATTCTTCTATTGATTCTATCAACTGATTCTGTGTCATATTTCTTATAATATGAATACTTGCATCTCCATTAGCCTTGTCAAATGCTCTCTTTGAGTCCATCTCACAGTTGGTACCTGGAAATGCCGGTATTAAAATCCTTGGTTTTGCTATTTTCGTTTGAGGTACAATCTTTCGTTCTGTTTTATATGTTATTGTCTCAACCTCTGTTTGATCTAGGTTCTCTTTAAATTCAGGTGTCCTAACCGGAAATATATTTTCCAATTGTGCTGTCCATTTTTTTATTATCTCATCAAGAGTGATTCCTAAAGCCGTTCCTACAGGCTTCTTATTTTCATCTGTAATCTGCACTGCAATCTCAGGTCTTTCATCCGTATGTCCAATCACCTTATATTTTAGACCTTCAAACATTTTTTCTACATCGGTATTACCTGCAACCTCTAAGATTAAGGCTCCATAGTCTTCTTCATGTAGCTCTCTTTCACTTATATAATCAAGAACTACTCCAATTTTATTGCCAACTGCCATTTTTACGATAGAGATAAATATTCCGCCTCTACCAATAGTATTGGCTGCAAGGATTTTGCCCTCTAAAGCCAATGTCCTTACTTTTGACATATTCTTTCTATACATTTCAAAGTCTAATATCTGGTCTTTATCCCATTTGGTTGTCAGCAATACTATTTTGCTGTCTGTCTTTTTAATCTCGCTGGAAATAACCTCTTTTGCATCTGCCACTGCTACTGCAAATGAAATTAACGTAGGGGGAACATTTATATCCATAAAGGTTCCTGACATACTGTCCTTTCCCCCTATGGCAGGTATTCCCAGTTCTTTTTGAACCTTTAAAGCTCCAAGTAACGCCATAAACGGCTTGCTCCAACTTTCAGGATTTTCTGTCATCCTTTCAAAATACTCTTGGAAGGTAAGTCTTACTTTAGTGTAATCACCACCCATTGCAACAATCTTTGTTACGGAATCCACTACAGCATATAGCGCTCCATGAAAAGGTGAAAGTTTTGCAATTTGCGGATCAAATCCATATGACATAAGTGTTGCAGTCGTTGTCTCTCCCTTTGTAACAGGAAGTTTACAAGCCATCCCTACTGACGGTGATAATTGATATTTACCTCCCAGTGGCATCAGCACTGTTCCTGCGCCAATTGTGCTGTCAAATCTTTCAATCAAGCCCTTTTGACTGCAACAATTTAAATCTTCCAGGTGCATAGTTACCTTTTTAATGCTACCTTCATCTATTTTTGAAATATCAACGTTTTCTCTTACCAATACTTTTGCTTCTTGAGTTGTTCCATTGGTATTTAAAAATTCTCTGCTCAAATTTAAGATGCATTTTTCTCTCCAATACATTCTGAAACGCCCTGTATTTGTTACTATGGCCACAGCAACAGCTTCAAGATTTTCTTCTTCTGCATACTTAACGAATTTCTCTGCATCCTTACTTGATACTACTACTGCCATTCTTTCTTGTGATTCAGATATTGCCAATTCTGTACCGTCTAGTCCATCATATTTTTTTAAAACTAAATCTAAATTTACGTCTATGCTATCTGCAAGTTCACCAATTGCAACCGAAACACCACCGGCACCAAAGTCATTGCATCTCTTTATTAATGTGGCAACCTCTTCTCTTCTAAATAGTCTCTGAATATTTCTTTCTACAGGAGGATTTCCTTTTTGCACTTCCGCTCCACAATTTAAGATTGAATCCTCCGTATGCTCTTTTGAAGAGCCTGTAGCTCCTCCGCAACCATCTCTTCCGGTTCTTCCTCCAACAAGAACTATTACATCTCCCTCTGTTGGAACCTCTCGTCTTACATGAGATGCGGGCGCCGCACCGATAACAGCACCAACCTCCATACGCTTAGCCACATAGTCTTCATGGTATACTTCCGCAACTTGACCGGTGGCTAGACCAATTTGATTTCCGTATGAACTATATCCTGCCGCCGCTCCTTGTGTAATCTTTCTTTGTGGAAGTTTTCCTGCTAAAGTCTCCTCAATTGGCTTTCTAGGGTCTGCCGAGCCGGTTACTCTCATAGCCTGATAAACGTAAACTCTTCCGGAAAGTGGATCTCGAATAGCTCCTCCAAGGCAAGTTGCCGCACCACCAAAAGGTTCTATTTCTGTTGGATGGTTGTGAGTTTCGTTTTTAAACATCACTAACCAATCCTCTTCTTCTCCGTCTATATTTGCTTTTACCTTTATACTGCAAGCATTTATTTCTTCCGATTCATCAAGGTCATCTACTAACCCTTGTTTTTTTAGATATTTAGCGCCAATACAAGCAATATCCATTAAGCAAATATCTTTTCCGCCCTCTTCAGAAGTTTTTTCGGCTCTTTCACCATATACTTCTTCTCTCATTTTTATATATTCTTTAAAGGTTTCTTCAATAACTTTTGTATATTTACCCGCCTCAAAATCAATATCTGTCAGCCTTGTCATAAAGGTTGTATGTCTACAGTGATCAGACCAATATGTATCTATCACCTTTAATTCTGTAATACTTGGATCACGTATTTCTTCATCCTTAAAATACTTTTGTATAAATAAAATGTCGCTGGCACTCATTGCGAATCCCTTTTCTTTTCTAAAAGACTCCAGCTCATTTTCAGTCATAGTAATAAAACCATTAATGACAGCTACATCATCCGGTTCTATGTTCTCCATTATTAAATCCTTTGGTTTCTCCATGCTTGCTTCTTGGGAGTCAACGGGATTGATACAATATCTTTTTACTGACTCCAACTGTTCTTCTGTTATTTTACCTTGCAGAGAGATTACTCTTGCAAACTTCACAATTGCAGATGTACTCGCATTCATCATCTTAATGCACTGCATAGCTGAGTCTGCTCTTTGGTCATACTGCCCCGGTAAATACTCAACCGCAAAAGTATTTATTCCTAAATTTTCAGGTAAAATTTCCTCATATACCATATCTATTGCCGGTTCTGCAAATACAGTATATTTAGAGTTTTGAAATATAGTATAATCAACGCCTTCTATATCATATCTATTAAAAATTCTAACCTTTGTAAGTCCATCAAGATGAAGATTGTGTTTTATATCACCATATAACCCTTGTGCCTCAACATCAAATCCGTCCTTTTTCTCTACAAATATGCGTTTTACCATAACAGAAGTCCTTTCCCCGTATAATCACACGATATAGTTTTTGAATTGTTCGTGTTTTTCGTCATTTTTCCAACTTATGATTCAACATTAACATAAATTTATTTGTTTTACAAGGGTTTGTTGTATTAATTATATATATTTTAATTATAAACACGAACTATTAACGGCATTTTCTTTTTAATAGTTCAGGTCATCTTTTGTGTGTATTTTCTGATTGGTCTATGCTATTTTATTTTTCAAATAAAAAGCAGGTGAAGGAATATTCCTTCACCTGCTTAAGCCTATACTTATAAGTGGAATTTTTTGCTTTATAAATCATGTATTATTTGTAAAATTAAAATTATAGTTCATTTATAATTCATTTTTAATCCATTTATTATTCATTATATATTTGCACACACTTCGACCTTCATGATTTCATAATGCTGTACTATGGCTCTTCTTCCCTTAGCAACATCTTTTTCAAGAAGACCCTTTAGCATATATTCATGAGTGCATAGAATCGCTTTCTGTGTTTCCTGCGACGAAGCTCCTATCACATAGCTTACTGACTTTTCATATAATTCTTCCAGCGCATCCATTATACTTATAAAAAGTTTGTTTCTTGAAGCATTAATAATTATATAATGAAACTCCTTATCCTTAATCCCTCTGTCTTTGCCCTGAAGCTTTTTCATCTCATCAAAACATTGTATCAATCTTTCAAGCTCTTCTTCATTCATGTTTTTTACAGCCAGTCCAAAGGCTTCAACTTCTATGGTTTTTCTAAATGTACATATTTCTGCTATGTCCACTTGCTTTAGTAGGAGCATCATTCCTATTGCCTCTGAAAAAGTTTTATTTATATTACCAACAAGGTAGTTTCCTGACCCCTGTATGCTTTCCACAATGCCTAAATTGTCCATCATGCGAAGAGCCTCTCTCACGGAACCCCTGCTCATTGTAAGTTTTTCCGCCAATAACCTTTCTGTAGGTAGCTTGTCTGATATATTTAAGCGATTAGCATCAATTTCTTCTTTTATATATTCTATAACCTTTTTATATTCTCTATTTTCCATTGCCATCTCCAGTTGACTATTATACTACCAGTTGACTATTATACTAAAGGAACATTGCAAAAACCCCCGCACCGACAACAGTTAATAATCCTGCCAAAACTATTGCAAGGCTGCTCATAGCACCTTCAACCTCACCCATCTCCATTGCTCTTGCTGTGCCTATTGCATGAGCCGCAGTACCTAAGGCTAATCCTTTTGCTATGGGATGTTCTATTTTAAATATTTTGCAGAGAATCTCTCCTATAACATTGCCTATTATCCCTGTAATTATAATAGATGCAACAGTTATGGTCACCATACCCCCAAGTTCCTCGGATACTCCCATTCCTATTGCTGTGGTTATTGATTTAGGCAAAATAGTTACGTATTCTTCATGTGTAAGGCCAAAAATTTTAGATAACACTAAGATTGTAGCCAGTGCAGAGATAACACCGGCTATAACCCCAGACAATATAGCCTTTAAATTTTCTTTTAAAAGAGTAAACTGTTTATATAACGGCACTGCCAGACAAACTGTTGCCGGAGTCAAAAGATAGCTTATTGGCTTAGCCCCTGCCTTATAAATCTCGTAGTCTACATCAGCTAAAAGAAGTATCGCAATAGTAAAAATCACAGAAATTAATAATGGATTTAAAAGAGATGTTTTGAACTTTCTAGAAAGAAAAACACCTATACCATACCCTGCCAAGCTTATGGCTACTGCAAAAAAAACCGACTCATATAAAAATTCCTTCATTGACAAATCCTTTTCTCGTAAAATATTACTTAATTATTACTTAACTAATTTCTTCAGTCTTTTTCTTTCCCTTATTAATAACAATTTGCGTCACCTTTCCGGTGACCATTATTACTACAATTGTAGAAACTATTGTTATAATTATTATAGGAATCCAAATGGGTTTTAAAATTGACCATGAATCCATAAGCTCAACTGCAGCTGGTATAAACATAATCGGCATAATCTCTATAAAAAAGATTGCAGTATCATTTACACTATCCAAAGAGATAATTTTAGTTTGTAATGCTACAAACATTAAAACTAACCCATAAATGCTAGCAGGTATCGCTAACGGGAGGATGGCTTTTAAGATTTCTCCTAAGAGCGTAATAAATAGTATTATTCCAAATTGTTTTAAGTACTTCATTTAGTTCTCCATATTTAGGAAGTAGACTTTTATACTATCCTATCTTCCCCTTGTTTATTTTGATAAATATTATAAATACTGCCCCTTATTTTATATATCTGTTGTTATCTAAAATTGGTCTTACCAATTTACAATTCTATAACTATGATTTATCTTTGTCAATAAGAAAATTATGTTACAATATATAAAAGCGAGATATTTCATGAATGACCTATCTCGCTTGCCTATATCTCTATATTTTTATTTTGGATTAAGTTTATTTTACTTTGAGTGTTTTTTACCGTTATAAATGTCCTCGTTTATTCTGACTCTTAAATTAATTATCACCAAACATCTCTGCAACTTGAATCATTATTGCTGATTCAATTCTTTTTCTATGCAGTTTACATCCAAACTCATATATACCATTTATACTTCCTGTGTTATGATAAGCATTTGCGGCACATCCACCACTGCAATACATACGTGCAAAACAGTCTTTACACTCCTCATGAGAATATATATTACATTGCTTAAATTGGTTACAGGCTGACGGATTTTTAACGCCATCAAATACATTTCCTAGAAGAAATTCTTCATCCCCAACAAACTGATGGCAAGGATACAAATCACCCTCAGGGGTTACTGCCATGTACTCTGTTCCTACACCACATCCCGAAATTCTTTTTACAATACAAGGGCCACCCGTCAAATCTATTGTATAGTGATAGAAGTTAAAGGCTTTACCTTCTTTCTTTCTCTTTATCATCTCTAATGCCAATCTATCATATTCTTCAAAAAGCTTAGGTAGGTCCTCTTCCTTTAGGGCATATTCAGCCTCTGCCGGAGCAACTACAGGCTCCATGGATAATTCTTTAAATCCCAAATCTGCCATATGAATAATGTCATTAGTAAAGTCCGTATTGTGATGTGTATATGTTCCTCTAATATAATAGTTTTCTTGGTTCCTAGACTCTGCCATTTTCAAGAATTTGGGTAAAATTACATCGTAAGAGCCTTGTCCATTTCTTGTAACTCTCAGCTTATCATTAATTTCTTTTCTTCCATCTAAGCTAAGAACTACATTACTCATTTCTTTGTTTGCAAATTCCATTACTTCATCATCTAGCAAGACACCGTTTGTTGTTAATGTAAATCTAAAATTCTTATTATGAATCTTTTCCTGCTCTCTTCCATATGCAACCAATTTTTTTACGACTTCCCAATTCATTAACGGTTCTCCACCGAAGAAGTCTACTTCTAAATTTTTTCTTGTCCCTGAATTCTCTATGAGAAAATCTAAAGCTTTCTTTCCCACTTCAAAAGACATCAACCCTCTATGTCCCTGCTGGTATTCTCCTTCTTCTGCAAAGCAATATTTGCAGGCTAAGTTACAGTCGTGTGCAACATGAAGACAAATAGCCTTTATAACCGATTGCCTCTCTTTAAACTCATGTGACATGGATGCATATATGTCCTCTGAAAAAAGCTTACCTTGTTTTTTTAATTCATCTATATCCTTAAAAATCTCCCCGATTTCATCTTCCGTTACCTCAGGTAGATCTGCGTATTTCTCAAGTATGTTCACCATAATAGTTTTTCTGTCATCTCCTGCTTCCAGCCTTTCAATGACATCATAAGCTACTTCATCCACACAATGTACAGCTCCGCTATTCACATCTAATGCAATGTTATATCCGTTGCTTTTATATGTATGTACCATAAATTCTTCGCTCTCTTTCGTTTTCATATTTATAAATATATTCTTAATAGCACCAAAGCTCTAGTCGGAATGTTAAAAACCGCTATAAGCCTTAGCCTATAGCGATTTATTCTTTAGCTTATTTCTTTAGCTGTTCGCACTGCTGGTTTGCAACACTGCATGAAGTCTTGCTTGCAGACTGGCAAGATGTCTGACATTCACCACATCCACCCTTTTTAGCTGATTCAACAAGATTTCTTGTTTCAATAGTCTGTATTCTTTTCATTTTTGCCTCCATTTGTCTGGCGAGAAAAACTATTTATAATTCCACGCCATTATTTTATATTAAATTTCCATGTGAAAATAGCACATGGATTTAAGTGTGAAAATGTATTTGCACACTTTATTCCCTCTTTGGCCATTTGAATATTTTCAAAGCCATCTCCGCATATTTTATCACAATTTATACCCTTTATCAAGATATCAAGGTTCTTTATTTATCAGTTTATAAACTATATCATATTGCTTTACCCATATGGTTATTTTACTATTCTATAATAAGCCTTGGCAGTCATTGAGTACACCGCAACATATATAATAGCGAACACTCCAATGGTTGATACAGTACATAAAAAGAATAAATTTATATCCGTTAGGCTGAACAGGGATAGAAGTTTAGTCATCATGTTAAAAGCTGCCGCAACGTGCAGTACTGCTACAATCAGTGGTAAGAAGAATACTATAAGTATTTGATTTTTTATTGAGGCTTTAACCTCTTTAGGGGTTAGCCCCACTTTTTGCATTATCTGAAATCTTTGCCTATCTTCGTATCCTTCTGAAATCTGTTTATAATATATAATCAGTACTGTTGCCATAACAAACATTGCCCCAAGGAACATACCAATAAATAAAAACCCTCCAAATATTGCAAAATATTCAGCTTCCATATTTTCTTTAGTCAAAATATAGGCATTAATATTTTGTTGTTTCATGGCACCTTTTATTTCTTCAACAAAGCTTTTTCCTTCTTCTCCCCCTTTTTGGTAGTCAAATGCTATGGCACATTCTCTTATTCCTTCATTTCCAAAATGTGAATTAATAGTATCTTTAATGCTTTCAAAGCTTTGGTTGCTTGGTAAAATTACATAAAGACTTTCATATAACCCCATTGCACTTGTAAAAGAAAAGTCAAATTCCTCTAATTGTTCCTTAATTTCAAATTTTTCACCCATAATCGAGAAGTCATTTCCCTTGTATTTTGACTCTGAATATATCATTATTTGATTATCATTTAGTTTAAATCTGGTATTGTTCATCTGATTATATTCGTCAAGTGACATGAAAAATACTTGGTAATTAATCTCCTTTCCATCTAGCCCTGAAAAGTCATTGCCACTTCTGGCTGTTGTATATGTGCAGAAATTAAACGACGCAATATTTTTTGCTTTTTTAACTCCATCTTTCTCTAAATCATTTATAATTTGTAAAATTTGTTCTTTAGTATCTATATCTGCATCTCCTACATTAATCCTTACTTCCCTTGGATAATAGTTTGATATTACGTTATTCTGTCCCATATATAAGCAGACTGTCGTTGACAAAGTCACTAAAACCATAGTGGATAGAATGCAGATATTGGCAAGACCTATTGCATTTTTCTTCATTCTATAAATCATGCCTGATATGCCTATAAAGTTTTTGGTTTTATAATAATATTCTTTATTTTTTCTTAGGATCTTTAAGGCTACAATGCTTCCTGCTGTAAACAGTGCATAGGTCCCGATAATAACTAATATCACGGCAATAAAAAACAACATCATTGCTACTAGCGGTGCTTTTATACTTAGTGCAATGCCATAGCCCAATGCCATGCTAATAATTCCAATTAATGCAATAAGCCATCTTGTCTTTGGTTCTCTCTCCCCCACATTGGAACTTTTTAATAAATCAATGGGGTTGCTCTTCTTTATTTGAAAAATGTTGCAAAGAAGTATGAGCATAAATATAAAACTAAATAAAATTATTGTAGTAAATATGGCGCTCTTCTCAATGACGTATGTTATAGGTATTGTGCATTTAAGCATTTTTAATAAAATTAAAAACACTAATTTACTAACCACCAACCCACTTATTAGCCCTAAACCTATATTTATTAAATACAAAATAATTGCTTCAAAGAACAGAACCGCACTAAGATGACCCTTTCCCATACCAAGAACGTTATATAAGCCTATCTCCCTTTTTCTTTGTTTCATTAAAAAATTATTTGTATAAAACAATAAAATTCCTGAGAACAGCCCTACAACATTGCAACCAAGTCCAAGTAAAATTTTAAGATTTCCCGCTCCCGGCATACTTAAAATCCCCTCATTTTCATATATAGAATTCAGTATATAAAACATGGAAACAATACTTATGGATGCCAGACAATAGGGGAAGTATAATCTGCCGTTCTTTCTCATATTCGTAATGGCTATTTTAAGATAAAATTTAATATTCATTCTTATTACCTCCAGATGACATTACAACTAATGAGTTTGAGATTTTTTCATACATTTCTTCGTTTGTCATTGTTGCTTTGTAAATCTGATGGAATACCTGGCCATCTTTAATAAAGATAACCCTTTTAGCATGGCTTGCGGCTTTTGTGCTATGGGTCACCATTAATATTGTCTGCCCATTGTCATTTATCTGAGAAAATAGTTTTAACAGATTGTCTGCCGCCTTAGAATCTAAAGCTCCTGTAGGTTCGTCTGCCAATAGTATTTGTGGATTGGTTATTAAAGCTCTTGCCACAGCACCCCTTTGTTTTTCGCCCCCGGACACCTCATAAGGATACTTCTTTAATAAATGTTCAATGCCAAGTTGCTGGGAAATCGGTTTAATCCTTCTTTCCATTTCTTTATATTGCAGCTTTGCCAGAACTAGGGGCAGAAGTATATTATCTTCCAATGAAAAATTATCCAATAAATTAAAATCCTGAAAGACAAAGCCTAAGTTATTTCTTCTAAACTCCGCCATATCTTTTTCTTTTATATTTCCAAAACTCTTTCCATTTAATAAAATTTGTCCACTTGTTGGTTTATCTAAAGCCGCAAGTATATTAAGTAAAGTTGTCTTACCTGCTCCCGATTCTCCCATAATGGCAACATACTCTCCATCCTCCACGGAAAAGTTCACATTTGATAAAGCATTTACCTCGTTTCCACCAAATCTTGTAGAATATATTTTTTTAATATTTTTAACCTCTAATAAAGCCATTTGGTCCTCCTTTTTCAACCCTTGATATACTAATATTAAAAAAAAAACGAAATCCCTGCCATAGATTTCGCTTACAGTTCGTCTTTTAACCTTTCATTTTTGTAAGGTAACTATATTCTACTCCACTTCCAGCCCCTCCGACTTCAAATCCAATATCACTTTAGTTCCTTTGCCTTCCACAGATTCTATCAAAATATTATGTCCTAAATTAGTCATAACCTTTTTACTAAGATATAATCCAAGCCCGCTTGCCTTTTTATCCATCCTACCATTATATCCTGTAAAACCTTGTTCAAATACCCTTGGCAAATCCTTCTTATTTATGCCTATACCCGTGTCCTCAATTACTAAGCTTTTTTCACTTTGTTCACTTAAATATATCCTTATAGAGCCTTCCTTTGTATATTTCAATGCATTAGATAGAAGCTGGCATATTACAAAGCACAGCCACTTTTCATCGGTCAAAACCTCTACGGATATATTTTCTAACTTCAAGGACAACCCCTTATACATAAATACTGTGGCATATTTTTTCACAGATTGTTTCACTATTTTTTCTAAGCTATATTGTTCTAATACTAAATCCGTGTTCATACTATTCAGTCTTAAATACTCCATGACTAATTCCACATACTGTTCAATTTTAAACAGCTCCTGCTTCATTTGAATGTAATCAAAATCGGCTTCACTTCTGGACTGTAAAATCAAGCTTAATGCTGTTATTGGAGTTTTGATTTGGTGCGCCCAAAGAGTATAGTAATCCATCATTTCTTGTCTTTGCCTAAAAAAGTCTACCTCTTGTGTTTTTAAAGAATTAAATTGCTTTTCCAGTATTTCATGATATTCTCTTTCAATTAATGAATCTACCTCAGGTATTGTTTCCATACTAAAGCCTATTGTGTTTTTAAGCTCCAATAACTGCCGGTGTTTTTTATGAAAATGAAAGAACTCTATTGACCAAAAGATTATCGTTAAAAAGGCACAAATTTCAGCTGCGTATAAAACAACATCCGTTGGGACGTCTTGCAGTTTAAACAGAAGAAAGAATATACCGGAAAAAAGAATGTAAACCAAAATCCTTTTTACCCGCTCTTTAAAAAAAGTCCTTATTTCTACATATATACTGCTGTTGTTTTTCATTGTATTAAATACCCTAGCCCCTTCTTGGTCTGAATGTAGTTATGCAAGCCTATTTCTTCTAATTTTTTTCTCAGTCTAGCCACATTTACAGTAAGAGTATTATCGTCAATAAAATTTTCATCTTCCCAAAGTCTTGTTATAATCTTTTCCCTAGAGACCACCTTTCCCGCCTCTTCAAATAGTATTTGCATTAATTTAAAGTCGTTCTTAGTCAGCTCTATCTTTTTATCTTTATTGAACAGAGTTGCATTGGATAAGTTTAAAATCACATCATTGTGTTCAATGACATTGTTACGACCATTGAAGGAATACGTACGTCTAATAATGGCTTGTATTTTTGCGGTTACTACATTTAAATCGAATGGTTTCGATAAAAAGTCATCGCCTCCCATATTCATTGCCATTACAATATTTAGGTTGTCTGAAGATGAGGATATAAAAACTATAGGCACTGAAGAAAGCTTTCTTATTTCAGCACACCAATGATACCCATTATAAAAGGGTAAGGCAATATCCATAAGAATAACATGAGGATCAAACCGAACAAATTCAGAAGTAATATCTTGAAAATTTTCCAAATACTCCACCTCATATTCCCATTTTGTTAGATGCTCCTTTAGTTTTTCTGCAATCACCACGTCATCCTCTACAATTAGTATTTTATACATACATTTTCCTCCTTGTCTTCCTAATCATTTTAAACAAAACACTTATAAAAGAAAAGGATTCTTGCAGTTATATAATAAAAAGTTAATAAACTCTCTATTATTTCAATTTATAACAATAAAAAAGTGACAAACTAAATTGTCACTTTTCCTTTGGTTTTATATTTATGATTGTTTGTTATTTTCAGTCGTCTGTTTTGCCTCTTATACTTATCACTATGGGCTTCTCTACCCCTCCAGCAAATCTCCTTCTATTGGTTCTCCCCGCTTAATTCTAATCTTTCTCTTAAAGAAAAATAAGCCTATTGGCAACCAAACAAGAAAATATATTAAACAGCTAAACAAGTATGGCATTATGGTTTCCCAGCCTACACCCTTTAAGTTTACAAATTTAATAGGCATTGCTACATGGAAAAACGGCCATATACTCTTTATTAACAAGCTCATACCCGATGGCATCATATACTCCGGCCAAACTGCGCCTGAGGTTAGTACTATCATGGAGCTGATAATAAAATAAAACTCTATAAAGTATATTAGATTTTTTTCATTGAAAAAGGCGGATATGGCTAAACCAATTGCAGATAGTGCCATTAAGAAAATGAACAGTAAGGCAAAGTATTCAAGGAAGCTTCCCCTTAATGGCATATTTCTTATTTTCGCATATATGAAGAATGACAAGTAACTTGTAATGCATATGGTCACTGCCACCACTAAAATTCTCCACAATAGAAACTCAATTCGCTGTCTCTTCTCTTTTTTGTTCATATTGTTATTTATCCAGTAATGCTTTTCCTCTACATAAGCCGGAAGTAAAAACGTGGTTAAGTAGTAGGTTTGTATTACAAAAGGAATTACAATATACACAATATTACAGATGTAGCTTAAAAAAGGTTCGTAGGCCACCCTTTCCGTATAAGAAAATGATGTCATGGTATTCTTAACAGTGGAAGATGACATACCATGCCCCTTTAAGTAGTTCATCTGTACTCCTGCATTGAAAGTTCCGATAACCTGACTGGCATAGCCTGAGGCATTACCTCCCGTCATCATATTTGAACCGTCCACAACCACCAACACTTTTGATGAATTTGGGGAATTCATATCCTTGCTCAGCCCTTTTGGTATAATAATCCCACCTATTACTTTTTTTCTTAATATGGAATCCTCCAACTGGCTTTCTGACTCGTAAAAACGGCATACATCTAATCCCGGGTGGCTAATTAGCCCCTGTGTAATATTTCTGGATAATGAACTATTGTCCAAATCTACTACTGCAAAGGGAATGTCCTCAACAAATATGTTTCCATAAACAAAATGTAAAAAAAACGGGACAATGATTGGAACTAACAGCAACATACCTAATGCGGCTTTATCCTTTTTAAGTACCTCTATAATTCTGTTTTTCCAGCTCATATTGAATCCCCCTTTGTCTGCATAGCGACAGGGCCTACCCCTTCGCCCCTTCCTGCCCTGAGCTCTGTTTCTATAATCCTGTGCTCCAGCCTTGATTTTTGATGCTTTTCAACTCTAATCTTTTTAGATTTTTTTAAATTATTATGGAGCATAACAATGGTAATCATTACAAAAATACACAGACAAATTATATTTGTAGTCATCATGGAAAGAGTTGATCCCAATAAGGAAATATCTCTCATGGGGGACACATAATATGTAAACGGTAAAAACTTTGCTATTACTTGCAAAAAGGTTGGCATTCCCAAAACCGGAAACGTATAACCACAGAGCATAAACATTGCCATAACTCCTGAACAGCTTTTAACCGCCTCAAGCCTATCGTCGGACTTAACCATAGCGGATACGCCCATAATACCTATTCCGGTCATGTATAAAACAGTTAAAATTAATGCCGCTAAAAAGCTGCCTCTAAATGGTGCACTAAAGAACAGTATTTGAGTGCAAATCATGAGTACCACGGAAATAGTGCCTATAAATCCTGCAAAAGCTCCATGCTTTATAAGGTTTTTTAATGTTCTTTCATTTTTTCTAACTAATTCAATGCCTAAAATATATACTGCAACTTGGCAGAAATTTATAAGCAACCCTTGAAGCATAAACACTAAGCTGCTTCTTTCCGGATTACCCAATGTCCTAGTAGTGCACTGAATTGGCTGAATATATTTCATAGCCTGATCCTGTGAAATGCCAAGAGAACCCATCATAACCTTCATCATATATCCACTTTTTATTGTAGATATTGTTTCAGCAATTTTTCCCTTTGCCGCACCTGTCATGGACATTTGCGCTCCATCATATAGAACCATTACTTTAGGAGCTTTCCCCTTTGTCAAATCCGACGAAAAATTTTCCGGAATAATTACACCAACTGCCACTTCTCCAACAGTAATTTGCGACTCTAATTCTTCTATGTTTTCTAAATAGTTGTTTACATTAAATACATTGTTTGTTCTAAAGTTTTCAACTAAATCACGGCTTAATTGTGAATTATCCATGTCCACTATTGCCGTTGGCACGTTAGTAACAGTGTGTCCGCTAAACTCCGCTCCGATAATAATTCCTGCAACAGTTGGAATAATTAAAACAAACATTATAGGAATAATGGTATTTGCACACCTCTTATACCACCTATATATATCAGAAAATATATTTAATCGCATACCTTCGGAAGTTCTTGCAATTTTTTTTGCTTTTCTGGCCATAAGAAGGCTGATAAAATCAACCTTCCTGTCAAGCCAGTTATTTATTTTATTTAACCCTCTAAACATCTTTTAACCTTTTCCTACTTGCTTCCGAAATTTACGAAAGCAGTCATTCCTGCAAAAAGTTGTTTATCTATATTTAAAGGTTTTACCTTTATACCATAAGATAAAATATCAAACTCCCCGTTGGCATTTGTAGCTCTTTTTACTGCAAAATCAGCGCTTTTGTTTATGGCTACTATTTCTCCGTCAAAAGTTTTGTCGGGGTATGCCGTAAGCTCAATCTTAACTTTTTTCCCAAGTGCGATTTTTTCCAATTCATTTTCCATTACATTACACTGAATCCATGGTGCGGAAGTATCCGTTATTGTTGCCACAGACATACCCCCTGAAACAAGCTCACCTTTATCAACATTTAACTGTGTTATTACACCTGTTGCAGGTGCTATTATTTCGGTTTTTCCCAAATATGTATCCAATTCCTTAAGTGCCGCTTGTGCCTGCTTTAATTGACCCTCCAGTGTATCCACATTTGCACTTGCCGCTTCTAAAGTCTCAACAGTTGCACCTTTTTGTGCCAATTGTAGCTTCTGAGCAGCAACCTCAAGTTGTGTGGAAACGTTATCATACTCCATCTTGCTTACAGCTCCGTTTTCATAAAGAGTCTTTATTCTGTCATAATTAGTTTTTGTTAAATCGTAGCTTGCCTTTACTTGAGCCAACTCTTCTTCACGGGTACCATTTTTCACATTTTTGTATTGCGCTTGCGCCGCATTAATCTGAGCATTAATAGTATCTATACCAGCTTGTGCCTTTTCCCTCTGTGCCTTTAGAGTTTCACTATCGACTCTGGCGATTATATCTCCTTCTTTTATATAATCTCCTTCCTTGACATTAAGTTCAATAATCTGTCCTGATGTCTGCGAGATAATGCCCACCTCGGACATTTCTAAATTTGATTGAATAACCAAATCCTTTCCGCTCATAGCATACATTTTTATTGCTGATACAGCGATAATTGCTAATACTACCATGATAACTAGTATAATCCCTATGCCTATCATAATAATCTTCTTACGCTTCAATATGGATTCTTTCATATATTCTTCCCTCCTAGCTAAATATCTTTGGTCGCCCCTTTTATTTTTTTCATATTTGCTTTTAATTTATTTGTTATTTCTAAAAAGCTTTTTACCTCTTCTCCATTTAAACAGGACATTAGTTCAGAAGTATATCTATAATATTTAGGTATTATCTCTTCTATTACCTGTCTTCCTTTCTGGGTAATTATTACCTGTATTTTTCTTCTGTCATTTTTGCAAATAACTCTTTCTAAAAATCCATCTTTGTCCATGCTATCTATTAAGTCTGAAACCGTGCCCCTTGACAGGTTTAAAAAATCCGCGATTTTTGATGGAGTTAATAGTTCCTCCTCTTTTTCATTTAAAAGTAGCAAAATGTAATATTTATTTTGTGATAATTCTGTTTGTGAAAATTCTGTTCTTATTCCCTCTCTTAAATCAGCCGTGTTTTGCATAATCAAGATTAATGATTCTAATTTTTCCAACTCGTATTTATCTAAATGGCCTTCCTTTTCAAACCTTGCAAAAGACTTATACGAAAATATATCCTTTAAATTATTGTCTGACATATGAATCTCTCTCTCTTCTATCTGTGAGATATACCTATTTATATATAAGTTTGTATATAGTACGCGGATTTTACATTCGGTAACAAATAATTCGATACCGAACTATTTGTTACCGAATATTAAATATTATAACTCTTTGGTTTTTATTGTCAATAGTATTTTTTGCGGTCCTTATATAGTTTGCATAAAGACAGGCCAGATGTCGTAAATATAAATGAATGGAGGAATAACACAATGATAAAACCAAAATTTAAAAACGTCTCACTTTTGGCAGTTTTATGCCTGGCTGCTGTATTATATTATTTTGATAATCAGCCCTCTATACAAACATCAACCTCCTCATATCCTTCTGTTTCCGCCCAGCAGGCGGTTCTCATTAATGCGGATACGGGTGAAATATTATATGAAAAAGAGGCAAATACAAAAGCCTATCCTGCCAGCACCACAAAAATCATGACTGCTATTTTAACTATTGAAACCGTAGAAAGTTTAAAAAGTGATTTAACACAGCAAGTAAAAATTCCCGCTTGTGCTATTGGTGTTGAAGGCTCTTCCATATATCTGGCTCCTGAGGAAAAGGTAACGATTGAAGATTTGCTGTATGGATTGATGCTCAGGTCGGGCAACGACGCCGCCACCGCCCTTGCGACTATCATCGGGGGAACGGAAGAAAACTTTATAGAAATGATGAATAACAAGGCAGAAGAACTAGGCTGTACAAACACTCATTTCATGAATCCCAGTGGTCTTTTTGATGAAAATCATTATACAACCGCTCTTGATATGGCTATAATTGCAAAAAATGCTATGAAAAATGATACCTTTGCAAAAATCTCTTCTACTAAACAGTGGCAAGCGCACCGTGAGCCCGAAAAATATAATTATTTTTATAATAAAAATAAGGTTGTTCATCAATATGAGGGAGGAACGGGAATAAAGATTGGATTTACAAAAGCTTCAGGCAGAACGCTGGTAGCCTCTTCTGAAAGAGACGGAGTAAGGCTTATTTGTGTTGTTATGAATGCCCCTGACTGGTTCAATGACTCCTACAATTTAATGGATTATGGTTTTTCTTTGAAATAATGCTCTCATACCGTAACTATTTTCTTCAAAAAAAATATACTAATATATTCGATGATTTAATTTAATTACATTTTACTCAATCAGGTGGGAGGATTGCTTATGAATTGCACACACAGTATTGACTGCATCGACAGCGGGACAGAAAATTGTCCCTGCTATTTAGCAGCCACCGGAGATTGTCTTGTATGCAGCAGATTGCAAGGAAAAGAATACTGCGACTGCCTATGGAAAGGTGTTTGCATATACAATGAATTTGTTCAAAACAATCACAAGGTTAACAATCCAAGAAAAGATTTTACTGCAAGAATAGTATCGAAGGAAAAGTTTTCTGATGATTTATATTCCATGACACTTGAAGTTGGCAGAGGTTTCGCATTAAAAGCTGCCGTTCCCGGTACATACGTATTTTTGCAACCCCTTAGTCACGAAAACTATTATCACACCCCTATTTCAGTTATGAGAGTGGATGCGGAAAAAGGCTTTATTACTCTTCTTATAAAAAGTATTTCTGCCAAAACTAAGGCCATTTGCAGTGAAGAAGAAAAGGTAATTGTTAGAGGAGTTTATAGGGGAGGCTTAAGAGGAATCTCAAATATAATGGGGCGTTTCAGTAGAATAGTTCCTGAGTCTAAAGTCCTTATAATTACTAAAGGAGTAGGTTTCGCTCCTGCGGTTAACTTCACGGATTGGGCAGGGCAAGCATCAGAGATAGATATAGTAATAGATACCGATAAAATTTGTGATGCTGTTGTAAATAAGTATTTATCAACGACTCTTGTACAAAACGTCTCCATGCAGAGTTTGCAGGATACCCTTTACACTTCATTAAAATCAAAAATAGAATCAGGTAACTATACTGTAGTGGCGGTTTTGGCATCTGACTTCTATATTGAAGAAATAAGAAAAATTGTTTCTTGCCTTTCAAAATCAACTGCTTTTGTTTGCAGTAATAATGCTAATATTTGTTGTGGTGAAGGTATTTGTGGTGCCTGTAGTTGCACTGATGCTCATGGGAACACTTACAAAAGATGTAAGTGCCTATAATATAAAAGGTATATGGGTTCTTAACTATATTACATAATCGAACCCATATACCCTTTTAACATTTATGGTCTATATATTTAAATCAATGGAGATTTGCTGTGCATCCAGTTCGTCTGGAGGCTCATCTTCCACTACAGCACTTTCAATGTTTTCAATATCAGGTAAGTCTTTCAGAGTCTCAAATCCAAAATGTTTTAGAAAGCTATCAGTTGTTCCATATAGTATAGGTCTTCCAATGGCACTTGACCTTCCTTTTTCTTGTACAAGTCCCTTTTTTACAAGACCCTCAATAACCCTATCGCATTTAATACCCCTTATTGCGTCTATTTCACCTTTGGTTATGGGTTGTTTATATGCCACAATTGCCAATACCTCTAATGCGGATTGTGAAAGTTTTTTCTCCTTTACCGGAGTGCAAAGTCTTTCAATGTAATCAGCATTTTCAGCATTGGTTACAAACTGAAAGCATTTATTTATTTCTATTATCTTTATGCCTCTGCCCTCTTGCTCATACTCTTCTTTAAGTTCTAAAAAATAATTATACGCATCTTTCCAGTTTAAATTAAAAACCTCAGCAGCAATTTTAACATCTAAAGGTTCTCCCCAAACAAACATCATGGATTCAAACGCAGATTTAATAGTTTTTTTAGTTGTCATGCCATTCTCCTATCGATTCAGATTGTTCATTAGACTTTATGACTTGTATTTCTATATCGCCAAACGCACTGTATTGGTCAACTTTAATCATTTTTTCTCTTATCATTTGAAGCATAGAGGTAAAAGTAAGTACTACGTCGTACTTGTCCTTTTTATCTGTAATCAATTCCTTAAATAAAAGCTTTTTAAAGCCCCTGTTTTTAAAGAAATTTATTATACTTTCAATTTTCATTTCAATACTTTGTTTTTGTCTTTCAACACGGGTGTACTGTTTCTTTACTTCTTCAATTCTTTGTTTCTTTTTCAAAAACATATTAAATGCAGATACAAACTTTTTTATATCTAAAGATAAATATTCATCTACACCATTTGTATATTGGTCTAAATCTTCTTTTGGTTTTTCATAGCATAAAAGTTTTTCCTTCTCATACTCTTCAAGGATTTCCGCAGCTATTTTAAACTTTTTATATTCTAAGATTTTTTCAACCAATTCTGTTCTTGGGTCCTCTTCAACAATGCCTTCCTCCAATGGAGTACTTCTAGGAAGCAACATTTTAGACTTGATTTCTATTAAAGCCGCCGCAAGAACCATAAATTCAGTGGCAATATTTATATCAGCCTGTTGCATCTTTTCCATGTAGTCCAAATATTGAGTAGTTATTTCTGCAACCTGAATATCATAAATGCTCATTTCTGCATTTTCAATAAGGTATACCAATAAATCAAATGGCCCCTCAAAAATATCAATTTTTACTTTATACGCCATTGCTATCGCCCTCATGTCTGGTGTAATACATAACACCTACAACAATGGTAAGA
Organism: Aminipila sp.; assembly: GCA_047974845.1. Classification (GTDB taxonomy): domain Bacteria; phylum Bacillota; class Clostridia; order Peptostreptococcales; family Anaerovoracaceae; genus Aminipila. The sequence goes on along the minus strand of JBKECQ010000052.1, from coordinate 89,138 downwards.
CCACCTATAATCTGCCATATAGATGGTATTTCTGAGAATAATATTACTGCCAATCCCGTTGCAATAAATGCTTCTAAATTTTCACAAGTCGCCACGTATAAAGCTGTTGTATATCCTAAGCACCAGTTAAATACTGCATGGGCACCAATCTGGCATACCATGGACATAACAAAGATCCAAAACATATCTGTTGCAGTATAGCCAACAAAAGGCGTCCCTGTAATTATCATTCCAATAGTAAAAGCTAACCAGCAAAAGAAAAATACAAAAAATACATAAACAGCGGCATTTATCCCTTTCCTGAACTTATTTCCGGCTATAAAGTATAATCCCATAAAAAGTGCCGCAAATAAGCACATTATATCTCCAAACAGCACGTCCATTGAAATGCCGTAATCGCTTCCTGAAATAATAATGCTACCTATAAATGCAACTATTACGCCTGCTACAGCCTTCTTGTTGGTTTTTTCCTTGAATATAAAAACTGAAATCAATAATATCATAAATGGGTGGGTCATTGCTAAAACCGATGCACTGGCTATACTTGTATGTCCTACACCTGTAAACCATGAAAAAAAGTGACCTGCCAAAAGTATTCCCGCTACTGCACAGCCTCCTATCTGTTTCCTTGTAAGACCCTTCATCTCAGCCTTATGTTTAGTCAAAGTTACTAACGCAAAAATAGGTAGAGCAAATGTAAGTCGATAAAAGCCTATTGCCATAGGTGGTGCTGATGTAAGTTTTACAAATATTGACGAAAACGATGCTGCAATAACTGCTAATATAACTATCTTCTTAACGTTTCTTTGAAAAATATTCATTTTCTCTCCAATACAATCATTATTTAAATAATTTAGGTAAGTTTATATCATATGGCGGATATACTATACCTTTTTCGGTTATTACAGCCGTTATGTACTTGGCATCCGTAACATCAAAAGCCGGATTAAAGGTTTTTATCCCCTCCGGTGCCATAGGTTTCTCATACCACATTTTATATATTTCGTCGCCTCTACGTTCTTCTATATGAATATCTTTCCCTGTTTTAGTATCTAAATCAATAGTTGAAGTAGGCACAAACATATAAAAAGGAATTCCGTATTCCTTTGCTAAGATTGCCACACCCGAGGTGCCTATTTTGTTTGCTCCGTCTCCGTTTGCTGCCATTCTGTCGCAACCTACAACTACTGCATTTACTAAGCCCTTTTTCATAACTATTGATGCCATATTGTCGCAAATAAGAGTTACATCAATCCCAGCCTTATTCAATTCCCATGCAGTAAGTCTAGCCCCTTGCAAAAGAGGTCTAGTCTCATCTGCAAAAACTTTAAAGTCATAGCCCTGTTCATGACCCAAATAAAGAGGTGCCAAACAAGTACCGTATTTTGCAGTGGCAATGGTTCCAGCATTGCAATGTGTTAAGATACCCATGTTCTTTTTTAATAGGGATAATCCATGCTTGCCCATGGCATAACAAGCATCCACATCTTCTTGATATATTCTTTGAGCTTCTTTTTTTAACTCGTCCTTTATATATTCCAGCTGTTGGTTAAATGTTGGTTCAAAGCACAATCCATCTCCCATTGAGATAAGTTTTGATTCCATTCTGTTTAACGCCCAAAATAAGTTTACAGCTGTTGGTCTTGAAGTTGCAATATATTCTTTAACCTGACTAAACTTTTGGCAGTATTCATCATATGATTCAGCCTCTATGTCTCTGGTACAAACATATAGCCCGTACGCCGCCGCCACACCAATAGCCGGGGCACCTCTTACTTTAAGCTTATAAATCGCATCCCATAAATCTTCTTTCGTATGTATTTCAACATAGACCTCATCATTGGGAAGTAAAGTCTGATCCAACAAAAACAAAGTCTCTTTTTCGTATTTAATAGGTGATATGAATAAAGACATATCTGCACCTCCAAAATTTTATTTTAACACTTAATTATACACTTTTATCACAAACAAAACAAGATAGGGGTTATGTCACTACTTAATGTACAATAACCCCTACTACTTAATAATAAACTATTCTATTCTTCAATTTCAAACTTATTTACCATATCGCTTAACATTCCTGCATTTTCAGAAAGTAGTCTACTGGAAGCAGCACTTTCCTCTGCTGTAGCCGCACTGGCATTAACTACAGATGCAATTTGCTCTAAGCCCTCATTTATCTGAGATATGGATTCAGCCTGTTCTTGAGAAGCATTGGAAATTTCAGAAATCGTGGCTATGATGCTCTGAGCAGCCTCGAAAATTGTATGTAAGTTTTCTGCCGCACCATCGGTTAAACTGCTTCCCTCTCTCACTGCATTAACAGATTTGTCAATTAATACAGCTGAACTCTTTGCAGCCTCAGAGCTTCTTGTTGCCAAATTTCTAACTTCGTCAGCCACAACAGCAAAACCTTTTCCGGCCTCTCCCGATCTTGCCGCTTCTACCGCCGCATTGAGTGCCAAAATATTGGTTTGGAACGCTATGTCATCAATGGTTTTTATAACCTTGCCAATTTCTTGAGAACGTTCTTGAATCTCATTCATTGCTTTCAGCATATCCTGCATTTGTTCGTTACTTAGATTAATCTTTTCCCCAACTTCTGCAAGCTGATTGCTAGCTTCCCTTGTATAACTGGCATTCTGAGATACCTTATCAGTTACTGCACTAATAGTTGCCGATAATTGTTGCACCGCACTGGCCTGCCTAGTTGTTCCCTCTGCTAAAGAATCTGCTCCCATAGAAAGCTGTTGGGCATTTCCATTCACCTGTTCTGCCACATCTTTAATATGAACCATGGTATTGCTCATTGTAACCTTTATATTTAATAGAGCTTCTTTTATTTTAGCAAATTCACCTATATAATCATATTTTAGTTCAAATTGAAGTAACCCATTGGAAATCTTATTTAATACTTCTGTAATTTCTTCAATATAATTAATATATGATTTTAACCTTACCACAGTTTTATTTACAGCAGTTGCAACATCACCTATTTCATCATTCCCTTTAATATCTATTTTTACATTTAAATCACCCTCTGCGATTTGGTTGGCTGCCAATGTTAGATTTTTTAAAGGCACCGTAAGTTTTTTAGTAAAAATAAACGCCACTATTATAATAATTGCCGCCATTATAATAGAAAGAAATATGTTAGATTTAATCATGGAAGTTGTACTAGCATAAGCCGCACTTTTCATCTGAATGGTTATTACTCCCCAATCATCTGAATATCCCGGCATAACTATAGGACTATATGAATAGATTGCTTTATTACCGTCTTCATTTTCCAGCTCTTTAACGGCACTGCCGCCCTCCAGAACATCAGCAGTTAACTCCATTAAACCCTCTGTGATGTCTACAGGCATTTCTTTTTCTTGACCATTCTCAGTAATAGTTCTTGTTCCCTTTTTATAGTTATATAGTTCAGAGACTTGATTTGTATCAGGATGGGCAATTACGACACCTTCTCCATCCACTATAACAGAATAGGTATCCTCAGTATTATACCCGTCCACAATTTCTTGTAGTTTAGCCAAGCTTAAATCAGCCCCTAAAACTGCAACCATGTTATGGTTTTCATCTGCTACAGGATATATTATTGAAGTTACTGCGTTGCCTCCCGAAGCACTAAAATATGACTTTGTTACATATGGTTTCTTCTCTTCCTTAACCTTTTCAAACCACCATCTGCCCGCACGGCTTCCGCATTCGCCTTCACTTCTGGCTGTTTGCATTCCATCTAAGCCCTGTTGAAAAAATAGTATAAAATATGGATTATTTTTTGCCGCAGTTACTAAAACTTGTTCTTGCGTCGCAGGATCAAGAGATTTAATATCTGCTCCATATGCCAAACTCTCAACAAGTGCATACCCCTTATTGACATATTCCGAAACCTGTGCTGAAATACTTGTTGTTCTGTCTTGAATCTTATTATATGCCTCAATTTTTCCATACTTAATAGATATTGATGAACAAATAATATTTGATAAAATTAACGGAATCAGTGAAATAATCACTGCCATGCAAATTAGTTTTGTTCTTATACTGCCTTTACGACCTGAAATCTGTGTTTTCATTAAAATTTCCTCATTTCCATGCTACATACACTTTTTCCATTTTAACAAAACTATTGCAACTTAACTCTTAACTCCCCATTATTATATAGCAATATTTGGAAAATTTCAATTACAATTACATCCTACGATTGCTTTGCCACTGGCAGTACAGGCTATACCGCCTAGGGCAGTCTCCTTTAACTGCATTGGGAGCATTTTTCCTACTTTATACATGGCTTCCACTACCTCGTCGGCATCAATATAGCTTTGAACACCTGCCATAGCTAAATCTGCGCTTAGCAACGCGTTAACTGCCTGAGACGCATTTCTTTGTGCACAAGGAATTTGCACAAGCCCTCCTACCGGATCACAAACCAGCCCCATTACATTCATTAATGATAGGGAGAAGGCTGTTACTGATTGCTCCGGTGTACCGCCGCACAGTTCAACCGCCGCCGCTGCTGCCATAGCCGCCGCAACACCACATTCAGCCTGACAGCCTCCTTCTGCTCCTGCCACTGTGGCATTTTCTGTTACAATTGCACCGAAACCTGAGGCTGTAATCATTGCCATTAAAAGCTTTTCCTCAGAAACATTGTTTTTTTCAGCAACTGAAAAAATAACTGCGGGTACAATGCCACAAGATCCTGCCGTAGGCATAGCACAGATTTTACCCATTGATGCATTGACCTCACTTGAGGATAAGGCTCTTGCCATAACTGTATTTATGAAGTCTCCACACAATGATTCCTTTGAGGAAACAGCATAATCATATTGTGTCTTTGCAATTCCGCATATAAAGTTCCCCTCCGGATTAGTTGCTTTTTCCAACGCCTTTACAGATGATTTTCTCATAACATCTGCACGTTCTCTCATGATATTAAGAATATCTTCACGACTCAATTCACTATGTTTCATTTCACTTTGCAGAACAATTTCGGATATAAAAACATTTTTTTCTTTTGCCAGTTGCAAAAGACCTTTTATATTTTTGTACATCTTTTCTCCATTTCCGCCATACAGTGAGATTAAATATATTTCTATCTCAAAATTCATTTCACTGTTAACGCAATTCTTACTTTTAATAAATTCTTACTTAAACACTTTTGCTTAAATTTCTTATATATCAACTATGTTCAACTGTTTTTTCTTTTGTTATATAAAAACTATTTTAAGCCCTTTTTTATTTGCTTATATAACAACTATTCACCAAATGTGCTTTTATATACACTTTGTCCTCTAAACGCAAGCAATAAGACGCACAAGCTGTATATTTTTATGTTGTTTTAAATTGTAAAGAGTTTCTTCATTTATTGAATCATCTATTTCTATTACGCAAATAGCGTCCTCACTTTTTTGTACTCTGCTAACTTTCATAGTCGCAATGTTAATACCATTTTCAGCAAGAACAGTGGCAACGTGGCTTATTACTCCCCTTTGATCATCTTGCTTAACAAAAATAGTAGGTAAATTTCCACTGATACCTATATCATAGCCATCAATCTTTTCAATTCGTACGTTTCCGCCTCCGATTGATGACCCCTGTATTCTTGTAGTTGGCTTTTCTTCTTTATAAAAAGTAATTATTACAGAATTCTCATGTGCTCCCTCCAGTTCAACGGAATAGAATTGAAATCCTATGCCCATTTGCTCAGCAATATCAAAAGACTTGGAAATCCTTTCATCGTCCTCCCTTATTCCAAGAACTCCCGCCAATAAAGCCTTATCTGTACCATGACCCTTTCCTGTTTTATCAAATGAGCCATGTAGCCCAAATGTAACTTTATCAAAATCAGCATTGACAATCTGCCTTGCTATTCTTCCTATTTTAGCGGCACCTGCTGTATGTGAGCTTGATGGTCCAATCATCACAGGTCCCGCTACTTGAAATATACTTGTATTCATCGATTACCTCCATATATCAATAAAAAGGTGGAAATAATTTTTTTCTTCTAATTATCAGATTTATTATACTGTTAAAAGATTTAATTTACAAATAAAATGTAGCCTGCTATTCACTAAATCAAAAAACCGAGGATAATCCTCGGTTTTTTGATTTTCTATATTTATGCTTTTAAAGTCACGATTTTTTTAATCTTCTTTCTGCCTTAATTAGTTATATCCGTTTACAGAAAGAAAATTTTGTACTCCACTATATGCAGACATTACTCTTGTTGCATAAGCTGTGGAATAATTACCTCTGCTCACTCTATGCGAGCCTTGGTTATATGCGGATAAAGTTCTCGTCTTATCTCCGCCATAGTTAGTAAGCCCTGTACCGATCATACTAGCCCCAACCGTAATATTTGTTCTAGGGTCTAGTAATTGCTGCGCTGTTACTCCAAAATTTGCTGCCGTAGCTGGCATAATTTGCATTAGACCAATTGCCCCTCCTCGTGACCTTGCCGAAGGATTAAAAGTACTTTCCTTCTGAGCTATAGCCATAAGAAGTTTCTCGTCTACATTGTTTATCTTCGCTGCTCTCTTAAACATAAACACAAGGTCTTGCGCGTATGTTTTAGATAAACTTCCATTATAATTTAAAATATAGTTTACTAACCCTCTATTGTATCTGGATTCTGATTCACTCCAGAAACTTTTTGCAGTAACCCCCTTAACTGTACTCATACATAATCCAAAATATGAATCATAATATAAATCCCAATTAAAGACTTTACTATTTTTCATTGCCTTTACAGGAATGAAAATATACTTTCCTTTTGCCAATATTGGCATACCTTCTAAATTAACTTCCTCAACTCTCATTTCAGGTGCTTCTATTACTTCGGCTGTTTCTTCAGCCTCTGCGGAAACTGCTGCCTCTTTTTCGTCTGAAAGTTCTTCGTATGCTATTACTTTGACGTCTGCAATTACATCAAGCGTCATATCGTATCCGTTGTTTTTAGCCCAATCGTTGCTAATTGTTTTTTGAGTTACCTCCGTCTTCAGAAGTTTTAATGTGCGGCTTTCCCAGTCCATCTCTGCTTCAAATCCACAGATCTTGCCCATATCTGAGCTTAATGGAATGTAAGTCGTGTCTTTATAAAGGAAGAACGGATATTGCAAATTGTAGTTTACAATTTTGCTCCCATTTATAACGACTTCCTTGTTAAAAAAATCTCCTTGAACGTATTCTTCAGCATATATAGAAATTGATGAGAAAAGCACAATGGTCAATGAAAGCCACACAGATATAAGCTTCTTTGCCATACCTTGTTTCTCCTCTCTTTCTCTAACGTCTTTTTGCAAGACATATTTTATTATAGCACCCAATAACAAAAAGTATACCTTTTTGCTCATATTCAGAAAATTGTAATCAATAATGCCATATAGTTTTGCCTTGATTTTTCAACATTCTTCTTTTTTATGTTCTTACAAAAAAACTTTATTCTTGGGGTTGACATTACTAATATGCTCCTAACTTTATGACAAATTAATACCTGTTTCTCAACTTTTTGGAGTATTTTAGCTAAACTGTTTGCACAAGCTAACTACAGGGTATATACTATAAAATATTAAAAATATAAATATGTATTATTTATATTTTTAACGTTTAAATTATTATTAAGAGGTAATGTATGTTATTAACTTTAGATAAATTAAAACCCGGATATACCGCAACAATTTCCAGTGTTGGTGGAGAAGGTGCCATAAGGCGCCGATTGTTTGACTTAGGGCTAACCCCCAACACCACTGTTTATGTTAGAAAAGTTGCACCTTTAGGAGATCCTATAGAAGTCTGTCTACGGGGTTTTGAACTGACGCTAAGAAAAGAAGATGCAAGCAGAATCCAAATTATGGAGGAGTCACTTAATGCCTAAAAAACATTCACATACTATTAATATAGCTTTAATAGGGAATCCCAATTGTGGACTTACTACGGTATTTAACCAAATGACAGGCGGAGTACAACATTCCGGACACTTTGCTACAACACAAAGAGCAACCAAAGAGGGGCCTGTCAAGAGGCACAAAGGAGTTAACGTTATAGAGCTACCCGGTACTTATTCGCTTTCAGCATATACAGTTGACGATATTGCCACAAGGGACATCTTGTTACGCGGCAAGCCCGATGTAATCATAAACATCGTAGACGCAACCGCCATTGAAAGGAACTTATATTTAACGCTTCAACTAATGGAGTTAGAAATACCAATGGTTATAGCACTGAATATGATGGACGAAATAAAAAATAACAAAATTTCAATTGATATTCAAAAGCTTTCACAGCGTTTAACCGTTCCTACCATTCCAATCTCGGCAAGTAAAAATGATGGCATACATGATTTGATTCATTATGCAATAGAGGCTGCCCAAAGCAAACAAAAGCCTGAAAAGATAGATTTTTGCTCAGGCTACATTCATACGGCCATACACTCAATCGCTCACTTAATTAACGATGATGTAGAAGCCGCTAATCTACCTCTTGGGTTCTGTTGCACTAAGGTGGTAGAGGGCGACATACCAATGATTAATGAATTAAACCTGCAAGCACCGGAATTGGAAATTATTGAACGAATTATTCAAGATATGGAACACCACTTAAATACCGACAGGGAAGCCGCCATGGCTGATATGCGATACTCCTTCATTGAGCTTCTGTGTAAAGAAGTAATTACAAGATTTGCAGAAAATACCAAGGAGCAAGAGCGTTCAATAAGAATGGATAAAATCCTAACGCATAGGTTCCTGTCCATACCAATCTTTATAGGTATAATGTTTCTTGTGTTCTACTTTACTTTCGGATCAATCGGAGCATATTTAAGCGGCAAGTTATCAAATGTCATTGATTTTATCATAGGTTTGATATCTTCAGGATTAACGGAAGCAAACGTAAGCCCAGTTTTACACGCCTTAATAGTAGACGGCATATGCGCCGGGGTGGGAAGTGTATTATCCTTCTTACCTATTATAGCTGTATTATTTTTCTTTTTATCTATTTTAGAGGATAGCGGATACACTCCAAGAGTTGCCTTTGTAATGGATAAGATACTTAGGAAGTTGGGTCTTTCAGGGCGTTCAATAGTACCAATGCTCATAGGTTTTGGCTGTTCTGTTCCTGCTATCATGGCAACTCGTTCACTTTCAAGTTCCAGAGACAGACACTTAACAATAGCTCTGGTTCCATTTATGTCATGCAGTGCAAAGCTACCTATATACGCTATGTTTACAGCGGCATTTTTTAGTCATAATAAGGCCTTAGTTATGACAGGAATATATTTTACCGGAATAATAGTTGCGATTATCTGTGCATTAATATTTAAGAGTACTTTGTTCAAAGGAAATCCTGTTCCATTTATTATGGTACTTCCTCCCTATAGGATTCCAGCCGCAAAAAGCGTATGGCTCCGAATGTGGGAAAATGTAAAAGGATTTATAAAAAAGGCATTTACAGTAATTTTTATCGCCACTATAATTATTTGGTTTTTACAAAGTTTTGACTTTAGATTAAACCTTGTGACCTCCAGCGAGCAAAGCATTTTAGCCTGTCTGGGGCAAGCAGTCTCACCGATATTCCAGCCACTGGGCTTTGGAGATTGGAGAGCCGCTACGGCACTAATTACAGGATTATCTGCAAAAGAAGCTGTGGTTAGCACCATGGCAGTGCTAACAGGTGCCTCTGAAGGGGTTGCACTATCAACAATGTTGACTGAAATATTTACCCCGTTGTCCGCTTTTGCTTTTATGGCATTTTGCCTACTTTATATGCCTTGTGTTGCTACATTGGCAACCATCAGAAGAGAAATGGGCGGGTGGAGATATGCCATACTAACTGTGTGTTTTCAAACAGTGGTAGCATGGCTTGTAGCATTTACAATTTTTAATGTAGGAAGTCTAATTTTATCTTATATTTAAAGAAAAACCTTGTTGATTTTTTCAACAAGGTTTTTTTATCAAATTTTATTATCTTTTATTTAGAGGCAAATATTCACCTATCACAGCTACGTCCCTGTATGCAGGTCTGATAATTTTCCCGGCATTTACCAGTTCCTCAATCCTGTGAGCACTCCATCCAGACATTCTTGCAATTGCAAAGATAGGAGTATATAGGTCAACCGGTAAATCCAACATACTGTATACAAAACCGCTATAAAAGTCAATATTTGCACTTACACCCTTGTAAATCTTCCTTTCCTCTCCAATTACATACGGAGCTATTCTCTCAACCGCGGCATAAAGCGCATATTCCTTTTCTCTTCCCTTTTCCTTTGCTAACCTTTCAACAAAGTTTTTAAAAATTTCTGCTCTAGGATCTGATAAAGAGTATACCGCATGTCCCATTCCGTATATTAACCCCGATTTATCAAAAGCTTCACCTCTCAGCAGTTTTACTAAATATTCCTCAATTTGTTTATCGTCTTCCCAATCATCTATAACGCTCTTCATCTCATCAAACATATGAACAACCTTAATGTTTGCTCCTCCATGCTTTGGACCCTTTAGAGATCCCAAAGCCGCCGCTATGGCAGAATAGGTATCTGTTCCCGACGAAGATACTACTCGAGTTGCAAAGGTAGAATTATTACCACCTCCGTGCTCTGCATGTAAAACTAAGGCTAAATCTAACAGCCTTGCTTCTAATGCCGAATACTTACTATCCGCTCTGAGCATATGCAAAATATTTTCAGCTGTTGAAAGTTCCTGTTTAGGTATGTGTATATGCAAACTGTCATTATAATGATAATGCCTTGATGCTTGGTAGCCATACACCGATAGCAATGGGAAAACAGCTATTAAAAGCAAGCATTGTCTAAGCACATTTGTAACAGAAGTATCATTTGCATTCTTGTCATATGAATGCAATGTTAAAACACCTCTTGCCAAACTGTTCATCATATCTGTGCTTGGGGCTTTCATAATAATATCCCTTACAAAGCTTGGGGGCAAAGTTCTATATCCCGCCAATAGCATTTTAAAATCTTCCAATTCTTGGACTGTAGGTAATTGACCAAATAAAAGTAAATATGTGACTTCTTCAAATCCAAACCTTTTCTCATTTACAAAGCCTCTTACAATATCATTGATGTTTACCCCTCTATAGTAAAGGCGACCTTGACAAGGAATTTTTTCTCCCGTTTTTTCATCAAAGTCAAATGAATAGATCCCAGAAACTTCAGTTAATCCTGTCAAAACACCGTTACCATTTAAGTCTCTAAGACCTCTATTTACTTCATATTTTCTAAACAATTCACTATCAATTGTTCCGTTATTAATACATTTTTTTGTAAGTTGTTCTATCTCTGGCGTTATCACAGAGTATTTGTCATCAAGTCGTTCCCAATTCATAATATCCCCCCTACTACATCCGCAACTTAATATTATTTGCTTTATTTCTTTACCCAACCATATCGTTAATGTCACTCATTATACTATGTTTCTTAAATATTTTCAATAGTATTTTTTATATTTTTGTATTTTATTGTACAGCAAATTAGTTAATTTTCAGCAAATTATTTAAACAATATTCGTTTATAATATTAGTATTTTTTCTCCTAACACTCTTATTATTCATGGAATACAATGTGTTTTAGCAAATTCATTCAATTAAGTATGTTTTAATGCTTTTTATAGAAATTTATACCAATAACTTAAATTTACATATAAAGGCAAATGCGTATCACGAGGGATAAACAAAAGAGAAATTTCGTTTGGGCTTTTTCTTATTCCCACTTAAAATATTTCAAAGAAACTCCTGTGCAAATGATAGCTATAACAAGCATGATAATCATAGATACCATTTCCCCTTCACCTTGCAATCCTAACGATGAGCTTTTAAGCAGTTTAATCCCTTGAGTCAAAGGTAGGACATTGGCTACTTTTTGCAGTGTATGAGGCATAACCTCATAAGGAAGTGTTGCTCCTGAAAAAATCAGCATTGGGAAATACAAAACACTTGCAATTACTCCTGCAATTTTTGTATTTGGGGCAATACCTCCCACCATGACGCCTATGCTGAACATGGACACAATAACCAAAATGTAGCCCCCCAAAAATGTTACAAAGGACCCATGAAACTCATATCCAAAGAAAAGCACTGCGGTAAAATAGAGCAAAACCAAGGAAGCAATGGCATATAATGTGTAAATTGTTACTTGTACAAACAAAATCATAGCTGGGCTAATTGGTGTTACCTTATAACGTTTTAAAATATGTTTGCTACGATAATCAGAAAGCACAAGCGGCAACCCCATGACACCTCCTGCACAAATGGAAATAGTGGCAATGGCACTAAAAGACTGTTCTAAAAAGGTGTACTTAGCTCCATCAAAGGCAGGCTTATCCACGTATATTATTCCTAGGATAATCAGTACCACTAAGGGCGCGCAAATTGCGAATATAAACATATCCATCCCTCGCAACGACAGCTTTAATTCCGTTTTCAGCATTGTTCTAAATGTTTTCATTGGCTTGCACCTCCTTGTCTGTGTACCAAAGGTATGTGTCCTCAAATTTATCATAGGGGCTATTTTTGATGGCTTCTGAGATGTTCCCATAAAACACAATCTTCCCCTGTTTTAAAATGCAAATATGGTCGCATAAAGCTTCTATTTCGTCCATAAAATGTGAAGTCAAGAAAATCGTTACGCCCCTTTCTTTGAGGGTTAAAAGAGTTTTCCACACTTCACGACGTGCTTTTGCATCAAGACCCGTGGTCAACTCATCTAAAAACACAACCTCCGGCTTGGGAATGAGAGCGAGGACAATAAAAAGGCGTTGCCTTTGTCCTCCGGACAAATCTTTGACAAAGCTTTTTTTCTTTTGATCAATATCAAACATTTTTAGTAAATCAATTGGTTCGTCGGCTTCATCATATAATGAAGCCGTTAATCTGCAAAGTTCTTCTACTGTAATTTGCTCTTGATAGTTTGCCTCTTGGAACTGTACACCAACTCTTTCAAACAGTTTTTTGCGGTGGGTCAGCGGATTCATTCCTAAAACAGATATTTGTCCTTTATCTGCCTTTTTTGTTCCTAAAATACATTCAATTATGGTGCTTTTTCCTGCACCGTTAGCTCCTAGCAATCCAAAGGCCTCACCTTTTTTAACTGATAAATTAATGTTGTCTACTGCAAGCAACTTACCATAGTATTTTGTAAGTTGTTCTACTCTGATTACTTCTTGCATATCATTACCTCCTGTTCTTTTCAAAAAAGAATACCACCAACGAAAACATTGGTGGTAAAGTGGAGAGTTTATTTAAATTTTATTTTCATTTCTTGCAACTTGCAAATCATTTGTTGTGCATTTTTTTCTGCGGCATTTAAGGAGGTAATCAGTTTATCACAGACAGAAATAATACTTGCATCCACTTCCGGAGTATCCAAAGCTTCCAATATATCTGTATCCGGATTTTTAGAAAGCTTAGAAAGCATATGAAGAATGGATTCCAAAGAATAGTTTGCCACACGCAAAGAACGAATAACCTTCAATCGTCTTATGTCCTTATCCGTATATATCCTATATCCATTTTGTTTTCGTTTTACTGTTAGTAAGCCATTCATTTCCCAATTTCGCAAAGTGTCCATAGAAATATTTAAGTATTCCGAGACTTCCTTTCTTTTAAAAAAATGAGAATCGTTACAATCTGCATTGCCTGTTAAAGTTTGCTTTACAATTTCAGTAGCTTCTTCTGCATTGGCACGCTCCCTCTTTATTTGTGACAAATATTCTTCTGTCAGTTTAATAGCCAAATCAAAATCACCTGTTGCGGATACTTTCACCATTTGTATTATTTTCTTTCGCAAACCATTTTGCAGTACTTCAATTTGAAAAGCAAGACGAGCAAGCTTAAATTGTTCAATGTGATAATCCGTAAAAATGCGATAACCGTTAGACTGTCTTTCTGCCTTAGGAATCAGTTCCAATTCTTCATATAGGCGTACTGTGTTAGAATGTATTCCTATTAACGCTGCAATTTCAGCGGTTTTGTAAGTATTCATAGATTAACCACCTCCGCCTACATAATACTCATGAAATCTTTGTATTTGCAGGCATTATATCATGAAATAAAAGTCTGGTGTTATAATGTAGGGTTTATTTTAACGTTCTTTTATCATAATATTTTACAAAAGATTTTTGATTTAATTATTTTTTAAAAAATAATAGTAAGATTTATAATATGGGTGTATAGTAAAAAATAATAACGATAGAATAAGCTCAAATCCAATTTATAATATGGGCGGGTGATGATGTTTTATTTATGAACAACCATAATATTAAATTTGAATATTTAAAAAAATAAAGCAAAATAAGGATAGTACTCTAACCCATACTTATGATATTGGTAATGATATTATTTCTGAAATCACACCCAAAATTACCAACGAAGGAAAACTTGTTATTTCAATCATAAAATAGGTGTTTAAATTGAAGAAACTAATCAATGAGCTCCGAGGAGCAATCTCTACCATAGCTTTTTTCTCACTACTAGGGGTTTTGGGAAGTATTTTGGGATATTTTAAAGATTCAACATTCCTCCACAATTCATTACCCCTTATACTTCACAGTACTATTTTGGGAGTTTGTTTAAATTTGCTTATAAAGCTTCAAAAGGATTTTAAGTCAAAAAACAAGTAAATTCTTAAAAATAGTCATAATTTCATAATATCTACACATTAAAAACGGCAACCCAAGGGCTGCCGTTTTTACTTATTTCATTAACAAACTACTATTCATACCCATGTGCTTGTTTTAACATCATATCCTTGACTTTCATCAGTCTAACCTGTGAACTTCTTTCATTTTCATCCAGCTTCATAGTAATATATTTTATATTTTTTCTGGTTTCAGGTATGATAACATGCTCAAGTGCATTTACACGTCTTCTTGTTTTTTCAATCTCCGATGCTATTAATTGGCAAGCCTTTTCCTTTTCTGCCAACATTAACATATCAGGAAAAATATCTGCTAAAGATTTTACAGCACCATCAAGGTCACTTGACGTAAACGCAAAGCCATATGAATATATGTCATTTACGTCTGCCGTCCTAGTACTAGTCTTATAAACAGGTATGTCAACGCTCATTACATTCTTTTTCTCAACCTCCAGGCTTACCGCTTGTTTCGGTGCCATTAGCGCTGTAGAAAGCGATGCCTCATCCATACCGGCCTTTGCTATAACAAAGTTCTTATTTGCAGAATTGATACCTGCCTCAACCTTCTGGCGTAAGGTCATGTTTTCTCTGACCATATCCAAAAACTGTCGCATCAGTTCGTCTCTTTTATCCTTTAGAAGCTTGTGACCACGAATTGCAGTGGTCAATTTCTTTTTCAGTCTTGTCAGCTCCATACGAGTTGGAGTTATCTGCGAAGATGCCATCGTTTCACCTCCTGCTCATCCTGCATCTACTATATCATGTAAGCTACACGCTATTTATTATTAATATAGTACATATCAAGATATTTATCATCAATACGTTTTAATTCGCTTCGTGGCAATAACGACAATAGTTCCCAACCTAGGTTAAGAGTCTCTTCTATGGAACGGTCAGTCAAATAACCCTGAGATACGTACTGTCTCTCAAAAGCATCCGCAAATTTTGCGTAAAGAAGGTCAATCTCCGTCAATGCGGCTTCACCTAAGATAACCATTAATTCTTTTGCATCTTTACCTCGAGCATAGGCCGCAAATAATTGGTTCATTGTATTTGAATGGTCTGCTCTAGTTTTTCCGTCGCCAATACCCTTGTCTTTCAGACGGGAAAGTGAAGGTAATACATCAATTGGTGGCTGAAGTCCTTTTCTGTAAAGTTCACGGCTCAGAATAATCTGACCTTCTGTAATATACCCTGTCAAGTCAGGAATAGGATGAGTTTTGTCATCTTCCGGCATGGTTAAGATAGGAATCATAGTAATACTACCACTCTTACCTGCCTGTCTTCCCGCTCTCTCATATAGTGTTGCAAGGTCAGTATACATATATCCCGGATATCCACGACGACCCGGTACTTCTTTTCTTGCCGCAGAAACTTCACGCAGTGCATCTGCATAGTTCGTAATGTCTGTTAAAATAACCAGTACGTGCATATTCTTTTCAAAAGCTAAATATTCAGCCGCTGTAAGTGCCATACGAGGCGTTGCAATACGTTCAATCGCCGGATCGTTTGCCAAGTTAACAAAAAGTACTGTTCTGTCTATAGCACCTGTCTCCTTAAAAGATTCAACAAAGTAGTTGGATTCTTCAAAGGTGATACCCATTGCCGCAAATACTACGGCGAAATTTTCATCAGTGCCTCTTACCTTTGCTTGTCTTGCAATCTGAGCAGCTAACTGAGCATGAGGCAACCCTGATGCAGAGAAGATAGGTAGCTTCTGACCTCTAACTAAAGTGTTCAGTCCGTCTATTGCAGATACCCCTGTTTGAATAAATTCTTCAGGGTAGCTTCTAGCCGCCGGATTCATCGGAAGTCCATTTATATCTCTTCTTTCCTCTGGAAGTATATCCGGGCCTCCGTCTATAGGTCTACCCAGTCCGTCAAATACACGACCAAGCATATCCCCGGATACACCTAGCTCCATACTTCTTCCAAGAAAACGAACCTTACTGTTTGACAAGTTAATACCCGTTGAGCTTTCAAACAATTGTACTAAAGCATCACTGCCGTTAATTTCAAGAACCTTACAACGGCGGGTTTCACCACTGGCAAGTTCAATTTCTCCTAGTTCATCAAAGGCAACGTTTTCTACGCCTCGCACAAGCATTAAAGGGCCTGCAACTTCTTGTATTGTTCTATACTCCTTTGGCATATTAGTTGTCCCCCTTTCTCAATGCGTCCGCAACCTGCTCATCTAATTCTTTTAGGACTGTTTCATATTGGCTTTCTAGATTTTCTTCTTCTGTATATTTAAAACGCCCTATCTTTTCACGAGCTTCCATGCTTATAAGAGCATTCATCGACGCTCCCTTTTCTAAAGCTTCTGTTGATTTATTGTAAAATGCTAAAACAAGATTCATCATCATATACTGCTTCTTTAAGGAAGTATATGTGTCTATGTCATGGAAAGAGTTCTGATGTAAGAAGTCTTCACGAATAGATCTTGCTGCTTCCATTTTTAGTCTGTCTATAGCTGATAATGCATCCATACCAACCATCTTTACGATTTCTTCCAGTTCCGCCTCATCTTGCAATAGAGACATCATGCTTTGACGGTTCTTCATCCAGCCATCGGCCACCTTTTCGTCAAACCATTTACCCATATCATCTAAATACAGAGAGTAACTTGTTAACCAGTTTATAGCAGGGAAATGTCTCTTATATGCCAATGCCGAATCCAGCCCCCAGAATACTTTTACAATTCTAAGTGTAGCCTGTGATACCGGCTCGGAAATATCTCCACCCGGAGGCGATACTGCACCAATTACGGACAAAGCTCCTTCTCTTGCATCTTTTCCTAATGAAATTACGTGCCCTGCACGTTCATAGAATTGTGCCAAACGGCTACCTAGGTATGCGGGGTAACCTTCTTCACCCGGCATTTCTTCAAGTCTTCCGGACATTTCTCTAAGTGCTTCTGCCCATCTTGATGTTGAGTCAGCCATTAGCGCAACAGAGTATCCCATATCACGGAAATATTCCGCTATTGTTATACCTGTATAAATAGAAGCTTCTCTGGCCGCTACCGGCATATCGGAAGTATTTGCAATAAGTACTGTCCTCTCCATTAGCGATTGACCTGTCTTAGGGTCTTTTAGCTCCGGAAATTCATTTAGTACGTCGGTCATCTCATTTCCACGTTCACCACATCCGATATAAACTACAATGTCAGCTTCTGCCCATTTAGCCAGCTGGTGCTGAATAACGGTTTTTCCGCTTCCAAATGGTCCCGGAACCGCTGCTACACCACCTTTAGCAATTGGGAAGAAAGTGTCAACTACACGCTGACCGGTAACCAAAGGCATCTGAGGTGGGAGTTTTTTTACATAAGGACGACCTTTACGAACCGGCCACTTTTGCATCATAGTTAGTTCTTTGTCCCCTTCAGAGGTCGCCACTACAGCTACTACTTCCTCTACAGTAAATTCTCCAGCTTTTATTTCTTTAATAGTTCCTTTTATACCAAAAGGCACCATTATCTTTTGTTCCACTACGATGGTCTCTTGAACAGTACCAAGCACATCACCGGCTTCAACAACATCTCCTGTCTTTGCAACAGGAACGAAGTTCCATTTTTTATCTCTTTTTAAGGATGCTACTTCAACACCACGAGCCAAACGATTTCCTGACACCTTCATAATATCGTCAAGTGGTCTTTGAATACCATCATATATACTTGCAATAAGTCCCGGCCCTAGTTCAACTGACATTGGTACTCCAGTTGACTCTACCGGCTCTCCGGGCATTAGCCCTGAAGTTTCTTCATATACCTGAACTGAGGCTTCGTCGCCATGCATTTCAATTATTTCACCTATCAAGCGTTGCTTACTAACACGAACCACGTCGAACATATTTGCATCTCTCATGCCGCTGGCAATTACCAAAGGGCCTGCCACTTTCTTTATTGTACCTGTTCTCATTGGGGTGAATCACCTACTTTCTCCATTTATCCAATTCATCTGTTATGTTGATATTCCTTTTTCACTTTAATATAAAATTTTACTCTTAAAACTCATATTATTTATTGCGAAAACAGGATATCCGACCCTACTGCTTTTTCAACTGATTTTTTAACCCCTGTAATACCATCTCCTGTATTTCCGGCAACTCCGGGAATAAGGATAATAGAAGGGTTTACTTGCTCAGCATATTTTTCTATATCATTACTTAGCATAGCAGCATAATTTTCTGTAATATAGATAATACCATAGTCTGATTTTACAATCTTCCCTAACGTTTCTTTCGCCTCTAATTCGTCTTTTACCGGGAACAACTCCAAACCAAGTGTGGCAAATCCATATATGCTATCATAATCACCTAGTACGGCTATCTTATACATACATCTTCCTTACCCTTTCACGAATAGATTCAAGAGGCATATCGTTCTGCTTTCCTGATAAAATAATTCTTACAGTTTTTATCTCATTTTGTCTTGCAATTACATATGCAATTATAGGACCTATAGTAAAAGCTTTATATTTCTGAGGCTGTATTGTTTCTATAATGCGGTTATCGCACCATCTTTCAAAAGCAGACGCAGATTCACTTAAAGCTTCGGCACCCTCCGCATATACGGTTTGTGATAAATAATCCTTTATTGACTCCATACCTGCAAGTGCGGCCTTAACCAATGCATCTATACTTAAAGATTCACATTCAGCCATAGCCCTCTTCATAAACTCCGCTGACTTTCCGGTCATACAAGCCCTGACTGCTACCTTTATATTAGCCACAGCAACCACTGATTCAGCATAGTCCTTAATGATTAAGTCTTTAGACTCTTTTCCTGACTTCATTATTGAGTCCAAACAGGCTTTATCAATAATAATATCGCAAAGCTGTCCATCACCTGCATGCATTAATGCCTCATAAGCGTTCACCGCTGCTTCTTGCATTTCTTTTGGTAACATTTCAAAAGCTTTTTCGCGAACAATGGTTAACATTTGTTCCCCATTAATCTTGCAATTTTCATAAAATATACCCTGTAGCTCTTTGCCGGTATATATTTGTTTAATTGCAGCCTTTAGATTATGGTATAGCTTACCATCATTTAGAACATTAAATTTGTTCATATCGATGTTTAATTCTTTAACTACTTCCCAAATTTTCTCAGACTCCCTATTTAAAATAGCCTCTGCATTAAAAGGAGTATCCACATCTCCCCAGCCTTTATCTATTAAAAGCTGCAATGCTTGCTGGTAATCCGAGCTTGATAGTAATTGTTCAATTACTGTATCCGAAAGCATTGATACTTCTAAAACACGAATTCGCGCAACCGCATAAGTATATTGTTCACTCATATTAACTAACCTCCCACGGGATTGTTCTATGAGAATAAAAGTTTTTGAATACAATCAGATAATTGATCTTTCTTAGCATCCATAATTGCTTTTAAAGTACAATTTTCTTCTATTCCACCATAGACTAGCACAAATCCATTTTCAATATTTTTAGGTGTATTTGATACCGTTAACATTCCACCCTTACTTTCTGCAATTTTTGCCACACCTTTTTTAAACTCTTCTGTAACTCTTCCAAAATCCCTTTCAGACAGATACATGATGCCTTCTTGAGGTAGAACATATTGCTCCAGTAATTTTAATAACAAGCCAAAGTATTCTTCCTGATTCATAGTGTTTAAAGATTGATATGTCTTTTCTATAATCGATTTAATAATACTCTGTTTTGCTTCTAAGATTTTAGTTCTTCTTTGTAAATCCGCAGTAGATGTCATTCTCTCTCTATAATTTTGCATTTCGACTTCGTACTTATTGGATATACTGGCTACTTCCTTTTCAACTTCTTCTCTTGCTTTTTCCATAATTGCCTGTGCTTCATTATTTGCAACGGCAATTTTAGAATTGGCAATTGCATTGGCTGACTCCAAAATCTGGTTTTTCATTTTTTCTAATCCAGTCATTTGCTTGCCTCTCCTTTTCTATATATCCATTCCAAATAAGATTAATTAACCCACCTGAACTCCATTTACTGCTAGGAACGAAATTAAAAGTGCAAGTATTGCATAAGTTTCAACCATTGCAGGGAATAACATAGCTTTTGCAAACTGATCCGGCTTCTTTGCAACAATTCCGATAGATGCTGCTGAAGTTTTACCTTGATAAATACCTGAAATCAATCCAACTATACCAATAGGCAGACAAGCTCCTAAAATTAATAAACCTGATTGTACATCTAACGGCGCAATACCACCGCCTAAAAGTCCAACCTTTGAAAGTGTTATAAATCCAACCAGCAAGCCATATAGACCCTGAGTACCTGGAAGCAACTGCATAATCAAAACCTTAACAAACTTTGAAGGATCTTCTGTTACTACGCCTGCTGCTGCTTGCCCAGCAATACCAACTCCTATTGCAGAACCTGCCCCTGCTAAAAATACTGCTACTGCTGCACCTAATAATGCGTAAACAATTCCTAATCCGCTCATCTTAAAATTCCTCCTTAATATCTACATATTTAGTATTTGCATAAAATGGTTTAAATTCTCTGCCTACACCCTCATAGAACTTACCAAAAAATTCTACAAACTGTAAACGATTTGTGTGCACATATGCACCTAAAATATTTATGGCCATGTTAAACGTGTGTCCTATTACAAAGATAACGATAAAAGCTAGGGCTCCAAGAATGCCATCTCCCAGCATTCCCGCCATCTGATTCATAACCTGAGCTATTACACCTGTGGCAAGACCTAAGGCTAACAAACGAGAATATGAAAGCACATCACTTAGCCATCCTGTTATATCGTAAAGACCATATGCTCCAACTGCAATTCTAACTCCCCAGTTTTTGCTTTCATGACCCTTCATAATTAATATCAATAAAGCACCTATTATAGCAAGCCACTTTATAGCTGTATTTGCGGTATCCGGGAATACAATCTTAGTCCCTGATAGTGATTCAAAAATATCTGTTGGTATCAGCATCATAATTAGACCGGCTAACAACATAAACCAACCAACAACTTCACCTAAAAAGCTTTTTATATCTCCTTGTTTTAGATATAAGTATCCTTTTATACCAAGTCCCACAAACAAGTGAATCATACCAAACAGCAATGAGTAAAGTAACATCTTCATAGGCTCATCAATTGGCACAAACCAAACCGCAGGTATGGTAACTTGCGCATTAAAGAATTTTTCAGCAATTACGGTTATTGCATCACCAAAATATCCTCCAAATAAAACCCCCCATAAGAAGGTTGAAATCCCACAAAACATAAACATTTTTATGGAAGTAAACATACTCTTTTCCATACGAGGAAATTTCTTTAATAATACAAAGCATACGGTGGTAATAATAGCCCCATAAGCCGCGTCTGACAGCATCAGACCAAAAAAGAATATATAGAACATGGACATAATCATTGTAGGGTCAATTTCTTTCTTACCCGGCAATCCATATGCACAAGTAATTCCCTCCATCGCTTCTGCAAAAGAATTATTGTTTAATATTACAGGAGCTTCCTCATCATCTTGTAAGTCCTCTATTTCCACTACGCAGTCATATTTTTCTCCTATGCCTTTCAAGATGGCAGGAGCTGCTTTTTTCGGCATATACCCTCGCAAAACAAAGGTAGATTCCGATTGAGGAATATTGCCTAAAAGCTCATATCTATCCGCTCTCATCCTATAGTAATCTGAAATATACTTTAAAGACTCTCTTTTTCCGGAGTACTCTTTTATTTTGTTCTCTACTTCTACTATTTTTGATTCTAAGCCTTCGTTTTCCCTTTTAAGTTTTTCTATAAATTCTGCGGGAGTTTTGTCTATAAGTTGTGTTGGTTTTGCAAATCCTCTTTTACGCAAAACCTCCTCCACCTGTACAGCATCTTCTCTCATGCAAACCACTGCAAGGTAAACGGCATCTCTATCAGAGTTTAATATTTCTATATTATATGCCTCTACTTGTAATTCCTTAAATAGCGTCTCATTCGCCGCTTCTAAAGAAAAACCTACCGGCATAGTTCCAATAATAAATGCTGTAGATTTTGTACCGCTATAGTTCATTGGCACCTCTAGGTCAGACCAAGGTTTTAACCCCTCCATAAAGGTATTGTTTTTTACAATACCAGCCTTACACTCAGAAATAGTCTTTTGATGACTCAAAACCTCTCGGGCTTCATCCATTATTTTTTCTTTGTATTTAATTAGATCATCAAATTCATTGTGCTTTAGAAGTTTTTTACCTTCTAAGGAAGAAAACATGGATTTCTTTTCTTGAATATAAGATTCTACTACTTGATATGCCTGCTCCGCAATATTTGCGGTTTTCTCAAAAGATTGGCGGGCATTTTGGGTATCCATAGTTTTCAGACCACTTTCTTCTTCCGAAAGTAAATCCATTTCAACAACACCCATAGATTGTATCTTTTTTAGAATGGGCTTACGGTCTTTCTTTAAGGCGCAGATACTAATTCGCTGCATCTGCAGTACTGACATATCTTTTCCCCTCCTTAATACCTTTGCCTAAATGACAAGGGATAGCTTTACAGCTTCTATAGCTTTCGCTTCTTTTTCCAGAACTGATTTTTTTAACAATTCTATTTCTGCATCAATATCCACAAGGGTATTTTTTAATTTTTCTTCTTCTTCTTGTTTTACTTTATCCAATGCAGCATTGCCCTTATCTATAGAGTCTTTAATATTTTTTTCTTTAAATATTTTTGCTTCTATTTTTGCATTTTCAATTATTTCTAAGCATTTCGACTCTGCATCAAGTGCAATATTTTCTGCTTGATTTTCTACTGCTTTAATAGATTGTATGGTTTCACTTAACAAAATCTCACCGCCTTCCCAAACATTATTCAGGTTTAACTTTTTACTCTTAGTATTAAACCATAATTTCAGTAAAAAAGATTTAACACCTACATTAAAAATGCTTATTTGTAATAGCATAAAATGCACACACAAATAACAATAATTTTTTAAGTAGTAAGAATACTCTTTCAATATTACCACAAATTACGACTTTTTCCAATCATAATATATAACTATCTACTATATGTATACCACTCACTCAAAAAAGTTAACATATATGAAAATATTAGAAATCCCCATAGCATTGAAAAATTATGCTATATAATATGTAGGCTTTTTCGCGGATAAAATTAATGTTAAATAAATAGCAAAAAGACATACACGTAAAGAGTTTTTATTCACCCTCTATTTGTATGTCCATTTTCACTAATCTTATTTTATTTTTTATCTTCTTCGTCTTGGTCCAGTCTCTGCTAAATGCATTCTTGTATTTTGTTTTATTAAGCTAATTTTAGCCTTCATAATTTCATTCTCGTCTGTGTTGTTCTTATTATGAGTGGATAGCCATTCCTCAACTCGTTCTTTTTTACCTTTTGCACGTTGAACGTCTATTTGATCCGCCCATTCCGCAGCATCGGTAAATATAACAAAGTTATCTCTAATGTCAATATATCCGCCAGATATGGCAGCAGCCTTAAATTCGGTTGCTCCCACCTCTTTTATCCATAAAACTCCAACATCAAGAAGTTTACAAGCCCATGCATGGTTAGCCATGAATCCTTCTTCACCTGATAATGTTTTGACCATAACCATTTCAACTTTATCTTTATAAAAAAGTTGTGAAGGTGTTATAACTTCAAGTAATACACTCTTAGCCATTATATATTCTCCCTTCCTTGCAGCAAATTACTTTGATGCATTAAACTTTTCTACAACTTCATCTATGGTTCCTGCCATTAAGAACAAATGCTCAGGTATATTATCATGTTTACCATCCAAAATTTCCTTAAAGCTACGAACAGTTTCCTTTAATGGAACATATTTACCTTCCATACCTGTAAACTGTTCAGCAACGCTAAATGGCTGTGATAGGAATCTCTGAATTCTTCTTGCTCTTCCAACAATAAGTTTATCTGAGTCAGATAATTCATCCATACCTAAGATTGCGATGATATCCTGTAAATCCTTATATCTTTGTAACACTTCCTGTACGCCTCTGGCAGTTTCGTAGTGTTCTTCTCCAACAATGTTTGGATCCATAATTCTAGAACTGGATTCAAGTGGATCTACAGCAGGATAAATACCTAGTTCTGTAATCGCACGAGACAATACAGTTGTAGCATCCAAGTGAGCAAACGTAGTTGCTGGAGCCGGGTCTGTAAGGTCATCGGCAGGTACATAAATAGCCTGCACTGATGTAATAGAACCTTTCCTTGTGGAAGTGATTCTTTCCTGTAGTGCGCCCATTTCAGTTGCAAGTGTTGGCTGATAGCCTACCGCTGACGGAACACGTCCAAGTAGTGCCGATACCTCTGACCCTGCCTGTGTAAATCTGAAGATGTTGTCTATAAACAGAAGTACATCCTGTCCTTCAACATCTCTAAAGTATTCTGCCATGGTTAAACCTGTCAGTGCTACTCTCATTCTAGCTCCCGGTGGTTCATTCATTTGTCCGAATACCATAGCTGTTTTATTGATAACCCCTGATTCTATCATTTCATAGTACAGGTCATTACCTTCTCTTGTTCTTTCTCCAACGCCGGCAAAAACAGAAATACCACCATGTTCTTTGGCAATATTACTGATTAATTCCTGAATAAGAACGGTCTTACCTACTCCAGCACCTCCAAATAGGCCAACTTTTCCGCCTCTTGTATATGGTGCAATTAAGTCAATAACCTTAATTCCTGTTTCAAAAATTGTAGCGTTTGTGTCCTGTTCTTCAAAAGGTGGAGCATCCCTATGAATAGAATGCTTTTCCGTTGTATCAACAGGACCTTTTTCGTCTATTGTTTCGCCCACAACATTAAATAGTCTACCTAGAACCGCCTTGCCTACAGGTACCTGAATTGGTGCCCCTGTATCAATCGCTTCCATCCCTCTTGTCAATCCGTCAGTTGCAGATAATGCTACGCATCTTACTACATCGTCTCCGATGTGCTGAGCAACTTCAGCAATAATATCTCTATCTTCAAATTTTATAATAATAGAGTTTAACAATTCGGGCATATGTTCGGGTTCAAACTTTATATCTATAACCGGTCCGATAATCTGGTGAATAATACCTTTATTCTGTTCCATATTTCCAAACCACCTCCCTACTTATTTTGTAACAACTTATTTTTGGGCCTCTGACCCTGCAACAATTTCAATAATTTCATCTGTTATGGCTGCCTGTCTTGCTCTATTGTAGAACAATGATAGATTTGCAAGCATATCTCTTGCGCTATCTGTTGCATTTTCCATCGCCATTCTTCTAGCCGCATGTTCACAGGTAGCAGATTCAACAATAGCTCCGTAAATCTTTATTTCAACGTATTTTGGAACTAAGTAGTTAAATACACCCTCTACTGATGGTTCGTATTCAACTTGCTGTTCATGCTTAATAACTTCTGGGTCAGTTTCAATAGTAAAAGGAAGTAATGTTTCACTTTTTACTATCTGCTCCATAGAGTTTTTAAACGAAGTATAAATAATAACTACTTCATCAATTTCACCGGAAGTATACATATCTATAATAGGTTTACTGATTTGTCTTGTCTGCAAGAAAGAAATGTCTTCCGGAGGAGCTGAATATTCACTATAAATATCATGTCCCCTCTTTTCAAAATATTCCTTTCCTTTTGTCCCAACCGCTATAATTACAGGTCTCTCTAAGTCATCTGAAATTTCTAGTTCTGCTTCTTTAATAACATTGGTATTAAAGCTTCCGCACAAACCTCTGCAACTTGTTACTATGATATAACAAGTTCTCTTAACTTCACGATTTCCTGCAAGATATTGTTCCGGAACATCACCGATATTGTTGAAAATATCTGCTATTGATTCTGTAATATAATGAAAATATTCAGTTGTTCTTTCGAAGGTGGCCTTAGCTCTTCTCAGCTTTGCAGCGGAAACAAGCTTCATCGCACTGGTTATGTGCTCTGTGCTGTTTACACTTTTTATGCGGCGCTTTATGTCCTGCATATTATTTGAAGCCATATTTTCCTCCTATTATGACCTATCCCAATTTGTAAAACAAATTTTCGGAAGGTCAGATGCCAAAAAATCACAATTTTAATTGTAGATTTTTATCGTATTATGACCTATTCCTATTTTTAGCGAGATTTCTTATATTCTGCAATCGCTTCTTTAAGAATTTCTTCATTTCCTTCTTCAAGCTTTCCAGTAGCTCTAATGCTCTTTCCAACTTCTGAATAATGAGTATCCATAAACTCATAGAAACCTTGTTCAAAATCCTTAATATCTTCAATAGGAATGTCTGCAAGGTAATGGTTAATTGCCGCATAGATGATCATTACTTGATGTTCAACTGAAATTGGCTTATATTGACCTTGCTTTAATATTTCCATTAGAATCAACCCGTGATCTAATCTATCTCTTGTTTCTTTATCTACATCAGAACCAAATTGAGAGAAACTTGCCAGTTCTCTATATTGAGCAAGTTCAAGTTTGATTTTGCTTGATACCTGCTTCATTGCCTTTATCTGAGCACTACCACCTACACGAGATACTGAAATACCTGCATTTACAGCTGGTCTTTGTCCTGTAAAGAACAATTCTGTTTCTAAGAAAATCTGACCATCTGTAATTGAAATAACATTCGTTGGAATGTATGCTGATACGTCTCCCGCTTGAGTTTCAATAATTGGTAGAGCTGTAATAGAGCCGCCGCCCAATTCGTCTGATAATCTTGCTGCTCTTTCAAGAAGTCTGCTATGAAGATAGAAAACGTCTCCCGGGTAAGCTTCTCTTCCTGGTGGTCTTCTAAGTAATAATGACATGGCTCTGTACGCTACTGCGTGCTTAGACAAATCATCATAAACAATCAAAACATCCTTACCTTGATACATAAAGTGTTCTGCCATAGAACAACCTGCATATGGAGCAATATATTGAAGCGGTGCAACGTCACTAGCTGTTGCTGAAACAATAATTGTGTATTCCATAGCACCTTTATTTTCAAGTGTTTGAACAAGCTGTGCTACTGTAGACTTTTTCTGACCAATAGCAACGTATATACAAATTACATCTTCGCCTTTTTGATTAAGAATAGCATCAATAGCTATAGCTGTTTTACCAGTCTGTCTATCTCCGATAATTAACTCTCTTTGACCCTTACCAATAGGAATCATTGAGTCTATCGCTTTTATACCAGTCTGTAAAGGCTGACTAACAGATTTTCTCTGTAAAACTCCAGGAGCAGGATATTCTATTGGTCTGTGGTCTTCTGCTGTAATAGGACCTTTACCATCAAGTGGCTGACCAAGAGCGTTAACAACACGACCAATAAGTTCTTTACCAACTGGTACTTCAACAACTCTTCCTGTAGGTTTTACGATGTCGCCTTCTTTTATATTTTTATCGGAACCAAGCATAACTGCACCAACATTATCTTCTTCAAGATTTAGTGCCATTCCATATACTTCGCCCGGAAATTCAAGCAGTTCACCTGCCATGCATTTCTCAAGTCCGTAGATTCTGGAGATGCCGTCCCCAACCTGGATAACTGTTCCAAAGTTAGATATTTCAAGCTTATTGCTATAATTCTTAATTTGTTCTTTTATTACGGCACTTATCTCTTCGGGTTTGAGGTTCATATCATCAACCTCCTCTCTCTATATAATAGTATTGTTTAGGTCCTCTAGACGTTTTCTAATGGAAGCGTCTATGACCTTTCCGTCAATGAGTATTTTTACACCGCCAATTAGGCTGGTGTCTAATTCATTCTCAAGCTTAACATTTTGTTGTAAAAGCTCGCCGGTTTCGGCTTCAAATTTTTGAAGCCTATCACTGCTAAGAGGTTTAACTGAGAAGATTTTTCCATAGGAAAAACCTTCCTCCTCATTGTAAAGATCTTTGTAAACCTTTATGGCTCTCGCAAAATGCCTTGTTCTTCCTTTATCAATCATGACAAAAAGGAAGTTCAAAAGCTCTTCCGAAATGCGACCCCGAAAAATAGACGCCAAAACGTCTTTCTTTTCGCGTATGGAAATTACCGGAGTGTCTATAAAGGCACACAAATCTGGTTGTTGCTCTAATACTCCCAGCATTGAGGTTGCTTCTTCAAGAATTAATTCTTTCTTTCCAACCTCACCTGCTGCTTGAAAAAGAGCATTACCATATGTCATTCCGATTGTTAATTCTGCCATTTCGCCGCACCTACCTGTTCAATGATATTATCGATTAGATGCTCGTGTCCTTCAATTTCCAAATCTTTTTCCAAGATTTTTTCTGCAGCAAGAAGTGCCATAGATGCAACTTGAGCTTTCATGTCTGCCAAAGCTTTTAACTTCTGACGTTCAATTTCTCTTTCTGCACTGACCTTAATTTCTGCTGCTTTTGCTTTTGCCTCGTCAATAATATCACTTGCCTGAGCTTCTGCTTTTATTTTAGCATTTTTAATTATTTCTCTACTTTCGGTTTCAACATTGGCAATACGTTTACTATAATCATCCATTTTTTCATCAGCTCTTCTGTTTGTTTCTGCCGCATGATCAAATGAATCCTTTATTGCCAGCTTTCTATTATCCAACATTTCAAGAAACGGATTGTATAAAAACTTTGCAAGTACGCCCACAAGGATTAAGAAGTTTACAATAGCAAATATAATTTCCATTAAACTTATGTGTAACGCTTCAACCATAAATAAACCCTCCTTGTGTCTGAGTAAAGTTTCTCAAACAAATTATGCTATCTTTCCTATTAAAATAATAGCAACAAGCAATCCATAGATTGTCATAGCTTCCATAAAAGCTAATGCAAGGATCATGTTTGTACGAAGAGTTCCTGCTACCTCAGGCTGCTTTGCCATACCTTCCAGCGCTTTTGCTGATGCGATACCCTGACCTATACCAGGGCCGATTGTAGAAAGAGCTATAGCTAATGCTGCTGCTAATGCAATTGTCATTTTGAATTCTCCTTTCATTGTAGCTGATTTATTATCAGCACCATCTTTTTTGTAAATTTTATTTATATATATTTTTTCCGCAAAGCGTCTATGTACTCTTGCTCTCGGTAAAAAAATAAATATCTTTGTTAAATTTGTGCTTTAAGTTTTTCGTGTTCTTCTGCTCCATGCTCTGCCGCTTCTGCTATATATATACCAGCAAGAAGTGAGAATACAAGGGCTTGAATTGCTCCCATTAATACGCTTAATGCCTGCATAACAACCGGCACACCTATAGGTATTAATTGAAAGAATGAATTTGCCACGGCTTCTTCTCCAAATATATTTCCATAAAGTCTCAATGTAAGAGATAAAGGTCTTACAAACTCTTCTAGAAGCATAAGTGGGAACAGTAATGCCACCGGCTGGAATAAATGCTTGTAGTACTTTATACCATGAGTTTCTTTAACTCCTATATACTGTACTGCAACGAACACTATAATTGCTAACCCTGCTGGGTAGTTAATTGAGCTTGTTGGCGCTGCCAGTCCCGGCAAATGCCCTGACATAGGAAGTAAACCGGTGTAGTTACATACAAGTATATATATGAACAATGTAGCTACAAGTGGGAAATACTTTCGTCCTGCATATTCACCCATTACATCCTGGAAGAAATCGCTTAATTTTTCTATACCGATTTCTAAAGCCGTCTGTAACTTAGAAGATGGTATCATTGACAAATTTCTACCAGCTACAATTGCCAAAACACAAAGTATTAAAGTAA
Organism: Aminipila sp.; assembly: GCA_047974845.1. Lineage (GTDB taxonomy): Bacteria > Bacillota > Clostridia > Peptostreptococcales > Anaerovoracaceae > Aminipila. The sequence continues at coordinate 58,812 of JBKECQ010000052.1, read as the reverse complement.
TTACAGTACTGGTTATCATTTGGCTTGTGATTCCCATCGCGTTCAACGTTTCAATCATTTTGCTTTCCTCCTAACTGCTTATTTTTTATTTCTAAATTTGAAATTGTAGATGTCATACCATTTTTCTAATATATTACTATTTTTTATTTCATTTCAGTTTTTTCTAAAATTTTGGGCATTGACAATACTTTTCCTGATAAACTCAATGCTATTGCAGTGGACACTGCAAATGCTATGAAGTCTACTGGAATAAGATCCTTAATAAAAAGAACTGCAACTAGTGCTAGGATGTTTGTTCCATAACTAATCATTATTCTTATGGTAACCATCTTCATTGTAATTGTATCATCTTTTTCTCTTAGCAATCTTTTCCATAAGAATAGGTATTTAAATAATCCTACTAAACCTCCATAGATTAAGCCTGCCAGTATTCCTAAAACATATTCCAAATCAGTTAATCCTCTCTTCGAAAACAAACTTACCCAATTTACATTCTCGATATAATGCTCTATTATACTCTCAATTTTTCTGTTGTAAAGAATTGTTGCTTTTAATTTTTTGTAACCCTTGTCCTTTTTTGTCGAAAAAGCAATTATAACCCTTGAAATTCAACACTTCCAATGTCGTCATTGTTTATTTTTATTGGGGTATTCACAAAAACTATTATAAGCAAATTAGTCTTTTTTATTCCAATACGTATGCTTTTTATACAACAACTTTGTGCGAATTGTAACTTTTCTAACTATTTAAAAAAACTGCTCTGCGGAGATGCTCGCATAGCAGTTTACATATATTTTTAGTACTAATTGGAAATTAATAATTTTTTTAAATTTTCCCTTGTTTGTTTATATCCAATCAGAATATTTAGATATATATATAGCAAAAATATACTTTTCAAAACAATAACTAATGGTTTTATATTAGGAAATATTAAAATTAATATATGTGATACTATAAGGTATACAATCCAAGCTCTGTATAACTTGTCTATAAAATCTGCCAAACTACTATTCGATTGATTTATAATCTTTGCTGATTCAGTACACAAGGAGTAGTGTAAGATAATAAACGTAAAGGCACAAACTGTGCTGATACAAGATAATACAGAATTTAAATATATGTTTGACATTGCCTTTGTAGCAAAGCTAAAGAAAACTGTGATAGTCTGAAAAATCATAAGAACTAACGTTGCAATTGTGGTTTCTTGGAAAGGGTCTAGACTCTTGTTCCCCCACATGAAATCAAATATTAATATCACCAAAACTATTATTTGTTTTATCAAATTTGGTACCCCTATTAAGCTAAATACAGGCCCAATCACTGATAAAGAAACAAACATTATTACGACTTTTTTCATATAGTTAATTGATGTAAGCTGTTCTACAATCTCTACCATATTTTCTCTTCCTATTTATTGTTTCATAGTCTAATAATACATGTTTTCACTTTTCTCTGTTGTTTTCAATATTAACCTAAATAATCTGTACCGTCAACAAATTTTGTGTAAACTATAAAAAATATTTAAATTTTTTAATTTTATTTATATAATTATAAATTTTTTACAAGCTTTTAAAAAAAAAGTGAGGCAAAATTTTGCCCCACCGATTTTTTAGTTCATATTTGCATACCTATAGCTTTATTACATTCTAATGCCTTATGAAATTCTAATGATTTATTACATTCTAATGCTTTACTAAATATCATGTACCATATTATTTAACCATTTCCTTGAAATAAATCTTTTTATTAAAATTACAAACTTAATTAAGTCTTCCATTTTCACAAGCAGAACAGCAATATAAATTGGCACGTGTAGCACCAATGCCGCAGTAAATGCCATTGGAACAGCATAAAGCCAAATTGAGCCCATCTCTGCCAACATTGCAAAAACTGTGTCTCCACCAGCACGAAGTATTCCCGTTATATTCACTCCGTTATGCACCACCAGCCACATGAATACGGCATATACTATTAATATATAAAATGCATATGTCTTGCCCTCAGGAGTTAAATCGAAAAGCGAAATAATCGGCTTTGCCGCAAGGATAAGGCCTATACCAAATACAGCCCCTATGCCTATACTGATTTTAGATATTTTTTTCGCCAAAGCATAGGCAAAATCCAGACGCCCTTCTCCAAGCTTTTCTCCCACTAAGATTAATGCCGCATCTCCTAAGCTAAATGCCGCCATAGTGAATAAGTTGTTAATGGTATTGCTGGCCTGTACAGCCGCATATTCAGTAACACCCACTCTGGCATATGCCGCCACATACATAGCGGTTCCTACGCCCCATAGAGCCTCATTTGCTGTGGTTGGAATTGCATTTTTAATTATTCTGCTTATAAGCTCCTTTTGCCATCCAAAATAGTCGGAAAAACGTCCTGCCACTATATTTTTTCTGGCAAAAACAACAAATAGAATTAGACATAGTTCTAAGCATCTTGCAATTAGGGTTGCCAATGCCGCTCCAACTACCCCCATTTGTGGCGCCCCAAATTTACCAAAAATAAATATATAGTTTAGAATTGTATTAGTGCTAAACACAAATATACTTATATATAAGGGGATTTGTGTTTGTTGGGTGGTTCTTAGCGCCGCCGTAAATGGTACAGTAATACTTATGGTTAAAAAGGTCAGTGCCGCCATTCTAACATAGCCTGATCCAAGCTCAATTAGTTTAGGAATATCTGTAAAAACCCCCATTACCCAATTTGGTGCAAACATTGCAACTAGGAAAAACATTGAGCTTAATAACAAGCAAGCACATATGGCAAACCCCGTGGTTTTCTTTATATTGTTTATGTCTTTGGTTCCCCAAAATTGTGCCATAAATGTAGATGCACCACTGGTAAATCCAAACATTATCATCCAATGTATAAAATAAATTTGGGTAGCAATACCTACAGAAGCAAGCTCTATTTCTCCCAAACTCCCTACCATTAGGTTATCAACCAAACTTAAGGAAGAGGCGATTAAACTCTGCACCGCAATGGGCAGAGCAATAACCGCCAACTTTTTAAATAAATATTTATTTTCTATTGTTACTAAAGTTTCTTCTTTAATATCTCAACAATCCTTTCACACGTATGCCCATCTCCGTAAGGATTCACAGAATGAGCCATAGCGTTATACGCTTCTTCATTTGTCAAAAGTTCTTTTGACAAGTTATATATAGCTTCCATTTCAACACCGGCCAGTTTTACTGTCCCAGCTTCCACTGCCTCAGGTCTTTCCGTTTCCTTTCTTACTACAAGAACCGGTTTTCCTAGAGACGGTGCTTCCTCTTGCATTCCACCTGAATCGGTTATGATAAAATATGATTTAGCCATAAGGTTTACAAATGGTTGGTATTGTAGAGGGTCAATCAAATGAACTCTTTCCATCCCATTTAGTATCCTATTTGCAGTATCTCTAACCTTGGGATTCATATGCATTGGGTATATAATTTCCACATCGTCAAATTCCTGTGCAATATTTCTAATTGCAGTAAAAATATTTTCCATATTTTCGCCTAAGTTTTCTCGTCTGTGACAAGTAACCGTTATTACTCTCTTTTGCTCAAAGTCTATGTTCTTAAGAGTTTCATCCTCAAACTCATAAGGCTTATCTACAACCTCTAACAATGCATCTATGACGCTATTTCCAGTAATATAAATATCGTCTTCGTTAATGGACTCTCTCAACAAATTTTGTCTATTTCTCTCTGTAGGAGCAAAATGAAAATCTGCAATATGTCCTGTAAGAATTCTATTCATCTCTTCCGGATACGGAGAATATTTATCATATGTTCTAAGACCGGCCTCAACATGACCAACTTTAATTTGTTGATAGAAGCTAGCAAGTCCTGCCGCAAAAGTAGTTGTAGTATCTCCATGGACTAATACAACATCCGGCTTTTCCTTTTTAAGTACTTCTTCCAAACCAATCAGCACATTTGAAGTAATCTGGCTTATGGTCTGATTCTGCTTCATTATATTTAAATCATAGTCAGGTGTTAACTCAAATAATTCTAGAACCTGATCTAACATTTCTCTATGCTGTGCCGTAACACATAGGACAGATTCTATTCCTTCAGCTTCATTTAATTTCTTTACAAGCGGTGCCATCTTTATAGCCTCTGGTCTTGTTCCGAATACAGTCATTACCTTCATTATTTGTCTCCCCCTGTTCACTTTCAATGTTTTTGTAACTTTTTCTTCTTGCCTTTATGACTTTGCTTTTTTTGTTGTTTTTCAACGTGAGCAATATTTACAGCTTTAATTTGTAATCTCCAATTATTTGCATCTGTTAAAAATACGTATATATACATTGCAGCTATTCCAAGAAGTCCTGCTGTTTCCACGAATAAATCACGGCTAAAAAGTACTGCTGCAACTCCCATAACACCACTTATTCCATAAAGCATAAGGACGGTTCTTCTTTGTCCCATTCCCGCTGCCATAAGCCTGTGGTGAAGGTGACCTTTATCAGCTTCCATAATCGGTCTATGATTTACAAGTCTTCTTAATATAGCAAACGCGGTATCAAAAATAGGTACTCCCAATACTAATACCGGAATTATTAATGCCATAATTGTAGCACTTTTTACAGGTCCAACAATTGAAAGAGTAGCTAACATAAATCCTAAAAACAGAGAACCTCCGTCCCCCATAAATATCTTCGCCGGATGGAAATTATAAGGTAAGAAACCCAATGCTCCCCCTGCTAAAGCTATCATACCAAGAGCCGGAAGGTAAGAACCATGTATATATGCAGTATATGCCAAACACAAGGATGAAATTGCTGAAACTCCGGAAGCAAGTCCGTCCAAACCATCAATAAGATTTACAGTATTTGTAATTCCTACAATCCATATTATTGTAATAAAAAAGCAGATTGCACCTGCAAAATAACTATGGGAATCTCCAAACATTGAACCAAAATGGTTGGTTACAAACTCAATTCTTACTCCAAAAAAGTACGGAATACAGGCAATAAGCATCTGCCCTAAAAACTTTACTTTTGCAGGCATACCCTTTAAATCATCAATTACTCCCAAGACATAAATGAATGCTCCGCCTAAGAGTACACCGAACATTTGACTTATTGGTTGCTGCAATATGACTGCTCCCATTTCTTCAAATTGTTTTGATAGCATGGGCCAACCAAGCCAAGTAATCCAAGCAATAGAAACCATTGCTCCAATAAAAATTGCCATGCCCCCAAATCTAGGCATAGGTTTTGTATGCATACGTCTAGCATCTTTAGGAATATCTACCGCTCCAATTTTAGGCGCAAGTTTTATTGCCACGGGCGAAAAAGCAAATGCTAGTCCAAATGCTAAAAAAAACGCTAAATAAAATACCATATTAAATTCAATCCCCTATCTTTTCTATTTTAAGCCCCGCTTCAGTAAGCAATTCTGTGGAAAGTTCATCCGGATATCCGTCTTTAATTACTATCCTTTTTATTCCAGAATTGATAATCATTTTAGCACATATAACACAAGGCTGATGTGTCACATAAATGGTTGCTCCCTCTATACTCTGCCCAAGAGTTGCCGCTTGTATTATTGCATTTTGTTCCGCGTGCAAAGCCATACAAAGCTCGTGCCTCTCTCCTGAAGGTACATTTAATTTTTGTCTAAGGCAACCACCTCGTTCTTCACAGTGTTTAATCCCTCTTGGAGCCCCATTGTAGCCTGTTGCAACGATATGTTTATCGCACACAATTGCCGCACCGACTTGTCTTCTAAGACAGGTGGATCTTTGTGCTGTTAAAGTTGCTATCTCCATAAAATATTCATCCCAACTAGGTCTTTTCATCTTTTGCCTCCATTTCGGCAGTTTAGCGAACTAATTCGCCAGGAAAATGCCTCTTGTAAATTTATTACTTTGTCTTAACCTGTCTATTGTATCAAACTGTTGTTATTTCTTCAATATTATAGTAAACTTTTGCCAAATATAATCCCTGTGGTGGTGCAGTATGTCCGGCAATCTGCCTATTCTTTGAATCAATTATTTCCTTTATATATTCAGGTTTTATCTTTCCTTTACCAACATCCACCAAAGTTCCTACAATAATTCTTACCATATTATATAGGAAGCCATCCCCTATAACTTGAACTTCAATATTATTTCTATTACCATTGTCTCTGTACTCTGAAATGTCTAATGCAAAAATAGTCCTTACCGTGGTTTTCTTTTCTTCGCCACCGGAAGCCTGAAAGCATTTAAAGTCATGCTTGCCAACAATATATTTGGCAGCTTCACGCATTTTATCCACTTGTAGAGGCTCTTTAACCTGATAACAAGAATTTCTGCTAAAAATTTGCGTTTCCTGACAATTTAATATTTTATATACGTACTTTTTGCCTTTTGCATCAAATCTGGCGTGGAAGTCCTCTTGAACCTCCTCTGCTGACAAAATCCTAATGTCCCCAACTTTACCCACTGAGTTCATTCCACCAGCTAAAATATTATTGGCTGCCAGCATTAATCTTTCTGTAGGTATTCCAAATTCACCTTTAAAGCTGGCTCTCTGCCCTAATGCGTGTACTCCTGCGTCGGTTCTACTGGTTCCGTTTATTTGTATGGCACTTCTGCAAACTATGCTTAAAACACGCTCCAGTTCCCCTTGAACAGTTCTTTTTTGGGGCTGTCTTTGCCACCCTGCAAACTGTGTTCCGTCATATTCAATTGTTAGTAAGATATTTTTCATCATTTTTACCGTTTATTTTACTCTTTACACTTTTATCTTTTAGCTTTCGGCAATTCTATCTGTTTATGCTCTTTTGATTCTCTATAAAGAGTAAATTTTTTACCTATAGCCTGTACAAATTCTGCATTTAAGCTCTCTGCCATATTATTTGCAACCTCTTTCGGGTCTAAGTCGCAACTTTCTTGAATTTTTACTTTTACCAGCTCTCTTGCCTCTAAGTTAACCTCTAACTCTTTTATAATATTGTCTGTAAGTCCACTCTTACCTATATATACCATAGGTTCTATATTATGAGCCAAGCTCCTTAAGTAACTTCTTTTTTTACCTGTTATCATTTTTTTATTTACCTTTCACTTTTGTTTTTTTACACTATTGATTAGTATTATACCTCATTTTCAAAAATAAAAGTAGTAGTAAATTGTCTGCTTTTGTCGAAGCTCTTTACTTTTATTTTTCGACATATTACAATGCATTTATCAAAAGTATTTTTGCTGGAGGGGGGGAGTTAAAATGCTACATAAGTTACGATATATTTTAACAATTATGATTGTGTTATCGCTTATTTTTGTTGGTTGCCTTATTTGCTACGTTTCTGCGAACACCCAACTTGTCAATTACGAAGAAAGTGTAGGCAGCCTTTTAACTTTTAATAGTACATATGAAAAGGCCTTCAATGAATTAATTGTCGAAGCTAAGTCTTATATTTCGACGGGGGACCCGGCGACTAAATATAAAATTACAAATTCCGCCAATAATCTTACAAGCTATAATGGCATAAATATTAGCCATATTCGCTTTTCAAACAGTAATGAGCTTAGTGGTTTTGAGTTTTTAAGTGACTATGATGGCTCATCGCCTAAGAGAGCTGCCAGTTTTTCTTTAAATACAAAAGAGCAACTCCTGCTATATTCGTATTTAAATTGTAGTGAAAGCCTTATAAGCTCTATCATTAATGCTGTTAATGAGAAAGACCTTGGCCTGTTGTACAGTCAGGATTTTATTGATACTTCAGAAAAAAGGGATGGTATTCGCAGTCAATACACTTTGCAATATTCAAATAGAATTGAAGGAAAGACTATTGAATTGCAGGCATTTCTTGAAGTATTGACAATATTATCAATATTTGTTGGAACAGCACTTATACTTTGCGTAATTAAGTCTGTTTCCATATACCTTAAAAATAATCAATATAATGCATACTTTAATCAGCTATATAGTAAAGCTATTGAAAATGCAGATGTTGGTATGGCCATAGTAGACAAGCACTATAAATATGAATATATGAACGCTACATATAAACAGCTTTTAAATATTCAAACATTAAATCCCATTGGACAAACCTCTTTTGCGGTATTACCTGAAGAAATTGCGGCAACATTGCCCTCTCACTCTTTTTCAGAAAACCAAAAAGATATTATATTGTCTTATACCCATGAAGGTGAAATACGTTACATAAACTACAATTGCTTTGCAATATTTGATGAAAAAGATGAGCCTAAATTTGTTAGCTTAATTCAAGATTGCACACAAAGCCATAAAAAGGATGCAGAATTAAAACAACAATTAAAGGAAATAGAATATTTTGCAAATGCCAAAGCATCATTCATTGCAAACGTCTCTCATGAAATAAAAACACCTTTAAATGTTATCATTGGTATGGTTCACATATTAAAGGGAACAGAGCTTACTACAAAGCAACACGATGTATTATCCAAAATTCATATTTCATCAGAGTTGCTACTTAATATTATAAATGATGTTTTAGACATTTCAAAAATTCAAAAATCTAACTTTGTTTTATATCCATCTGAGTTCAATCTTCTTGAAATGCTAAAAGAATCAGAAGAAATATTTGCTCCTATTATTTGTAACAAAGGTCTGGAATATATTAAAGATTTTAACTTTTCACCACAGCTATACTTATCTTTAGATAAAACCAGATTGGCACAAGTGCTGTTAAACCTTGTAAACAATGCTTGCAAATTTACTTCTGCCGGCCACATAAGGCTGTCTGTAAATCAAATTGATAGACAAGGAGATTCAGCTCTCCTAAGGTTTACAGTCGAGGATACAGGCTTAGGCATTGACGAGTCTGATGTTTCAAAGGTATTTCAGGAATTTGAACAACTGGAAAACCACTTAACAAAGCAACATCAAGGTACAGGCCTTGGTCTTGCAATATGTAAACACGTAGTAAACGCTATGGGTGGAGATATTTGGGTTGAAAGCAAAAAGTCTGTGGGAAGTAAATTCAACTTCACCATATGGGCTAGAATTGCAGAACCAAGCAATTATGGCATAAATAAAGAATTACCCACCGGCAACATTACTCTTAACGGAAATGGTCGAAGAATTTTAGTTGTTGAAGATACTGAACTTAATTATGAAGTTACGGAAAATATGTTATCTGAATCAAACATAATATGTGAACACGCTTGCGATGGGCAAGAAGCAATTGATATGTGTATTAAAGTCCCCGAAGACTATTACACTGTAATCCTAATGGATATACATATGCCAAATATGGATGGTTATACCGCAGCGGAAATACTTAAAACCGAAATAGGAATAACGTGCCCTATCATTGCTTTAACAGCTACCAATATTGATGTAGACACAAAGAAAAAGTATAAAAATATAATGGATGACTTTATCGGCAAGCCTTTTAGGTACCAAGATTTCTATCGAGTATTATACCCATACTTTGGGAGCTTACTTGTGGAGAAGAACACGTGTAGTGGTGGCGGAGCAAAGGACAACCAATCATCAGACATACCAACCTCCCCAGACCAAGTTGATAATTCTGATTCGTCTAATACTACAGACTCTAATCCAGACCCGGAGAACTCAACTAATACAGAGTCCTCTGAAGAAACAGAGACTAAAGATAGTTCTAGTCATACCTTATCGGAGAAAAAGAGAACTGTGTGCAGTACTAATAGAATTACTCCTCCCAATTCTATAAACTCTACTTTCAGTCTTTCTGAGGCTGCAAGAAACTTAGGCTGTTCAGAAAAACAGTACATTAAGCATTTAACTAAATTTAAAACTGCCTATGCACACGTTGATACGGATATACAGGAGCTTTTAATAGACAAAAACTATACAGAAGCCCATAGGATAGCACACTCCGTAAAGGGTCTAGCCGGAACCTTAGGACTGTATGCGTTGCAACAGACAGCCGCTGAGCTTGAATTTGCACTTAAAGAGGAATCTGCAAAAGCAGCAACTATATTGACTCTTTTTAAAGATGAGCTTGCGGGAGTTTGCACAAACAGTTCAGATTATAATTAATATGACTTGTATTCTTTCTAAATAAAATAAGACTGCCATACTAATCTTTATATTAGTATGGCAGTCTTATTTTCAGTGCAAATTTGTATTAAAACATCAAGGTTCATACACAATTGCCTTATTTTTTATATTTTATAGTAGCTATTTAATAGTTTGTAAAGGTTTCCTGCATCAAATGTTTTTTCTATATATCCATCCATGCCAGCCTTGCGGTATAGATTCACTTCTTCCCCTGAGGGGTTCATCGCCATTGCTAGAATAATAACGCTGTTAGCATTTCCGTATCGAGAATTTCTAATCATGTTAGTAGCTTCATATCCATCATATTTGGGCATTTCTATGTCCATAAGAATAATATCGTAAAACTCAGGCTCTACTTCAAAAAATAATTTTACGGCTTCTTCTCCATCATGGGCACACCTCACCTCAATTCCCACCATTTCCAACAATTCTTTTGTTGCCTCCGCTGAAAACTCAGAATGGTCTGCAATTAGTACTCTGCATCCTGTAAAGTCATATGTTGTTTCTTCCTCCACATGATTCACATTTTGTTAATATTTGTCTGAATCTAAAATCTCAATATCATCGTTTATATCACTTATACTTGCTCGGTTTCTATAACTGTCCTCTTCCATAATGCCTAAAAGCTTTAGTTCCTTTAAGCTTAAGCGTTTTCTATCCGGGGACATAACAAATGGCAATTGAACGGTTATATTATTACCGGTTCCGGGTATCCCTTCAATAACCATTTCTCCTCCCATTATGTCTACTATCTGTTTTGCGATGAAGTACCCCCATCCACTATCCGGGCAATTGGATATACCGCTCTTCTTGTTTTCAAATTCAAATAACTTCCTTAAGCAATCAGAACTAATGCTTTGACCTGTATTATTAATTTGAAAAATAAGATTTGCCCTGTTATTCCCTATATTTTTATTTATTATCTTGAACTGAATGGAGCCGTCAGGTTCCGCAAAAGTTATGGAATCTAAAAAGATATTGGAAATAAGCATACAAACGCTCATCTGATCCCCTATAAAGGTTTCTGATTTTATTCCCTTTGTAAATACCCGTAATTTAACGTCTCTTTCCTTGCACTGATAGTAACAGGAGCTTGCCAGATATTCTGAAAGAACTTTTACGTCAAATGGGCTTTCTGCAATTGAAAAATTTCCGTTTTTATATCTGCTTGATTTTTCACGTTTACTTATTCCTGCTAAAATTTTTAATCTTTTATCGTCTATCTTTTCAAAAAAATAATATTTATCCCTTCTTAACCTTAACATTAAGATAATCAAGCCCAGCCCTACAATACATAATATAGTAATACTTACTCTATTTTTATACAATATATCCCCTATTGTGGGTTGAACCTTCTCGACAATTACATTTTTAATAAATATTTGACTTATTTCTTCTCTGTCTAATACATCAATGGTTTTGTTTATGATAGTAATTAATGTTTTGCTATCCTCCGCTAATCCTGCTATACAATCTCTTTCATTTTGGAAGTGCACAGGTATTATTTCCAAGTTATCAAAATAAGGTTTCTGTATGATAAGGTCTATAACCGTTACATTTTGTACTAACATACTTACCTTACCCGACTTGATTGCCCTTGCGCATTCTTCATCTGAGTCCATATAAAATATCCTAGCCCTTGGAAAAGCCTTTTGTATTTCTTTCTCTATAATCTTCCAATTTGCAGTTAGAGCAACATTAATTACTTTATTCGGGTCATATTTAAACCCTTTTTTTACAACTGCCACAAGACTGCTTTCTTGTGTTGGGGATGACAATATAAATTTATCATTAATCAATAAGTCTTCATTTTGTATTACCCCAGCCGCCAATGTACTGTTTCCTTTAATAACATCTTCTACAGGGCATGAACCCGCAGAAGCAGGTATATAGTTGAACTTTAAACCACTTTTTTCAGAAATCAGATTTAATATGTCAATATTAATTCCACTTGCTTCTCCCGTGTTTATATCATAATATGACAACGGTTTTCTGTCGGGCCAAATACTAACAGTCAAAACTCCACTATTCTTTATAACCTGTAACTCTTCTTTTGTAAACATCGGGGCAAATTTAACTTTATCTTTTCCATAATGCCTTTCAAATAAGTCAATCTCAAAAAACTGATTTTCCGAATTTATGGTATCTAAGGCATTATTCAATTGTTCCATTAACTCTACATTTTGTTTTTTGCTTATAAAATAGTAAGGGTTTGACCCAAACCTCCCTACAATTTTTAGGTTTTTATGAATAAAAGTACTCTTATTGACCATAAAGTCAATTTCTTTGTTAATCACTGCTCTTTTTAACTTATTAACATCTTCATATGTTATTATTTCATATCTAAATTTATTTTTGTTGGCATATTTCCTTAATTCTGCAGCATCAGAGCTTCCTTTTAACACACCAAAAGATTTGCCCTCCATATTACTGAAATCATTGTATGCTACTTCATTGTCAACAGCTGCATATATGATACTAGTAGTCTTTCCCATAGGCCTTTTGGAGTATTGAAAGAGACTATTTTTTTCCTTAGTATACCTTATACCACACATTAAATCGATTTCTCCGCGTCGAAGCCTATCTAAATTTTCAGCTAGGGATCCCTGTATATATTCATATTCCCATCCTGTATTTTTAGAAATCTCTTTAAGGTAATCTACTGCATACCCTTTCATATTACCATCATCATTATGAATAAAGCCCGCGCAATCAACGTATCCTACGCGAATCCCTACTTCAACCTCCGCTCTGGCTTCTTCAGAATTAATGAGCGCTACAGCCATAAATAAAACAATAGTATAAATAAGGATTTTCTTGACTAACATTCTACAACCTCTTTGATAAATACACTTGTACTACAATATCCTACTATATAACTTATATAAATATAAACTTATTTCTTATTTCTTATTTCCTACTTATTCCACGTATTTGCAACGGCAAGAGCTACAGCATCTGCTACCCCTTTCGCAAAGGCACTTGGTATAATGTTTTCCTCACTTAACTCTTCTTCTTTAATCATATTTGCAAGAGCATAGGCTGCGGCAACCTTCATCTCCTCCGTAATTCGGCTTGCTCTGACTGAAAGAGCCCCTTTAAAGATTCCCGGAAATGCCAGCACATTATTTATTTGATTTGGAAAATCAGATCTTCCTGTTCCAATAACCTTTGCCCCTGCCTTTTTAGCCAATTCAGGCATAATTTCTGGTTCAGGATTTGCCATAGGAAAAACAATAGGATCTTTTGCCATACTAGCTACCATTTCCTCCGTTAGAGCTTTAGGGCCTGATACTCCCACAAACATATCCGCTCCAACGATAACATCCTTTAACGTTCCCTCTTCCAAATCTTTGTTAGTTTGTTCAGCTAAAACCTTCATAGCCGGTGATAGTTTGTCATCATTCCTGTTCAATGCGCCAAATTTATCGCATACAACAATGTTACCTATTCCAATATTTAAAAGCATTTTTGCAATAGCAGTACCTGCTGCTCCTGCTCCATTTATAACAACTTTCATTTCTTTTAATTTCTTATTAACAACTTTTGCTGCATTTATTGTTGCTGCCGATACCACAATAGCAGTGCCGTGCTGGTCATCGTGAAATACCGGTATGTCTACTAGTTCCTGAACTCTTTTTTCAATTTCAAAGCATCTTGGAGCAGATATATCTTCTAAATTTATACCTCCAAAAGTTGGCGCTAGATTCTTAATTATGTTTATTAGCTCTTCTGTATCCTGAGTATCTAAGCAAATAGGAAATGCATCTACTCCTGCAAATTCCTTAAACAATACAGCTTTTCCTTCCATAACCGGCATTGCTGCCTTTGCACCGATATTGCCCAGTCCCAAGACTGCCGACCCATCGCTTACTACTGCAACTAAATTTCCCTTTGATGTATATCTATAGACCTCTTGCTGGTTATTTGCAATTTTTCGGCAGGGCTCTGCAACCCCCGGAGTGTAGGCAACAGAAAGTTCATCCTTGTTTGTTACCTTCAGCTTACTTACCACCTCAATTTTGCCCTTGTGCTCTTCGTGTACCTCTAATGCTTTTTCATAGTATGACATAATACCCTACCTTTCTAAATATATCTAAATTTCTCTTAATACATCTGTCTATCTCTTGATTTCTCTAAATACATCTGCATATCTCTTAATTTCTCTAAACATCTCTTAATACTTTTTATTCTTGCGCTTAACCTATGGAAAAAGCCGATAAGTTCCGGCATCTGCCAAAACCCATCGGCTCAAGTTTCTATTTCTTCCAAGAACTCTTTAAGTCTACGATTCTGTTAAAAATTTTCTCTTCGTCTCCTGAAAGTTTTGTATCAGCTATATAATAACCATGTCTGAAGAACTGATAGCGTTCACCCGGTTTTGCCTCTGCAATAGCAGGTTCAGCATAAGCTTCTATTTCCTTTAAAGAGGCTGGATTCATAATGCTTTCACCATTTTCATTTTCGACCATTAGGTATCCGTATTGACGAATTTTTATTTTGATTGCAGTTTTTGCATCTACCCAATGAATGGTGCCTTTAACCTTACGTCCCTCAAATCCACTGCCGCTCCTTGTTTCCGGATCATATGTGCAGTGAAGTTCCTTAATGCTACCATCATCATTTTTCACTACATCATTACAGGTAATAAAATATGCCCCTTTAAATCTGACTTCATTACCCGGAAACATTCTAAAATATTTTTTCTCAGGAACTTCCATAAAATCGTCGCCATCTATATAAAGTTCTCTTGAAAAAGGAACCATTCTGTTTCCCATTTCAGCAACTTCTTTATTATTCTCAAGTTCCATTTCTTCTGTCTTGTCTTCAGGATAATTAGTTATTACAACCTTAATAGGGTTTTCTACTACATTTCGGCTTTGTACTTTGGATTTTAAATCCTCTCTTACACAATGTTCAAGCAGTGCTATATCCACCATGCTATTGGCTTTTGAAACACCAATTCTCTCACAAAAATCTCTAATGGATTCAGGAGTATAGCCTCTCCTTCTCAGACCTGCAATAGTAGGCATACGAGGGTCATCCCAACCTTCCACAGTTCCGTCATCAACCATAGCTTTTAAATATCTCTTTGACATTACTGTGTTTGTAATATTTAGTCTAGCAAATTCAATCTGCTGAGGAGGAGTCTCCCACCAGTCAAGTTCTTTTAAAACCCAATCATAAAGCGGTCTGTGATCCTCAAACTCAAGAGTACAAATTGAATGTGTAATTCCCTCTATTGCATCCTCAATAGGATGTGCAAAGTCATACATAGGATAAATGCACCACTTATCCGCTGTGTTATGGTGTGTTGTATGTGCAATCCTGTATATAACCGGATCTCTTAAGTTTATATTAGGGGAAGACATATCAATTTTCGCTCTTAAAACTTTTTCTCCGTCGGAATATTTTCCTTCTTTCATTTCTTCAAAAAGCTTTAAGTTTTCTTCTATGCTCCTGCCTCTATACGGACTTTCTTTTCCCGGTGCTTTTAATGTTCCTCTATATTCTCTAATCTGCTCAGAGTTTAAATCGCATACAAAAGCCTTGCCCTTTTTTATTAGTTCTACAGCCGCTTCATACATTTTATCAAAGTAATCAGAAGCCCAAAGCCTTTCGTCCCATTGGAAGCCAAGCCATTTTACGTCCTCTTCTATTGAATCCACATATTCCATGTCTTCCTTAACAGGATTTGTATCGTCATATCTTAAGTTACACTTTCCACCATATTTTTGTGCAGTGGAAAAGTTTAGACAAATAGATTTTGCATGACCAATATGCAAGTATCCATTTGGTTCCGGTGGGAATCTTGTATATACCTTATCCCCATATTTTTGAGTTTCCAAGTCTTTATCTATAATGTTATGAATAAAATTGGAAGCTGTCTGTGTTTCTGCTGTTTCTGAAATACCCTTCTTCTCTAAGTCAGCCATTATCCTTCCTCCTAATTTTAATATGAATCTTAATAAATATTTTTAATATATATAAATTTTAAAATATCAAATATATTTTATTTTACCATCTTAACCTTGCCAAAAATGGTAATTTCTATTCTAAATCAACATTATAACATTTTAGTTGCTTTTCACGCAATAAGTATTTACAATATTGGTAAGTGTAGAAATAGAGTATTCCATGGTTTTACGGACTTATGGAATAACTATTTATTAAACTATAACATTTTAGAGAGGTATACTATTGCTATGTTAACAGGAAAAACCGTCGTTATAGGAATAACAGGGAGCATTGCCGCATATAAAACCGCTTATCTTGTAAGCGCCTTAAAAAAACAGCATTGTGATGTTCATGTTATTATGACTAAAAATGCTTGTGAATTTATTGCACCATTGACCTTTGAGACACTTACAGGAAATAAATGCCTGGTAGATACTTTTGATAGAGATTTTAAATTTGATGTTACTCATATATCCATTGCAAAAAAAGCTGACTTAATAATGGTAGCACCGGCCTCTGCAAACGTCATTGCAAAGTTTGCAAACGGCATCGCTGATGATATGCTTACTACCACGGTTTTAGCTTCTAAGGCATTAAAATTAGTATCTCCTGCCATGAATACCAATATGTATCAAAACCCCATTACTCAGGAAAACCTAAATAAATTAAAAGGGTATGGCTTTGAAATAATTAATCCTGCCACAGGGCTTTTAGCTTGTAATGACATAGGTGAAGGAAAGATGCCGGAGCCTGAGGTATTATTTGAATATGTATTGAAACATCTGGCTATGCCACATGATTTGACAGGAAAAAAAGTTATTGTAACTGCCGGCCCAACACAAGAAGCAATCGATCCGGTTCGTTATATTACAAATCACTCCACCGGAAAAATGGGCTATGCATTAGCTAAGGCTTGTATGCTTCGTGGGGCTTCTGTAACATTAGTCTCCGGAAAAACATCCTTAAAGCCTCCAATGTTTGTAGATGTAATCAACATTACATCCTCAAAAGAGATGTACGAGGCTGTCTGCTCAAACTTTCAAGACGCAGATATAGTTTTTAAAGCCGCTGCCGTTGCTGATTATACTCCTGCTGTTACTTATGATAACAAAGTGAAGAAAAAGGATGATGATTTAGCGATTCCTTTAAAACGTACCGACGATATATTAAAGCACCTAGGCTCCATCAAAAAGGATGGACAAGTCTTATGCGGTTTCTCTATGGAAACAGAAAATATGCTTGAAAATTCTCAGGCTAAGCTTATTAAAAAAAATGTAGATATGATTGTGGCAAACAATCTTAAAGTTCCCGGCGCAGGCTTTGGAACCGATACTAATATTGTCACTCTTATTACAAAAGACAATTTCCAAGAGCTGCCTATTATGTCTAAATTTGATACTGCAAATGCTATTATTACAAAGGCATTGTCAATATAATCTTTACAGGAAGTACTTTTTTATAATATAAAAAACAAAGAGGATAGTATGAAGTAAAATTCACGCTATCCTCTTTTAATTTTCTTTTTTACTAATTCATTTATTAGTTTATTTATCAGGTTATTTATTAGTTTATATATTCTTTTATAAATTAGCTTATTTATTAATCTATATATTTATCTATTTAAATCTTTATAATAGGTATATTTATTCTTGCCAATTCTCTTGGAGTAATATAAAGCTTGGTCTGCTCTCTTTACTGCTTCGTTATATTCCCTGTCCTCTAAATGGAGATGTGTACCACCTATTGACACGGAAACATTAAAGGTGTTACCTTCATACTCAAAAATTAGAGAATTAACACTGCACAAAATCTTTTCTGCAATATTTATATGGTTTGCCTGCTCTTTATCATTACAAACTAAAATAAATTCTTCTCCGCCCCATCTAAAGAGCTTGTCTTCTCCTCGAACAGCAGAGGTTATTGCCTCTACAACTTTTTTAAGCACTAAATCTCCCACATCATGTCCGTAAGTATCATTTATTTTTTTGAAATTATCTATATCCATCATTAAAAGCAATGTAGATGTTTTTATATTTGTTGTAGCCTCCAATAAATTATCAAATTCCACTAGGGCCATTTTTCTGTTTAATGCTCCTGTTAAAACATCTGTTTCAGTTTCTGTTTTTATATAAGTGTCTATTTTCTTTTGATATTTCTTCTGTGTTCTTATGATAATTAAAATGCCGCATGAAAATATAATTGCTGTTAAAATCAAATAAATGATTATTGCATTTTTAACTATATCCTTGTTATAGCTTTCTAATTGATCAGAAAAGGATAATATATCATTCAAAGGGTTTCCTGTAGATACCACCCAATTCAACGGCTTATACAATTTAGCATACGAAAGCTTTTCCGTCACCTCGTCACTGCTTTTATTTTTAAAATAGTACACATGAAACAGCTCACCTTGCGCTTTTATACCCTTTAGCTCTTGTAGGAATGGATAATTTCCTTTTAAATCTTTTGTGTAGGTTGATAAATATTTCCCCTCAGTCTCTTTCAGATTTGGATGAATCACTCTTATTGCATAATTGTCCCCACCATTATAATCTAAAATTTCATTTACCCAAATATACTCATTTTCGTCATATACTGAGTTATGAATTTCCTTATGCATCTGAGTCTTTACAATTAAATCAATATCTTGTTGTTGAGCATAGATCCAAATTTTATATGTGCCCTTTTCTAAATATTTATAAAAAGCAACCTGATTATCTCCTTCAACCACCTGCCCTGAATTTGTTTTTACATCAAGCTCTATTGTTTCCATACCCTTTAAAAGCTTCATTGTATTTAATTGTGTATCATAAACAATAACCTGAATAGGCCTGCCATATTCGCCTTCTTGTAATTCAAACACTATTCTTTTTAGCTCTTGCGTAAAGTTATCCTCATTTATGCTTAGAATAGAGGTATTCAATAGGTCCGCCATTTGTGATACTTGTTCACCTACAGTCTCCCTTGTATATTCAATCCTAACAATAGTGTTTTCAACTACCTTTTTCATTGTTTCTTCCGCATTAGAAATTGCCATCATTCTTAATGTGTCATTATTGTTATTTGAAATATTTTTAATGGAAATAGTGATCAAGCCACCAATTGCCAAACAAATTAGTATCTGAGAAATAATTAAAATACACATATATTTCTGCTTCTGCTTTTTCATATATTTATTATCCCCTTTTCAAGCACATCAAATTAGCCCTTTTATATATTCATTCCCGGATTGTCAAAATCAAATCAATGTGACGAGAAAAAATTAATATTAAGGCTTTGGTACTTATTAGTATTTATCATAAAAAAAGCAGACTATCGTCTTGCCTGCTTTTCCTTATATATGCATACAATTTTGCACTTATCTTTTGAACTCATAGGAAACTATATCAGAAACACATACTCTCATAGAATAGACATGAATTCTTCAAATAAATTTTCTCTATTATACATTAATTTATTGAGTAAAAAAATACTTTTTTAATAATTATTTCTAATATAAAAAACAGATAAGCTATGGAAAACCACAATCTTACCTGTTTTATTTAGTATATTATTTTATAGATTATCTTGTATATTATTTTATAGATTATTTTATTTATTATTTTCGTAATCGGTACAATATTATCTTATTACGGAGCTTAGAAATTCCTTAAGTCTTTCGCTTTTTGGATTTTGAAAAATTTCTTCCGGAGTACCCTCTTCTACAATTTGTCCTGCATCCATAAAAATGACTCTGTCAGAAACTTCCTTTGCAAATCCCATCTCATGAGTAACTACCACCATAGTTGTATGGGCCTCTGCCAGTTTTCTCATAACATTTAAGACCTCGCCTGTTATTTCCGGGTCTAATGCGCTTGTAGGCTCGTCAAAAAGCATTATTTCCGGTTTCATTGCCAGCCCTCTTGCAATAGCAACTCTTTGTTTCTGCCCTCCTGAAAGCTGAGCCGGGTATGCCTCTGCTTTATAATCAAGACCCACCATATTTAAAAGCTCCATGGCTCTTTTCTCTGCCTCTGCCCTACTTTCCTTTTTTACCTTAATGGGTGCATAACAAATGTTTTCTAAACAAGTCATGTGAGGAAAGAGGTTAAAGTGTTGAAAAATCATCCCGGTTTCTGCACAAATCTTATTTAGTTCTTTATCTTGAAGATAAACAGCTCTTTCTCCGTCTTTACTGCTGGCAAAAGTGTCTCCATTCAAGGTTATACTTCCGCTTGTAATCCTCTCCAAGCAATTTATGCATCTCAACAAAGTGCTCTTACCGGAACCTGAGGGGCCTATAATGGCAACCGTCTCTCCCTTTTTCATTGAGAAGTTTACATGATTAAGGGCAAGGCAACCTGAAAATTGCTTTACTATATTTTCCATTCTTAAAATATCTACCATGTTTACCCCCTCTTTCTCTTACTTCTGAGTTTCTGTTCTTTTTTACCCCTAGGTTTTGAATCTCCAGATTCTTTACTTTCATACTTTGAGTATTTCTTTTCAAGATAATTTGATAATAGTGTCAGTAAAAATGTAAAGAATAAATATATTAATGCCGCTAACACAAAGGCTGTAACATCTACATCCCTATTAACCGCACTTCTTGCCGCTTTTAATAGTTCCCCAACTGAAATAGTGTAAACAAGGGCAGTATCCTTAATTAAAACTATCGCTTCATTGGATACTGCGGGTAAAACTCGCTTAACAGCCTGTGGAATTATTATCCCAAACATAGTTTGCCTTTTATCTAACCCAAGAGACTGAGCCGCCTCATATTGGCCATAATCAATGCTTTCTATGCCACCTCTATATATTTCAGCAAAATATGCTGCATAATTTAATACAAAAGTTATTATGGCTGTACTAAATGCACTTAAAGTAATTCCTGTTGCAATAGGTATATAAAAATAGAAGAAAAACAATTGTAGCATTAGAGGAGTTCCTCTAAATATCCATATATATGTCTTAGAAATCCACCTAAAGGGAGCCATCTTGCTGTTGCTACCAAGCGCAAATGGCAACCCTAAAGGCAATGCTAAAATTAAAGTAAAGACAAAGAGCTTGATTGTTACCCAAGCTCCGTCAATTAATGTAGGCATTAGCACGCCAACATAATTCATTGTATCTGTTAATTGTGAAATAAATTGATTCAAATTATTGTCGCTCCTTATTTATCGTATCCTTCAAGTATAACAATGTTTCGACCAAACCACTTGTTACTAATTTCTGCTGCTTTGCCACTTTCGATTGTTGCTGCCAAAGCTTCTGTTATTTTAGCTGCTACATCAGGATCTTCTTTACGACAACCTATAGCATAAAAGTCATCGCCAAATCCATAATCGCAAACAATCATCTTTTTGTCAAGCTTAGAATTCTTATATTCACCTAAAACCTGATCCACTACTATGCAATCTATTCTTCCTGTCTGCATATCCATAATAGCTTCATCATATGTTTTATACTCTACTATCTTATCTGCATATGTATCATATGCCGCATTAGCCTTTAAAACTTCCAACGCAGAGGAGTCAGCCTGTGTTCCAACATTATAGTTAGCTAAATCTTCCGCTTTTGCAACCTTAATAGTATTGTCCTTTGCCATTACTACAATGCTGTTGTTGATATACTTATCTGTCAAAGCCATTTTTTCTATTCTTTCCTCAGTGGCAGACATACCATTCCATATACAATCTATTCTCTTTGATTTTAATTCCATTTCTTTTGCATCCCAGTCGATTGACTTAAAGCTTACCTTTACACCCAATTCTTCTGCAACTGCATTTGCTAAATCAATATCAAAACCTACAAGCTCTCCTGCTTCATCTCTGAATCCCATTGGAGCAAAAGTATCATCAAGCCCGATTACCAGTTCTCCCTTTGCCTGTATATATTCCCATCCGCTTACATCTGATATTACTTCATCCTCACCTTCCTTAGGTTTATCTGAATTACCACATCCTGTCAAAGCTAACATACCAAGAATTAAAGTAACTGTAACCAAAATTGTAATTATTTTTTTCATGTTTTTCTCCTCCTTCAAACTCGTTCATTTTTTGACTTTAATTAGTTAAAGCACTACCATGTCATAGTAGCATAGTTATAAACTATTGTCAACAGATAATAAAAAAATTTTAAATATTATTAGGGTGTTGTTATTATTTAAAACTGTTCTAAACAAAAGCAGGTAGTCTAAGAATATACTTAAACTACCTGCCATATAATCGCCATTTTTTTAGGGTTAGATTTCTATTTTATAAATATTTCATTACTATTTAACTTCAATCAGTTCATATTCCATGGTGCCAATCCCCATTTTCACGCAATGTTCCATGCAGACTTGCCAATCAGTATCCGGATGTGTCATTTTAAAATGATCCTCTGTGTGTCCGTTTTCGGTGTGGTCCTTTGTATGTCCGTCTTGGGTGTGGTCACATCCACAGCTACATCCACAATTTTCCTTAGCTTTGTTTTTATGAAGAATACTGCCGGCAACGGGTATCTGTTTATTTACCGCGTCGGCACAAGCCATATCCAAAGCTACGGGGTTAAATGAGGCAAACATCCCTATATTAGGAACTATTGGGATATCGTTTTCTGAATGACAATCACAGTTAGGGGATACATCCACTACTAATGATACATGAAAATGCGGTCTTCCATTTAATACTGCCCATGTATATTCAGCCATCTTTTTATTTAGAATGTCATTAGATTCATCCCATTTTGTTGCTATAGCATCAGTTGGACAGACCCCTATGCATCTTCCACAGCCCACACACCTATCCTCATTTAACTGAGCCTTTCGTTCCTGTATCCTTATGGCATCATGGGCACATACCGTAATGCACTTACCACAGCCTACACACCTTCTGGCACTTATAAATGGAGTCCCTGCACTGTGCTGTTCCATCTTTCCTGCTCTTGAGCCACATCCCATACCAATATTTTTTATGGCTCCGCCGAAGCCTGTTGATTCATGCCCCTTAAAGTGATTAAGTGAAATAAATATATCTGCATCCATAATAGCTTGGCCAATCTTTGCTTCTTTTACAAACTCTCCGTCTTTAACCGGAATTAATACCTCATCCGTCCCCTTAAGACCATCAGCTATAATTATATGGCATCCCGTCGAAAATGGTGAGAATCCGTTGGTATACGCTGAATCCAAATGATCTAAAGCATTCTTTCTACCTCCTACATACAGAGTATTACAATCTGTAAGGAAAGGTTTACCCCCTAAATCTTTTACTAAATCCACCAAAACTTTTGCATAATTAGGTCTTAAGTATGCTAAATTACCCGGCTCTCCAAAGTGAATTTTTATTGCGGTATATTTTCCATTAAAATCTATTGATTCAATGCCGGTAGCTTTAACAAGTTTATCCAATTTTGATAAAAGGCTTATTCCTACTTCAGTCTTCATGCTGGTAAAGTAAACTTTTGACTTGTCCATTTTTCCTCCATCATTATACATATAATTATTATCTTAATATTTTATTTTCTAGCTCACATTATGTTATATAGTATTATATAACATATTTTAGGATAATAAAATGTTTGATATTTATACATATAAAAAAAGGTGATTGGAAAACCAATCACCTTTTAAAATCCATAGAAAACTCTATGTATTATCTTTCAACTACTAAAGCAGTTCCCTGTCCGCCACCGATACAAAGTGTAGCAAGACCAGTTTTTGCATCTCTCTTAATCATTTCGTGGATTAATGAGATAAGAATTCTTGTTCCTGATGCTCCGATTGGGTGTCCGATAGCAATAGCTCCACCGTTTACGTTTGTCTTTTCAGGGTCAAGACCTAAATCTTTTCTTACTGCTAATGACTGAGCAGCGAAAGCTTCATTTGCTTCTACTAAATCAATCTGGTCAATTGTTAATCCAGCTTTTTCTAGAGCCTTCTTTGATGAAGGAACCGGACCGATACCCATGATTGACGGATCAACACCAGCTGAAGCATATGACTTAATTGTGCAAAGAGGCTTTAATCCTAATTCATCAGCCTTTTCTTTTGACATTACTACTACTGCAGCACCAGCATCATTGATACCGGAAGCATTTGCAGCTGTAACTACGCCATCTTTCTTAAATGCAGGCTTTAGCTTTGCAACTTTGTCCATAGTTGTTCCAAATTTAGGGAATTCATCAGTATCAAAGATAACTGGTTCACCCTTTCTCTGAGGAATTTCTACTGGTACGATTTCATCTTTGAACTTACCATCTTTAATAGCTGCTTCTGCTCTGTTCTGTGAAATTACAGCAAATTCATCTAATTCTTCTCTTGTAATTCCCCACTGTTCAGCGATGTTTTCAGCAGTGATACCCATGTGGTAATTGTTGAAAGCGTCCCAAAGACCATCATTAACCATCATATCAACTAACTGAGTGTTGTTCATTCTTGCACCATATCTTGCTGTTGGCATTGCATAAGCTGTCTTTGACATATTTTCTGCACCACCAGCTACAACGATTTCAGCATCTCCAGCTTTAATTAACTGTGCTGCTAAAGATACAGCTCTAAGACCTGAACCACATACTTTATTTAAAGTCATTGCTGGAACTTCGATAGGAAGTCCTGCATCAAGGCAAATCTGTCTTGCAACGTTCTGTCCAAGTCCACCCTGAAGTACACAACCCATAACAACTTCATCAACCTGTTCTGGTTTGATTCCAGCTCTTTCAATAGCTCCCTTAACTGCGATAGCACCTAAAGTTCTTGTTGGAATGTCTTTTAAAGTTCCTCCAAAGCTACCAAGAGGTGTTCTAGCTGCACTTACAATTACTACTTCTCTCATGTTTTTAGTCCTCCTTAAAAACCATTTGCAAATAAAATTGTGTTATAAATAAATTATGATATTAAAGATATGTTCTTATAAATCATAACATAATTACCTTAATTATTAGGACAAGCAAAATATATCGCCAAATGCCCTCATTATAATACTATATCACACTTTTTCCTAATTGCAATACATCGACAAGACAAATTCTCCAGCTATTGTTATATATTTCACAATTTTTCTTACATTTTATTATTCCAAAAGCTGTTTGTCAAGAGGTTTTCAGAGTTTTTTGTTATATTTTTAACGATTTTTAACTGTTTTTTAAACAAAATTTAACAATATTCTTTTCCACTAATTCTATAGGTTTATAGGACAACTTAGCTTTTCTAAGATTTATAATCCCCATGTCCTCTTCCCTATTAACGTATTTAATATCCTCCGGTAAGTGTTTACAGAACTCATTGTTTATTGCTACATATAAACCTCTAATTTGGCTGTTTGCTTTTTCCACGTGAACAGTAACCGTCTCTGCTCCCAGTTTTCCGCCAATACTAAAAGCCTCAACTTTGCCATCTATAACTATGGCACCTCCAATATAGTTTAACTTGTCCAAGTTTAATACAACATCTTTCATTGCTTGAGTTTCCATCATCAGCCATGCTCTTTCATGTGGTTCAAGAACCTTTCGAGCATTAAACTCTTCCAAAAACTGCATTACAATATCAAGCATATCCGGCCTTAAAGGTACATATTCATAATTAAAGTTATTATGAAAGTAGTTTAAGTGATTTTTTTTGCCATGGTATGCTCTTCCTGCAAGTTCTGCTAAATTCTGTTTTAAATAGACATAATCATAGTTTGGCCTATCATCTATAAATTCCACTTCTCCCGGAAAAGCCTCTTCAATAATCCCTTTCATATGTGAAGGTAACAATCGCATAGAAAAACGTTCACCTTTGGATTCAAAGATTTCCTTTGCTTTTAAAACAGCCTCCCTTAAACTCTCGCTTTCATATTTGCCTGTCTTAGTAAGAGGGGGAAACAAAAAGTACTCATGAGATTCAATTTCCAGATGACTAAGCCCTGCTATTATCATATAGTCACCTATTATCTCCCACGAAAACTCATTTTCCTTTCTCCACATATATAAAGACGAGAAAGATAATCCCGAAGTCTTGTATTCAAATGCAGATAAGTATTCGTCTAAAACTTTTTTACTTTCTATTGTTATATCATTTTTAAGTATTCCCATTTGTCGCTCTTCCTTTAACTGAAAGAAACCTTCCTATTTAATCTGCCAACTTTTTACTTCTTCCACCAATTCATAATTTGTAAAATCGTAGTGAAGCGGTGTAATGGATGCAAAACCTGCTTGAACAGCCATAACATCCAGTTCTTCCGGCAAATCAGTATAGACTACAGGTTTTCCGCTATACCAGTATTGTAAGGTTCCCTTTTCTTCATCTTGTTTATTTTTAAACCACCCATCATATTCTCTTGGGCCTAAAGTAGTTATTTTTATTCCTTTAAGCTCTTCCTTTGGTAAATCCGGAAGGTTTATATTTAATACAGTTTTTTCATCTAAATTTCCTACAGCCTTTGCTAACGTAGCTTTTGCTAAGTATGTGGCTCCATCAAAGTTCTTAGGGTTATGACCCTCAACTGATACTGCTACTGAAGGTATGCCACAAATGCATCCTTCTATGGCCGCTGAAACAGTCCCTGAATAGTGTGTATCCGTGCCAAGATTTCCTCCGTGATTAATGCCGGAAAAAACCATATCGATATTTATACCCTTTTCCCTTAATAGTAAAACACCTAACTTTACACAATCTGCCGGTGTGCCATTTATTTCAAGAGCTAATTTTGCGTTTTCAAAAGGTACTTCCTTAGCTTCAAGTCCGGTTCTAACAGTTATGCTATGCCCTGCCGCGCTTCTTTCTACATGGGGAGCACATACATATATATCTGCTTCTTTTGATAAAACCTTTACCAGCTCATATATCCCTCTTGCCTTTATACCATCATCATTCGCAACCAAAATATTCATTATTGCCTCCATCCCTTACGTAAAGCTACCTCTATTTGCTCACGCTACTAATCTTCTTTTCATTCCTTATATCTTATCACTTTTTTCCTTTTTTAGCCACGAAAAAATAGGATTATAATGTAGGGCTTTATGTTACATAGATAATTTACCCATCTAACATATATTTAATACTTACGCATATAAAAAGAGCACAGAGGTTTAATATTACCTACTGCGCTCAATATTTTTATAACCCTTAAATAATACTAAAATTCTACTTCAATGGTAGTACCCTTTTCAAGTTCACTTTCTATTTTGATATTTGCATTATGTTTTTTTACAATATGTTTAACTATTGAAAGTCCCAAACCTGTTCCGCCAGTCCCCTTTGAATGACTTTTGTCCACTCTGTAAAAGCGTTCAAACACTCGAGAATGTTCACTCTTTGCTATTCCTATACCGGTGTCGGACACAATAAGCCTTGTGGGGTTATTTTTCGCTTGTATGGTTACCTTCCCCCCAACCTTATTGTATTTTATTGCATTTTCACAGAGGTTAAAAACCATCTCATCTAAAAGTGCCGCTACCCCTGTTATATATACAGGTTCTTTATCTACCTCTAAAATAAGCTCTACATTAAGATTTTTTGCCTTAGATGTCAAACGTTCAACAACAGAGCCGCATATACTCCTTAAATCCAGGCTGGATTCTGTAAGTTCCATTGCCCCTTCATCCAGCTTTGATATTTTCATTATATCTTCTATTAAAGAAATCATCCGTTTTGATTCGTCATAAATTTTTGAAGCAAACCCCTTTATATCCTCCGGCTTTGCTATACCCTCACGGATAATCTCTGCGTATCCTAATATTGAAGTAAGTGGTGTTTTAAGTTCATGGGAAAC
Source organism: Aminipila sp. (assembly GCA_047974845.1). Lineage (GTDB taxonomy): Bacteria > Bacillota > Clostridia > Peptostreptococcales > Anaerovoracaceae > Aminipila. Next base: position 31,125 of record JBKECQ010000052.1, on the reverse strand, counting down.
ATTTGCGGAAAACTCTCTTCTTATTCCTTCTGTTTCCTCTTTTTCTGTAATATCAAGAGCTAATACTACCGCTCCTTGTGGTGTGTTCTCTTTTAAGCAATTTTTATCCTCTAAGCAATTTTTATCCTCAGATTCAAGAGTATTATTTTGTTCAAATAAAGTGGGCATTGCCACCAGCTGATATATCCTACCATCCTGCACAAGTTTACTTTCAGCCATAATGCCACTTAAAGCCTTTTCGGCTACGGTTCTAAATTCCGCACTTCTGTTCAGTGTTAAATAATGGCCTTCCGCAGTTTTTCCAAAAATATCTGAAGCCCTTTGGTTTACAATAAGCATTTGTCCTGAAGAACTTAAGACTATTAGACCTTCACTCATGTTTTGGGTTATGGATTTAAATTCTTCTCGTTCCTTCTTCAATGTTGAAACGGTGTTCTCTATTAATTTATTTTGTTGTTCTAACTTTCTTAATAGGGGTGAAAATTCATCATATACCACATTTGAAAGCGGTTCTTCCAGATTAAGATCATTTATAGGCGCTACAATACCTGCGGTTTGTCTTTTGGCTAAAACTATAGTAATACCTAACATTACAAGACATATTGCTGCCATGTACGGTAAATTTACAGCAACTGCAGAGTATACATTTGAAGTGGTGTTTGCAACTCGAACGACTTTGCCATTGTCCATTCTTACTGCCACGTAGAAGGTGTGCATATTTAAAGTATCGGACATTCTTACGGTTTCACCGGTTCCCTGCTTTATAGCCTCGGCAATCTCAGGGCGTTCTAAGTGATTCTCCATATTTTCCGGTCTTTGTCTATTATCAAAGGAGACGGTTCCATCCTCTTCAATAAGTGTTATTCTATCTTCTGTAACCTTGCTGATTTCCCTCAGATAGCTCTCTCCGTTTAAGGTGACAGCTTCTGCTATGTATCTGGCCTCCAGCCTGACCTCATCTTGCATATCCTTGTAAAATCCGTTATACATTATGAGTGAAATCAGCACGGTTGTTATAACAATCGAAACTGCTGACAAAAAGAAAAAGTTTTTTAGTATCTTGTTTTTCATAAAATCCTCCATTTTGGCTATTTGATGAAAGCATTAAAAGTAATATCTTTCTAAATTCATACTTAGTTTTCTACTACTAAATATCCTACGCCTCTTATGGTTTCTATTATGTTTCCTTTCTCCCCCAGCTTTTGCCTTAATGTTCGTACATGAACATCAACAGTTCTTGTTTCCCCATCGAAGTCATATCCCCAAATTCGTTCTAACAAAGTATCCCTGGATAATACAACTCCACGATTCTCCATGAGCAATCGCAGAACCTCAAATTCTTTGAGGGTTAGTTGAATTTGGGTTTCCCCTGCAAATACAGTGTGTTTCTCAATATTTAACTTAACGCCACCACTATTCAGTTCACTTACTTGTGCCTTGGGTTGTACTCTTCGCAACACAGCTTTTACTCTGGATATGAGTTCCATCATACCAAAAGGCTTTGTCACATAATCATCTGCTCCATTGTCAAGGCCAATGACTTTATCATATTCATTTCCCTTTGCAGTAAGCATTATTACAGGAACATCTTTAGTGGAATAGTTGTTCTTTAAACGTTTTAAGATTTCAATGCCGTCCATGCCCGGAAGCATAACATCCAATAGAATAAGTTGTGGGGTCACGGAAGATAACGCCGAAAAAAGTTCTTTTCCCTCTACGAAGCCTTCCGCTTCAAAGCCTGTATTTTTTAAAGTATAAACAACCAGTTCTCTGATGCTTGTGTCATCTTCTACACAAAATATCATATTTCATATCCCCCATTATTTTTATAAAACTATATATATTACTATTTATCCTTATTTGTGGTGTTAGTACAATCTACAGTGATTGGTTCAATGCATTCATGGGATCCTGTTATGGAGAATTCCACCCACTCTGCAATATTTGTTGCATGGTCTCCTATACGCTCAAAATATTTTGCTATCATAAGAATGTCTATAAGATCAACACTCTTCTTATTCTGAGCCTGACTGCCCTTAGGTTCTTTGGATATTTCGGCTATGATGTCTATAACCTCGCCTTTTACAACATCAAATAAGTCATCTACCACATCATCATAGGCTATTACCTCTCTAGCTAAAACTAAGTCTCTTTGGACAAAAGCTTCCACACTTTCTGTTACCATTTTGATTGTAGCCTCTGCCATTTGTTTGGTGTGTTTAAAGTCTCTAGGTAGTGACAAATCCGCAACACTAACAATTTCTGCAATGTCAGCGGCCTGATCGCCTATTCTTTCCATGTCTGTAATCATTTTTAAAGCGGCAGAAATTAATCTTAAGTCCCTTGCAACCGGTTGTTGCTGTAAAAGAAGCTTTAAGCATAATGCTTCTATATCCTTTTCTTTTTGGTCTATAAGCTTGTCTGTTTCTATGGTTTTCTTTGCCAATCCCTTATCATTATCAATTAAGGCCTTAACTGCCTCTGATATTGCCTCTTCACAAAGGGATCCCATTTCAATAATTTCTGTATTTAACAAAGTAAGCTGTGTATCAAATCTATTTCGCACCATTTACTCCTCCTTATATTTTATCATATTTACAAAATTTTTTTGCAATCAAGTTCTTAAATATAACATTTTATTAAAAATATTATATCAGCCAAACCTTCCTGTAATATAGTCTTCTGTCCTCTTATCTTTTGGCATAGAGAATATATCTTCAGTATTGCCAAATTCAATTATTTCTCCCAGTAGGAAAAATGCTGTTTTATCGGAAATACGGGCAGCTTGCTGCATATTGTGAGTAACCATAATAATAGTATACTTCTTTTTCAAATCCGCTGCCAAGTCCTCAATTTTAGATGTGGAAATTGGGTCAAGTGCAGATGTGGGTTCATCCATAAGAAGTACTTCCGGCTCTACAGCTAATGCTCTTGCTATACATAGCCTTTGCTGTTGTCCTCCGGACATTCCCAATGCACTTTTCTTAAGTCTGTCTTTTACCTCGTCCCAAATTGCAGCATCCCTAAGAGATTTTTCTACAATGTCATCCAGTTTACTTTTAGCCTTAACACCGTGGGTTCTCGGACCAAAAGCAATATTGTCATATATACTCATTGGAAAAGGGTTTGGTTTTTGAAATACCATTCCAACTCTTTTTCTCAATAAATTTATATCCATATCCCCATATATATCTTTATTGTCAAGAAGCACCTTTCCAGTTATTTTGCAACCCTCAACTAAATCATTCATCCTATTTAGAGATTTTAAAAGCGTGGATTTACCACAACCACTGGGACCTATAAAAGCCGTTATTTCTTTTTCAGGCAATACAATATTTATATTTTTTAAAGCTTTAAAATCTCCATAATACAAGTCTAAATTACTAATTTTAATTTTATCCATATCTATCCTTCTCCAAGAAACACTATCTAGCAGCAATTCTTTTTGCTATAAACCCAGAAAGCGTATTTATTACTACTACTATTATTAACAATACTACTGCCGTAGCATAAGCTTGATTCATATACAATCCTTCACTTGAAAGGGCATACATATGAACCGCCAAGGTTCTGCCCGAATTCAATAACCCCTCCGGAATGTCAGGTGCCGTTCCTGCAGTATAAATAAGCGCCGCAGTTTCCCCAACAATACGCCCTACTCCAAGGATAACTCCTGCCAAAATTCCCGGAACAGCCGTAGGCAATACAATAACAAACACTGTACGTAACTTCCCTGCCCCAAGTCCAAAACTTCCCTCTCTAAAAGAGTCAGGCACCGCTTTTAAAGCCTCTTCAGTGGTACGCATTATAAGAGGTAATATCATTATTGCAAGGGTAAAAGCTCCGGCTAAAATCGAATATCCCCATTTTAATGTTGTTACAAAGAACAATAATCCAAACAATCCATAAACAATTGATGGTATTCCTGCTAAAGTTTCAGCTGTAATCCTAATCAAGTTTACAAGTCTATTTCCCCTTTTTGCATACTCTACTAAATAAATAGCAGAAAATATACCAAGAGGCGCAGCTATTACTAATGAACATAGAGTCATAGTTATAGTATTTATAAGTGCCGGCATAAGTGACACATTTTCAGTATTATATTTCATCTCAAACAAGCTTGGTGTCAAATGCGGTATACCCTTTATGAGAATATATCCGATGAGAAAAATTAACACAGTAAAGGTAATAATTGCCGCTACTGTTACTAATAGAAAAAGAATTAGTGAAACAGGATTCGCTACATATGATTTTATTTTTCTTTTTGTGCTTACTTTATTAATGTAATTTTTAGTTTCCTCCATTTGTATTCCTCCTGTTCAAAAGTGATACCGATAAATTTATAATAAGTATGAAGACAAATAATACTACAGCTGTGGCGATTAATGCCTCTCTATGAAGATCCGCCGCATATCCCATCTCCATAACAATGTTTGTTGTTAATGTTCTTACACCTTTAAATATTCCTTCCGGCATTCTTGCTTGATTTCCGGCTACCATCATTACAGCCATTGTCTCTCCTATGGCACGACCAACCCCCAAGACTACTCCTGCCAATACTCCCGAGCGAGCCGCAGGAAGTACTACACAAAAGATACTTCTTTCATGTGTTGCTCCCAAAGCCAACGCACCTTCATAGTAATGGGTTGGCACAGTTCTAATAGCAGATTCACTGACTCCGATAATAGTAGGTAGTATCATAATTCCCAAAAGTATTGATGCCGTTAATATATTGTTACCATTGCCTTCAAAATTTGCTCTTATAAATGGTACCAGTACCACCAACCCAAAAAAGCCGTACACTATTGACGGTATTCCCGCAAGAAGTTCTGTTGCCGCTTTAAGCGGTCTGTAGATAATTCTTGGGCAAAATTTCGCCATAAATACAGCTGTAAGTACACCAATCGGAACACCTATTATTATTGCTCCCGCAGTAACATAAATGCTCCCCATAATCATTGGCAGTATGCCATATATGTCATTGCTCGGCCTCCACTTCTGTCCCAAAAGGAAGTCAAACAAACCTATTTCCTTTATGGCAGGAACGCCATTTATAAATAGAAATACGCATATTAGTGCAACTGCAAGCACCGAAGTGCAAGCAGCTACAAGAAATATGCCTTTCATTAAAGTTTCTTTAAAGTTGTTCATATTATTCTATAACCTCTGACCATTTTGTTACTTCGCCTGTAAAGATTGCTTTTACTTGTTCTGTAGTTAAGTTTTCTACAATAAAGTCATTATTAAGGATTACTGCAATACCATCCATTGCTATTACTGTAGGAGTTAAGCCTCCCTCAATTTCACTGTCCTTAAGTGCTCTTGATGCCATACCTATATCACAAATGCCTTCCAAACATGAATTCATACCTGTTGTTGAGTCACTCTGTTGGATTTCAATTGTCGCATTTTTATTTACTGCAAGGTATGCTTCTTTTAGTTTTTCCATAACGGGAGTTACAGAGGATGAACCTGCAACTACTATCTTTCCGCTTGGCATTGTTCCTTCAAAAGCGGTATGCTCTCCTGTTGATATATATCCGTTTTCTTCAACAATTTTTTGACCTTCTGTACTCATGATGTAATCCACAAAGTCTTTTGAAACAGCACTTAAATTTGCCTTTGTTGCAATATTAAAAGGTCTTGCAATTTTATAAGTACCATCTTTAATGGTATCAATGCTTGGTGCTACTCCATCAATTTTTGCTGCCTTAACAGTATCGTTTAAAGATCCTAAAGAAATATATCCTATTGCGTAAGTATCTCCTGATACAGTGGTCATCATTACAGATGTACTATTTGTAATATTTGCTTCCTCTGTTGTGTTATCGATTTTTTCTCCTGCATCATTTTTTTCTTCTATTCCAAATAATTCAATAAATGCTCCTCTAGTGCCAGAACCGTCTTCTCTTGATACTACTGAAATTTCGTTGTCAGCTAACACCTCATCCGGTTGCTCGTCTGCGTCATTTCCTCCGCAGGCAGTTAAACTTATTATCGCAATTGTTGTTATTGCAGCTAATGCCAAAAATTTCTTTAAATTCTTTTTCATTTTCTTTTTCTCCTTCTCTGACGCCAAATTTCTTGATTGGCATTTAATCTATTTATTGCTTATTTTGTCTACATTCACATAGTATATGCACAATATTAAATCAAAAAGCATATGGGTGTAAAAACTTTGTAAAACTATGTTAAATGTATGTAAAGTCGTCTGTCTCTTTTCATTTTGCCATTACCGCATCCTTCCTTAATAGACATAAATACTAAGTTCTGATACAATAAGCATATTACATACAGCAAATCCAATATTCCAAATGTGAATTTGTTTTTACTTGTTTTGGGGAGGTTTTTTAAATGATACAGGAACTTAAAAAAATAATTGAAGGAAGTAGCAATATAGTGTTTTTTGGAGGGGCAGGAGTTTCTACAGAAAGTAACATTCCGGATTTTCGTTCAGAAAGCGGACTCTATAATGCTATTCAAAAATATGGACAATCTCCGGAAATAATGCTGTCTCGCAGTTTTTTTAATAATTCACTGGAAACTTTTTATGACTATTATAAAAATAATTTAATATACACAGATGCAATGCCAAACAAAGCACACTTGGCACTTGCCAAGCTTGAACAAGAGGGTAAACTTAAGGCTGTGGTAACACAAAATATCGATGGACTTCATCAGCTTGCAGGAAGCAAAACAGTGTACGAATTACACGGCTCTGTACTTAGAAATAACTGTATGCGTTGTGGAGAGTTTTACGATTTGGATTATGTAATGAATCCTGAGAATTGCAAGGAAAAGGAAGGAATTAAGACCCTTGTCCCTACTTGTAAAAAATGTGGCGGAATAGTTAAGCCCGATGTGGTTCTTTATGAGGAGTGTCTAAATGATGAAGTAATTCAAGGTGCAGTTGATGCTATTTCTAAGGCTGATACTTTAATTGTTGGAGGCACGTCCTTGGTCGTATATCCTGCCGCAGGCTTAATAAACTATTTTCGTGGTAAGAATCTAGTACTAATAAATAAATCTAAGACCCAATATGACGGAAAAGCAAACTTAGTAATATATGATGCTATTGGTAAAGTTCTTGGAGAGGTTTGCGACTTATAAATATTTTATAAAATGATATTGAAAAAAGGTTTTTGCACTGTTAAAGCTCCGTCTGCATATACATTAGAGAAGAATAATGCCTTTCACTATAAGGGAGGTGAATTAAATGGCATATTTCGGTGAATATGAAAAGTTTAGGTATATGATGGAACTCCGTGAACAATCTGAAAAAGATTGTGAAAGCAATATAGCCAGAGCCACTCATGAGGGATTAGAAAGTGGAATCTCAAAGGGCTTTGAAGATGGTGTGAAAAGGACTTCATTAAAAATAGCCTCAAACTTAAAAGCCAAAGAGTTCTCAAATGAAATGATTGTAGAGGTTACAGGATTAACAGCGGAAGAGGTTACTGCTCTCTAATGCCGTATTAGAAAATAAAATATTGCTTTAACTGAAAAATCCGCAATACAACATTTATGTCAGTTGTATTGCGGATTTTTTTAATGATATTCTCCTGCTATTTGGACTTTCAATATATTTGTTGTTCCTGCTACTCCAATAGGAACTCCCGCAGTCAGAACCACTATTTCCCCTGTTTTAACATATCCCGCCTTATTTGTTGCTACCACTGCACAGTTAAATAAATCTCTTGTGTTTTGGTATTCAGGAATTATTAACGGAGTCACTCCCCACACAAGGCTAAGTTGTCTCCAAACGCTTGCATTGCTTGTACACCCTATAATAGGACAATCAGGTCTGTACTTAGAAATCATGTGTGCCGTTCTGCCGGAAGCAGTAATTGTTACAATTGCAGCAGCATTTAAATCCATGGCTGTTGTACAGGTTGCGTGTGAAATGGCCGTTGTAACATCCGGCTCCACCGTTTCTCTGCCTTGAACGAAACGACTTCTATAGTTTATATCTTCTTCTGCACGTTCTGCAATTTTTACCATAGTTTGAAGAGCCTCTACGGGATAAGCCCCCGCAGCCGTTTCCCCTGAAAGCATGATTGCACTTGTGCCGTCATATATTGCATTTGCAACGTCTGTAGCTTCTGCTCTCGTAGGTCTTGGATTTTTCATCATTGAATCAAGCATTTGCGTAGCAGTTATAACAATTTTTCCTGCCGCAACACACTTCTTTATTATTTTCTTTTGTAATACGGGAACTTCCTCCATTGGGATTTCTACTCCCATATCACCTCTGGCAACCATGACCCCATCGGCCTCTTCAATAATTTCATCAATATTATTAACACCTTGCATATTTTCAATTTTTGCAATCAATCTAATGGTGGTACAACTATTGTCGGATAAAATCTTTCTTATACCTCGCAGATCTTCTGCACTCCTAACAAAAGATGCCGCTATAAAGTCTACATTTTGCTCAATTCCAAACATTATATCTTCATAATCTTTTTGGCTAATAAAAGGCATAGATAAATCTGCATTAGGAACATTTACGCCCTTATTGTTGGAAACTGTTCCTCCATTTTCTACTCTACAGATAATATCCGTTTCCTTGACTTCTAGTACATCTAGTTCAATCAAACCGTCATCTATTAAAATTTTCATTCCTTTGTGTGTATCTTTTGGAAGGTCCTCATAAGTTATGCTCACTATATCTTGAGTCCCTGTAATGTTTCTGGTTGTAAGCGTAAAGGTTTGCCCTCTTTCAAGTATAATCTTACCATCTTCAAAACTCCGTACTCGAATTTCCGGCCCCTTTGTATCTAAAAGGGCTGCTACGGGTAGCCCAACTTCGTCCCTTATCCTTCTTATCCTGTCTAAAGTTTTGCCATGCTGGACATGGTCTCCATGAGAGAAGTTTAATCTTGCAACATTCATTCCTTCAATCATAAGTTTCTTTAATATTTCATTATCCATTGTCGAAGGACCCAGCGTGCAAATTATTTTAGTTTTTCTCATTTTGTACCTCTCAATTTTCCATTTACGTGCATTATCATTTTTTTATCATGAAAAAATGTATTTATATTGCTTAGCTTTATCTATTATATCTAATTCTATTTCTTTTTTAATATATTTTCAACTGTTTCACTCTTTTGTTGTACAGTTTCTTTTATCTTATTTTTTTCTAAATATCTTTTTGCCAGTATTTCTTCTGCCAAAAGCTCTTTTGGTTTCTTTTCTATTAACTGCTTTAATTTATTTTTCAATTCCTCTTTCCAAGGTTTTTGTCTTTCTGCAATTAATGCTTCAATTATTTTTATATCCAATATTTCTTTACTATATATTATAGTTGGGTCAAGTTCTAACACATCCGCAACAGCATCTGCTTCTACCAGCCCTCTTTTAGCAAACTCTCCTTTTATGAAAGTATACTTTCTTCCATTAAATACCCCAAAAGCCTTCATGGTATCTAAATATCCTAATCTAATAATTCTCTTAGTGTTTTCTCTATTGAATACAAAGAAACTTCCTAAATCCCAATTGGGCGTAATTAGTACTAAGGATTCAGCTTGTTTAAAGGCCTCTTTTTTTACTATTCCTATGGCATCTAAGTCAACAGCTATTATGGTTTGTGCTCCGGCATCAATTGCCATTTTAGCCGGTACATTATCAAAGTATGCTCCATCTATAAATTTTTTATTATCTATTTCATGTGGATCTATGATTGGGAAACAAGCCGCACTAGCTAAAATATAGTCTATTAATTTTCCGGACTGGATTTCATCAACAAAAACACAGTGTGATTTAAAGCTGGGAAATTCTACTGTTACTATTCCATACTTTGTTACCGAATTTCTAATCTTATTTTCATCAAGGTTTGCATATAGCATTTCCTTTAGTCTGTTTTTCTCTGTAAATTCAGTAACGGTTCCCTCTTCCATTTTACTCCAAATCTCTTTAGCTTTTTCAAAATCATTTTGTGCAACCAGTGCTCCATTAACAGCTCCTATGGAGGTTCCTGTTACTATATCAATATTTATGCTCAATTCATTTAAGGCCTGCCAAACTCCTATTTCATAGGCACCCTTGGAGCCTCCTCCTCCTAAAACCAATGCTGTTTTTCCTATGATCATCTAAACTTCCCCTTTTATCTGTCTAAAAGAAATTCTAACTAATTTAATTAATTATATGATAGCTTTTACAAATGTGTCAAAATTTATTATTTGAACAAGCGTTCTTTTTGTAGTATTATATAAACAAAAGTTCTTGTACGGGAGGAAAACTATGGACGGTATGATTATGAACAAGTTAAAAGTATTAGCTGACAGTGCTAAATATGATGTTTCTTGTTCTACTAGCGGTGTAAATAGAAAAAATTCTGGTAAACTAGGCAATGCTTCCGCCGCAGGCATATGCCACTCTTGGTCTGCTGATGGCAGATGTATATCTTTGCTTAAAATTTTATTCACAAATAAATGCGTTTACGATTGCAGTTATTGTATAAATAGAAGAACCTCGGATGTTGAAAGGGCTTCTTTGGAGCCAAGAGAATTGGCGGATTTAACTATGGAGTTTTATAGAAGAAACTATATAGAAGGTTTGTTTCTAAGCTCTGCTGTAGAAGTTTCTCCCGATCATACAGCTGAAAGAATATTACAGGCGCTGTCCATACTTCGATATGAGTATGGTTTTAATGGATATATTCACGCCAAAATAATACCGGGAGTTTCAAAAGAACTTGTGCATTCCATAGGTTTATTAGCAGATAGACTTAGTGTAAATATAGAATTGCCCACTGAGGACAGCCTTAAGAAGTTTGCACCACAAAAAAAATCTTCATCGATTTTTACTCCCATGAAGCAAATTACTACTACTCTTATAGAGCAAAAAACTTTAAAAGGTCCCGGTACCATGTTTAAAGGCCAAAACCTAACCATAGGTGATGGTTCCTTAACTGACATTGGCACCCTGAATAATACTTCTCTTATGCGAGCACCAAGATATAAGTATAATTCAAAATTTGCTCCTGCCGGGCAGACCACACAAATGATTATTGGCGCGGGAGGCGAAACCGATAAACAAATTGTTAAGACTTCTGAGGGTCTGTATCATTCATTTAAAATGAAAAGAGTATATTTTAGTGCTTATATACCTATTAGCGATTCCCCTTTATTACCCTCAGTTTTTACTGCGCCACCATTAAAGAGGGAACACCGCCTTTATCAAGCGGACTGGCTTCTAAGATTTTATGGGTTTACTGCCGATGAAATGTTTACTGCTGAGGAGCCAAACCTTGATTTGGATTTAGACCCTAAAATAACTTGGGCGTTGCGAAATATAAACCTGTTTCCTATAGAAATAAATAAAGCTTCTATGGAAGAGCTTTTAAGAATACCCGGTATTGGAACTACCTCTGCTTTTCGTATTATCAGACAAAGACGAATTTCTGCTGTAAAATACGACGATTTAAAAAAGATTGGAGTAGTATTAAAAAGAGCAAAATATTTCTTGACTTGCAGCGGAAAGTACTATGGGGATAAGGAACTGGATCCCTCATATATTAAAAACATGATTTTAGAGCCTACTGTCATAAAAAGTCGTTTATTGCCGATTAACGATACTGTTCAAGTTTCGATGTTTACTCCTGAAATAGAACAGCTTTCTGTCTCACCTATTACAAAGGGATTGCCAAACAATTCAAAGGAAGGATTGATTATGTCATGAAAGATTATTTATATGATGGAACTTTTTCCGGATTGCTCACTTGTGTATACCTGCATTATTACGAAGAAGCTGCTGCAGGTATATATACCTCTGACACCTATCAGTCAAATATGCTACAGACCTTTAGTATTGTAGTTTCTGAAGATCAATATGCCTCAAAGGTATATGATGCTATTGAAAAGAAAATTTCTGCCTATGATTTAAAGAGAATATATAGAGTCTTTCTTTCTTCTGTGGAAAACAAAGAAATGTTGATTCTTAATTATATTTGCTTAGGCTTTAAGGTTGGTTCTAAAGTTAGTCTTCTGCACGGACACCCCTACGTACATCCCATTGAAAAAGCAGAAAAAAAGGTAAGCTTTGAGGTTCACCGCATTTACGGGCTGCTTAGGTTTTCTGTTTTGGAAGGTGATATTCTTTATGCCGTTATTGAACCCGACCACGACATATTAGAATTTATTGCTGAGCATTTTATTGATAGATATAAGAGTGATCCCTTTATTATTTTTGATAAACAGAGAAAAAAAGCAATTGTAGCAAATGAAGGGAATTGGTTTATTACTGACTTTTCAGAGCAGGCTTTACCAAAGGTGTCTGAAACCGAAAAGGATTATAGAGCACTATGGAAAAAATATTTTGAAGCCATAGCAATAAAAGAACGAATCAATCCACGGTGCCAAAAGAACTTTATGCCTGTGCGGTATTGGAAACACCTTACTGAGTTAAATCAACTTTAAATCATGCTCTATTTTTCGAACAATCTAAATTGTTGTATTATTTAACAATTAATGTTACACTGAGCGTGTATACAAGTTCAGTCACGACTTTATGTGGGAGGATATTATGGAGTTACAAAAAATAATTGAAACAAGACAAAGTATCAGACGTTATAAAGAGGGTGGAATCCCTGATGCAGATTTACAAGAAATCATTAAAGCTGCGGCAGCCGCACCCTCAGGAAAGAACATCCAAAATTGGCACTTCGTTGCAATTAAAGACAGAAATATTATTCAAAAAATAGCAGATGCAGTTTCTGCAAAAAATGAAAGCATTTGCCTTGAAATGGATAAGGTAGACAAAGAAAAGGCTGACCGCTTCAGAAAATTCTGTAAGAATTTTACTGTGTTTTGGAGAGATACAGCTCCTGCTGTAATTATTACCATGGCTTCAGTTTATGTTCCATCCGGATATAATGAGTACAAGCTAATTGGAGAAAAGGAAGAATTACTTTCAGATTTAATGGGACGTAGAAATCCAGGTATGCAAAGTATCGGTGCCGCTTGTGAAAACCTTACACTTAAGGCCGTTGACTTAGGATATGGCACGTGCTGGTTAACAAGTGCAAACTATGCCGCTGCCGAAATCGAAAAGATTCTTAAAGATGAAGCCGGTTTTGAAAAAGAAGGATTCTTCTTTGTAAATATGTTTGCCATAGGCATTCCTGAAGACAATCAAAAAAGCCCTTCAAAAAAACCTCTAGAAGAAGTTTTTACATTAATTAAATAATAACCTTTATAAGGATGAGCCAATAGCATAAAACTATGCTATTGGCTTTTTTTGTTAAAGCCTTGCCCGTTGTTATAGCCTTGCCCGTTGAAGCCTTGCCCGTTGAAGCCTTGCCCGTATCTTTGATACGGCACGCAAGTCTCATACAGAAATCCCCCAGCTTTAGCTGGCGCGGGATTTTTTAGTTCCATATAAGATTCTTCGTCTTTGTAATTTTTATGTCTAAAATTGCAATATTTTGCGTACTGTGTTGCTCTTCTAATACAATAATACTTATTTTTTATGTTATTGCTACTATTTTGTAATTTATAAATTGTAATGCTATATTATTTAAGTAGTACAGTTTTTTTATTACATTATATGTAAAAATTTGTATTTATCAACGTTTTCAGCAAATAGTTTAAATTATAATTTAATTTAAAGTATATAAATTTGAAAATTTTTCTTAATAATACTTTTATTGGCTCTGTAGAAATTTTAAAGTTTATATGAAATTTTATACTCCAGAAACGAGTTTTTAGGGGTTAATTTTTCATTTTTTTAATACCCCCTGCCATATTAGCCAATAATATTACATTATTTTACAATTATTTTAGGATTTTTAAGGATTGTGTGATTTAATTAATACAACATTTGCATTTTTTTCGACAAATTAAAAATTTTAAATGTTAAATTGTATTATTGTATTATATAATTAGTATAAATTTCTTATCAATATTATCCATAATCCTTTATATTTCAACATTTTATTACATGAATTATTCATTTGTGCAAGTTTCTTTGTCAAAAATTGTTTTCTCTTCCATTCGACAAATGCAGGTGCTCATGAAGAATTACAGCTTTTTAAGTGCATTTCAATAAATCAAAAAAAAAATTGAGCTATGCCTAATGCATAGCCCAATTTCTTGCTTAAACAAACCTTATTATAGAAGCATTCTATCATTATCAATAGAAAATTGCTCAATAAGCTTCTCAACAGTCATTTGATCACGTTCATTACCGCTGATGTCCATAACAATTCTGCCCTCTTTCATCAATATAGTTCTATTTCCATGTTCCAGTGCGGCTTTCATGTTATGGGTAATCATCATAGTGGAAAGGTTCTCTTGTTTTGCAAAGTAGTCAGTCAGTTCCAAAACCTTTGCGGCAGCGCCGGGGTCCAGTGCAGCAGTATGCTCATCTAACAGTAATAGTTTAGGATCTGACATAACTGCCATAAAAAGTGTTAATGCCTGTCTTTGTCCACCGGATAATAGCCTCGCCTTTTGCTTCATTCTATCTTCAAGCCCCATTCCTAACAATGCCAGCTTTTCTCTAAATGTATCTCTTTGTTTTTTATTAAGTCCCGCTTGCAGACCCAAAAAATTGTTTTTATTATATGCTATTGATAGGTTCTCTTCAATGGTCATATCAAATGCAGTGCCCTTAAGTGGGTCTTGAAAAACACGACCTATCATCTTAGATCTTTTATACTCAGGTTGTCTTGTTATATCTTTTCCGTCCAGTAATATTTCTCCACCATCAACCGGAAAAACACCTGCAATGCAGTTCATCATTGTAGATTTTCCTGCACCATTACTACCTATTATTGTTACAAAATCCCCTGGATTTAAGTGCAAATTTAAATTATTAATTGCACTTTTTTCATTAACTGTTCCCCTTCCAAAGGTTTTTTGCAAGCCATTAATTTTAAGCATATTACTGAACCTCCTTTTTTACCATTAAAGACTTGAATGGGAAATTTACGCTTAAAGTCCCAAGTGCCAAAGCCCCCGCAACAATTATTGCAGAAACTAACTTCAAGTCGCTGGTAGGAAGTCCAAATGCAAGAGCTTGCGCAATAATAAGTCTATATACTATAGCTCCCAATGCTACTGCAACTAATCTTCTAAGCAATGATTTTGTTCCAAATATAGCCTCACCTATTATTACTGAGGCCAAACCGATTACAACCATTCCTGTTCCCATTGTAACATCAGCAAAAGATTGGTACTGTGCCAGCATTCCTCCTGCCAGACCTACAAATCCATTTGAAAGAGCTAACCCTAAAACTTTCATTCCCTGACTGTTTATAGCGTATGCTCGCACCATTTCCTCATTGTCTCCTGTGGCACGAAGTGCAAACCCCATACGTGTTTTTAGGAAAAAGAAGAATACTGCAATGATGATTATAAGAACGATAATGCCCACCAAAAGCGCTGAATATTCCGATTCAAAGCTCTCCTGAGCCATCTTATACAAGGTATTACTTCTTGAAAGAGAGACATTTGGTCTGCTTCCCATAATCCTTAGATTTATGGAGTAAAGTCCAAGCATAACAAGTATCCCCGCTAAAAGAGGCTGAATCTTAAGCTTTGTATTTAATAAGGCTGTAACAGCACCGGCTATACAACCACACAAAAATGCAGCTCCAAGCCCCAATAACGGGCTTAATCCAATATCACAAATAACTGCGGAGGCAGCGGCACCAGTAACAACGCTGCCATCCACTGTCAAATCGGGAGTATTAAGTGTTCTAAAGGAGAGAAACACTCCCAAAGCTAAAACTGCATATATCATTCCTTGTTCTAAGGATCCCATAAATGCTGGGAAAGTCATTAACATAAAAAGTCCTCCAAGTCTGTCTAGTTCAAATAAGAGGAATAGAAAGCTATAATAGCTTCCTATTCAATTGGTTATTCTGATAAATCTGTTGCTTTTTTTAAAATCTCAGCAGGAATTTTAAGACCAATTTCATCTGCTGTGTTCTTATTTATATAAATTTGAGTTTCTGACATTACCTTAACCGGCATTGTTGCAGTGTCTGCTCCATTAAGCACTTCTGCCGCCATTGTACCGGTAGTTTTCCCTAACGCTACATAATTTACTCCATCCGTTGCAAGACCGCCATCGGCAACCATAGAATCTGCTGCCACATAGTATGGAAGTTTTGCTTTATTTAGAACATCTACAACCGTAGGCATAGCTGTTGCTACTGTATTGTCTATTGGAGAAAATACTGCATCTACCTTTCCTATAAGTGATTGTGCCGCCTGTTGAATTTCACTGCTGTTCATGATTGTAGCCTCTACAACTTCAATGTTCTTACCCTTTGCATATTCCTTTAATTCTTTTACAACAGAAACGGAATTGATTTCTCCTGTGCTGTATATTACTCCAAGCCTTTCAATATTCGGCGTCATTTGCAATGCTAAGTCCATTATCTTGGTGGCTGAAACTGTATCTGACGTACCTGTAATGTTTCCTCCCGGTACTTCCATGCTGTCTACAAGTTTAGCTCCTACCGGGTCTGTAACAGCTGAAAATATAATTGGAATTTCTGTTGTTTCACCTAGTGCCGCCTGTGCAGAAGATGTTGCGATTGCAATAATCAAATCGTATTTATTAGCAGAGAATGATTGACAAATAGTTTTTAGATTGTTTGTATCATTTTGAGCATTTTTATAATCTATTTTAACTGTTTCGCCATCTACAAACCCTTCTTCTTCCAGCTCTGCAAGAATGCTCTCACGAATAGTATCTAAAGACGGATGTTCAACTATCTGAACAATCCCGATTGTTGGAAGGTTTTCATCGCTTCCCTTTCCACTTTCTTCCCCTTTATTGCCGCAACCGGTAAAAGCTACAGTTACCGCCAATAACATAATTAATAATGCTGATAATGTTCTTTTTTTCATTTTGTTCACCTTTCTGTCCTTTCTACGTTTAACAAAATTAGTGATTAATGGCATAAGACAGGAGCAGTACAAACTGAAAATTACCTACCATATCAAACCTAGTAATTTCAGAATAAGTTCTACTTGCCACAATAATGTAACTTGTAAAACATAAAAAAACACCTATCCATGTATACTGAATATACAAGGACAAGTGTTAAAACCTGCGGTACCACCTTGTTTGATGTGCTAAATACACATCCTCTCTGCGAGTGCCATCACACCCTACGCCAATAACGTCGGCTTCACGTCTTCGCTAATAAGTTTACTTAAACTTTTCACGTCGCCCTCAGAGGCCCATTTGCTGAGACTGACATCTACCCGGCTTTCACCACCCCAGGCTCGCTTTAAAATCGTTGAACAGCTTTACTCCCTCGTCTACGGTTTACTTATTTGATTTATGATGTGATAATACCATTCATTTTATTAATTGTCAACAACTTATTTAATCTTTTTTGTTTAAAATTCCAACCCTCATCTTTTACATATATTTTCTTCTTAACGGTTACTTTAATCCTTTTAGCTTACTTAATTACATAGACTTTACCTATTTCAGGTGTTGTATAAGATTTCCTCAAATGTTATAATGTTGGCGGAAAGGGGATATCACACTTATGAATACAACTCTACAAAAAGAATCTGCTAATAGTATAGAAAAAACCTTAATGGTTTTAGAGCAGTTATCGTTACCTCCTTACGAATATAAGGTACAAGAACTTTCCAAAGTTTTAGGGTTTAACCGATCCACAGTATATAGAATCTTAAAGACTCTGGAGAGTCGAGCATTTGTTGCATGGGATTTAAATTCAGATAAATATAAAGTTGGTCCAGGTATGTACCATATTGGTTCCTCTTATTTATATAATCACACATATAAAAGTCAGATTCAGGATCTATTATCTAAGATCTCTGATATTACTAAGGAATCGGTAGGAATGGCCATAAAGGATGGAGATAAAATCATATCCATTTATGAAATTGAAGTTCACCAACCAATGAAGCTAAACGATGTTCCGGGCAAATACTTTAGTGTCAATAAAGGGAATTATGGGAAATGTATTATGGCATATCAAGATACTGACTATATTAGTGACTACCTTGATAACCACACCTTTGAGAAAACTTGCCCCAATACCCTTACTACTAAAGAAGAACTTTTGGAAGAGTATCAGAGGATTCGAACACAAGGCTTTTCAACAAGTGTTGATGAGCTTGGTATTGATATTTTAGGTGTAGGCATTCCTCTTTTTGGGAGAAATGGAGAAATAAAAGCCTGCGTTGCAGTTGCATTCTTTCGTGAAGACGGCTGGGAGGCAAAACTTGAAAGCTTTAAAACTTTACTTCTTTCGTATCAAAAGGAATTAGAAACTTGTCTCCCTTAACATTTTTATTTCAGGCTAAAGGTTACTTGACCTGAAACCAGATGTTCCTTAACCTAAGACTAAAGACTACTTATATTAAACTAAAGGTTACTTACTATCTGATGGTAGCAAGTAACCTCTTTTTCGTCTTATACTGTTTTATAGTCTTTATAAAATCAATTAGAACGGACCATATCCAATGGAATTTGCAATAACAATAAAGATTGCACCTACTATATACTCCATTAAAAGTAATGGCAACAACCACTTCGCCCATTTTTCCCATGGAATTTTTGCAAGGGCAAGACCAGCCATAAAATAGCCCGATGTCGGAGTAAATATGTTTGATATTCCATCACCCAGCTGATATGCCAGAACCGCTGTTTGCCTTGTAACACCTACAATATCCGAAAGAGGACATAGTATTGGCATTGAAATAGCAGCTTGTCCTGAGCCTGATGGAACTAAGAAATTTAAAAACACTTGGAATATATACATACCCAAAGCGGCAACATTGGAAGACAATCCGGCAACCATATCTGATGTATAATATAATATTGTATCAATAATTCCTCCATCTGTAAGCAATATCAGTATGGCACGTGCAAATCCCACAATAATCGCTCCGCTTGCCAATGTGGCCATACCTTTAGTAAGATGCTCCGCAAATCCATTGAACCCCATACCACTTATGATTGCACTAAGCACTGCCATAATTAAAAATGTTGCAGATAATTCCTTAAAATACCACCCAAGTTTTATAACCCCATATGTAAAAGTTATTATTGACAGTGCGACTACTATTAATATTAATATATGCTTTTTTGTAAGCTGTTTTAAGTTATTTAAATCAAGCTTATCTTCTCTTTTTTGGTCTATTTCGTACATAGGTGAAAGCTTAGGATTCTTCTTAACTCTTCCCGCATACCAATAAACAAACCCTATCATTAGAATGCACATAGCAATAAATAATATAATTCTAAATCCCATACCCGACGCAAGTGGCAATCCGGCAATGCCTTGTGCCACACCTACTGTGAATGGGCTTAAAAATGCTCCTGCAAACCCTGCGCTACATCCCACCAGCACCATTGCGGCTCCTGTCATTGAGTCAAAACCCAAAGAAATTGCTAAAGTAACCATAATCGGTATAAACGGTAATGCTTCTTCTGCCATTCCAAAGGTTGCTCCACCTATTGCAAAAGTAAACATGATAAAGGGTATTATAAGTCTTTCTTTACCTGCCATAACTTGCGTGATTTTGCAAAGTACAGCTTCTATTGCTCCTGTTCCCTCAATAACTGCAAAAGAACCGCCAACAATAAACAAAAACATAATAATTCCTGCTGTTTCCACAAGCCCCGTATGAAATGATGAGAAATAATCAAATAGGTTTTGTGGCGTCTGTTCTATAAAGTGGAATGAGCTTGGATCTACCACCTCTCTTCCTGCTTCATTAATAATTCTCTCATATGCTCCTGCTGGAATTATGTAAGTTAGCAACATACATATTAGTGCAATTCCCATGATAATTATATATACATGAGGAACTTTAAGCTTTTTATTATTTAGGGTTTCCATATTATTCTATCCTCCTTTTAACTACTAATGCTATATCAATAAATATAACGGCTTACCCCTTCAACATAATTATTTGCTATTACAAAAATTAATTGCTGTCAATGCATATAAAATGCATCCCTTCATTAGATGGTCTACAGGTATATGCTCCTCCTTTGAGTGACAACATTCTATGATTCCGGGGCCTATAACCACCGTTGGTATATCTGCATAGTTGCTAAGTAGTCCACCATCTGTCCATGCGGGGAAAAAGGTGTAAACCGGTGGTTTGTCAGTAACTTGCAGTACTGCATCACTGACCACCTTTACTACCGGGTGCTCTTTTGATATTTCCATAGCCTTATGCACATAGCCCTCTTTCATTGCACTCTCTTGTGTGACACGCATATTACATTTAAAGTCTTTATCTTCAGCGGAAAGCTTATCTATTAATTGCTGAAATTCTTTTGTAACTTCCTCATAATCCTCATATGGTAAAAATCTTCTATCTACAAATAATGAGCATTCTCCTGCAACTGTTGATAATTGAGTTCCACCATGTATAACTCCATAATTCACTGTTGCTTCTTCCAACAAGGAGTGTTTTCTCTCATAGACTTTTGGTATTAAATCAGCTTCTAGAGCATTTATAAATTTTACTGCCTTAGCAATTGCGTTTACGCCTTCTTTCTGTCTTCCACCATGCACTGTTTTGCCAATAAATTTAAACTCATACCATTCCAGCCCTCTGTGACCCGTACAAATCTGTAAGTTAGATGGCTCTCCAACAATAGCCGCATGGGCCTTTATTCCCTTTTCAATTAAATCAATGGTACCAATGCTATTGTGCTCTTCATCAAGAACTCCGGTAAAGGTAACATCCCCTGCCATTTTTATCTTTCCTCTTTTTATTGCTATCATTGCCCCCATCATTGAAACAATAGGCCCCTTCATATCAGAAGCCCCTCTACCATAAAGCTTATTGTCTTCAATATATGGATCAAATGCTCTTTGCATATCATTTGGTTCAACAGTATCTGTATGTCCATTTAATAATAGAGACTTACCGTTACCATCTCCCTTTAAAGTTGCAATGACATTACACCTTCCTGCCTCTACCTCCTCAATTCTACATGGAATTTCTTCTCTATCAAAAATTGACTTAATATATTTTGCCACTCCGGTTTCTTGATTTTCTATACCAGCATAAGACGGTATCTTTATCATTTCCATAGTCATTTCAACCAGTTCTTTTTCTGTTATCAATTGTGATATTCTTTCGCTTAAGTCTTTCATACCTTCATACCTTTCTACTGCTTTTTGCAATAACCCATCTTTACTTCTACTGCTTTTCGCAATAACCCATCTTTACTTTTACTGCTTTTCGCAATAATCCATCTTTATTTCTACTGCTTTTTACAACAACCTCTCTTTTCTTGCTGTTCATATTGTGAACAACAAGTTTATATTACAAACACATTATACCTTTACATTAAATATATAGCAATATTTTTTTTATTTTTGTTGACAACAGCCGCTCATTGTATATAATGTGTATATACAATAATATTGATTGTGTATGATTAATCATGGAGAAAAAATATGAACATAATAATTAGTAATTCAAGCGGGCAACCAATTTATGAACAAATTGTTTCCCAAATAAAGAAGCAAATTATTTCAAATGAATTAACTGCGGGAGAGGCTTTGCCCTCAATGCGACTTCTTGCAAAAGAACTGAAAATAAGTGTTATTACAACTAAGCGTGCTTATGAGGAATTAGAAAAGGAAGGCTTTATCGAATCCTATACAGGGAAAGGAAGTTTTGTAAAAGCAACTAATCCATCTGAAATAAGGGAAAAGCACCTTGAGGAAATAAGAGCCAGTCTAAAAGAGATTTTAAGTATTGCTGCTCTATCAAACATTAAAATGTCAGAGATATTGGGCATTTTAGAAGACTTACAAAAGGGGGAATAATATATATGAACTACGCTATAGAAATAAAGAATCTCAATAAAACTTTTAAAGATTTTAAGCTTAATAGTGTAAATTTAAAACTTCCAAAAGGCTCAATTATGGGTCTTATAGGAGAAAATGGTGCTGGTAAGACCACTTTAATAAAACTGCTACTGGGCTTACAGAATCCTGATAACGACTCTATACTTAAAGATGATTCTTCATCGTTAAAACAGTCTGTGTCTGTTCTTGGATATGATTTAAAAAACTTTCCAATTGATGCAAAAGAAGATATAGGTGTTGTTTTAGATGATTGTTGCTTTCCCGAGAACTTAAACATTGCTCAAATTAATTTATTTATGTCAAAGCTCTATAAAAATTGGGATACCAGTTGTTTTAATGGTTATATTGAGTGCTTCAACCTTCCTGTAAAAAAATCTGTGAAAGCCCTTTCAAAAGGAATGAAAATGAAGCTATCAATTGCAGCTGCATTATCCCACAATGCAAAACTATTGGTTTTAGATGAACCTACCGCAGGGCTGGATCCTGTTATACGAGATGAAATTTTGGATGTTTTTATGGAGTTTATACAAAATGAGGAACATTCAATACTGATTTCTTCTCATATTACAAGTGATTTAGAAAAAATATGTGACTATATTACCTTTATTAATAACGGCAATATTCTCCTTAGCGCAGTAAAAGACGATATTTTAGCAGATTACGGTATACTGAAGTGTTCAAATGATGAATTGAAACTGGTAGATAGCAACGCTATCTTGGGATATAAGAGAAACAGTTTTGGTGTTAGTGCCCTAGTTAACAGGAAGCTAATAACAGGCAATTTTATAATTGATAATGCCAATCTTGAAGAAATTTTATTATATAGTGTTAGGGGGAATTAAGAATGAAAGGTTTGATTTTAAAAGATTTGCTAAATTTAAAAAAGGCATCTTTACCTATGATTTTCTTTCTGGGAATATACTTTGTTATAGCTTTATTCTCCGGTAATAGTAGCTTTTTTACTGGAATTGCCATGGTATTTTGCGCAATGTTACCGATTTCTGCTATTTCTTTTGATGAGCGTTCAGGATTTTCAAAATATGTTCTTACTATGCCCATCTCAAGAAAGCTGGTAGTAATTAGTAGGTATCTGTTGTCATTGTGTTTAATAGTTATTGCTCTTTTATTTTCATTAATAGCAAATATTATTATAGGGGATTTATCACTTATTGAAAATGTATTTTCAGTTTTAAGCCTTATCTCTGTTTCCCTTTTAATAGTTTCTTTTTCCTTACCGCCTATTTTTAAATTTGGGGTAGAGAAAGGTAGATATATTACCATTGGTATATGTGCTCTAATGGGTGCTATTGCAGGCGTTGCTTTTATGCAGATAGGCATTGTAAGTGATAAAAAAATTACTATAATTGGTGATACGCCTTCATTAATTGAAGATTCCTCAAGTATTCTGCTTGGTTCCTATTTAGTACCTATTTTTTTATTAGCTAGCTTGGTAATTTTCTTAAGTTCCATGGCACTTTCAATAAAGATATATAATAATAAAGATTTTTAAATTAATTGCATATTTAGCAATACAATGATTAATTTTAAAAAAACTCCTACAAAGTGATTGCAAGTCACTCTTGTAGGAGTTTATATTTTTTCATCATATCTTTACATTTGTACATTTCATTGTCGGCTTCTGTAAAAACTTCATACAAATTCTTTTTATTCTCTTTTATGAATTCGCTTATGCCATATGCTATTTCTATATTAAACTTAGCACTAGAATTACTATTATAATCACTTATTAATCGTTGAAATATCCGTATATATTGTTCAATATCATTTAAGCTGAGATGTTCAATTAATATACAAAATTCATCTCCGCCTATTCTGTATATTCTCCCGATACCCTTAAAGCTTTGCTCTATTATTTTAGCAGATTCTGATATCAAAAAATCTCCTTCTAAATGCCCATAGTTATCATTTATCAATTTTAGGTTGTTAATATCCATAACTATAACTTGTATATTATCACTGTTAGATAAAAGCTCCATATGCTTTTCAAATACCGCTCTATTAAAAACTTTAGTCATTGGATCATAGCGAAATTGCAGTTCACGTAGGAACACATAATATAATAAAATTGATACTGCCACTGACCCCCATATAAATAAAAAGGTAGGGAATATAATTTGCATGGTAACACCAAAGGCTATAATCATAAATATAAAACCCAATAAGGTTTGGTCTTCCCTATCATAAGACTTTAGCTCCCTAAACGAGCAATACACTAAAACAATGTAATAGATGGCTGAGCACAGAGTCTGTAAAATAAAGAGTGGCCCTCTGCTATACTCGTTTAACGTTGATACATAAAAAATCCAGCCGGTCTTTACACTTGCAAATGACAAAAAAGCATTAATTAAAAATGGTATGAAAAGAAGAGTCTTATATTTTTTTATCTTACTCCAATATAGCATTGCTAAGTTAATGATAACCAATGGCGTCATACTAAATCCAAATGCATTAACAAGCCGATAAAACAGAAATATTTTATAGTTCTGTGAGTTTTCACAAAGTATGGTTATACACTCCAAGACTATTATTACAAAGGTAAGTGTTGCTGCCTTTATAATATGCCTTGATTTGTGTGGATCCATATTGCTGTTTCGGCGTGCCAATATAATGGTAAATGTACAAATCAAAAGAGCTAAGATATCTATTGTAAATATCATATTTTATTCTCCTAATTCTTAAAGACAGTATAGCATAAAGGACAATAACTAATCCCTTAAAGACTAATAACTAATGCTTTAAAGTTTAATAACTAATGCTTTAAGGTTTAATAACTAATGCTTTAAAGTTTAATAACTAATCCCCTAAAGGCTCACAACTAATGTTTTTAAGGAAACAATTTTGTATTACCTATGTCCAATCTTCTTCAATATAATGTGAGAAATGACACCTATTATAATGCCGGTAATCATCCCTGAAAACAGTAATACCGGAAAATAATAAAATACTTTCAAATTTGATATAATACTAGCAGCGACTATAAGCTGACCCACATTATGCATTACTCCACCGGCCATACTTACACCCACAACGCTAAACCATCCTGTCTTTTTTAAGATAATCATGGTTAATAGGCTTGTAATGGCTCCGGCTAAAGAATATATTGCTCCAAATGGGCCACTAAATAAAAGTCCTGCCACTAAAATTCTTATAACATTTATGGAAATTGCATATGAATTGCCCAGTACATACATTGCTATAATAACAACTAAATTTGCGATTCCCAGTTTTACACCCGGAATTCCCACTGAAAAAGGAAAAATAGCTTCTATATATGAAAAGATTAGCCCTAAGGTGGCTAATACAGAGCTAAATGCCAATTGCTGATTTTTCGTTCTAGTTTGAAATTGCATCGTATTCCGGCTCCCCCTTTCCAATTATCTGCACCATTACTTTATTTGGTAAACAAATAATACTTTGCGTGGTTTGAGAAATTGAGCCTGTATGAACGCACACTTGATTTGAACAATCTGAAAAAGACATTGAAACTCTACCGTCTTTTATGATAATCTCATTAGTGTGATTGTTTTGCTCAACAGTAATCTCTCTATTTTCTACTAATGGATACCTTGCAAATTCCTTTCCATCAGTAGTTATTAAAACAGTATCACCTTTTGTAGCAGATGAGGCAGTCATAAAAGCAATGACACTGCCAAAAATTATTAATATAATAGCCAGCGCTATATCGGCCTTTTTAATCATAAAAATATCCTCACTAAATATAAGGTTACCCTATTCTTAGGGTAACAGAATGGAGTAATATATGAAAATACAAAAACTAATTCTTTATATTTCACTTTGCACCTTGATTATTATATCACAAACGGGCTGTATGGCAAAGAATAACGAGCCTGTCTCCGATACCCAATACGATTTACTTAATACTACCTGTACCATAACTATTTATGATATGGACAAAACAACTGCACAGAATTTAATTGACCAGACCTTTGATCTATGTTTAGATTACGAGAAGAAGCTAAGTAAAACTATTGAAGGTAGCGATGTATATAAAATAAATCATAGCAATGGCGAGCCTATTTGGGTATCCGGCTCTACAAATATGCTAGTACAAAAAGGTTTATACTTTGGCAAAATATCTGAAGGCAAGTTTGATATTACGGTTGGAAAGCTTTCTAATCTTTGGAATTTTAGTGGTGATAACCCAAAGGTTCCTAAACAATCAGAAATTGATGAGGCAGTAAAAACAATAGATTATAAGGCACTTAGATTTGAAGGGGATACAGATTCTGTTCCTGATACTGAATACGAAGGTAATGTTTGGATAGAAAATAATGACTCAGAACTGGACTTAGGTGGAATTGCAAAGGGTTACATTGCAGATAAGGCCAGCGAGTTTTTAATTGAAAAAGGTGTTGATAGCGCTATTGTAAATCTAGGTGGAAACATTGTGGCAATTGGACAAAAAAAGGACGGTTCCCCTTGGAATATTGGTGTTGAAAAACCTTTCTCTGATAGAAGTGATGTTGTTGGTTCTGTTAAGGTAAAAAACAAAACTGTGGTTACTTCCGGTATTTATGAGAGAATGTTTGAAGAAAATGGAGTTTTGTACCATCATATATTGGATGTTACTACAGGATATCCCGCACAAACAGATGTTGAAGCCGTTACTTTAGTTGGAGAGCTTGGCAAATCTGCGGATTGTGATGCACTAAGTACAATATGCTTGATGTTAGGCGTAGACAAAGGACTTGCCTTAATAGAAAATACTCCGGGAGTTGAAGCTGTTTTTATTGATAAAGATGGCAAAATCAGTAAAACTTCCGGTATGGAATTTTCACCTGCTAAATAACCTTTTTTAAATAACAGCCAAAACTTAATAAGTATTAAACAAAAGGTATCATTAAAAATTTAATGATACCTTTTGTTGACTAAAATCTATTTTTTATCTTTTATATATACCAGTTGTTCAAAGATTTCCTTTTCCAATGGTTTAGCAAAGTAATAACCCTGTATGGAATCACATTTTCTTTTTCTAAAAAATTCGTATTGTTCCTTCGTTTCTATCCCTTCAGCTGTAACCGATATATTCATAAGCTGAGCTAATTGAATAACGCTGTCTATAATTTTTTCTCCTCTAGGGTCTTGATAGTCGTCCACAAAGCTTTTGTCTAATTTCATCACATCAATAGGAATCTTTCTTAGCATTGTTAAAGAAGAATATCCGGTTCCAAAATCATCCATTAATATTTTAAACTGTAACTCATGTAATCGCTCTATAACTTCTTTAAATTGCTTCATGTTTTCAAACATTGCACTTTCAGTTATTTCCAATTCAACACTTGAAAACGGTAGCTTATACTTCTCACGTATTGCCTTATATCTTTCTATGAAAGAAGTATCGTGAAGATGTTCTCTTGATAAATTTACTGAAACCGGAACTACATTATATCCTTTATCCATCCATTCCCGTTGTTGTTTACAAACCATTGAAAAAATATATTCATCTAGTTTTACAACAAATCCGCTCTTTTCTGCAAGTGGAATAAATCTATCGGGTAGAACCAAATTGCCCTCTCTTGTTCTCCATCTTATCAATGCTTCTGCACCAACTATGTCCTTAGTTTTAGCATCAAATTTAGGTTGGTAATATGCAACAAATTCTTTATTTTTATATGCAAATTCCATTTCATCAGTCAAAAGTCTATTTGCCAACATTTCTTCACGGTATTTTCCATCATATATTGTGTAATATACACCGGCAGTCTTTTTAGATATGGAGTGAGCAATAATTGCATAATTCTCCATTGCTTCGCAATCATCATTATTTTTTTCTATTAGGTATATGCCCATTTTAGGTCTAAATACATATTCTTTCTTCAGTTCAGTGTTTTCGTTTTGCAAATTATTAATAAAGCTATTAACTCTATCCTTTAGTTCATATATATGGTCATAAAATACTAAAGCTAGATATTTGTCAGCGATTCTTCTGCAATATATTTCATTAGGTCTTATCCATCTTTTCCAAACATCAGAGATATATATTAATGTGTCATTTCCCTTCTCGTATCCATATACCTCATTTATTAGCTTAAAGTCTTCTATATCCATTAAAATCATAGCTGAATTGCCTTTAATATTTTTTAATATCTCATCTGCTCTTTTACAAAATTTTTGAAAAGTATATCCTCCCGTTATAGGGTCTATATAAACAATTTCCTCCAATTCCTTACTTTTTTGTTTTTCTTGATGAATCATATATCCAATAGCCATCATAAATAAAACAATAATTACTATGAAAAGTAGATAAGTTATATTCATTACAAAGGACTTAGTTTTTTCCATTGATTTTACAGGTATTATATTTAATAAATACCAATCATTTGTTTCTAAAGGGGTATATTGCACATATTTCCCTTGATCCACATATACAAAGGCAATGCCTTCTTTTTTATCCTTTATACTTTTTTTCATGTTTTGTATGTATGGAATATTTCTTTCATCAAACTCATCTAGATACTCATAAAGAGTTTGCTCATCGTTAAGTTCCGTTATCTCCGACGACCCAACTACTATGCTACCATCACTTTCAATTATGTAGGAATATGAATCATCATTAAAAGCTGCGCTTTCTAAGATTTTGTGCATAATCTCCGTTGAATATGTTGCAAATAATACGGCTTCTACATTTCCATCAATATATATCGGTGTACTAAATACTATGATTTCCTTGCCGTCTGTTTTGTCTATAATCTTTGAGGAAATAGCAGAGTCGCCGTTTAGAGAAGCAATAAAATATTCTCTTTCCGCTAAGTTTAAGGTTTTGTTATCTGTTGTATATGCCATGCCGTCAGGTAGTGCAATACCCATTCTTTTAAACCAATATCTTTCTAAAATTTTATTTAGTATTTGGATTGATTCCTCAATCTCTATTTCATTTAGTCCTGCTATCCTCTCTGCTATCTCCACTAAAGAGGTTTCTTGACTTTTTATTTCCGTCTGTATCGCAAATACATTTTGTTTCGCAACCTCATTGAGGGTATTCTTAGTTTCATCACTAAGTCGGCTGTCTACCAGTGTTGCATACCATGTTAAAATACTGATGATAAGTACACAGGCGGCCATTAATAATATCACTCTTTTAGAATTAAAATTCTCCACTAAAGATACTCCCATTCTTTTACATATTGTATACTTTATGCCATTATAGCATACCTTCTGCTATCTACACAACAAGAGTATTATAAATATACTTTTTTTATAATATCTATGGTTTTGTATAAATATTTATATTATGGTACCTTCCATTATACATTATTAAAACATTTTAATACTCTGACAAAAATATAAAGGCTGCACTAAGATGTTAGTGCAACCTTTATATTTTTATATATAGATTACTGTACTATTTCTTTGTAATACGCACTACATGATATCCAGACTGGCTACCATCATAGCTTACAGTATAACCAAGCTTTTCAAAGTCTTTTATTTTTACAAAAGATGTTTTATATTCTAAAATAGTGTCCACTGTAATATTCTTACCATCTTTAATAACGTATGCCTTTTTAGCTTTGTTATCCCATCCGATTTCTTCACCAAGTATGTCACAAATTTGTCTAAATGGAACATACATTGATTTGTTTATATTCTTATATTCACACCAGTCATAATTTTCACTTTGTGATAAAGGAGTTGTATATTTTCTTTCATAATATAAGTTACAATAATCGTATCCATAATCCCAATCTTCTTCGTCTGCATAGCTTCCATTATCTTTCATCCATGTAACTTCAATGGCATTAACAGGATTATATTTATTTTCAACTTGTTTAACATCCTCTATAACTGTCTCTACCGGCGTTCCTCCTAAAGGAAATTCAACCTCAACCTGTTTTGGAGTAACCTTATTTTTAACCTTTAAGTACGCCAAACTATTATTTGATTTATCCATGGATAAACTTAGTTCAGATACATAGTCATTATTGATTTTTTTAATACTTTCCTTGAATGTAATCATTTTTAAGAAGTCAAGGCTTCCATCTTTCAAATAGTATTCAAAGCTTCCCTTTAATGACAAAACGGTTCCCGCTAGTTCAGCTCTTTCATTCTTATCAAGGTTAAACTCTTCTAAGTCTACCTGACTTTCAAGGCTTGGTTCCATTAGTGTATATAATTCTTTAGTGTATTCTGAGAAACTGTCTATTATCAAGTCTATATTGTTAGCCACATAATCAAAACACTCCAATATAACTTTAGTAAGTTTTTCCCCATTAACTTCTACAGCGTAACCTGAATTAATTTGTGAAACACATCCCGTTGAGTATCCTTTAAAAGCCTTTGTTAAAAAGTTACTAGCTGATTCATATATTTCACTGCTTTTTTCATACCCCAATAGTATATTTGCATTCTCTCCGTAAACGCCATACATTACTTCTTTTAAGCTATCTGCACTAACTATTTCAATATATTCTGAAGATCCTAATGCATCTCTCAAATCTCTTTCATACTCACCACTATAAAAATATGAGTCTTTCAAATTTGGTAAGAATGCCTTAGATGATTTATATAAATTTATTAATAGGTCTCTTTCAACATAAACCCCATCCTTTAAACTTATATATACCTTTCCTAATTGTATCTTCTCATTATTTAAAGTTGCAGATAAGTCCATAAAATACATTACATTGTCATCTGATAAGTCAATGTTCCCCTTGTATGTTAGCTTAATCTTTTGCTTTCCTTGAAAATCTTTATACTCTTCATCAAACTCCTGTTTAGTATAGATATTGCTTTGCATAGTGTCATAAATTACTTTTTTTATTTCATCTGCATTATAGTATACTTCTGCCTCACCTGAAATTTCAAAAGACTTAAGGTTATTTACTTCATTAGCTAATTTTAAATATCCCAGTTCTGCATTTGAGCAACCCAAAAAACTCATAGATAAAAGGATTAAACATATAGCCGCTGCAATTTTTTTCCTCATTTTTTCCCTCCATTAATTTTATTTTATATTGCATACAATACAACATACACATACTTAGATATAACTCAATATATACCTATTATATATATTATCACAAAATATGGTAAATTTCTATGCAATACCATGCATTAATACAAATAAAAAATATATTGTTGAACAGATCTTTACAATTAAAAAAATAATAAGCTTCCTTTGGTCGCTTCGCTGTCGTATTTGCCATTGCCGCTAAAGCCGCGGTAAATACGCACCTGCCCCTAAATGTTGGCGGGCAGTTATATACATGGAAAGTATGACAAGCTGTCTTTTACAATTA
>JBKECQ010000003.1:0-2631 GCA_047974845.1 Aminipila sp. | reverse complement strand
ACGTTATAAACCGACACAAGAAGTATTTGAAGCGCGTAGTGCGAGAGGACATCGTTTAGTACCAAGTAAGAGATTAATTGCTAGAATTGGCCTACACGACTTTGATAAACCAGCACCTATGGCGGAAACTTCTATTAATCCGGAGTTTGTACATATAGCAACAAGACAACACGTAGGTGCTCCGGCCACCAGCATTGTCCAAGTTGGTGAGCCTGTGCAAAGGGGTCAGTTAATCGGTAAAATTCCAGAAGGAAGTTTAGGAGCAAATATTCACTCAAGTATTTCCGGAACAGTAACAGAGTGCGGAAATGACTTTATCGTAATAAGGAGGGATTAATATGGCGAATGCAATAGGTATGGTTGAATTTACAAGCATTGCACGTGGTATTTATGCCGCAGACCAGATGGTGAAGGTTTCTGATGTTGAAATTGTTACAGCAGGTACTACTTGTCCTGGGAAATATATCGCCATTGTTCATGGAGACGTAGCAGCCATTGAAGATTCAGTAAGAGTTGGTGAAAGAGTGGCAGGAGAATATTGGGTAGATTCTATTGTAATCCCAAATGTTAACCCTCAAGTTTTTCCGGCTATTACTGGAGCAACAATGCCAGAGAGAATTCAAGCTCTTGGTATTATGGAATCCTTTTCACTATCAACAATGGTAATTGCGGCAGATGCAATATTAAAGTCTGCAGATTTAGAGCCACTTGAGCTTCGTTTGGGAACAGGTCTAGGTGGTAAATCATTTTTCACTTTTACTGGAGATGTAGCTGCTGTTCAGACAGGAGTTGAAGCCGGTGTAAATATTGCAGAGAAAAAAGGTTTGTTAGTAAATGCTGAAGTTATACCTTCACCGTCTGACAGACTAATACCTTCTTTATACTAGAGAGTGAAAAACTTTGGAATAGGAAAGAGTGTGAAGATAAATGAAAAAATTAATTTGTGCAAAAGATGTTGAGGCCTTTGGTAAGGGTCATGGAAAGGTGTTCTATATTGATAAGGACACAATTATAACTCCATCGGCAAAAGATGCGGCAAGAGCTTGTGGAATTAAGTTTTCTACAGAAGCCCCATCACCGGTTAATGAAATATCAACCGTTGGTGAGACAACAACTTGTTATGAAAAACCAACTTGCTGTGAAAAATCAACTATTAATGAAATATCAACTACCTGTGAGGCACCAAATGTTAGTAAAACCCAAGACCCTTGTGTAGAAGAAACTATTTGTGCAGAACCAACTCAGGTAGGAGAAGTTCCAAAACCTAGTAACGATGGGGTTGATACAAATATGATCTACAATGTATTAAAATCTTTGGTAGATAAGGGACTATTGAATGGTGTAATTGATTCATTGCAAAGTAGTGCTCCATATACATATGAAAAGGGAGCTTCAGGTCTAAAGATTGTTCGTGGAAATTCTGTGCAATATAAAGCTTTAGACACGGGAAACCCAAATGACAAAGTATTTTATCAGGAAATTGTTAATTCTGATGATGGTTGCTCAATGAATGCAGGATTTATCACTATTGAAAATTGTCAGTTTGACTGGGAGTGTTCCTGTGATGAACTTTATCACGTGGTAGAGGGGGTTTTGACTGTAACAGTAGGTGGAAATTCTTATTCTGCAAGTCCGGGAGATTCAGTTTTCTTCCCTAATGGTGCAAAAGTAGCCTTCGGTTCGCCTAATAAGATGAAAGCCTTTTATGCTACATATTAGAAGGTAGCACTAAGTTTTAGGAGGTATATAAATGGAAATGCAGGCAATTGGTTTAATTGAGACAAAAGGTCTTATTGCTGCCATTGAAAGTGCAGATGCTATGTTAAAGTCAGCAAATGTACAATTAGTGGATAGAGTCTTTGTAAAAGGTGGTCTGGTTACAATTATTATTGAGGGAGATGTTGGTGCAGTTAAGGCAGCTACGGATGCAGGTGCGGCAGCAGCCATGAGAGTTGGACAGTTGATTTCAGTACACGTAATACCAAGACCACATGAAGAAGTTGGAAAAACAATTTTATATTCAGCTCCTAAGAAAAATTCTAAACAAGATGATGGCGTGGAGAGTTCGGAAAACAATTTAGAGAATAAAGATATTTTAGAAGGTACTGAAAAGAAAATAATTCCTGATTTAGAGAATAAACAGGTTTCAGAAAACCTTGAAAAGGTTGAAATTCTCAAATTAGAGGAGATGAGTTGGAATATTGATTCAGATGTGTTACACAAAGAGGATTTAGATAAATTAGCAATAGAGAATAACGCGGAAGCGGACAAAATGCTTGCTATTTTACAAAAAATAAAAGTAACTAAACTGAGAACGCTGGCTCGTGAATATAAAGATTTTGGAATTGCCGGCAGAGAAATTTCAAAGGCTGATAAGAATTTACTTGTAGAAGAATTCATGAAGTATTACCAAGTGCACTAATTATGCAAAATGACTACAAAATATATACTTGAGAAGAAGAGAAAGGAGGAATCACGAAATGGAAAATTTTGATTATGATTTACGTTCGGTTCAAGAAGTAAGAAACCTAGCTCGTCTTGGAAAGATTGCAACTGAAAAGTTTGCAACATATACAGAAGAGCAGGTAGACAAAATTTTACGTAACATGGTTCGTGTTGCAGAAGAACATT
>JBKECQ010000002.1:0-2462 GCA_047974845.1 Aminipila sp. | reverse complement strand
ACGTTATAAACCGACACAAGAAGTATTTGAAGCGCGTAGTGCGAGAGGACATCGTTTAGTACCAAGTAAGAGATTAATTGCTAGAATTGGCCTACACGACTTTGATAAACCAGCACCTATGACAGAAACTTCTTTAAAACCTGAAGTAGTGAAAATAGCAACAAGACAACACGTAGGAGCACCTGCGGTTCCGGTTGTACAAGTTGGAGCACGTGTTCAGGAAGGTCAAATGATAGGCAAGATTCCGGAAAATAGTTTAGGAGCTGCCATTCATGCAAGCGTTTCCGGAACAGTAATAGAATGCGGAAATGACTTTGTTGCAATAAGGAGGGATTAATATGGCGAATGCAATAGGTATGGTTGAATTTACAAGTATTGCACGTGGTATTTATGCCGCAGACCAGATGGTGAAGGTTTCTGATGTTGAAATTGTTACAGCAGGTACTACTTGTCCTGGAAAATATATCGCTATTGTTCATGGAGACGTAGCAGCTGTTGAAACCTCAGTAAGTGCAGGTGAAAGAGTGGCGGGGGAATATTGGATTGATTCTATTATTATTCCAAATGTTAACCCTCAAGTTTTCCCGGCTATTACTGGAGCAACAATGCCAGAGAGAATTCAAGCTCTTGGCATTATGGAATCCTTTTCACTATCAACAATGGTAATTGCGGCAGATGCAATATTAAAGTCTGCAGATTTAGAACCACTTGAACTTAGATTAGGCACTGGTTTAGGGGGAAAAGCCTTCTTTACATTTACAGGTGACGTAGCTGCTGTTCAGACAGGAGTTGAAGCTGGTGTAAATATTGCAGAGAAAAAAGGTTTGTTAGTAAATGCTGAAGTTATACCTTCACCATCTGACAGACTAATACCATCTTTGTTATAAAAAGTGAAGAACTTTTAAATATGAAAGGGTGTGAAGCCAAATGAAAAAATTAATTTGTGCAAAAGATGTGGAGACCCTACAAAAACAGGGACAAAAAGTGTTTTATATCGATGAAGATACACTTATCACTCCATCAGCAAAAGATGCTGCAAAATCTTGTGGAATTACATTTTCTACAGATGCGCCAGCACCTGTATGTGTAGCACAAACTCCATGTGAAGCAGCAGCACCAGCTGTAGCTGAAGCTGTTTCTTGCAATGGAGAAATTGATGCTAACATGATTTATACAGTATTAAAGACTTTAGCAGATAAAGGATTATTACAGGGAGTACTTGACTGTGCAGCAGAAAAGAAACCTTATCTTGCTGAAAAAGATGCTTGCGGATTAAAGATTGTTCGTGGAAGTTCTGTACAGTATGAGGCTCTTGACACAGGAAATCCTTCAGATAAAGTTTTCTATCAAGAAATTATCAATAAAGATGATGGCTGCTCAATGAATGCAGGTTTTATCACTATTGAGAATTGTCAATTTGATTGGGAATGTGTATGCGAAGAACTTTATCACATTGTAGAAGGTACTTTAACTGTAACAGTAGACGGTAAGGTATACACTGCACAACCGGGAGATTCAGTTTTCTTCCCTAATGGTGCAAAAGTAGCCTTCGGTTCGCCTAATAAGATGAAAGCATTTTATGCTACATACTAATAGGCTGAAACAAAGTTCAGGAGGTATGTAAATGCAGATACAAGCACTTGGTTTCGTAGAAACAAAAGGACTAGTTGCAGCTATTGAAAGTGCAGATGCTATGTTAAAGGCAGCAAATGTTACTTTAATAGATAGAGTTTTTGTAAAGGGTGGTTTAGTATCAATTATTATTGAGGGAGATGTTGGTGCAGTTAAGGCAGCTACGGATGCCGGTGCAGCAGCAGCTCAAAGAATTGGTGAACTAATATCAGTACACGTAATTCCAAGACCACACGAAGAAGTAGGTTCTATCATGTTATATCCTACTTCAAAAAGAAAGATTGATGAATTTGATACAGACTCTGAAGATACTGGTATACAGGAAAAGGTTGAAAAAATTATTGAAAATAAGGAAGAACCTCCTGTAAAAGCAGAAACAGAAGCTTTAGAAGAGTTAGATGAAATAGTAGACTTAGATGGACTTCATAAAGAAGATTTGAACAAAATCTTTGAAGGAAAAGGTATTGAAAGATTATTGGAAGTACTTGAAGGACTAAAAGTAACTAAACTAAGAAACCTAGCTCGTGAATATAAAGATTTTGGAATTGCCGGTAGAGAAATTTCAAAAGCTGATAAGAATTTATTAACTGAAGAATTTAAAAAATACTATAACAAATAATCATTTTGACTGATGACAAAAAATATATACTTGAGAAGAAAAGAAAGGAGGAATCACGAAATGGAAAATTTTGATTATGATTTACGTTCAGTTCAAGAAGTAAGAAACCTAGCTCGTCTTGGAAAGATTGCAACTGAAAAGTTTGCAACATATACAGAAGAGCAGGTAGACAAAATTTTACGTAACATGGTTCGTGTTGCAGAAGAACATT
>JBKECQ010000119.1:0-21138 GCA_047974845.1 Aminipila sp. | reverse complement strand
TTGTGATTCCTCTTTCTCTTTCTTCTGGAGCCTTATCGATCATGTCGAAATCTACTTTTTCTCCAAGTCCATATCTCTGGTGAAGAGTCTTTGTAATTGCTGCTGTTAATGTTGTCTTACCGTGGTCTACGTGACCAATTGTTCCGATATTTACGTGTGGCTTATTTCTTTCAAACTTTTGCTTTGCCATTCTAAAATCCTCCTTAACTAAAAACTTTCTATCAGCCTTTGCCGATGAAAAGTCTGTATAAGACCTATGCACCGTATTATAAATACTTGCAAGTCTTTAAAAATACGCTGCGCTACCTGCAGTAGCGCAGTAATTCATACTTATTTGTTAATCTTTTCTATTAAACTTTCAGGTAGCTTTTCGAAGTGATCCATCTGCATTACATATACACCACGACCCTGTGTTTTTGAACGTAAGTCTGTTGCATAACCAAACATTTCTGATAGAGGAACCATACCTCTTACAGCAACAGCACCTGCATTCATGTCAGAGCCTTCGATTCTACCTCTTCTTGAACTGATGTCTCCAATTACATCTCCCATGTAATCTTCAGGAACAGTAACTTCAACCTTGAATATTGGTTCAAGAAGAACTGGTTTAGCTTTTCTGCAAGCTTCTCTGAATGCCATAGAAGCTGCAATCTTAAACGCCATTTCAGATGAGTCAACTTCATGATATGAACCATCATAAAGTTCAACACCAACGTCAACAACGTTGTATCCTGCAAGAGGACCAGCCTGCATAGCTTCTTTAACACCTTCTTCAATCTTGCCGATGTATTCCTTAGGAATAGCACCACCAACGATTGCATTCTTAAATTCAAAGCCTTCTCCAGCTTCTCTAGGGTAAACCCTAATCTTAACGTGACCGTACTGACCACGTCCACCGGACTGCTTAGCATACTTATGGTCAACATCAGCAAGCTCTGTAATAGTTTCTTTGTAAGATACCTGAGGCTTACCTACGTTAGCTTCAACCTTAAATTCTCTTAGAAGTCTATCTACGATAATTTCAAGGTGAAGTTCACCCATACCAGCAATAATTGTCTGACCAGTTTCAGTGTTTGTATAAGTCTTGAAAGTTGGATCTTCTTCAGCAAGCTTTGCTAACGCAATACCCATCTTTTCTTGACCAGCCTTAGTCTTAGGTTCAATAGCAATCTCAATAACTGGATCTGGGAATTCCATTGATTCTAAGATGATTTCGTGCTTTTCATCACAAATTGTATCACCAGTAGTAGTATCTTTGAAACCTACAGCAGCTGCGATATCTCCAGAATAAACCTCAGTGATTTCTTCTCTCTTATTCGCGTGCATCTGAAGGATTCTTCCGATTCTTTCCTTCTTGCCTTTAGTTGAATTGTATACGTGTGATCCTGATGTGATAGTACCTGAGTAAACTCTAAAGAATGCTAGCTTACCTACGAATGGGTCAGCCATAATCTTAAATGCTAATGCTGCAAATGGAGCATTATCATCTGAAGGTCTTTCATCTTCTTCGTCTGTTCCAGGTATAATACCCTTAATTGGTGGAATATCAATAGGTGATGGCATATAATCAACAACAGCATCAAGCATTAGCTGAACACCCTTGTTTCTATATGCTGAACCACAAGTTACAGGAATCATTTCACCTGAAATAGTAGCTCTTCTAATTGCTGCTTTAATTTCTGCAGTAGTTATTTCTTCACCTTCTAGGAATTTCATAGTAAGTTCTTCATCTGTTTCAGCCACAGCTTCAACTAACTTTTCTCTCCATTCAGCAGCTAAGTCAGCCATATCTGCAGGAATTTCAGCCTCTTCGTATTCCTTACCTAAATCATCCTTGTATATCTCTGC
Source organism: Aminipila sp. (assembly GCA_047974845.1). Taxonomy (GTDB): domain Bacteria; phylum Bacillota; class Clostridia; order Peptostreptococcales; family Anaerovoracaceae; genus Aminipila. Next base: position 19,290 of record JBKECQ010000119.1, on the reverse strand, counting down.
TTTCATTTCTACTAAGTCGATAATTCCTACGAAACTATCTTCAAGCCCAATTGGTAACTGAATAGGCACTGCATTAGCCTTCAGTCTATCTTTAACCATGCCAACAACTCTATAGAAGTTAGCACCTAAAATGTCCATCTTATTAACGAAAATCATTCTAGGAACCTCATATTTGTCAGCCTGTCTCCAAACCGTTTCAGACTGAGGTTCTACCCCACCCTTAGCACAAAGAACTGTTACAGCTCCGTCAAGAACTCTTAGAGATCTTTCTACTTCAACTGTAAAGTCAACGTGTCCCGGTGTGTCGATTATGTTAATTCTGTGATTCTTCCATTGTGCTGTAGTAGCAGCAGAGGTTATTGTGATACCACGTTCTTGTTCCTGTTCCATCCAGTCCATTGTAGCTCCACCTTCATGAGTTTCCCCAATCTTGTGAGTTCTTCCTGTGTAGAACAATATTCTTTCTGTTGTAGTGGTCTTACCGGCATCGATATGCGCCATAATACCAATATTTCTTGTTTTTTCTAACGAAAAAGCTCTAGGCATAATAACCCTCCCTTCCTACTATTCTAATTATATTTTTTGGAATTACCATCTGTAATGTGCGAAAGCTCTGTTAGCTTCTGCCATCTTATGAGTATCTTCCTTCTTCTTCACTGATCCGCCTGCACCGTTAGCAGCATCCATAAGTTCCTTTGCAAGTCTTTCATACATTGTCTTTTCGCCTCTTGCTCTAGTGTACTTTGTAAGCCATCTTAATCCAAGAGTCTGACGTCTTTCAGGTCTTACTTCAACTGGAACCTGGTAGTTTGCACCACCAACTCTTCTTGCCTTAACTTCTACAACCGGCATAATGTTATTCATAGCCTTTTCAAATACTTCGATCGGTTCTTCACCTGTCTGCTTCTGAATCATATCAAATGCATTGTAAACGATTGATTGAGCTACGCCCTTCTTACCATCAAGCATAATGCTGTTGATAAGCTTCGCAACAACTACGTTTCCATAAACCGGATCTGGAAGTACTTCTCTTTTTGGCGTATTACCTTTTCTTGGCACTTCTCTTCCCTCCTTGCTTGATAATTTTGTAATAGACTTATTTTCTATACAAAATTCTCTGCGTTTAGATTATTAACAAAATAACAATGTTTCATCCAACGCTAACTAAAACTTCGCTTATTCGCAACTTCTTTATTGCAAAAAGTTACTCTGTCACTGCCCAATATAAAGACAGGACAGTTTGCATTTTCGGTACTCGACATTACACAGAATGCCGTGGCGCACTTTATATATGTTTAAAAATAATTACATACTATTAACATCTATATCATGGCCTTTGTAAATCCGATTATTACTATTTCTTTGCTTTTGGTCTCTTTGCACCGTACTTTGAACGAGCCTGCGCTCTGTTATTCACACCGGCAGTATCTAGAGTTCCTCTAACAATGTGGTATCTTACACCTGGAAGGTCTTTTACTCTTCCGCCTCTGATAAGTACAACACTATGTTCCTGTAGGTTATGTCCAATACCAGGAATGTAAGCTGTTACTTCGATACCGTTTGTAAGACGTACTCTAGCAACCTTTCTAAGAGCTGAGTTAGGCTTCTTAGGTGTTACTGTCTTAACTGAAGTACAAACGCCTCTCTTCTGAGGAGCAGCAACATCTGTAGGAACTCTCTTAATTGAGTTTAATCCCTTTAACAACGCTGGTGCTGTTGACTTCTTAACTGCAGACTTTCTGCCTTCACGTACTAATTGGTTAATAGTAGGCATTATTTTCTCCTTTCTTTAAACACTTTAAACTTGTGCACCTAGGTAGTCTTTCCCAAATGCACAAGTTTATTACAAAATATATTCATATGCCAAGTTTTTACAAATTTCTTATAAAAACAGGCTCAGAATCGATAAATATTCTATCACATTTACAGATTTAATGTCAAGATATTATTGTAAATCTTCAAGCTCAACAATGTCTGCTCCTGTGAAGTCTGTATCAACTACGCTTTCCATATCTGCTAGGTCTTCAAAATCTTCATCTTCATCTTCATCGTTATTGATAGAGAAAGATTCCATAAGTTCAGTATTTACACCGTAGTCTAAATCAATGCCTTTATATCTCTTCATTCCTGTACCGGCAGGTATTAGCTTACCGATAATAACGTTTTCCTTAAGTCCAAGAAGTCTGTCGTTCTTACCCTTGATAGCTGCATCAGTAAGAACTCTGGTTGTTTCCTGGAAGGAAGCCGCTGAAAGGAATGAATTTGTTGCAAGAGATGCCTTTGTAATACCAAGAAGTACTCTCTTGCCATATGCCGGCTCACCGCCATTTTCAATGGCAATTTTGTTGGCTTCATCAATTTCAAATAAGCTGTAAAGCCCGCCTGGAAGAAGTGTTGTATCTCCCGCTTCCTCAATTTTACACTTGGAAAGCATCTGACTTACAATAACTTCAACGTGCTTATCATTGATGTCTACACCCTGTTGCTTATATACTCTTTGTACTTCCTTTAGAAGATACTGATATACGCCTTCAACGCCATTTAATCTTAAAATATCATGAGGATTTAAAGGACCCTTAGTAATAGATCCACCGGCAAGGATGTAGTCGCCTTCTCTAACATTTAGTCTTGCGCCATAAGGAATAACATAAACTCTTTCCTCGTCACCTCTTACCTTAACCTCTGTTTTATTGTCTTTTCTTGTTTCGATTGAAACAACAGTACCATCCGCTTCACAAATCTCAGCAAGACCCTTAGGCTTTCTTGCTTCGAAAAGTTCTTCAACTCTCGGAAGACCCTGAGTGATATCGCTACCCGCTACACCACCTGTATGGAAGGTTCTCATTGTAAGCTGTGTACCCGGTTCACCGATTGATTGAGCCGCTGTAATACCAACAGCTTCCCCAATATTTACAGGTTCTCCTGTAGCAAGGTTTCTACCATAGCACTTTGCACAAATTCCTGAACCGCTATGACAAGTCATAACAGATCTGATTGCTACTGCTTCAATACCACAATTTTCAATATGTTCTGCTGCATCTTCTGAGATTTCCTCATTTTGTTCAACAATTAGTTCCCCGGTATTAGGGTCATATATATCTGTAAGTGAAGTTCTACCTACAATACGTAGTTTTAGAGCTTCTATTACTTCTTTACCATCAGTAAAGGCTCTTACTTCAATACCTTCATCTGTACCACAATCTATTTCTCTTACGATAACATTATGTGATACGTCAACAAGTCTTCTTGTAAGATATCCTGAATCGGCTGTTCTAAGTGCAGTATCGGCTAGACCTTTTCTTGCACCGTTTGTTGAGATAAAGTATTCCAATACAGATAGACCTTCACGGAAGTTAGCCTTGATAGGAATTTCAATAGTCTTACCTGACGCATTAGCCATCAGACCACGCATACCACCTACCTGCTTAATCTGGTTTTTACTACCTCTGGCTCCCGAATGTGCCATGATAAACAGATTGTTTAACGTTCCAAGTGAATTCATAAGTGCATCGGCAATATCATCTGTAGTCTTATTCCAAATACTAATAACTTTTTCATATCTTTCCTGATTTGATACAAGACCAGCTCTATAAGCCTTTTCATATTTTTCTACCTGTTCTTCCGCTTTTGCAAGAATTGCAGGCTTCTGTTCCGGTATTTCCATGTCTGAAATACTGATTGTTACAGCTCCGATAGTTGAATAGTGGAAGCCCATGTCTTTAATGGCATCAAGCATAATAGCTGTTCCGGTATTTCCATGAACTCTGTAACATTTATCAATAATAAGACCTAATTTTTTCTTATCGCATAGGAAGTCGATTTCAAGAGCATATTTGTCTAACTTTCTGTCTACAAATCCTAAATCCTGAGGAATCTGTGAGTTAAAGATAAATCTTCCAACTGTAGATTCAACAAGTTTTCCTCTCTTATCTTCTTCATTTAAGAACATTCTTACCTTAGCCCTGGCATGAAGACCGACAATACCATTTTGATATGCCATCATCATTTCATCAAAGTTAGTAAATACTTTTCCATCGCCCTTTTCCGCAGCTGTGTTTCTTTCATCTACGCCGGGGTGAGTAAGGTAATAGCTTCCTAGAATCATATCCTGTGTAGGAGTGGTAATAGGAGAACCGTCCTTTGGTGCAAGAATGTTATTTACTGAAAGCATTAAAAATCTTGCTTCAGCTTGTGCTTCAACAGAAAGTGGAACGTGTACCGCCATCTGGTCTCCATCAAAGTCGGCATTAAATGCTGTACAAACTAATGGATGAAGCTTAATAGCCTTACCTTCTACAAGAACCGGCTCAAATGCTTGAATACCAAGTCTATGAAGAGTAGGAGCACGGTTAAGCATTACAGGATGCTCCTTAATAACGCTTTCTAGAACGTCCCAAACCTCAGGTTTGATTTTTTCTACCATTCTCTTAGCACTCTTTATGTTGTGAGCATGCCCATTTTGAACAAGCTTCTTCATTATAAAAGGTTTAAACAGTTCAAGAGCCATTTTCTTAGGAAGTCCGCATTGATAGAATCTTAATTCAGGTCCTACTACAATTACCGAACGTCCGGAGTAGTCTACACGCTTTCCAAGAAGGTTCTGTCTAAATCTACCCTGTTTTCCCTTAAGCATATCTGAAAGGGATTTTAATGGTCTTGATCCCGGTCCTGTAACAGGTCTACCTCTTCTACCATTATCAATAAGGGCATCAACGGCTTCCTGAAGCATTCTCTTTTCATTTCTTACGATAATGTCCGGAGCACCAAGTTCAAGTAGTCTCTTAAGTCTGTTATTTCTGTTAATAACTCTTCTATATAAGTCATTTAAGTCAGAAGTAGCAAATCTACCTCCATCAAGCTGTACCATAGGTCGTAAGTCCGGTGGAATTACAGGAATAACTTCAAGTATCATCCATTCAGGCTTATTGCTTGACAATCTTAATGCTTCAATTACTTCCAGTCTTCTAACTATTCTAATCTTCTTCTGACCGGATGCATCTTTAAGCTTTCTTCTTAAGTCATCTGCAAGTTCAGGTAAGTTAATATGTGATAAAAGCTCTCTAATAGCTTCTGCTCCCATACCTGCACTGAATTCATTTCCAAATTTTTCTCTTGCTTCTCTAAATTGCTGTTCAGTAAGAATTTCTTTATATCCAAAACTTGTAGTTCCCGGATTTGTAACGATATACGCTGCAAAATAAAGAACTTTTTCAAGGTTTCTAGGAGAAATGTCTAAAACAAGACCAATTCTACTAGGTATACCCTTAAAGTACCAGATATGTGACACAGGAGCTGCTAGCTCAATGTGTCCCATTCTTTCTCTTCTTACTTTTGCTTTTGTTACTTCAACACCACAACGGTCACATACGATACCTTTGTATCTAATTCTTTTGTACTTTCCGCAATGGCATTCCCAGTCCTTAGTTGGACCAAAAATCTTTTCACAAAATAAACCATCTTTTTCAGGTTTTAAGGTTCTGTAATTTATTGTTTCAGGCTTCTTAACCTCACCGTGTGACCAGCTAAGAATTTTTTCAGTAGAAGCTAAATTAATTTGTAAAGCTTCAAAATTATTTAACTCATAGTTATTATTATCGCTCAAGGAGTCCCTCCCCCTTTCTATAACTCATCATCAAAATCATCACTTATTTTAAGATCCATTTCAAAATCATCGTCTTCTTCATCCTCTGATTCTTCTAAATCATCCTCTAAAAATCCTTCTTCAAATGGAGCTTCTTTTTCTTCTTCTCCATCTAAATCTATAATATTTTCAAGGCTTGAAATGCCCTCAAATTCAGTTGATTCCTTTATTTCAATTTCCTGATCATCTTCTGTAAGAACTTTCACATCAAGACCTAAACTCTGCATTTCCTTGATAAGAACTTTAAACGATTCAGGAATACCTGGTTCAGGGATATTTTCACCCTTAACAATAGCCTCATAAGTCTTTACACGACCTACAACGTCATCGGATTTTACAGTAAGAATTTCTTGCAGTACGTGAGCTGCTCCATAGGCTTCAAGAGCCCAAACTTCCATTTCTCCGAAACGCTGTCCGCCGAACTGAGCCTTACCTCCAAGAGGCTGCTGAGTTACTAGTGAGTAAGGACCTGTACTTCTTGCGTGAATCTTATCATCAACCAAATGGTGGAGTTTCAACATATACATATAACCAACTGTAACCGGGTTATCAAACGGCATACCGGTTCTTCCATCACGAAGTACCAGTTTACCTGTTTCAGGATATCCACATTCTCCAAGAAGCTTTATAATATCTTTTTCATTAGCTCCGTCAAATACCGGAGTTGCAATATACCAATCTTTAAACTTAGCTGCTAGACCAAGATGTACTTCCAATACCTGCCCTACGTTCATACGAGAAGGTACGCCCAGAGGGTTAAGCATTACTTGAAGTGGAGTACCATCTAACATGAATGGCATATCTTCTTCAGGAAGAATTCTTGAGATTACACCCTTGTTACCATGACGTCCGGCCATCTTGTCACCAACGCTAATTTTTCTCTTTGTAATGATGTAGCATCTTACCAGTTTATTTACTCCCGGTGGAAGCTCATCACCATTTTCTCTTGAGAAAATCTTAACATCTACAACGATACCTGTTTCGCCATGAGGAACCTTAAGTGAAGTGTCTCTTACTTCTCTTGCCTTTTCACCGAAAATTGCACGAAGTAATCTTTCCTCAGCAGTAAGTTCAGTTTCTCCCTTTGGAGTTACCTTTCCTACTAGGATATCACCAGGGTGAACTTCAGCACCGATTCTGATTATACCTTCTTCATCAAGATCTCTTAGGGCTTCTTCACTTACATTAGGAATATCTCTTGTAATTTCTTCAGGTCCTAGCTTTGTATCTCTTGCTTCTGCTTCATATTCTTCAATATGAAGAGTAGTAAGCTTATCTTCCATAACAAGGCGCTCATTTAGTATAATAGCATCCTCGTAGTTGTAACCTTCCCATGTCATGAATCCAATAAGAAGATTTCTGCCCAGTGCAATTTCACCTTTATCTGTTGAAGGACCATCTGCAATGACTTCTCCAGCTTCAATGTGTTCTCCGTGATTTACAATAGGTCTTTGATTTATACAAGTACTCTGGTTGGCACGCTTAAACTTAAGTAATGGATACTCGTCTGTACCTGTACCATCGTCTCTCTTAATTCTTATTTTAGTAGCATCAACAAACTCAACAGTACCAGCCTTTTTAGCTAAGATAACAACTCCTGAGTCTTTTGCTGCCTTATATTCCATACCTGTACCTACATACGGTGCGTCCGGTACAAGAAGAGGCACTGCCTGACGTTGCATGTTGGATCCCATCAAGGCTCTGTTAGCATCGTCGTTTTCAAGGAACGGAATCATTGCAGTAGCAACTGATACTACCTGCTTAGGTGATACGTCCATGTAGTCAATCATTTCTCTAGGTACAAGGTCGATTTCTCCTCCTACCCCTCTGGATGCAACCTTTTGATTTACAAATCTGTTTTCAGAATCAAGAGGTTCATTTGCCTGAGCAATGATAAGCATTTCTTCTTCATCCGCCGTTACGTATTCGATATATTCTTTTACGATACCGGTTTCTTTATCTACAGGTCTGTATGGAGCTTCAATAAATCCATATTCATTAATTTTACCGTAAGTTGTAAGTGAGCCGATAAGACCGATATTCGGACCTTCTGGAGTCTCGATAGGACACATTCTTCCATAATGTGAATGGTGTACGTCTCTAACTTCGAATCCGGCTCTTTCTCTTGATAGACCTCCAGGTCCCAATGCAGAAAGTCTTCTCTTATGAGTAAGTTCTGCCAATGGATTTGTTTGGTCCATAAATTGTGATAACTGTGAACTTCCGAAAAACTCTTTAATTGCTGCGGTTACAGGTCTAATGTTCATAAGAGCCTGAGGTGTAGTAACTTCGATGTCCTGAATAGTCATTCTTTCCTTAACTACTCTTTCCATACGAGCTAAACCAATTCTAAACTGGTTCTGTAAAAGTTCTCCTACAGTTCTAAGTCTTCTATTTCCTAAGTGGTCAATATCATCTACAGTTCCAACGCCATAATTCAAGTTTAAAATATAGCTTACGGATGCAATAATATCATCTATAATAATGTGCTTAGGTGATAAATCATTCTTTCTCATCACTAAAGCTTCTTTAATTTCATCTTCAGTAGAACACTCTTCAAGGATTTCCATTAGAACTGGGTAATAAACCTTTTCTTCTACCTTTAATCCTGTAATATCAAATTCTACATACTGTTTAAGTTCAACGAATCTGTTACCAATAATCTTTGTAACATGGTCTTCATCAATTTTGCCGTATGCAAAAACTTCCTTAACACCAGCATTTTCAATTTGGAAGCCTAACTCTCTAGAAATTTTTTGCCCTTGTTCTGCTAAAATTTCACCGGTATTAGGGTCAAATATATCTTCGGCTGCCACTACACCGATAATTCTATTTGATAATCCAAGCTTCTTATTATATTTATATCTGCCAACTTTCGCAAGATCATATCTCTTAGGGTCAAAGAACAATGCATCTAAGAAAGATTTAGCACTGTCTACTGTAGGAGGTTCACCTGGTCTTAATTTCTTATAGATTTCTTTAAGTCCATCCTCATAATTGTCAGTAGGGTCTTTGTCCAAAGATTTTCTTAGTCTCGGATCCTCACCAAAAATATCAATAATTTCCTGGTCAGTACCAAAACCTAATGCTCTTAGTAAAGTTGTAACAGGTTGTTTTCTAGTTCTGTCAACTCTAACTGAAATAATTTCATTTGAGTCTGTTTCATATTCAAGCCATGCCCCTCTGTTAGGTATAATAGTAGTAGAGAATAGCTTATTGTTTGACTTGTCTACAGTTACATCATAATAAGGCCCTGGAGAACGTACTAATTGTGTTACCACTACTCTCTCAGCACCATTGTATATAAATGTACCTTTTTCAGTCATCAGAGGGAAGTCTCCCATGAATACTTCTTGCTCTTTAACTTCTCCGGTTTCTTTATTAACTAATCTAACTTTAACTTTTAGAGGAGCTGCATATGTTACATCTCGTTCCTTACATTCCTCCTGTCCGTACTTTGGAGGATCACTTAGCGAATAATCGATAAATTCCAATACTAAGTTTCCTGCATAATCCTTAATTGGTGAGATGTCTTCAAAAACTTCATATAAACCTTCCCTCACGAACCAATCGTAAGACTCGGTCTGAATTTCGATAAGATTAGGCATTTCAGCTACTTCTTTGATCTTCGAAAAGCTCATGCGCGTTTTTCTACCTACTGTAACGGGTGTTGGCATATTCATCACTCCTTATATCATGAATCCTCTTTATAAAAAAGAATCCACTCAAACTCAGATTCTTCGATCCAATGGACGCATCAAATTTCACAGCCATAGTCAATAAGGCATCCATTATATCATTCACAAATAACATTGTATGGCAGTCTATTATGATATCACAATTTTTCTACACAGTCAAGCTATATTTACTATTATTTTCATAATAATTATTAACCTTCCAGGAATATTTAATACATATTTGGGCACAAATTATTAAAAACTTTATTATATTGAGGTTTATGTAATCAAAAGTGCCAAAAAAAGTACTATTTAACATTCCCCATATATTAAAAAAAGCATCTACGATGCAATTTGTTCAAGATGTCTTGCATTCCCCAGTAATCTTTTATAGTACCTCATTTATATTGAGCCCCTCAACATTAACTATATAATCTAAACTGTTTATAAAATGCTATGTTACGTTATTTGCTATGTAATTGAAAAATCCCCATCACTTAAATTGGGGAATTTTTATATAAGACTTGCACAACCTCTTATAGATTCAAGCAAGGCTTTAACTGAAAAATCCTGCTCCGGCTAAAGCCGGGGGATTTCTGTATAAGGCTTGCGCGCCATATCAGAGATACGGGCAAGGCTTTAATCAAAAGACGGCGAAGTCTCGCCGTCTTTATCCTTAGTAAGTTGATCTTATTTAAATTCTACAGCAGCTCCAACTTCTTCTAACTGCTTCTTAATAGCTTCAGCTTCTGCCTTTTCAATACCTTCCTTAAGGTTTGAAGGAGCTCCGTCTACTAATTCCTTAGCTTCCTTTAGACCAAGACCAGTAAGTTCTCTTACTACCTTGATAACCTTAATCTTTTCAGCACCAGCACTTGTAAGTACTACTGTGAATTCAGTCTGTTCTTCAGCTGCTTCAGCTGCACCAGCTGCACCTACTACAGCTACTGGAGCTGCTGCTGATACTCCGAATTCTTCTTCACATGCTTTAACTAATTCATTTAATTCTAAAACTGTCATCGCTTTTATAGCTTCGATAATTTGTTCTTTATTCATTTTAATTCTCCTTTATTATTATATTTACTCATTCACTATTTTTTAAACAAGTATCTCATTCTTCCATCTACCCTCGTATTAGGGCATAGTTTTAATACTTCTAAATAAAAGTATTTCTAAACTCTAACGGTATTAAACCGAAATAGCTTTAAATTTACGCTTCAGCTTCTGCCTTAGCATCAGCAATAGCCTGGAATGTTCTAACTGCCTTAGATACAGGTGACTGAATGCTACCCATAAACTTAGCAATAAGTTCTTCTCTTGAAGGAAGTGTTGCGATTGATTCAATACCTTTTGCATCAAAGAAAGTTCCTTCAACAACACCAGCCTTAAATGACATCTTCTTGTATTCCTTGATGATACCATTTATTACTCTTGCTGGAGCTACTGCATCCTCATAACTGATTGCTACAGCACTTGGACCCTCCAATACTTCAGCAAGACCTTCGTACTTAGTGCCTTCGATAGCTCTCTTTACAAGAGTATTCTTGTAAACAGTGTAATCAACGTTAGCTTCACGAAGCTTCTTTCTCATTAGATCAGCCTCTGCTACAGTTGTACCGATATAATCGATAACTACTGCTGACTGTGCCTTTTCTAGCTTTCCTTTTATCTCGTCAATTATTAATTGTTTTTGTGCTTGTGCTTCTACTGACATATTTCTGATTCTCCTTTCTTTGCTTGCATTTTGCATTAGTGGCAAAATGTTACGTACCCTTAATATATTTTGAAACAATTACTACGTCGCTCTCATTAGCAAAATAACATTTAGACATACCAAGCAAAATTTTAATTAATGGGGTACTCCATAAAAAAATCCTTGCCAATCATAGACCGACAAGGACAATATATTTATATTGTACCTCGGCGGGAAATTAAGCTTCTGCACCCGCTGTCTACGGTGATAATTCTATTTTATTTGTTTCAATTAGTTTGAAAGCTTCATAGGGTTAAGTTTGATTCCAGGACCCATAGTAGAAGCAATTGTAACGCTTCTTAGGTACTGACCCTTTGCAGCTGCCGGCTTAGCCTTAACTACAGCTTCCATTAAAGCCTTGAAGTTTTCTTCTAGTTTTTCTGCACCAAATGAAACTTTTCCGATTGGTGTATGGATAATGTTAGTCTTGTCTAGACGGTATTCAACTTTACCAGCCTTGATTTCTTCTAACGCTTTTGTAATATCCATAGTTACTGTTCCTGACTTAGGGTTTGGCATTAATCCCTTAGGACCTAGAACCTTACCAAGTCTACCAACAACACCCATCATATCAGGAGTTGCTACTACTACGTCAAAGTCAAACCAGTTTTCAGTTTGAATCTTCTGAGCTAATTCTTCAGCTCCAACGTAATCAGCTCCTGCTGCTTCAGCTTCCTGAGCCTTTGGACCCTTAGCAAATACTAATACTTTCTTAGTTTTACCAGTTCCGTGTGGAAGAACTATAGCACCTCTAACCTGCTGGTCAGCGTGTCTTCCGTCTACACCAAGTTTAATGTGTATTTCAACTGTTTCGTCGAATTTAGCCTTAGCTGTCTTTGTTACTAAATCCATAGCTTCACTTGCTTCATATAAAGCTACTTTATCTACTAATTTAGCAGATTCCTTATAATTTTTGCCTCTCTTTGGCATTCTACTTACCTCCTTATGGTATTAGCGGCCTGCGATATATTCGCTTGACTAACTTGAAGAATTTACGTCAGCCTTGACCTCCCATTTTAAATTAACCTTCTACTACGATACCCATGCTTCTAGCAGTACCTTTTACCATTGATGCTGCTGCATCAAGATCTGCTGCATTTAAGTCAGGCATCTTAATCTTTGCAATTTCTCTAACCTGTTCTTCTGTTAAAGTAGCAACCTTTTTCTTGTTTGGTTCGCCTGATGCTGCCTTTAGGTTTGCTGCTTTCTTTAGAAGTACTGCTGCAGGTGGAGTCTTTGTAACAAATGTAAATGATCTGTCTGAATAAACAGTAATTACAACTGGAATAATCATTCCTGGCTGATCCTGAGTTCTAGCATTAAACTGCTTACAGAAGTCCATAATATTTACACCTTTTTGACCAAGTGCAGGACCAACAGGAGGTGCCGGAGTAGCATTACCAGCTGGAATTTGAAGTTTAATTAAACCTTCAACTTTCTTTGCCATTTTAATTTCTCCTTTCTAATAGATTTTAAATTTTATCTACTTGTCCAAACTCTAGTTCAACCGGTGTGTCTCTACCAAACATAGATATTTTAACTTTTAAAGTTTCTTTTTCTATGTTCACTTCTTCAACTACACCCATAAAGCTTTCAAATGGACCATTGATAACTTTAACATTGTCACCAACTTCAACATCGATTTCAACATGAACCTTTTCAATACCCATTCTTCTAACTTCTTCGTTAGTCAAAGGAATTGGTTCTGTTCCGTGTCCTACAAATCCTGTTACACCTTGAGTATTTCTAACAAGGTACCAAGATTCATTGGTAACAATCATTTTAACCAAAACATAGCCCGGGAAAATCTTTCTAGTCTTTACTTTTCTCTGCCCATTCTTTACCTCAACGCTATCCTCGGTAGGTACTACAATGTCTAGAACCAAGTCTTGCATTCCTCGATTTTCGACAATTTTTTCAATATTTACTTTTACTTTGTTTTCATGTCCAGAATAAGTATGAACCACATACCATTTAGCAGGACTATCTGAACTATTCACATATCCCTGATTTTCATCATATGCAATACCTGAAGCGGAAGAAGCTTTTTGATTCTCATTAACTAGTTCTTCAGTATTTTCTTCATTTTCTTCAACTGAAGTCTCTTCTACCAATTCATCCTTTTCCGGTTCTAAGTTGTTTTCAAAATCTGACATTTTATACCTCTACTTACTTATAAAGAAATGCCCAAGATTGCCTTAAGTGCTGAAAGCACGCCAAGGTCTACCAACCACAATCCAATTGCAAAAAAAGCACAAGTAAATAATACAACTGCTGTATAGGAACCAAGCTCTTTCTTCGTAGGCCAAACAACCTTTTTCATTTCAGTTTTTATGCCTCTGAAATACTCACCAATACCAGCTCTTTTCTTTTTAGGAGCTGCTACAGGCTTTTTCTTCGCCTTTTCGTTTTCCATACTACTCACTCCTTATTTTGTTTCCTTGTGAAGAGTGTGCTTTTTGCAGAATTTGCAATACTTTTCTAATTCAATACGATCAGGATCGTTCTTTTTATTTTTAATAGTATTGTAATTTCTCTGCTTGCACTCTGTACATGCTAATGTTACTTTCACTCTTGCTCCTGCTGCCATCGACTCCACCTCCTATATTCTTGCACATTGCTCTCAATGTAAATTCAGAGCACTCTTTCAGGCTCCGTATTTTTCGCATATTTTATAACCTAATCACATATATTTCCACAATATATACATAATTATATCATACCAAAAGAACCTTATATTCATAAAGTCGCTCATTAAGGATACCATGCGACCTTGTCTATGTCAAGATAATTTTATTTTATACAAGTATTATTTTACTATGGAAGTTCAATGCTATCAGGGTCTTCCTCTCCTTCTAGCAAATACCATTCAGATTCTACAAAATTTCCCTCAGCCAGTTTTTCAACCGGCATTTTCATATATTTCCCAGTGGCTTCCACTGCAACACTTCCATCTTCAAGCAAGATTTGTCCGACACCTTCAAAAATTTTTCTGCTATTTCTGGTAATATGCGCTACACCCTTTAAATTCGCTTCTGTTGGTACCGGTTTCTTATATTTCATATTAAGTTCTACAGTAACACCCCAGCAATCGGGTTCATCAATACATATTGCTCTGCCGATAAGTTCGTCTAACACTGCCGCAGACATACCACCATGCATTCTTCCGGGATAGCTCTGATGCCAATCTTCAGATCTAAATGTACAAATCAACTGGCCATTTTCTACTTCATAAAATCTAGTATTTAAGCTAAATTTATTATTTGTTCCGCAAACAACACATCTTGAGCTGTTATTCTGCTTTCTGGTTACTTTACATTCCATACTTTTCACCTTACTTCTTTAACTGAAAAATTCCTAACCAGCTGAAGCCGGGGAATTTCTGTATAAGACTTGCGCACCGTTTTATATATACGGGCAAGGCTTCAATTTAAAACTGCGAGTATAATACTCGCAGTTCTAATTATCTCTACCTATCATTGTAGTCCTTGTTGTTCTTCCAGTCAATAGCTTTATTTATATCTTTTATTTCTTCTTGTTCTTCCAGTCAATACTATCTTTTATATGCATTTTAGCTATTACTGCTTAGATAAACCAAATTTCTGTCATTGGAGTAGTTCACAACATTATAAAGAAATAGTACATCCGATATATTCTTTTCCTTTATTAATTCAAAAAGGTTATCTTTATAGTACCTTAAGTCTACAACATAAAGCTCATCGAAATGATTTGTTAAAAACGGGATAAAGCAATTGGCATATGAGTCTTTTATAATTAAAATCTTTTTGCCATTATCAATGCTTGAACTAATATCAAGTCTTGGGTTGTTACTGCTAAGAAAATATGAGTATTTATCTTTGCCCTTCAAATAAGTTTCGTCAAACAAATCCATTTCTCTATCTTTTAAATTTTTCGTTTCATCTTTATTATAGCTATCTTTAACTGTCATAACTGCGCTGTCCATATTATCATTTGAAAATTTTTGAATATAGTCCGGTTCAACCTTATATCCTACAGCCTTAGACTGACTAGTTCCATAAAAAGACTCACTGACAGTCTGCTTCTTAAGTTCGCTTTTATCAATCGGTTTAACACCACTATTTTCTGCCCATATTGCATATGCATAATACGAGCCTAAAGTTGTCCAATGGTGGTCTGTCTTATAGTATATATATTCTTTGTTATGGGATTCCAAACCATCATACACATTTATGAACTTGTGGCCAAAAGTCTCTTCCGCCCTACTCAATAATGCCTTTTGACTTTCAACCTGTGCATTTTTAGGTAGCAAATCATTTAATACTTCTATAGATGTCGATGCAATTAAAACTTTAGTATCTATATTATTACCAAACTCTTCATTAAGGTTGTCAATAAATGTTTTGGTATATAATAAGTTTTTTTCAAACTGCCCTTTATCTAAACTTTCAATAGGAAATAAATATCCCTGCTTTCCAAAAAACACACTTCCATTGTCCTTCTTACCCACTAAAACATCCATTTTGGTTTTCATAGTAGCCCAGCCATTCCTTGCAACAACCTGATCCGATGCATACTTCTCAAAACTTTTCATAAACTCACCTGAAATGATTGTGTCAAGTTTAATTTTAGGCATTAATTCCAATGGTCTATTTTCATTTTCAGAAATCTTATTGTCCGGCAATAGTATACATAATGTTAAAAGGCAAACTAAAGCTACTACAAAACCTATGCCTGTTATAGCGTTATTTATTTTATATTTATTGTTGCACATTCTTGACCTTTCTTCATACTTCATTAATTCTAGAACCTAAAATATAGAAACGGATTATATGTTGATGCCACAATGTATGCAAAGCAAGCTAAAAACAAAATAATCATCCACATATTCGCTATTACCATACCTAGTATACTATTTCCTAAATTATACTTTTGCTTAATATATCCAAATACCTTTACAGGAATTTGCGTACATCCAACCATACCGATAATAAGAAGAATTATGTTGCTATTAATAAAATAAATTGCTTGATTGTCTATAAAACCTGCTTCGTTTATTCCCAGCAAACATTTTAAATAAACCTTTAGTACACTTAAATCTTCAATGGCGAATATAACCCAGCTAATGACCACAAAGAACATTGCATAGATATGTGTTAATATATTCCCTATACCAGGAAACTTAAGCCGCATTGCGTCTAATTTATTTGCCATAAAGGTTTTTTCTATGACCAATAAAACTGCAAAGTATAAGCCCCATATTACAAAATTCCAACTTGCGCCATGCCAAAGTCCCGTTAGTCCCCATACTATAAAAATATTTACAATCTGTCTCTTTGCTCCACTCCTATTTCCCCCTAATGGAATATATACATATTCTTTAAACCAACTGCTTAAAGATATATGCCATCTTCTCCAAAACTCAGTAATAGACGTAGATATATATGGATAATTAAAGTTTTCAGGGAAATGAAACCCAAACATTCTTCCAAGGCCAATAGCCATATCCGAATACCCTGAAAAGTCGAAATAAATTTGTAAAGTAAAGGCAATTGCACCTAGCCATGCAGAAATAACTGTTAAGTTTGAGGAATCTAAGGCAGAGATATTCTCCCAAAGCAAACCCAAATTATTGGCTATCAACACTTTCTTTGCCAACCCTAAAATAAATCTTCTGACACCGTATGCAAAGCCTGCCATATCAATTGTTCTCGTAATCAATTGTTCTTCTATTGAAGAAAACCTAACGATAGGTCCTGCTATAAGCTGCGGGAATAATGCAACATATGTGCCAAATGCTATTAAATTTCTCTGAACCTTTACCTTATCTCTGTATAAATCTATTATGTATGACATTGCCTGAAATGTATAAAATGAAATCCCTATAGGTAAGGGTAACTCTAACATATCAAAGGATGTTCCAATAATCATATTTACATTCTGTATTAAAAAGTCTGAGTATTTAAAAAAGCCTAAAATGCTAAGATTTACTATTACGCATAGCACCAAGCTAAGCTTTAATGATTTATTTGAATTATTACGTTTAAAAGCATCCACCATTAAGCCAAACACATAGTTTGATATTATAGAAAATATCATTAGCAAAACGTAAACCGGTTCTCCCCAGGCATAAAAAAATAGGCTCGTGACAAGCAAAACAATGTTTTTTAAGCCTGCAGGAGCCACAAAGTAGATACCAAGTACGATTGGTAAAAAATATATTAAAAATGAGACACTACTAAAGACCATGTACTTTATCTCCTATACTTCTGTGTTTTCATAGTTAGCTAGTAGTTTCTCTGCCGCCTCTCTATCATCGCAAACAACCATTATAACTGAGTTTCCGGCTTTCATAATAACCGGTTTTTCAAGTTTTTCCAGTTCCTTTGGAACATAATCCTCAAACCCTTGTTTTTGTGCTTCTATTCTCTTTCTGCACGCTTTCTCCACAGCTTCTGCTTTACCATCTTTTGTTTTAATTACTGCAACTTCTTCCGCGGTTGCACCTGTACTAGCATATAAAGTGACTTCTTTTACATCTATTTCATCTAAATCATATAAGCTAAAAAATATCTCCTCATATACAATGCTCATTGAATCCTTAAATTCAATATTTTCTATTAAGTATTTTGATAAATCCGTCGAGCTTGCTTGCTCTAAGGCTACATTATCATCAGAAACCGGCTTTGTGTCTTTTCCGCATCCAGCCATTACAAATCCCATTGTTATTATTACTGCTACTAAAGTAAATATTTTTATCTTTTTCATATTGAATCCCCCACTTATTTCTGTAATAACTCCGCCAAATACTTAGCCCATACTTTGCAATACGCAGATGTAAAATGCACTCCATCTGTACTTGCATCAGAAACTATGAAGCCTTGTTCATCAGTTAAGGCTGCTGCTGGATTTACAAATTTTACGCCCTTTTCTTCAGCCAGCTTTATTATATTCTCATTATACCAATATATTTGTGCGTTATTGTGTACCTTGTCAGTATCATTTCTTGATTTTGTAACAGGCAACACCGCTTGCAAGTATATCTGTGCAGTTGGTTGCTTTTCCTTTATCTTGTCTATAAGCGTACCATAATGCCCCAAAAACGTTTCAATATGATTCCAACCAAGCTCATTAAGACCAACCCCAACAATAACCTTATCATATGTTTGAGCCCCAAGCAAATCATATACGGAAACTTTCTTGCCATCTACTGAAATTTGCTTACCTTCAACAATTTTGTCAATGGTCATGGCTTTCATACAAAAATATGTTGCATTTTTCACCCCTGAATATAATTTAAAACCCTCCGTCCTAGAATCACCAATTATCAGGGTATTGTTAAACACAGCAAACGCCTCTCCATCCGGAACACTTTCAGGTACCACCATTGGTTTTGTAGGCTGTACCGATTCTACTTTTTCCTCCGGAACTTGTATAACAGGTGGTTTTTCCTCTAAAACATCCTCCTGGGGTTTTACTTCCACTTCCTGTTTATCATCAATCTCTTCATTATCACCCGGTTCGCTATCTTTATCAGTATCTTTACCCTTATCTTCATCTTCCACCGCAACCGTATTTGAATTTGATTGCAGACTCTCTGCCGCCCTTCTCTCTGCGGCAGTTATATTTACCCATATTGTACACCAAATTAAAACAATCAGCAAAATAACGCTGATTATTAAAAATAATTTAAACTTTCTCTTATCCTTTACCCTAATCACAGTTGCCTTCCACCTATCTACTAATTTATACTAAATTGTCTATTTTTTTGCATTTTTGTTCATATATTTGTTTCTTTTACCCTATATTTTAAATCTATATATGGGAAAAGGCAATGGTATTTTTCATTTTCATAAAAATTACCTATAACTATTTTTCGCATATATGATACCCCTATAAAATACTATGATTTTATAAACGTCTGTGTGCCTTTATAATATTTTTTCATGGCATTATCACCTATAGACTTTTTCATTATACTATATAAGACTACTCATCTGCCAAATTAGTTTCAAAAACGACAAAAAATACTATAGTTAATATTAAGTCAATAAGTTAAATTTTACAAAAATTTTTTGAACAAAAAAAGACGGTTTATTAACCGTCTTTTTATATTATTTGTAATTATTCTACTACTGTAGCTACTACACCAGAACCTACTGTTCTTCCGCCTTCTCTGATTGCGAATCTTAATCCTTCTTCGATTGCGATTGGTGTAATTAGTGTGATTGTCATCTGGA
>JBKECQ010000100.1:0-3475 GCA_047974845.1 Aminipila sp. | reverse complement strand
GGTGCTGTTGATTTTTTCTCAACAGTCTTTCTGCCTTTTCTTACTAACTGATTAAACGTAGGCATTGATTGCACCTCCTTATAAAATTAATACATTCTGCTTTTGCAATAATTTTGCCTTTTTGAGTGTGTAATTGAGCGTGCTTAGAAAAGCCCATACTTACAGACACTAGTGAATTTTATCACTCAAATAGCTAAAAGTCAAGGTTTTTTGCTAATATAGCAAATAATTTTTCAACTAGTTTCCATAAACCATCATGATTTCACTCGCATCTAATACTTTCTTTGTTTTTGAAGAAAAAAATAGAGTATTTCTTCTATATAAATACTCTATTTGTAAACCCCATTTCATTTTCTACTCTTTTCCTTCTTTGTTTTTTTGTCCGATCATATACAATTCCCAATCAAAAGGAATATTAAATATGTACTGTCTTTCTTTTCAAATTGCGTGTTCGTAAATGATGCCAAGATTATACCAAATGCAACAAAAGAAATGAAACAATAGATAAACCAGGGAAATGGGCTGTATGTTCTTGACAGCAATGTCCTCAAATAAGATCGAATCGGTACGTCTAAAATCACTAACATCTGTAATATCAGCAGTTTATACTTGGCAAAGTGCGACCTAAGAAATCAAATTATAAACAAATCCAGGATATGGGTTGTATCTCCAATTGAAAACGCCTAAAGCATCTTTTTGAATTGGCTTATCCAAAAGTGCCCATAACTGTAGTATCAAAAGTTTGTATTTCGCTGTCAGCTTCATATTACCACCTTTTCATAAATTTTCTCGGCTTCCCTTGAATTCCATATCAAATGTTAATAATCGCCTGCATCCATCCCAAATCAAGCATTCCTATACCTTCACTTTTTTCCTTCTTGCAGTTTGACTACTTTCGTAATTTACGGAACTTCACCAGTTCTATACTACATATGGTTGCTCCGCCACAACTGGCGAACACAACTGGTTTTAGAGCTTTACCAAAAAGAACTGCACTATTCTTTCTTGCCGAAAGATACGTATTTATTCTAAATTTACCTGTGCTTTTATGATAATATTGATTTATTGTATAAGATTCTCCGAACCAGCATCAGAAATCATTACATTTTCACGATTATAAAGCAATTCCCCATTTGTGCAATATTCCAATTCATCTATCGTATCACCCTCACCAATCTGCCACTTGACATTGCCATTATCAAGTTCTTCAATCTGAATTTCCACTACAATACCCCCCCAATATAAACCAAAGTAATGCATAAAATTCCGCAAACTTATCCCCATCTATATCTACAAATAAGATAGCTCATTGAACGCCACCTGCACATATCTCATTTCCGCTTGACTTTAACCTTATCTACAGCTCATATCCCAAAATATACTTGTCTATATCTAATATAACTAAAAAATAGGAAGCATTTGCTTAATTCATGTACGCTATCTTTGCTTTGGAAGTTCATTTTCCACTCGTCTTGCTCTAAATAACCAAACACCAAATAGTATGACAAGCCCAATATCAATGCCCAATATATATCCTATCACCGTCGGGAAATGAAACGTATTGGATGTCAATATGCAAATCGATAGATATACACATTCGCAGAATTTTGCAGGCACCACAACTCTAAGCATGAATACATTTAGCTCTGGATATCAAAAAAATGGACGCCCAGCAACCCCATTACAAAAACAAAATGGAGTTATCATTTTATTTTAATTTTTGAATTAGGAAAATCAGAATTATAATTATACCTATATATATAACTAGCTGAAATAGTATTACTAGTGTTGGTAACATTGCTAAAAACATATAATTCATGCCTCCTTAATTAACTCTAGTTATGTATTGGATCAATCCATATATGTGTTTGCCCAGATTTCATTGGTATTTGTTCCAATACCATATACCCATATTACAGGATAATAATTAAGATACAAATTAATATTTGCAGACGCTTTCAATGTAACATAACCTTCAGCTTTAATATCATATCCGAAATCTAACGTAAAATCGAACTCTTTAGAATCAACTCCATACCATTGAGGTGGTGTTACTGATATCGTTGCTCTTGTACCAGTCATACCGACTACCCAACCCCTGTTAATTCTGTCAATCGTATATGTAGTCTTTGTAACAATTTTACCACCCAACGGTTTAGAAAAGTTAAACGTGTATGTTGTTGTTAATTTATCTCCTACAGATACAGTATATTTTTTACCTCTGGTTGTAGGAAGCAGATTTCCAAGTTCATCAGACAAATACGTTGCAACTTCCACTTCATACGCATTGCCATTAGAGGTAACATAACTACGTGTTTCTCTACCGTTAATATTCATTCGTAAATTTTCTGTTTGCAAATAAGGTTGCAGTTCTTTTAAATCTTCTTCAAGCTCAGTATTCAGCAGCACCAAGGTGCTAGACATTACACCTTCTGTCGCTCAGCAATGGAAGTACTCTGCTTAATTATTGCATTATCTTTCTCAACCTCCTGCCGAAACATATCATTCTCCGCCCCAAATGCAGAAACAGGTGCAAATGCCAATACACAACTTAGTACAGAAGAAACAAATTTTTCATACTTATATCTCCCCCTAATGTATACTCTAATTTTCTCCATGTCAGCTCTTTTCGCATTCTTGAAAAAAACATTGTGCACTATGCCTTTTTTTTAATATATCAGCCCCCCTCCCGTAGAATCAACCATCATTATCCAAATTATTCAATATATGACAAAACGTCATATTGTTCCTGAATATCCCCTTACCAATCCCTCCATAAAAAAACAACGCGCGCCCTCGCCAAGTAAGCGAGAGCAACACCTTGATCTTCAAAATGTCATGAGGTTGTTGCTACCTTCTGCGATTTCATCACCAGCTTCTACGCTGTCCCCGCCATAAACCTTAATTCTTGAGCCATAAGGAATGAGATAGTCTTTCACTTCCTCTGTTCCTGGGCTAGTGATGGCAACTTCTCTTTTCTTCTTTGTATCGTTTAAGGTAATACGACCTGCACACTTGGCAATAATTGCAAGACCCTTAGGCTTTCTTGCTTCAAACAATTCTTCGACACTAGGAATACCTTTACTTTTGGTATAAAATACTATATATTATAAAATATATGAACAAGCAGAATACGTTTAATATGCCACTCAATACAATTTCAGGTATAATTTTGACCACAATGGCTCTCTCTGCTGCTAATCTTAGTAAAATGGCACAGTAAGGGAGATAGCATTGAGAAGTTAAATGTAGTGCTTAGAGAGGGGATTTCTTTTGCAGCTGAATGCAGATAAAAAAATGTTACTTTTTGTAAGATTTCTTATAGCTATTATTTCGTATTATATATTTTCACACCCTACAATATTGGCAGACGGTGGTTATAGCTTAGCCATTGATGGCATAGTGGTTGGAAGGACATTTTGTTTGTTATATTGTTTTTATAACATTACGAAAATAATCGAGGACATACTAAAAC
>JBKECQ010000043.1:0-30144 GCA_047974845.1 Aminipila sp. | reverse complement strand
TACATGCTTTTATTTTTTCTTCAACTGTATAACTTGATTTTCTGGACATAATAAAATCCCACCTCCATAGATAAATGAAATTTAATTATTTCATATGTCTACTTAAGTGGGATTGTATCAGAGTAATATGTATTCTTTTTTAATACCAAATAAATTATTCCATATAAAATAGATATGACTATTACATATATGCCTGTTAGGACATCTTGTGTTAAAAAGTGTATTGCTCCCCATGTTGAAGCCAGAAAAATCCCCCCATACGGAATGCTATTATCTTTTAGCAGCAATTCACCGAACTGTTGTCCAAATATTATAGTTAGTAGCATCAATCCACTCTCAAAAACGTAATATATATTTTGAAAAATTAAATCTAATAATGTTTTATTGAGAGATTCTTGCATTAATTTAAAACCACCTGCAACTATTGTGGTAATTGTAATGCAAATAACACAAATAAGAGCTGCAACCCCCCATTGCATGAGATTGGGATTTTGTTTTTCTTTCATTATGTCAAAGCCATGCTTACTTTTTGATAGCCCTATTAATACTATACAAGAACCACCCCATAATATACTGGTTAATATCCAGTGAAGGGAATCAGGAAATTGTACTCCAAACAAATACTGCTCTGTTATCAAAAGCAATATTTCCAAACCAAATCCAGCAAATGAATATAACCCTAATATAAAGAATTCACTTGCTCCTGAAACTTTTCGCATCATAATAGTTCCCCTTTTAAATTAATCTCCAAATATACCCAACATTATACAACTTTCGCCAGGTAAAGACTACTATATTCCAAAAAAAATAAAAAGAGCATACGCTCTTTTTTTATCTATTATAAATTAGTTCATATTCATTAAATTGTTGATTTAATTACCTTAATTTTTAATCTAGTCATTCAGATTTTTGTTTTTTATGGCTAAGCCTGTAATGTAAATTTGGTAAATGGTTGTGATAAGTTCTAATAAAAGAATATTATCCTAAGAATTGCGTTCTGCTTTCTTCCAACCTTATTTCTAAAGCATCTATCTCCTGTTCAAGCTTTTTTCTGGAATAAGTTTTATACATACTTAAGAATAAGTGATATCTATATTGCACACTTTCACTCTTCGGTGGAAAAACCACCTCTTTTTCATCAATAAAAGTTCCTTCAAGTTCATTCCTGCATATTTCGTCATCCATTACAGCTAAGTATAAACAATACTCCGTATATTTTTTCAAAGGCATCTTTGGTATAAATTTATAGTAAATATACCCAAAGGTAGAAAGAATAATGCTTGAACCTGCTATAATTGATGCCATTTTTATTTGTTTTTTATCCAATGTATATTATCTCCTTTTATCTTACTTATTTGTTAATTTTATATAATATATAATAATATTAAAAACAATTCTATGCAATTTAATTCTTTGTAGCTTAAATAACTGCGGGATTTTGGCTTTTATCAATTAAGTAAGACAATGGTTTAAAGGTATATCCCATACCCTCCCATTTTGTTAACAGCTCATCTAATATCTCACCATTGGTTTTTGATGTATTATGAAGTAATACAATAGCCCCGGGATGTATTCTCTTTGTAAGTTTGCTTAATGCTTCTTCCCTTGATGGCTGACTATCTTGATTCCAATCTACGTAGGCTAAACTCCAAAAGAAGGTTTTATATCCAAAAGCTTTTGCCATTTCTAAATTATTCATGCTGTATTTACCTTGAGGTGGTCTGTAATACATAGGCATATCACATCCAACTATTTGTTTATATTTTGTACAAACATCACCCAACTCTTTTTCAAAAGAACTTTCATCTGAAATTTTAGGCATTTCAGGATGATGGTATGTATGATTTGCCACCACGTGCCCTTCTTCTACCATTCTTTTTACCAAATCAGGTGAGTTTTCCAAATAGTGACCTACTACAAAAAAGGTTGCCGGTGCCTTATGCTTTTTAAGAGCATCCAGAATTAGAGGTGTATTACCATTTTCATAACCACAATCAAAAGTAAGATAAATCACCTTTTCATCAGAATCACCTATGAAATATGTATCATACTTTTTTAATTCTTCAACAGGAGCCATTCCCGATGGTTGTTCCCCTTCATTTCCAAATCCAAGACCCCAGTTTTCCACTTTATTTGAGCTGCAAAATGTTTCCAAGGTTTTATGGACAACTGAATTAATACCCTCAACAAGCAAAATTCCCACTACCAATACCACCAACAATGCAGCAGCTCTTTTCCCGATTTTCTTCCAATTTATTGTAGAATACTTCTTTATTTTCTTCATATTACGATTTCCTCCAAATACATATATTCTTATATATGTATTTAGATAATGATTTTATTATGTAGGAAATCTAGTTAAAATATGTAGGTTACCTATTTAGATAAATCTACTATCGATTGATAGCTAATGCTATTTGAATTAGTTCTTTAAAATAATATTTACACGCCCCCTTTGTATAATCTTTTAGTTACTTAATTGTAAATAACTATTAACGCTCTCAAAACTACTAATATCTCTGTAAAAACTAAACTCTGCTATTTTGTCTCTTTTCCCATCCGTAATACCTATTATAAATGCTCTAACATTAATCTCTCCGTATAAAGTTTTGCTGTCTCTATCACAGGTATACTGCACAACACATTCCTTTCCACTTTTTATACTTACAGGATTGTCTATAGAAATCTCCTCTATAGGAATGTTGTTTATAGTTATGTCTTTAAAGGTTTTTGAAATCTCCTCTTCAAAAGGAAAGCTTATCCCTAAAATATTAGTATCTTTACCTAACGTACATTTTGCTGTCCATGTATCATTAGTTCCACTCATTTGCATATGATTATATTGTTGCTTCTCCTTGCTTATACTATCCATACTGCTTACAATAGTGATATTCCCAATATCCACTAAAGTTTTCGTACCATCATCCCATGTGACAAGCAGTTTATCTATTTCCAAACTTTCTCCTATACCAGTTTCTTCATTCCAATCGTCAAATCCAATACCAAAATATACTGTAACTAAATCATATTTACTCTTTGATTCCTTATGGTCATTATAAAAATTACAGTCAGAGCCCTTCGGTGCATTTGGAATACTTATGGAGTTTATACTTTTACTATATCCACTCGGTGCAATATAATGCAATTCTGCATCCATACATTCAGAATATATTAGTGATTTAATAAATACAGGTTCATCAATTTTCTTGCCAAACAAATCCTGTAACTCATTTTTAGGAATTAAAGCAATTACTAAAGCTATAAATACTACTAATATTAACCCAAATATTTTCTTGTTCATCTCTTTCCCCTTATCTTTATTACATTTAGCACTTGCTTATATCAAATATTCTATCACATATATTGCACAACAGAACCAGAATCTCCCTTAATTTTGTTAATATGTCAAATGTAACTATTACCTATTATCTATATTTGTTATATATTATCTATATTTGTTACATAAGAAAAAGCTAAGTATCTAAGCCATCTTGAACTGACTTTTACTTAGCTTTTATTGAGTACTTATTATTTGATGTCTTTTATTTTATTTAAAAATCTATAGTGCTTTTACAAAGCCATCTATATCATCTATAACTCTTATATCTACATTGTTAACTTTCATATATTCTTCAGGTGTTGGTTCACCCTCTCCAAACATCATTAGATGGTTAAGCCCCCCGTACAGTCTAAAACTCCAATTTTCGTCATTCTCATGCCCTTGTTTCCATAACTCAAAGTCCTTCATATTTACTTGGTAGTCTCTATCTCCCTGCATGACCATAACCGGCTTTGTTATCTTTTTAGATAATTTTACCGGATCATAATTCTTTAAATCTTTATAATACGCTTTATATGCTCCAAGAATCACTTCATTATCAAGAACTTCATCCAAGTTTTTTATTTTGTTTACCTCAGAGTTAACCATATCGATTGCATCCTGCTCTTCTTTAGTAATATCCTTATCTAAGTTAGTAATATAGTTCACCTGCTCCGTCATCATATCTTCTAATGCTCTGGCATTCCCCGCCATAATTATATAGCCTGCCGGGATATTACTCTTAGTTGCAATACGAGGAATTGCATATCCACCAAGACTGTGACCTAAAACAACAATCTTTTCCTTATCTATATAATCATTTTCTTCTAACATTTTCACTGCATCTACTGCATCATTTACGGTTTCATCATCTAAAGTAAATTTTTTATCCTTTGAAACTTTTTCAGCAAAAACGTTTGTTCTTTTGTCATATCTATATACTGCGATACCTTGAGATGCCAAACCATGTGCAATATCCCTAAAAGGCTTATTCTCATATAAGGTTTCATCTCTATCGTTTGGACCTGAACCATGAACTAAAACCACACATGGAACCTTATCCTTTGAATCCTTTGGAATAGTTAATGTTCCCGGCAGTTCGTCTCCTTTTGAAGTATCAAAAGAAAGGTCTATTTCCTCTACATTATCAGGCATTTTATACTCACTTATTGCTTTCTCAGTATAGGTACCTAGATTCACCCCAGATATATTTTTTTTATTGTCAAAAACAACATTTATGTTAGTATTACCGTTTTGAAACTTAATCGGAATGTTTACAATCTCATGCGGGTCTTTCTCTGTAACAAAAGCTTCACCAATTACCAAACATTTACCAAATTGTGTATTAATCTGCTTAAATGTATCATCAAGCTGTTTATTATCAATCAATTTTTGCATTGCCTGATTGTACTTATAATTTTCATTTAAAGAGCTATATCTTTCATTTACTAAATCTTGTACATAACTCACAGCTATTTCTATTGTACTCATATCACCATAATCCACATCTAACTCATCCTCTTTATTTTGACATCCAGCAAATAAACCGATTATCAAAAAAAAGATTGCAATACCGAATATTCTTTTTCGCAAATTCCCCACCTCTTCTAATTGTAGTTTCTATAATGTTTTTACATTCTAATATATTAATATATATTGCGTAATTATATTAATATTATCCTGCCATGAGGCTCATAAATTGTTATATAATTCTATAAAAAAATGAGGCTCATAAATTGCTATATAATTCTATAATAATATAAGGCTTATAAATTGCTATATAATTTTATAAAAAGGTGAGACAATTACATTGTATTTTTTAGAGCTATTCAGATGTTTAGCACATATAAATAGTATTTTTTATTTTACTTCTAGCCTTTTTTCTAAACAAACCAGCTGTACATTGTCAATTCCGTTGAAATTGCAAGCTACTATCCCAACTTCTTTATAACCAATTTTTTTGTAGAATTTTCTTGCAACATTATTTTTTGCATTTGTATCCATACGCAAATACTGAATTCCGGATTTAGCGGCAAACTCTTCATAAAAATCTACAAATTTCTTTCCATATCCACTCTTTGATTTTTCCGGTTCAACCACCAGAGTATGTAATACCATAACTTCCTCGTCAGATGCTTTAAATTCCCAGTTACAATTCTTGTATTCAGGAACCTGAGTCTGATTAATTATTGCAGAGGCAACTATATTATTGTCTTCTTCCATTACAAAAAGTTCCCCCTTTTCCAATGCACTTTGTGCCGTATCAGCTGTAGGGTAAACACCCTTTTGCCAACCTATAGACAGTACCTTTTCTTCTTCCTTCTCTATAATATGATCATATATTTTAGCAATGCCCGCTATATCTTCTTTTGTAGCTTCACGTATCATTTTTAGTCCTCCTATGTATATATCTTACTCCTATGTATATATCATACTCTCTATATATCTTACTCTACTATAGCTTATTTT
This sequence comes from Aminipila sp., assembly GCA_047974845.1. Taxonomy (GTDB): domain Bacteria; phylum Bacillota; class Clostridia; order Peptostreptococcales; family Anaerovoracaceae; genus Aminipila. The sequence continues at coordinate 24,356 of JBKECQ010000043.1, read as the reverse complement.
ACTTTGTATTAAATAAGTGCATCACGCTAAAGCGATACAATAACACAAGCATTTTAAATAAGTGTAACATATAAATCCTTTTTTCTCATCCACTATTTAACTACATTTGTTAATACAAATACCAAGTGTTTTGCTATTTAAAGAATCATTGATTATAACAACTTTACAACTTAACTTATAATAAATATACCTTATCATTTGATAATTATATATAATTTGTATTTATGATTTACCCGTGTAAAAATATATTTAACAAAAATTATTAATTTGAGGGGGTTCGTTATTATGATAAATTATCCAATTATAACTATTAGTAGAGAGTATCGCAGCGGCGGACATATTATTGCAAAAAAATTAGCTGAGTTATTAAATATTCCGTACTATGATAAAGAAATTGTTTCTTTAGCGGCTAAAGAAAGTGGTTTTACTGAAGATGAACTTGAACATTCTGAGCTTAGCTCTACAAATGCTCTAGGCTTCTTCCATAAAAACTCTGTTTTTGAATCACCCGATGTGGTTCCATTAAACAATAGATTGTTTAATGTTCAATCAAAGGTAATCATGGAAATTGCCGAAAAGGGTTCTGCCGTTATTGTCGGTCGTTGTGCCGATTCCATTCTTAAAAATAAAGGTTCAATCAATATTTTTATTGAAGCTGATATGGAGGATAGAATAAAAGCTTCTATGGAATTAGACAACATTCAAGATGTGCATAAAGCAGAACATTTTATTAAAAAGATGGATAAATATCGTTCTACATATCACAACTTTTATTCAGAACAAAAATGGGGAGACAGGCATCTATATGATTTGGTAATAAATAGAAGCGGTCTTTCTTCAAATCAAACTGCTGAAATTCTAAAACAATTTATTGATATGAAGGTAAAAAAATAGTAGAAAAACTGTAGATACATGGGAGGAAAAGTTTCATGATATATGATGTAATTATAATTGGAGGAGGACCGGCGGGCATTAGTGCCGCTATTTACTCCGTAAGCCGTGGTTTAAAAACCATTTTATTAGAGAAATCAGGTGTAGGCGGAGTTATTGGTACTGTTTCTAGTGTAACGCATTATTCCGGCATAATTGAAGAGGAAACCGGTGAGACCTTTTCTAAAAGAATGGAGAAACAAGCAATTGATTCCGGAGTAAATATACTAAAGGAAGAGGTTCTAAGCGTTTACCTAGAGGATCCCGTTAAGAAAATCCAAACTACCAACGGCATATATGAAACAAAAACAATTATTATTGCCGCAGGTTCCACCCCTAGGAGATTAAATATCCCCGGAGAAAATGCTTTATTGGGCAAAGGTGTATGCATTAGTACAACAAAGGATGCAATGAAGTTTTCTAATAGAAACATTTATGTGGTCGGTGGTTCAGATGGTGCTATAAAAGAGGCATTATACCTTTCTAAATTCGCAAAAAAGCTAACAATTATTCATTTTGAAGAAAAATTAAGCGCAATCAATGAATTTTTAAATAAGGTAAATAACAATGATAAAATAGAATTAAAGCTTAACTCAAGGATTATAGAGATTCAAGGCACAGATTCAATTGAGGGTTTTAATATACAAAACCAGAACACCGGTCACATAGAAACTGTTAAAGACAAGAACTGCGGTATTTTTATCTATGCAGGTTCAACACCTAATACAAACCTTTTCCACCAATTAAAATATGAGAATGATTACATTAAGACAAATGATAAGATGGAGACTAATATCCCCGGTGTATATGCAGCAGGCGATATAAGAGTTAAACAAGTAAGGCAGGTTGCCACAGCAGTTTCTGATGGCTCAATAGCGGCAATTAATTGTGAATTATATATTAAAAGTCTAAGCAATTAATTCTTTAATAAATATTAAAAATAACAGACACCAAGTTAGATGTCTGTTATTTCTTTATACGTCATTTCGTTTTATAGATTGCTTTTTTGCATTTTTATTATGATTCTGGTTTTCTCTTGTAATAGGCGTTTGTCCATTGGCTTTTTCCATCCTAGCTCGCTTATTGTCCGGTTGGCTATCTTTTGGCATACTATTTCTCCTTTTCTTTTAATATAAAAATAGTATTTGTATTGAATGCAAATTTATTCAAAAGCAATCTTACCAAGGATTAATAATTATTTATGATGTGTGCTTTCAATACTAATGACCACACTCATGGCTATGTTGATGTTCATGGCATACTGAGCCTGTAGACTTAAGTTCACCCTTTAAATATTTTTTAACGGCAACCTCTGCTTCTCCGGAAGCACCAATAATAACCTCTATATTTTTTTCATTAAAAATATCTATAGCGCCACCGCCCATTCCACCGGAAATAATTACATTTACACCTAAATCGTTTAAAAAATTAGACAGAAATCCCGGCTTGTGCCCCGGATTTGCTATTGACTCTATTTTAATAATATCATTGTCCTTGCAATTGAATATTGTGAAAGCCTCACAATGCCCAAAATGCTCTGTTACCATTTTCCCCTCACTTGCTACTGCTATTTTCATAATATACCTCCTTTTTAATACAAAAACTGTTTGCTATCAAATAAAAAACATTTCATACCAATCAATGGAATAATCTTTTTTATTGAAATCTAAGTTTTACTAATTAAGCACCAAATTCATAGTGCTGTTAAATACTTTTTTTATTGATACAGATGCATTGCAATCCATATCAACAACTGCTTTACCCTCATTTATTGCATCAATTGCCGCTTTATCAAAAGGTATTTGTCCTACAAAATCAATTTGCTCTTCCTCACAATAATCCCTAATAAGTTTTGAATTTTCTAGGCTAATATCAAATTTATTAATACATAAACAAGTTTTTACTTGAAACTTATTTGCAGTTTCTATTATTCTTTTCATATCATTAATTCCACTAATAGATGGTTCTGCTACAATTAGTACCATGTCTACACCACTTAATGAAGCTATTACGGGGCAACCAATTCCCGGAGAACCATCAATAATAGCTAATTCTATATTTTTGTTTCTTGCTTCATTAAAAAGGTTCTTCTTAACCTCTGTTACCAGCTTTCCCGAGGTTCCACTGCCCACATAAAGCTTTGATGTGGAAAAAATCTCTTTGTCTTTAAACAACATTACTTTTCCAGATGGTACTTCCCTAAGTGAAACAGCAGACGAAGGGCAAAGTTTTTCACATAATCCGCATCCTTCACAAGAGAAAAGGTCTACTATATAATTTTCCTTTTTCTCGATTGCATGAAACTTACAATGTTTTATGCATATTCCGCAGTTAGTGCAAAGATTCGTATCTATTACAGCTTTAGGAAGTCCATAGTAATTTGCTTCCAGCGGTTTAATTGACTGTGTTCTGATTAAATGTAGGTTGGGAGCATCAACATCACAGTCCGCATATGCCCTTGCATTAGAAAGCTTAATAAATGAACTTGCAATTGTAGTTTTTCCTGTGCCCCCTTTACCGCTCAGAATTAATAATTGCTTCATCAGCTGCCTCCCTTATAATATCTTGGAGTAAATCTTCAAATTTATCTTTATAAATCTCCCGTTCTCTTGCTACTATATAACCTTTTGAGTTTAATTCTCCTATATTGTTATCAAAGGGTATTTTCCCTAAGATCTTTATTTTATTTCTTTCACAAAATCTTTCTGACGGGTTTGAGCCATTGATATATTTATTTAAAATAACACCATGGGGCTTTTTAAAAAGTTTTACCAGCTCATACACCATTGACAAGTTTTGTTCTCCAAATATGGTAGGCTCTGCAATAATAATACAATAATCTGCATCTTTAATACTTTCCATAACACTGCAAGAGCTTCCCGGAGGGCAATCAAAGAAAACTGTTTTATCAGTTTCCTTACATTTATCCAGTAGTCTTTTAATAATAGGCACCCCAGTTGTTTCACCTGTATTTAATATTCCTGTCATAACAGAAACGCCCTCTGATACTCCATTTTGTATTTTACCGATTACTTTTTCCTTTTCCCCTAAAGCTTTTTGCGGACATAGTAAGATGCACCCCCCGCAAGAATGACAAAGCTCTTCAAATATATAGACACAATCTTTAATATATGCCAATGCACTAAACTTACAAAAGTCTACACATTTGCGACAACCTATGCACAATTCCTTATTAAACAAGGGGATTTGTGTTGAGACCTGCTCTTCTGCTATTCCCTTAGCTTTAAAAAATAAATTCCCATTGGGTTCTTCTACATCACAGTCAACGTATAGTGCGTTATTACAAACAGAAGCTAAGTTTACTGAAACAAAAGTCTTGCCCGTACCACCTTTTCCACTTAATACTGATATCTTCATTTTATATACCTACAAGCTATTTATGATTATGAAATCCTTGATGAATTTCTACAAGTTCAGATAACTTCCCTTCTTTAAATGCATTTATATTGTCCATAAGAGAATCTGAATTGGTTTTGTAAATCTTTATATCCGCTTTTTTTAAAACCTCCGCAGCATTTCCGCCACATCTTGGAGTTAAAAGAACATCAACTTTATTATCTACTATTAGTTGTGCTGCCTTAATTCCTGCTCCGCCCTCACTGGCTATAGCCTGATTGTCTAAAAATATATTTTCATTTGTATTAGTATCATGAATTAAAAAATATGGTGTGCGTCCAAAAGACATACATATAGTTGTGTTTATATTACTTTCATTTACCGGAATTGCTATTTTCATTATCATCCTCCTAAGAAAATAATTCTTCTAACAAAATATTTTGTATTTATTCAATGGAAAACTGCTTATTTGTAGTTTCCGACATATGTCATTTATAATTACAGTATAGTACGTTTCCGACATATGTCAATAACTTTTTTAAAATTAACAAATTATACAAGCTAAATTATTATTGTGAGTTACTATTATCTGTGACAGATACACAAGTGACATAGTAAAATATTATAATTAAAACAGCCAATCCACGTATTTAAAAATTCGCAGATTGGCTTGCTTTTAAAGATTTTCTTATACCCATTAGGGCTAACTTTTAAATTTTAGTTTTTACCGGAATCCAAATTTCACTGTAATAGTTTTCATCCTCTATGCCTTTGGGGTATCCTGCCGGGTCTTCATACATTTCAATATTATACCCAGCTGCAAATTCATACTCCTTACAGTTTGGTAGCCATTCAGAGAAAATCCTTTCATTTATGGATTGCATAGAATCCGGCATAGCACCAATGCAAGGGAAAACTGCCCAAGTAAAAGCAGGTATTGTTTTAGTGACAAAGCCGCTTGGAACGGCTGAGCTACCATCATACTCATCTGCAATCATGTATTCAAATTCTTTTCCATCCATTGATTCATCAAAGTTAATGCCATACATTCCACACACTGTTTTGCCCTTTTCTTTATGGCAATGCTCTGCCCAAAATTTAGGAATTTCTGAGAATGCATTTTCATATAGAAATTTTTTCTGCACACCAATAACTGTAATAGCTTCTTTTTCTACAATTTTGTACTCCATACTATAACCGCCTTTCAAATTAAATATAATTTTAAGTGGTGCAAATGATTTTATCATTGCTCCATTTTTTCGTGCAGACGTGGGAGTTATCCCATGAAAACGGATAAAAGCCTTAGTAAAACTATCCGGTGAATCATATCCGTACTTTAATGCAATATCAATTACTTTTTCCTGTGTGGAAATCAGTTCAATTGCCGCTTGTGCCAATCGTCGTTGCCTAATATAATCTCCAATGGAAAAACCACAGAGCATTGAAAACCCTTTTTGAAAGTAAAAGGGTGAAATAAGCACATGGTTTGAAATGCTTTCAACACTTAATTCGTCTGTAAGATTTTTTTCTATATAGTCAATAGCTTTGGTTATGCTATCTATCCATTCCATATTGTCACCTCACGTCTGTATCTAAATGGTATCACTTGAACAGTTTATATTCCCGACTATTTGTGCTTTTATTTGTCTGCTATATAATATAGACTTCGCTTATCCTGCACTTTATCCTTAGATGCAAAATCTTGTTTTTTTCTTGAGTATATCACATGGCTCTAACTCAGTACAGAGGATTTACTTAACCTTACTTTTAAAAACTGCTTCCTTTTTCCCACTGCCAATAACAGCTTCTCTTCCCAAATAGAAAGACTCCCAACCTGTCGGTTGAGAGCCTTTTAATCTAATGATTATTTAAATATTTATTTTAATCCTATTTTCTCCTTTGACTTTCATCTGCAATTGCAGTAAATAGTACGTCTGTTGATGAGTTTAATGCAGTTTCACAAGAGTCTTGGATTACACCTACAACAAAACCTACACCAGCTACCTGCATAGCAATATCATTTGGAATTCCAAATAAGCTACAAGCTAAAGGAATTAATAGCAATGAACCGCCTGCAACTCCGGAAGCTCCGCAAGCACTTAATGCTGATAAGAAACTTAAAACAATAGCCGTAGGCATATCCACTTCTATACCGAAAGTATAGGTTGCCGCAAGAGTTAAAGTAGCAATGGTTACTGCTGCACCACCCATATTAATAGTTGCACCTAGAGGAATAGAAATAGAGTAAGTATCTTTATCAAGACCAAGTCTTTCACAAAGATCCATGTTTACCGGTATATTAGCAGCTGAACTTCTTGTAAAGAAAGCTGTAATTCCACTATCCTTTAAGCATTTAAGTACCAATGGGTATGGATTTCTTTTTATTTTAATATACGCAATAATAGGATTTACAACTAAAGCAACAAAGAACATTGTTCCAACAAGTAAAGCTAAAATCTGTACGTACATTTTTAATCCTGCTATACCATTTGTAGAAATAGCGTTAAATACAAGACCCATTACTCCCAGTGGAGCAAAGCTGATTACCCACTTTACAATCTGTGATATTCCCTTTGATAAATCGGAAATCATATCCTTTGTACTGTCTGATGCAAACTTTAATGCTATACCTAGAAGTACAGCCCATGTCAAAATACCGATATAATTAGCAGTAGCTAAAGCATTTATCGGATTATCTACAACCTTAAATAGTAAACTCTTTAATACTTCAACAAGACCGTCCGGAGCTACAAAGCCTTCTGCTCCAGTTGATAAAACTAACTCAACCTTGAATATAAAGCTTGCTATAACAGCACAAAGTCCTGCTAAGAAGGTTCCCACAAGATAAAGCATGATTATGGACTTCATATTTGTTTTCTGACCCTGCTTATGCTGTGATATAGCCGACATTACTAAGAATAGTACTAATATCGGTGCTACGGCCTTTAAGGCTCCTACAAATAAATCTCCTAGAATAGCAAGTCCAGCTAATTGTTTTGGTATTGTCAGTGCGCAAATAATACCTATTATAAGACCAATAATAATTTGCTTAACTAAGCCAATTTTGTTCCACAATGCTAGTAAATTTTTTAAAGTCATTTTTTTCTCCCACTCTAATAATAATTTGTAAATATAATTGCAATTTTGTTATTTTATATAAAAAAGAACCATTTATCTGCTAATTTTACTGAAAAAATAATAAGCAGCCTTTAAACTTTATCATATTTTTTAGTTCATTACAACATATAAATCAATTTTTAATAGTCAATTACAACAATTACATTATTTTTTACCATTTATTATTAGTAGTACAACTTAATTATTGATTCTAATTCCTCTGATAAAACTTTTGCAACTGCAAAATCTCTTTCTTTTAAAGCCAATTCAATTTTAGTTTCAATAGCCTTTTTTTTCTGCTCTATTTCTAAATAATCCTTATCAAAGTGATTATCATAAATCATTTTTCTAAATTTCCTCATGCTCACTTTTCTAATGGTTTTGTTCTCTATTAGAAGTACATAATCCATACAATTTACTATGGAATAATAGTCATGTGAAATCATTAATATTGCCCCATTATAGTCTTCTATTGCTTTCTCTAGTGAAATCTGAGAATAAGTATCCAAATGGCTTGTAGGCTCATCAAGAAGCAGTAGGTTTGCTTTTCCTGAAGATACTATAGCTAATTGAAGAATATTTTTCTCACCGCCTGATAAATCACCAATTTTTTGATCAACAATATCTCTATCAAATCCAAACTTTTCTAAATGTGATACAATCTCACTATTTGTATTGAACCCGGCATTAAAGCATTCCTGTAATACAGTATTTGCTTCATTTAACCTTTCACCTTGAATCTGTGAGAAATAAGATACTTGTACGTCCTCTCCTATTTCAATTGCTGTATTGTTATTATCAAAGATTTCTTTCAATAAAGTGGTTTTGCCCGTGCCATTAGGTCCTATTAATGCCACCTTATCCGTTGCCTTTATTTCAAAATTAACATTTTGTAAAAGTGTTTCTTCAAATGCAACACTATAATTATTAACTTTTAGTACTACTTCATCTTTTATTTGCTTGTCCGTAAATAAATTTATTTCAGGTTGCTTTATATCAACAAAAGGTTCTTTTATTCTTCTAGCAACTAACCTTTCTTGAATCTTAACCCTTGCATTTAGTGCCTTTCCTCTTGAAGCCTCAGTATTAAAAGTCGCAATATCTCGCAATCGTTCAATGAGAACCTCATTTCTTTCCATTTCCTCAATATCAGCTATTGCTAATTCTTGAAGTTCTATTTTTCTCTGTAATAAATAGAAGTTATACTCAATATATTTTCCCTCAAATTCTTGAAGTTCCATGTTTTCTAAATGAATAATCTTATTGAAGCAATGGTTTAGTAAATATTTATTATGAGTTATTATTAATAAAATTCCTTTATGTGAATTTATTAGATTTTTTAAAGAAATTAGTTTGTCAAAATCTAAAAATACGTCCGGTTCATCCATTATTATCATATCAGGGTTTACTAACATCTCTTTGATTACCTGAATTAATTTAAATTCCCCGCCACTAAGCTCTGACACATTTAAATCCTTGTATTTTGAAAGGTTTGCAATATTTAGCTTTTTATTTATATTGCTTTCATAGTCATTTCCGCCAATGGAATCAAAAGAATCCAATGCTTGTTGATATTTCTCAAATAACGAATCCATATCCGATGAGCTTTCCATTTCTGTACATATGGATTGTATTTCATTTTCAAGTTTTATGAAGTTTTCAGCAATATATTGGAATACCGTAGTACTTCTATTTTCCTCTATATTTGGGAACTGGCATACATATCCAATTCTACTGTCCGGGCTTTTTTCCACTTTTCCCTCAAACATATAATCTTCTGGATTAGTAATAATATTGACAAGCGTACTTTTACCTGTTCCGCTTGTTCCAATCAATGCGCAGTGCTGTCCATCCTCTAGGGTAAATGAAATATTATTATATAAATCCTTTTGTGGGTATGAGTAGGATAAGTTCTCAACTTTTATCATTAGTTTACCTCTCTTTATTACTTATGTTCTTAAAATTTAACATTATTCCTTTACAGTTAAAAAAGAGCTTTTATAATAAGCTCTTTTACTCTATTTAGTATATTCAGATTTTAACTTTAACACTAATATTTTTATAATTAATATAAACAATATATTATTTATTTTTTCACCGTAATAGAATACCATTTTTTCGGTAAACTTTCAACATTTGATTCCCCTGATTCATTTATTATTTTTCTTTAATTCTTTTGCATACGCTATGTTTAACTTATCCATTAATCCATCCATGACCGAACCTATAGATCCACCAATAAAGTTACTTATAAATAGTATGGAAAACCGGTTGCATATTTTCCACCCATTTTTTATCTTCACGGTTATAAAATTTAGTATCAGAGTTTACTGCAAAGGGAATGTTAGCATCAGTCAAAGACTTTGTCATAAAGTCGGCAAATGCCACCTGCTCTTCTATTGTATAATCATTGCCATCATTATAATTTCCTGGCATCAATGCACCTACCCAAGTTGGAATTCCCGTTTCTTTTTGCCATTCACAGGCAGTCTTTATCTTCTCTAATATTAATGTTTTCTCATATTCGGTACCCGTTGTCCACAATTTCTCATCATTTGTCTTTGATGGCCCCGAAGCGTAAAAATGCCATTCTGCCATCATATACCCATTATGCATAGTAGGTATCTCCAGCTCATTTAGATATTCCGGATTAGATCTAAGCCTAGGCGACATAATAATAATGCGATTGGGGTTAGTTTTTCTTATTTGTGTAACCAGTCTCTCATATATTTCATTTAATTTCTCCGGTTGTTTATTTAGCTCGTCAGTAGATTCAATTAATAAATCAAAAGACAAGAAATATGATTTGTCTTTATAGCGTTCAGCTATTTTGGACCACCATTTTACCACTTTTTTTATATTTTCCTCAGTTGGTTTATTTTTAAATTCATCGGCTTGATATGCAATTACTGGAATTAGCCCGGCCTCAATGCAGTCATCTATTTGCTTGTCCAATGAATTAAACAACTTTTCATCAGCATCATCCTTTATCCTAATCCTTACGTGTTTAACATTAGACTCAACAAACTGTTTTACAGTAATAATTGAATAGTTTGCTCTGCCTTCTTCTGTCTTAGACCAATCCACATCCATTCCCTTTCCAAGCAGGTTCTGATATTTGCTTGGAGAAATAGGGTTCATATCATAGTAATTATTGCTACTGGAAATCAATATTTTGTTTGATTTACCATTCCATCCCACACCAAAATTTAAATTTTCACCTAAATCTCTCAGTTTAAAATAATTATTACCGTTTATATTATAAGCCTTTAATTGAACTTCTCTATTATTCACATAGATTCTTGATGGACTCTCAATGCATTTAATTTGCCCTGCTTCAGCAATAGACATTTCTCCGCCAACTGTGATATATGGAGACCTTGTAATTAAGTTGATAGTGCCACTTTTATCGTTCCAGTTTACAGAAAACATTTTATGGGTATCTTTCAACAAAAAGGCTAAATCCCTTAATTTAAAATAGTTATTACCATTTATATTATATGAGTCAATTTCAGTCTGGGTATTATCCACATAGATATTCGACTGTGTTCTTTTTACATCCAGTGTGTCCCCAAATGCAACCATTGTACTACTGATTACAGCTATTGTAATTATACAAAATAACATTGTATTTTTTCTCATATAATATAATCTCCTTTACCCCTAAAAATAATATTTTTAGTTACAACAAATAATTATCTCTTAGCTTTTCTGTATCCTGATTCAATGGCTTCTTGCTCTGTATCAAATATAACAAGATATTTAGAGTCTGACATTTCTTTATATGCAGCTTGACCCTCACAATGATAAATTTTAGAGTTAGAATTTCCACGTATTTCAGCTTGTTCTTCATGGCTTGTATTTGAAGCTCCAAGAAGGCTTTTGTTATTCACATCTGAATCTTCTGTAGATGCTTCGTTATTTATATTTGAATCCCCTGTAAGCACTTCTAAACTACTATCTCCATTTGCATAGTTAATTATAATATCCGGCTGAACATTATAGGCATAAACGTTGAAGCATATTCCTTCTCCCCTATCCTCTACCGAATAGCCTTCCATTATAACTCCGCTGGCCAAAAGATTCTCTCCGTCATACACGGGGGTAACTCTATACAATACATGGTTTTTTGTTTCCTTTACATAGTCAGCAACCATATTTTCAAAGGGTAACATTCCATCAATATTTAAATATCTTGTTCCAGTAATTAAATTATTCTCATTTGCATTTTCACCGGTTAATTGAAATCCAATTAAATGGCATCTATTATATAAGTATTTTCCATCAACTATATCATATTTTACAGTTTTCCATCCTGTGGGTTTTACCTGACCTATGCTTCCTCTATTTTCTGTAGGCATCAAATCAATTCCAATATTGGCATATGCTACCCCGCATCTTCCCAAAGAATCCAACTCACTATACCTTTCAAAAGAAACTTCAGTTAAATCCTCTTCTGAAAAATTTGGTTCATTATTCTCTAATGCTATGTATGCTTGACCATCATATTCCGGTATTTCAGCTAATGTATAGGATATATCTTGAGTGCTATTTGTCTTTGCGTTTGTATCTTCCGGTGCTATTTGATCTGTATTAAGGCTACATCCGCAAAAGGTTAAAACTGTAATTACTAAACTTAGTGCCGCTATTCTTCTTGCCATTTTCATTTCGTATAAATCTCCATTGTAATTCTTTCATGTGAAAACCCACTGAATTCTTTCGTATTGAGTAGTTTCCATTTCTTTAAGTCAATATCTAAAAAAAAGTCTGCCGGATAAGTCTTATTCCAATTGAAAACAATAATCCTATCTATTTTTTCATAAAAGTCCATTAACCCTATATTTTCAATAAAACAATAGTCATTAATTCCTGTGTTTTTAGGAATCTGATTGTCTACTATTATATTTTCAGCATTTACATCACTAAAACTCTTATATGAGTATTCATTCATATATAATTTATGGTTCTCAGATAATCTCAGGATTTCCTGCTGTAAAACCTTATCCATACTTTGCCTTCGTTTATTAAACATCATTCCACCACGATTATCTATACATATTATTGCATTCATATCTCCACCCCTCATAAAAAAGTTAAAGTAAACCTATTTTATTTTTGTACTCAATCCTCATTCTTATGAATATGAAACAAAATAGTAGATTTAGCTTATTCAAAATTTCCCTTCGACATAATAACATAAATTATTAAAAGAATAAACCTAAAAGTATTTATATCAAAATAACTTTTTTCTATGAAAAAAGTATACAAAAGTTCATATTGTATAACATTTTTCTCTTAATCTCTCTAACTTCCCTCCACTTAAGGCAAGGCTTAAACTTCAACATTTTTCACCTTATTTCAACACATTTTTCACATTTACTACTAAAGTACTACGCCTATTTTTCCAATCTAAGTCTAAAGTTTTATGGACACAGGTTACCCAAATTCCTAAAATAAAATTGTTATGATATTTTCGTAACAATGCGATTTTTTATTTTTATATTTAGGAGGAGTTATTATCATGAACAATTTAAAAGCAGCTTTTAAGTTTGTGCCCGTAATCACACTTGCTTACCTAATGATAAGCGGTGTAGACGCCCTAACAGCTGCACCTGTTGCTACTTTCGTTGCTATCTTTGTAGCGTGCATTACTGAGAAGTTAAAATTCCAGGAATGCTTAGATGCTGCTATGAATAGCGTAAGTAAAATTCTTATTGCACTATTTATTCTTATGTTTGCGTATGCCATGGCAAGCGCATTTATGTCAACAGGTGTAGGCGCCGCAATCGTAAATATAGCACTTAACTTAGGCATTACAGGTAAAACAGTTGCCGTAGTTGGTTTCTTAGTAACATGTGTATTATCTGTTGCTACAGGAACATCATGGGGAACTTTCGCAGCTTGTGCACCTATCTTCTTATGGCTAAACCACCTTGTAGACGGAAATTTATTATTGACAACTGCTGCAATCGCAGGCGGAGCTTGCTTTGGTGACAATATTGGACTTATTTCAGATACTACAGTTGTTAGTTCCGGTATTCAGGGAGTTGAAGTTATTGATAGAATTAGACACCAAGGTGTATGGTCAGTTTTATGTTTAGCAGCTACTGCTGTTGTTTTCTTCTTCTGTGGACTTAGCCTTCCTGGAAATTCTACAAATGGAGCTGAAGCTATTGCTGCAATTCCACAAAACGTATTTGATTATTTAGCTGAAGCAAAACCTGCTGCAGTAGATTTATTAAATCAAATTGAAGTTGGCGTTCCTTATTATATGGTTATTCCTCTAATATTAGTAATTGTGCTAGCTATTATGGGACTTTCTACATTTGTATGTTTAGGCGCTGGTATTGTATCTGCTTACCTATTTGGTACTATGGCGGGTACAGTTGAATCATTAACTTCTTATGTTGATTTAATGACTGCAGGATTTGCAGAAGCAGGTTCATGGGTTATTGTTATGATGATGTGGGTTGCTGCATTCGGCGGTATAATGGGACGAATAGACGCTTTTGCCCCTCTATCATATTTAGTATTAAAGGTTTCAAGAAAAGTAAGGCATCTAATGACTTGCAACGCTATACTTTCATTAGTTGGTAATGCTTGTCTAGCAGATGAAATGGCACAGATAGTTACTGTAGGACCTATCCTAAAGGATTTATTAGAAAAGAATGTTGAAGCAGATGAAAAGTCAATGTACACATTAAAGCTTAGAAATGCTACATTCGGAGATGCATTCGGTGTATTCGGTTCTCAGTTAATTCCATGGCACGTATATATTGCTTTCTACATTGGTATTGCAAGTGCCGTATATCCATTACATACTTTCGTAGCCCTAGATATTATTAGATATAACTTTATGGCTATGATTGCTGTATTCTCACTAATTATTCTTACATTCACAGGACTTGATAGATTTGTTCCATTATTTGGACTTCCATCAGAGCCAAAAGTTAGACTAAAAAAGGAAAACTTAAACTAGTTCTATAACATAATCGCATAAAATACTATTATCATAACTAAGTAAGGGGTAATTTTACTACTCTGTCCAAGACAGTAAAAGACCGGTAGCTTAAACATAATTGTGTTAGGCTACCGGTTAAACTTAAGTAAAATTAGCCCCTTTTTTTTATTGTTTATTATAAAATTAAAACCAGTAACTACTACACAGGGTGTATAATTACTGGTTTTGCAGTTGTGTATATATTTATACTCCCCTTGAAATTCCCGGCATATTCATAACCAGTAACTCCCCTTCCATCAAAACTTCTATATCAGGGTTATTCCAAATAGGTAGTTCTTTTACTTTCAAAGTATCACCTTTTTTAAATTTCTTCATGTCAATCTCTATTTTCTCTACCAAGTTAGCCGGAAGGGCCTTATATGGTATTTCTCTTATTAATTGCTGAATCATTACAGGTATCTTGTTTTTATTTTTAAGGATAATTTGCGCAGTGCTGCAAACTTCTTTTTCTTTACTTAACCCTTGAAAATCAACATTCTCAACTTGATTAGTAATATTGTTCCAGCTTATTTCTTTAACGATAACATCATGTTTCTTGCCATCACATTCCACTTTAAGTCTTCCGCCTCTGCCCTTTTCCTTAAGTAGTTTAGTTGCTTCAACCTGTGAAATTTGAATAAGTAGTGTCTTCTTTAGCTTACCACCATAAATACTGCATGGTACCATTCCGGCATTCCTTATTTTTTTTGCCTTTAACTGACTATCTCTCTCTTCTGCAATCAAATTATACATATTTCTAATCTCCTTTACTATTCTTAACCTAGATGTTGTATGAAACGATTTCTTCATTTTTAACATCCATTTTAATCACCCCCTATATTAAATATTTTATATAAATAATGCGTGTTAAACGCAATTATAACTAACCCTTATTGATGACGCCTGTAAAAAAAGAAGGGCTTTTCATAACATGCCCACGACACGATACCAAAAGCCCTTCCTTGTAAGACGGTTCTTTTATTATATAATTGATTTAAGTGTATCACCCCCTACCCTAATTGTCAAATTTATGAATAATATGAATGAACCGATTAAACAGCTGTACTTCCCCACTTGATTTAAAAGTGTCAAAGGGTTAAAATAAATATGCAAAGATAAAAACACAGTTCCGGTTGGTAGTCCAACTGTCAGTAACCTGCCTCCTTGGTTGTCCATTCTTTGTTATAAATACTTTAAGGAGGCTATAGCAATGAAAAAAACCACTTCCACTCTTACTGTATTTTTTGATAGCCCTTTTTGGGTTGGTGTTTGTGAACGTGAATATGATGGCGCATATGAGGTTTGTAGAATACTATTTGGTTCTGAACCAAAGGATTATGAAATCTATGGTTTTATGATTGAAAATTATGATTCACTAAATTTCAGCCCATCTTTAGATTCTGCACCTACAGTGCAAAGACGCATCAATCCAAAGCGAATGCAACGAGAAATCAACAAGCAGCTACAAAAAAACGGTGTGGGAACAAAAGCACAGCAAGCGTTGAAAGTTCAGCAGGAACAAGGAAAGGCAGAACGTAAAGCGCGATTTCGTCAACTGCGTAATGAGGAAAGAGAAAATCAATTTAAATTGCGACAAGCAAAAAGAAAAGAAAAGCATAGAGGACATTAGTTCCCTATGCTTTTTATATCATGTTATTTTTCATGTTATTCTTTATTTTATTTTTAATATTATTTTTTATATCATGTTATTCTTTATATCATATTATTTTTTATATTTTATATTTCTAAACGTTGTTTGCATACCATCTCATGCTGTCTTTTTATTTTACTGCGCAACTCATCATCTATAACTAATTCTATAGCAGAGTATACATATGATTTTATTACTGTATTCATTAATTCATAAGCCTTTGAAGAATTAACCAAAAACATTGCACTTTCATCGTGTACTATTACCGGTTTATCACCATCTATTGCTATCTCCAAATATACGGTTGGACAAACATAGCTTACATTTCCTATATCGGAAGATCCTGAACCCGGATATTTATCTTCAGGAATAAAGTCAGTAATACCAAATTCAGCAAAATGCCTCTTACATAGATTTGCAAATTCAGGGACATTAATCATATCATCAAATGGATTTTCATAATCATGGTATTCTAAAGTGGCTCCTGTACATAATGCAGCGCCTTCCGCTATATTTATTAATTTTTCTCTTAGCTCATTCAAATATGCTTTTTCTTTTGCCCTTATAGAAAACTTACACTGAGCAAAATCCGGAACAATGTTGGTGACCTCTCCCCCATATGTAATAATTCCATGTATTCTTGATTCTTGTTTAACGTGTTCCCTTATTGCATTTACACCATTAAACATCATTATTACCGCATCTAATGCATTAATACCCTTCTCCGGATTTTGTGCAGCATGAGCCGCCAAGCCTTTAAAATTAAATTCTATTGAATTCATTGCTAAAGATAATGTCTCGATGGACGTAAACTCATCCAGATGTGCTTGAAACGCAAAATCTACATCGTCAAAGGCACCAAGCCTTATTAAGTCAAATTTAGCTCCAAAAGTTTCTTCTGCCGGAGTTCCTATCACCTTAATCCTACAGTTGAGAGTTTTTGCTATCTGACTCATGACAATTGCACAACCGCACATGGTTGCCGCTATCCAGTTATGTCCACAGGCGTGCCCTGGTCCACCGTCCTTGCCAAAGCCCGGGATTGCATCGTATTCTGCTATAAACCCTATGGTAGTTTTTGCATCTTCCACACCATATTCAGCTATAAATGCAGTCTTAAGCTCTTCATATGGAAAGCTAACCTCAAACCCGTATTCTTTAAGTTTTTCTCCTAAAAATAGCGAGGATTCATACTCTTCACCACCTAGCTCAGGATGGTTAAATATGAAATCCGATATTGCTTTAAACATATCAAAATTTATTTCAACACTTTCATTTACCATGCTTTTTAATTCTTTAAAATCAATATTCATCGTTTGTACCCCACTATACATTAAAAGTTTTGACTTGTTTGAATTATAGCATGACATTTGTAAATAATAAAGTTTAATTTTTAATATTTTAAATAATTTTATTCAACGCATAGCATTTCATGATACTTCCTCATGGAATAAGTAGTTTTTTCACTATATAATTCATATATTCGTAACAACAAGGCGTTACAGTATGTCATTTGTAGTACATATGAATTGAAAAAGTTATCAGCTGTTTCATAAAATGCTACATATGAATCTACTCCCAGCTGTTTTGCAGTAATTTCAGAGTCTGTCATCAGCAAAAGCTTAGAATTCTTACTTCTTGCATAATCAGCCACCCATTTTTCGCTTTCCATTAAGGTTGGATAAGATGACATAAACACCACATCTTCCTCTGTTAATAAAAACATTTTCTCTCTTAAGGCAAGCCCCTCTTCTGTTACACAGATACATTTGATACCCATGAGATTTAAATAATTCTTTAGATAATACACTACTACTTCATCAGAGCCAAATCCCACCAAATAAGCAGTTTTTGCGGTTGCTATTACTTCTGCCATTTCTGAAAGCATTTTATCATCAAAATCCCTTATAAAATTTGACATATCTAACAGCAGACTATTTAAGTAACCATTCAATATTTTTCCTTCCTTGTCCCTTTCAATGAGCGCCAATGAAGAATAAACCTTTTGCGTCGGTATATACTCTTGCTTAATATTGTTTTTATACTCTAAAAACCCTTTAAACCCCAAAGATTTTGCAAATCTTATAACCGCAGTATCACTAACTCCTGCCAAAGCTGCAAGTTCGCTTGATGACAATAACAGGGATTGCTGATAATGATCAATTATATATTTTGCCACCTTTTTTTCTTTAAACGACAGTTCATCATATTTATCTTTTATTTTCTGCTTCATGGTTATTTTTTTCATTATTTTATCTTAATAATTATCTATTGATAATATTTCCCTTTCTTAAACTATACAAATCTTTACAAATTTTACTTTTTATCATTATAACACAGCTATCTATTGTCGCAATATTAAAACTCTTGACATAAATTAAAATATTTATATAATTAAATTACGAATATTTTTATTCATTTCGAGGAGGTAATCATATGAGCAACAAAAATCCAAAAGAAAAGCGGTGGGATTTCTTATCTAATCTCCATCCTCTTTCAATCGTTTTCGTTATTATCGTACTTCTTGCATTATCAACATATCTAATTCCGGGTGGTGCATATGATAGGTATGAGGTAGCAATTGATACACTTGGTGGTGATACCAGAGAACTCATAGTCTCTGATTCTTTCCACTATGTTGACTCCGTCCCTCAAGGATTTAAGGAGTTATGGACTTCTTTTATGGCAGGGGCCATTGAAGCCTCTGACATCAGTTTTTTAATAATGCTTTGTTCCGGAGCATTTACAGCAATTATAGCAACAGGTGCCATTACAAATGGTATCAATTCCTTAGTAAAAAAATTCGGAACTAAATCGTACATAATTATTCCAATATGTGTATATGCTTTTGGCTTGGCCGGAGCTACTGCAGGTATTTATGAAGAATCAATCCCCTTTATTTTGGTATTAGTTCCCCTTACAGTAGCTATGGGTTTTGACTCAATGGTAGGTTTGATGACTGTTCACTTTTCAGTATCTGTAGGAGCTTCTGCCGCTTTTATAAATCCGTTCAACATAGGTGTAGGACAAGCTCTAGCCAATGTTCCAATGATGTCAGGAATAAGCGTTAGAATAATCATGTGGTTTGTAATGATGACAGCAACTTCTATATATATACTCAGGTATGCATTTAAGGTAAAAAATAATCCTCAATCCTCTATTTGCTACGCTTCTGATTTAAAAAAGAGAGAAGAATATGATAAGCTTGCATTAAGTGAGCTTAAGGGAATAACACCCAGAGGAATAATTGTACTGCTTTTAGTTTTCAGCGGACTAGGTCTTATTGTTTATGGAGTATTAAAACAAGGTTGGTGGTTTAACGAAATAGCTTCTGTCTTTTTATTTATGGGAATAATTATTCCATTAATAGGAGGATTAACTGTAAATGAAACTATCTCCAAAATAATTGAAGGTATGGCCTCGGTATTATCCGCAGTGCTTTTAATAAGCGCTTCGAGGGTAATCACTGCAATCCTTACAAATAGTAACACCATGGATACAATACTCCATTATCTGTCACAAATGCTTACAGATATGCCAAAGGTTGTATGTGTCTTAATAATGTTTTTAGTTTCCTCCATTGCAATGCTTTTTGTTCAAAGTATGTCAGGTTTAGCCGCTACTATTATGCCTATCATGGCTCCTCTTTCAGATCTTTTAGGCATAACAAGACAGACTATGGTATCTACATACGCCCTTGGAACAGGTACATTTGCTTGGATAGCTCCTTGGGAAGGTGTAAACTATGCTATGTCAACTATGGCAGGAGTAAACTTCTTTGGTTATTTAAAGGAAGCTACCAAGTTTGTCTTTATAGTTTATATTCCATTATCAGTAATAGGCTTAATTTTGATGACAATATTTAATTTCTAATAAATATAAAAAGCTGATTCTTATTCTATATAAGAATTGGCTTTTAATTCTTTATGCCACTTTTCTCATACTGCCTTTCAATATTTTAATAACAACCTTATTATTTAACTTATTCATTTTTGAATTGATATTTGGTTCTTTATGTTACATTACATAAAAACTGAGCATATTTGTATATGCTCAGTAAATAGCTTTTTTATTCTGATTCTTTACTCTGATTCTTTACTCTGACATTACCACCTTTATTTATGCCATTACAAAACCGGCAACTACATATCCTATAAATGTTATTGCAGTAACAATGCCTATGTATGGCAGCTGTGCAATTGCATAGTCTACGTTATTAATTCTACAAGCTGAAGCTGACAGTAAAGTTACGTCTGAGTAGAAACAAGCCTGTGCTCCGAAACAAGCCGCAGAGATAATTGATCCCAGTGTAAGCGGAATACTTGCTCCACTTGAAACCGCCAGTGGTAAAAGAATCGGAGTACATATTGCAGGTATGCTCCATATATTACCTGTTGCAAAGCATACAAGACCTACAAGTATAAAGGCAATTGCCGGAAGCCATTCTGCGCTCATATAAGGACCTGCAACGTCGATTAGATAGTCCGGCAACCCAATAAGGCTGATGGATTCTCTATAAAATAATGATGTAACCAATACTGCCGCTATAAACAACATATCTTCAAGACCTTTATAACAAGCATCACAGAATTTACCAAGGCTCATCATTTTAGTTGGAACAAACAGAAGGAAGCAAACAAATATACCACAGCTCACTCCATAAAGTATATCGTCAAGCCATAAAGTTACAATAATAACTGCTGCCATTGGTACGATAAATGCCCAAAGGTGCGGTTTTATTTCTTTTTCTTCCCTTGCCTTATCATCGGAAATAGCCCCCATTACTTCTCCAAGTTCATCCCCTTGGTTCTGCATATTACTGGATGCAGGCCAAAGCTGTCCGGTTTCTGCAACTCTCTTGTAGGCTTTCTTGATACCACCCATCTTAGGAACAATTCCTAAGATTACAAGAAGTACGAAGAATATGCAAAGGAATGGATAGAAGAAGTACGGCATGATATTGTAATAAATACTCATTGCACTATCGCCAACTACTGCGGCTTCCGGTTGCTGTTCGAATATGCCTGAGAAGAATACCACCCATGCGGAAATAGGTATAATCAGGCAAACCGGAGCTGATGTTGTATTGATGATGTAGCAAATCATTTCTCTTGGAGTCTTGTATTCATCTGAAAGAGTGAGTACACAGTTTGCTGTAACCAATATACTAAGGTAATCATCAATAAAGATAATAATTCCACATAACCAAGTAACAAAAAGTACTTGTTTTTCTGATTTGATATAATTTCTAGCTAAATCAGCTATTGCTTCAGCTCCCTTGGATTGTCTGAGCAATTGTACAAAGCATCCGAATAATAGACAAATAATTACGATATAGTTGTTGTCTGCGTCACTTGCCGCCGCAAGCAATGCATCCATCATTGGCACGAAAAATGAAGCTTTGTAGTATAATATGTATCCAAGTATTCCTGATAACACGATACTTAAAATACACTTCTTAGTTATCAGCGCAAATACTAAAAAACTTAACGCTGGAATTAATGTGATTATTCCTAAATTAGTGCTGTCCATAGTGTTCCTTTCTTTTAAATCAACAATAAATACCTTTTATAATCTACTAAAAATTACTACGTTTAAATTTATCTCTTCTTTAAAATACAGCTCTATTTCTGTTATGCGCTCTTCTGTCGGCGGTTGAAATTCTTCCTGAATACCACCCACGTTTACCTTTTTACTAATTCCAAGACTGTGGTATGGAAGTAAGTCCACTCGTTTGACTCCGATTTCTTTATAAAGTTCCCCTGTGCGCTTGATTGTTTCGTCGCTGTCATTAATTCCCCTAATGAGAGGCATCCTCATGATCAGCTTACCGGCAGTTCTTGTGTCTGCTGCAAGCATCTTCAGGTTGTCAATTATCTGCTGATTGCTGGCTCCTGTATATTCTCTATGAACTTTATCCTCTATTGACTTTATATCGTAAAGAATGTCCGTAACATTTTCCTTTAGAGCCATTTCCATGAGAGCTTTCGGTTCTCCAAAACCGCTTGTTTCTATGCACACCTTCATCCCTCGTCTACCTGCTTCATCTATGAGCTTGCTTACAAACTCGGGGTGCATAAGAATTTCTCCCCCGCTGACTGTAATCCCACCACCTGTATTGTCGTAGAAGCCTTTATCCTGCTCTGATATTCTCAAAATTTCACCTATTGTCATTGGTTTTGCCACAGGCCTTAATGCCAGTGCATAACATTGGTCTGCACATTTAAGACACACATTGCATTTATCTCTGTCAATTACAAGCCCATTTTCTTTGTTCATTGTTATTGCACCTTTTGGACATATTTCCATGCAATATCCACATCTTATGCAGTTGTTTGGCGACTTAATAAGTTGTTGCTGAGGCTCTATTAGCTCAGGATTGTGACACCACTTACAGTTTAGAGGACAGCCCTTTAGGAAAACAGTTGTTCTGATACCAGGGCCGTCTTCTACAGAAAACTTCTGAATACTGCCTACTAGAACGCTTTCAGGTATATTACTCATTTAAACAACCTCCATTTTTACTGATTCCACTAAATTTGGTAAAAATTTAACCACAAATCTATAGCCATTCACCCTAGGTTTAATTTGTATAAATTACGATAAGTGTGCAGTTCTATAAATAATAATATCTTGTGCCTTTTTATCAAGTTCCGTGAAGTATGCCATATATCCTGCTACGCGAACCATTAGACCTTTATAGTTTTCAGGGTTTTCCTGAGCTTTCTTAAGGGTTTCATTATCTACAACATTTATTTGTATATGTTCACCACCCTCTTCAAAGAAAGTCTTAATAACACCTTCAATAATATTCAGTCCATTTTCTCCCTGAACCCCATGGGGGTCGAAACGCAGGTTGAACAGTGCGCCTTCGTGTAATACCTCTTGTCCCATTGCGGCCACAGACTTAACAGTAGCCGTAGGTCCGTTAATGTCTCTTCCCATCATAGGTGAGGCACTATCACAAAATGGTTCTTCTGCACGCCTTCCATCCGGTAATGCTCCTGTAACCAGACCGTGTGAAAGATTTAAAGTCTGTGTATCAATTCCGAAAGCATAGCCTCCGCCTCTTGCATCTTTCCACCCCTGAACAGTATTGGCAATATGATGTACCATCTCTTTGTAGATACTATCAATATGCTCTAGGTTATTACCGTATTTCCCCGGCTTGTTTAGTAAAAGCTGACGAAGTCTTTCCTGCCCTTGAAAGTTATTATCACAGGCCTTGATAAGCTCATCCATTGTAATATCTTTATCCTCAAATACGCACTTCTGTATTGCAGCGATGGAGTCTACCATATTAGCCGCTCCTGAAATGTACATTCCTGCTGTTGAGTACTTTGCCCCTCCATTTTGTACAGATTTGCCACTTTCAACACAGCCCTTTGTAACCATTGAGGCAAAAATCACCGGATATCTATTCATGTGAATGCTCTGCATCATGTTGTATCCAACCCTGATTATGTCGTAATGATGTATAATCTGCTTTTTAAGAGCATCCTTAAATTCCTCTATATTCTTAAAATCTCTTGGATCTCCTGTTTCAAGACCCATTAGCTTTCCCGTCATTGGGTCAACGCCATTGTGAAGAACGAATTCTACCATTTTTCCCATGTTGACATATCCCGCATCAGGAGAACCATCTGTTCCTCCACCACCTGGCCCCGGCTGAATGCAACCCACAATAGTCCAATCTCTGGCCTCTTCCATGGTGCAATTAGACTTGCCAAGACACATTTTTATTGCTGCGTTATCATTAAAGAATCCCGGGTTTGCCTGTCCTTCTTGAATCATTCTGCATCCAAACTTAATCAGTTTTTCGGGAGTGCCCTCCCATACTCTCACTGCCATTGTAGGCTGTGTCGTTTGAAGTTCATCTGCTGCTTCCAGACAAAGATATGATAAGTCGTTGGTTGCATCTTTTCCCTCTCTAGTCTGACCGCCAACCACTAAAATTTGCCACATTGGATAGCCTGCAAATGATGTAGCATACCAGTTATCTCTTACTTCATATACTTCGCACGCCTTTAGATAGAAGCATTGCAACATTTCCAATGCCTCTTCTCTGGATATGTTCTTCTCTTCTATTACATCCTTTTTGTAAAATGGCCACATATATTGATCAAACCTACCGAATCCACAGGCAGTAGTACAAACCTCAATGTAGAAATAAACGTGTGTAAACCAAATGGATTGTAATGCTTGCTGAAAGTTCTGCGGTGGGTTTTCAGGAACGACTCTACAATTCTTTGCAATGTTAAGCAGTTCCTGCTTTCTCTTATCATCAGTGCATTGTGAAGC
>JBKECQ010000011.1:0-2871 GCA_047974845.1 Aminipila sp. | reverse complement strand
GCTCTGTCTTCTGCTATCCCGAAACGACCAGCTGTTTCAACGGCATCAATATTGTTTAATCAACAAACATATCTTGTATCTGTTCTAAAATATACTCACTGTTAAACCAAAAACATTGCTTAGTCATAATATCTCCATTAGGCAACTCACTACCATTGTTTCTCCGATTTTCTGTATCCTCATAATCAATTGTCTTCAAATCATAATATACTAATGAGGCGTGTGGACGAATTGATATTATCTTGTTGTATGGTTTTGACGAAGGACACAATCTATGCTCTTTACGCCCAGGATTTGTATTTCTTGTATCCGGAAAATTATTAAGCATCCTATGTTTTCCTCTTTTAGTCAAGATATAGGAGCCATCTTCTTTTTGGTCTTTCACAAATACAACTCCATTTTTTACAATATCTCGAATATCATCCCATCCTTCTTTTATAACTGGCACATCTTGTTCCGGTAAACTCCAAAATCTTGCACCATAAAACACAAAATCCTCATCATCATCCTTAAAAACCGACCACAAAAACTTTCGGTCTGCCATTTCAGCGTAAACCGTAGATTCTTCCCAATTTTCCTCCATTAATTCTAAAAAATCAAAGGCAGAAAAAGAAATATCTTCATTCATTGTTAAGTTATTATTAACTCTCAGTGTTTTTACATATGTATTAGACCTAACGAACTCTTCCGCATGCTCACTTGTAATGCCAAGCATCGCAAATGTTGTTCTTGCAAATTCTGCTTTATCAATGGTAGATTTTGTAGACCATTGTTCAAAGTCATCTGGCTCCATTAATACCTGTCTTATCTCTGTAATAGTCATACCTATATACGGTTCAAATTTCATTTGTACAATTTCTTCAAATGTATTTTTTCTAAGTTCGTCAACATTACTTATAATTGCATCATACTGTCGAATAATATCAAAAGTCTCTTCGTCATTATTAGGGTCATATAGTAAATTATTCGCATCAATATATTCGCTAAATAACTGATTCATATATGAAAGTTTAAACGAAAATGCACGTCCTCCATTTTTAGTGCACGGAGATAAATAGTGTGCTTCACTTTCATGTAAATCCTCATATCTACCTTCATTTACACGATCCTTAATATACCTATAGTCCTGTTCTATCATTGCCATATCTATTTCTGGGATTCTAACATATGCTGATTTATGAAACGGAAATTGAAATGGTGTTCTTCCTTGGTTGGTTTCATCTATGTAATAAACTAACATCATTAATTCACATTTTTTATAAATGTGAGAATCGCAGAATTTCTCCGGCAAACGCTCATTCCTATTAATCATTCCCAAAACCAGTCGTTCTTTTACCTTTAATCCAGCTCTAGTTTTATAGATTAATGGGCTAACCTTTAATTCCACTCCAACATCACACAAGTCTGCCTGCGCTTCATTATCACGTGGCTCATCAAAATATACCTCCTGAACTAGAAAACCAATTCGACCCTTATCACCTCTGTGTGTTGTGCCATCGGCATCCGTCCAACCTTGAAAGCACTTCTCTGCATAATATTGCAATATGTTATCACGTTGTTTTCCGTTTAATTCGAGTTCATAAACATCCCCTACAACATATCCTTCTAATGCTTTTGCATGACGTAAAATATCCCTTCTTTCATGTTTATCATAATTATAAGACAATGTCATATGACCTCTCCTTCCTATGGTTCGTTTTCAATTATTATATCTAACACTTCTCCCATTCGCGTAATCATCGGAACAACCAATGCATTTCCCATGCAGAAATAACACATTCTTGATGGCATTCCATTATTGGTCCAATCATCATCGAACCCCTGCATTCGCTCCGCTTCTATTGGAGTTATTAATCGTAATCTTCCCGTTCCTGGATCTGTTACTACATGTGTACTCCGGTTCAGCGTAGACTCACTTGTCAACATTGTTCTTCCTGGTCTGTCCCATGGGTCCGGAAATGCTACTGGACCTTCTGAAAACACATACTCATGCCCATCTTTAGTCTTTCTTGGGATTTTTTTTGCTCCTTTTAAATACACCCATTTCGGCTTTTTATCTTCGGTAATATAATATTCTTCAGCAACATTTTTCTCCAAAATATCTCGTAATAAAATTGGTGGAATTTCATCCTCAACAATGTCACATGTATAAATGTAACCTTCATGCATATATCCTGCTTTATTAAATGTGAATTCGAACTCATCTGAAATGTGAATGAAATCTTCATCCGTTTCATACGCTCCCAAATCACCATGTGAATCATCAAAGCACTGCGTTATCGGGAACGCCTGTCTCATGAATCCATTATTTGCAACAATTTCTTCTGCTGTCATTTGGCTCATCGCCTGTCCATACACAGTATCATTTCGATATGCAAATATAAAAGTTCGTCTCCGTCTTTGAGCCGCACCATATGTTGCGGCATTAACCACTCTCCATTCAACAGAATAATTCAATCTTGCAAGACAAGCTAAAATAATACCAAAATCTTTTCCTCTTTTCTTTGCTGGCGATTTTAATAATCTATCCACATTTTCAAACATACAAAATGCTGGATTTTTAGCAATTATTGTATCTCTAATCTGCCACCAAAGTACACCTTTCTTACCTTCTATACCATTTGATGATGCCAATGTATGAGCAACGCTATAATCTTGGCATGGGAATCCACCTACCAACAATGTATGGTCTGGGATGCACTCCTTTTGCATCAACGAAATATCCTCTCCTGTATGGTACTCCCCTCGTGTATCAAACAAATCACCAAAATGAGCAACATAACAATCGTGTGCCCATTGATTTACTTTTCCCGGTTCCCATTGTGAAAACCACGTAGTTTGCCAACCAGTGTTGAGTCGCTCCATTCCCAA
>JBKECQ010000091.1:0-5330 GCA_047974845.1 Aminipila sp. | reverse complement strand
ACAGAATTCTTTGGGAAAATGGTAATATTTGTACTCTTTATAGCTTTTTCATCAATAAATTTTTCGGAAGCAACTAAATTCATATTAGGCTCAAAATCGGATGGAGTAAACCAACATAAACCATCACGTTCGTAATTAATACCTTCATTCTCAGATGGGGTAGTTCCTGTCTTCAACATACTAGTGTACTTTAACCTCTTAATTTTCCAATGTTTAGGAATTTCACCAATCCATTCAATACCACTATCTTTCATAGGTACTGTTTTATCAAGTCCTTTAGTTACTGTTTCAGTAATAAGGGATTTTTTATATTGTTCTAAAGTATCTATTTGATTTTCTATATCAGCTAAAATACTATCAATTTTTTTACATTGCTCATCTAGATAATTAGCAATTAATATTTGCTCGTCCAAGTTTGGAAATGTATATGCAAACTCAGCAAAATCATTCTGATACAGATGAATTATGGTGCTATTACCAACATTTTTCAATCTAAACCAAGTCCAAAATTCTTCAGATAGCAGTACCCAATATAAAAATCTTTTATCAAAGTCTGAGATTGTTCGCACGACTAAAACACCACTATTTAAGGATGCATATCCATCCAAGTCAGATACAATAGCTACTTTGCCAACAGTTCCATCTTTTGTAATCAATAAGTCGCCATTTTCTATTTGTATTTCAGTTGCCTCTGCCCAACGTGCCTTTGAAATATGAACACAACTATCCCAATCAACTTTACCATTCTTAAAGTCTATACCAGTAATTAGATAAGGACCTTCATCTGTATATTCAGCAGAAGTAAGACCTTGCCAACCAATTCTACCTTTTAATGATGCTAAATATTTAACTCTTTTTATATTCCAGTTTGATGGTATATCACCAATCCAAGAAATCCCACTTGATTTCATATTTTCGTTCATTACAAAGCCTCGCTTTCATTAAGACTTTTTATTTTACTTGCTAACTCTTTTTCAATTTCCATAAATTCGGAAAGCAAATCTTCAGCTTTTTGTGGCTCTTTATACTCATAGAAAAATCGTGTAAAAGGGAATTCTGCTCCTAATTTTTCTTTATTACTTGAACTTTCTTTTTTTGTTTCATCAAATTCATAGAACCATAAAGCATCAGGAATGTGAGGATAAACTTCATCCTCAAAATAATACTCAACATCTCTAGTAAGACTAATGATTTCGGTATCTTTAGTAGATTTATCCACGATGATATTTCCGTTTTTTTCCTTTTGGATAATTGCAGACTTATCCATCTCACTCATAACCATAGCAATACCAGAAAGTCTACTAGTAGAATAACCATCGATTTTTGAAATAATATTTTTTATTGCTTTTTCAAATTCTGCGTAATCGTTATATTTAGTGTCATTTGTATGTTTACTTAGCACTTCTATAACTTCATTTGTAAAGTTATGACCAAGAATATATTTTTGATATTTTTTTTCGTCCTTAGCATTTCGTGGATTCATCTCAATTAAATTTTCAAATTCAGCTTCATTGAAAATATGAGAATTGCTTATAAAATAACTACTTGTTCGAAGTTTTTCAATAGTTTCCGCATTTATTGAACCTGAACGCTGTAGCGGCTGGTAAACGGCATATTCTTTATACATAAAATCTTCATTAGAAAATATTTTGCACTTTTTACTGTGGCTAAAATTAGCATATAGTTTCGTAATTTCTTTAATACTATCTCTATCTATCTCTCTACGTTTTTTACCTAAAGATTTATTTAGTGGTTTCCACATATCAACTGCATTTATTAGTTGAATTTTACCTTTTCTATCTTCTCTTTTATTTCTTGAAAGTATAAAAATATAAATTCCAATGTCAGTATTATAAAAAAGTTGTGAAGGTAGGGCAATAATAGCTTCAATCAAATCTTCTTCTAGCATATATCTACGAATTTGGCTTTCGCCGCTTGTTGTGCCACCAGAAAATAAAGGAGAGCCATTTGTAATGATAGCAGCTCGACCACTTTTATCATCTAACTTATTAATTGCGTGTTGCATAAAAAGTAACTGCGCATCACCAGTACCTGGTAACCCCCATTCAAATCGTCCATCACTTTTGTTTTCATCACGAACTTTTTTCTCTTGACCTTCGGGTGCATCTTTTCCGCCCCATGGAGTGCCAAAAGGCGGATTCATTATAACAAGGCGCATTTTTTGGTCAGGAAAACAGTCTTTTTTAAGTGTATTACCTGCTTCACCTCCAATTATATTTTTTACATCTTGACCTTTAATCATCATATCGGCTAGACAAATAGCATAAGATTCTGGAATAATTTCTTGTCCAAATAATCTAACATCAATATTAGGATTGTAGAATTTTAAAAACTCATTTGCTGTAGATAACATTCCTCCACTACCACAGGCAGCATCTAAAACTGTAGCAACTTTTCCTTCGTCAGTTAGCAAATCATTACAACCTTCTGCAAGTAATAGATTTGTCATTAAACGAATAACTTCACGTGGTGTATAATGGTCACCTGCCTCAGCATTTTCAGAAAAACGTCTGATTATGTCTTCAAAAATATAACCCATTTTCATACTGTCAATATTATCTGTATATAGATTCAATTCTGAAAACTTTTTGACTACACCATAAAGTCGATTTGCTTTGTCCATTTTCTTGATTTGATCTTTAAAATTAAGGTTGTTTAATATAATTTGTACATTAGCTGAGAAACTTTCATAATAATTTTCAAGATTTGTAGCTATATTATCACTATCATTAAGTAAGTTTTTAAGACTAAATTCACTCGTATTATAAAAAGGATAAGTTGATTCTTTATATAAAATGGCTGCTGGGGCATCTCTATTTGCTTTAAACATAGCAACAACTTTATCTTTTGTATTTTCAAGAGCACATTCGAATCTACGAATGATAACCATAGGTATTATTACATCTTTATATTTATCAGAAGTATATGCACCTCTTAAAGAATTGGCAATAGACCAAACTAAGTCCACTTCTTTGCTTACGTCAACTGGTTTATAGTCCAGTAAAAAATCTTTAGTATTCATAACTTTAAATTTCTCCTTTTAGGTTATTCTCATTAAATGATTCGAATAGTTTTCTTGTTGTTTCTAACTGATCTTTGGAAAGTTGTTTTACACCTAATATTCTAATTATATTAAATAAGTCTTGATTACAATTAATAATTTCGCATACATCAGGTGGGGGCACGTTTCTTATAATTATGTATAGCTGATCCATCTTTTTTTGTTGTTTTAGTTGTGGCTTTAACTCTTGAATAATCTTTGCATAAACATCGCCAGTTGGAGCATTAACTCCATCTTCAATATATTTCATATTAGAGGGGGGCAGTCCAACTGCGCTAGCTAAATTTCTTTGGCTTCTAGTTTCACCACGACATTTAACAATTTCTTTGCCAAGTTGTTTTTTGGCTTTTTCCACTACTTTGTTGTAGATGATTTTTTTTGACAAAACAGACATATCCTTTCGTAATTGTTCTGTGTTCTATAACATAGAACAATTATACAATAAATTTCATATTTTTTCAACATAAAAAGACAAAACTTTTATTAACAGTCTTGTCTTTTTATGTTAAATATTATTTTGTTTTTGTATTGAAATATGCTTAATTATAAATTATCTCACTTAACACAACATCTGCAGCTGATTTTTTGTAGTTATTCATCCTACCAACCCATTCCATTTGACCTCTAGCCTTTAACTTTTCATCACAACCATTAACCTTAGCGAGATGTTCCGTTATATCCTCAAGCATTTCTAATGCCATTATATCAACTTCTTTTAAATGTTCATATAACTTCCCTGTCATTAATAGCCTATTATAAGTACCAGGTCTATGCTCTTTTAAATAAGTTTCTCTAAGTAGTCCATATTTACCAATATGATAATCCTCATCATCTTCTGCTACTTCAACAGAAAGAGCAGGGTAATACATACCATCATCGCCTAACTCATAATACAATCCATTTCTTTCATCATAAATAATCTTATCCATATTTTATTTACCTCTCTTTATTAATATTTTGTCTTAAATAGCTATCTGCTTTTTCCCTCAAACCTACTAAATCTAAAAATTTTCTAATTCTCTCTAACATATTTTTCAAGTTATGATTTTCTGCTTCAACCTTGGCGAAATCCAATCTATTTTTTAAAGATTTATATTTATACAATTCTGCACTTTGTTTACGATTTTCATCTTCTAAATAATCAATTTGTGATTTTAAATGTTTAACATTACTGCTAGTAACAAAATGTTTTTGTGCCAAAACTTTTATATCTTCAAATTCATTTTTGTCTACAACAACTCTGCTCTTATCAAATAGAGTAGGTGTTGATGTTACAAAGTCAACTTTATCTATTTTAGTTTTAATTTTTTTGACCTCATCAAGTTGTTTTTCTTGTGATTGTATTTTAGTCACATTAGATTTTATAGTCTTGGCTTGTTTATTAATAACAGCCTTTTTCTCAACAACTTTTTTTGTTGTGTTTTTTAGATTTTCTTCCTCTTTCATAACTTTAAATTCTGTAACAGAAAGGTGTTCTTCATTAGCTCCTTTTTCGCCACGCTCAATGTCTGTATAGCCACATTTCTGCATATGTTCAAAGAATTCATCTTGCAATGTGCTATAGGATAATTCTCTAGTCGGTTTACCCGTTTCATCAGGCATATAAGATTTCCATTTCTTTGAATCACTTACCTGCATAATCACATCTTTTACTGTGCCAATTAGTTCGGCTTTTTTACATCGCTTAGTTCATAAAATTTCCTTTTTAACAACTGGAACATAAGTAACGTGTAAATGGTAATGAAACACATCTTTTCCTAATTCTTTTGATAACTGTTTATGTCTTTCATCTGCGTGCATAACAGCCGATAAAATATATTGTTCACCACCAACTTTTTCTATTGCATATTCATAAGCATTAGTGAAAAATTCCTTAGCATAATCGTATCCACCATTTTTTTCAAAATAAGCAGTATTAACATCAAAAACTAATTCATCAATAATATGTGCATCTTTTTTTAGACCTCTTTGTACTATAACTTCATCATCACGTAATTTATCATACATTCCTAAGTAAGTATCAGTAGGTTTTTTTAAATAAAAATTTCTGTCTTTATGCTCCAACAAAACATCTTCATTTTTATAAGTTTCGTTCTTACGTTCGTTGTGCCTTTCCATATTTAAAACTTCATCTCTCTTGTATCTTTCATTTCTTGCAAAGGTACGGTCTTTTCCATCATTTCTAGCCATATAGTTATCCTCCTTACTGACTATTTTCCGAGCGACAGCTACTTATCTAATACTTTCG
>JBKECQ010000069.1:0-59845 GCA_047974845.1 Aminipila sp. | reverse complement strand
CAATAGGAGCGTTCATGAGAAGAAGAGAAGACAGCAAATAGCATGAAGTAAAGTAAATTCTCTAATATATGTAAAGGGCAGAAAGTGAATGGGTAACCATAAGCTTTCTGCCTTTTATTTTAATCAATTTTGAATTTTACCTAGATTTAGATATATAAATTGTTTACTTTAAAGAACCCTTTACTATTAATCTTTGTGTATTTGAACCCTTTGGGTGGCAGGTTATAAGGGTTATGGTAGCCGTGTCCGGAGTTTTCATTAAAACAGAGACATCATCAGGATTTACAATTAGACTTTCCGTAACAATATATGTATAAGTAGTATTGTTATAATCAACTACAATTGAATCACCTATATTAACTTCGTCTAAACGATTGAAATAGGAACCAAAGGTATAGTTACGATGACCTGCAATACTGCAATTACCAATTTCTCCGGGAAGGGCGGTTCCGGTTATGTGCCCGGCACCATACTTAAGCTGCTGGGTAGAACTACCTTCTAACAATAGCTGATCTGAGGATATGGAAGGTATTGAAATTCTACCAATAATGTTTTCTATTTTTTTCACTGGTGCAGGCGATGTTATTGAAGCCTCTGTAGCAGTGGTAGTCTCCTGACTTATTAAGGAATCAGCAACAACCTCCTCATTAAAGCTATTTGTTAAGGCGAGGTTCTGCTCTTCCAACACCTGTAGGTATTCTTTGTACATTTTATCCTGCTTATAGTTCATATACAGCCTACCGCCAATTGGGATGAGGCAGACCACTAAACCTATTATTATTAACCATGTAGATATTCTCTTCATATATTCCTCTCTTATTTTAATAAATGCATTATTTAAGCTAGTAGTATAGTTTATAAGTATTTAAATCATATAATAGCTTAGTTACATTATATAATAAGTATTGTAATGAGGAAATAGAGAAATATTGAATAAACAAGTAAGGGCTAGAAGTATTTACACAATCCAAAAAGTTTGTATTTTCTAGGTAAATGTTGTATAATAAACTATATATAAGGTATTGTCATGTATAGGTATTATGCATATGAAAGTAAGTTAATATATGAGCGAAAAATTAAACGAAAATAAAAAACTTAAAATCTATATGTTAGGAAGATTTGCTTTTGAATATGATGGGCAGATTATACTTGAGGACGAGGGCAAAATTCATAAAGTATGGACATTGCTTGGATTTTTGATTTCAAATCATAATCGTAGGATTGGAGCACACGAATTGCCTGAGCTTTTGTGTGGGGACGATAGGAGCAATAATCCTGCAAAGGCTGTGAAAAATTTAGTGTATAGGCTAAGATGCCTACTTTCCGATAGCGGCCTGCCTGAGCAAAATTATGTAGTTCAAAACGGAGGAATATATAGCTGGAATAATGAATGTGAATTTTCCATAGACACAGAAGAGTTTATGGAGCTTTATAATATGGCAAAAAAAGTCACATATGATTATGAAAAGGCTGTAGATTTATATTTAAAGGCCATAGCTTTGTATAAGGGCAAGTTTTTGCCACATGCAGTTTATGATGAATGGGCTGTAAATGCAACAACATATTTTCATAGAGTTTTTACGGAATGTATATTTGAACTATATGCTATCTTAGAAAAGAAGAGGGACTTTGAAAAAATGTTACCCGTTTGTGAGAAGGCTTTAGCAATTGATGCATATGATGAAGCAATATATAGAATTTATATCTATTGCTTAGCGGAGCTGGGCAGACATAAAGAAGCACTTATCGCATATGAAAGCATTACTAACAGACTATACGATGAATTGGGCGTAAACCCCTCAAGTGAACTGCGAGGTTTATACAGAGAAATAATCAAGACGATTAAAAGTGTTGAAACAGATTTGATTACTATAAAAGAAGATTTGAATGAAAGTGGAGTATCGGATAGTTGCTATTTTTGCGAGTATCAGATTTTTAAAGATATATACAGATTTATTGCAAGAAGAGTAACAAGAACAGGGGAATCTATATACATTATGCTGTGCACTTTGACTGACAAAAATGGCGAGATTCCTTCAATTAATCATCTTTCAGAGGCAATGGCAGAGCTTAAAAACTCTATAGGAAAGAGCTTAAGAAAATGTGACCTATATGCAAGGTATAGCCATTCACAATTTGTTGTAATGCTCTTAGACACTTCTTATGAGAATGGGCAAATGGTTGGAAAGAGAATAGAGACAGCATATAAAAAGAATAAGAAGGGTAAGATTGTAGAGATGCATTATAAATTGCAGCCACTTGACCCGAAAGAGTTTTAAACGTAGCATAAGATTAAAAGGATATACTTAATTTTAAGTGTACATTAACATAGTAAATAAAAGGTGATGGTCGTTATGAAGAAAAAATTGGTAAGCGTATTTTTAATAGGAGTTATGTGTATAAGTGTTGCTTTAACCGCTTGTGGGCAACAAGGCAAGGCTTCTGAGGAAATAGGAGCTGTTGCTGTGGAAGAGGTCACTATTGAGGATGAAGATGTTCCTTTGGCTAATTCTGATATAAAAATTCTGACACCTTCCGCCACGGGAAAGGTTGTGCATTCAAATGGCAGTGTTACAATGGATGCATCTAATACCAACCAAGGGTATGTTATGATTAAATATACTGGCAGTAACAGTAAGATAAAGATACAGATTACTAAGGGCAATGGTGCAACGTATACCTATAACTTAAATGCAAGAAATAAGTATGAAGTGTTCCCTTTAACTGATGGTGACGGAACTTATTCAATAAAAGTTTTTGAAAATGTAGCCGGAACAAAATACTCACAAGCATTTAGTAAGGCCATAAGTGTAAAATTAGCAAATCAATACTTGCCTTTCTTATATCCAAATCAATATGTAAACTTTAATGCATCAAGTGTTACCGTAAAGAAAGGTCAGGAGGTTACAAAATCAACAGATGATGATCTAAAAAAGGTAGAACTTGTTTATGACTATACGGTTAATAGTTTGACTTATGATAAGCAAAAAGCGGCGTCAGTTCAATCGGGATATCTGCCTGATGTAGATGCAGTCCTTGCATCAAAGAAAGGAATATGCTTTGATTATGCGGCTGTAATGGCAACCATGCTTCGTTCTCAAAATATCCCTTGTAAACTAGTAGTTGGATATACGGGCAATGTGTATCATGCTTGGATAAATGTATATACACCTGAGACCGGCTGGGTAGATGGTATGATTTTCTTCGACGGAAAAAAATGGCAGTTAATGGATCCTACTTTTGCTTCGTCAGGAAAGAAAAGCGATGCCATTATGAAGTATATCGGTGATGGAAAAAATTATAAAGCAAAATATGCATATTAGGTTGAATGAAATTGGACTGGGGCAGATAGAAATATTTGCCCCTTTTGCGAGTTACGGATACAAATATGTATTAGAAATAATATGATAAAATGATTGGTATTAGCAGTTAAAGTTTTTATCTAAAATGGAGGCAAAATGAAAGCAAAAGAATTATCATTATTTTGTATGCAGATATCATTTTTATTGGAGGCAGGAATTCCAATAAACAGTGGTTTGGCTATATTAGCAGAAGATGCACAAACAGATGAAGAAAAAGATATGCTTATGATGATGTCTGAAGCTGTAGAATTTGGAATGCCTTTTTCAGATGCCATGAAAAAAGCCGGGGGATTTCCCGATTATATGGTGCAAATGATTAGGGTTGGTCAAGAGACAGGAAATCTAGAAGTAGTAACAAAATCACTGGCAAATTATTATGAAAAGGAAAGCGAAATAGCTCAAACTATAAAAAATGCTGTTACATATCCGTTTATTATGGTCTGTATGTTGGTAATAGTTTTATTTGTTTTATTGACTAAGGTTATGCCGATTTTTGAGGGTGTATACAAACAATTGGGTGCAGAACTTTCAATTTTTACGAAAACCGCAGTTCAAGTGGGAAGTGTAATGAGTGGTGTAGCATTAATTACCTTTGCCATAATAGCTTTTATTGGCGTTTTCCTTGGAATATCTGCAAAGAAAGGCAGACAGGTTAAATGGGCAAATAGGCTGGCATTATTAATTAAAGAAAAAAGCAATGTAGCAATGGCGTTAGCTAAAAGAAGGATAGCTTCGGTTTTATCAATGTCAATTAAAAGTGGCTTAGAAATTGAGTCTGGAATAGAGATGGCTACTGAACTGATTTCTCAAAAGGTTATAAAGAAAAGCTTAACTTTATGCAAAGATGAAATAGAATCCGGACGCCCAATGTATGAGGCTATTAAATCAGCCAACATTTTTACAAATTTAGACTTACAGATGATAAAAGTAGGAGCACGCTCAGGTAAATCAGATGTGGTGTTTGAGGAGCTTGCCAAGAAATATGAAAATGAAGTAGATAAAAAAATAGATGATGCTATAAGTAGATTTGAACCAACTATGGTGGTAATATTAGCTGTTGTTGTTGGATTAATATTGTTGTCGGTGATGATGCCTCTTGTTGGAGTTATGGCATCAATAGGTTAAGTGGGTAAGGAAATTAGATGAAAAATTATATTATATCAATTGCAACTTTCCTATGTATTATAGTAATTTTTATTTATGGGGTAAATGGTATTGCTGAAAAGGCAGACTCCGGTGGTGAGGAGACATTACAAAAGGCTATACAAAGAGCTTCGGTACAATGTTATGCCATAGAGGGGAGATTTCCTTCATCAGTAGATTATTTAGTAGAAAACTATGGAATTCAGATTGATGAAAGTAAATATGCTGTGTTTTATGAAGGGTTTGCTTCAAATGTTATGCCCGATATAACAGTATCGAAATTGTAGGAGAATAATATGAACGGTAAACAGAATATAAATAAAGGTCAATCAGTGCAGTTTTTATTTACCATGATTCTATTATTTTTTTTAGCAATAAGCGCTTTATTTACTATTCTTTTTGGTGCGAAACTTTATGAGAACATAGGCAATCGCATGGAGGAAAACTTTACAGGGAATACTGCATTATCCTATATTTCAAATAAGGTAAGGCAGGGGGATAGAGCAGGTCAGATTTCTGTAGAGATCATAGAGGGTATTGAGGTTCTGAAAATAATAGAGATATATGACAGCAATGTCTATAACACAATAATTTATTGTAAAGATGGTATGCTAAAGGAACTTTTTTATAAACCGGAAAACGGGCTAACTTTAAATGATGGAATTGATATTATGGAATTAGAAGAATTGAACTTTAAAATTAAGAATAATGGGCTCTTACAAATTGAAAGTCCCGGTGCAAAGGGAGATGGAAATAATTCCATTACTCTAGCAATTAGAAGCGAGGTGGAGAGCTATGAGTAGAAGTAATTCATCCAAATCACAGCTTTTTCTGATGGAATTTATTTGTGTAGTCATGTTCTTTGCGTTAAGTGCGGCATTGTGTGTAAGTGCATTTGTAAAAGCGGATACAGTGAGTAAAAATGGTAGAAATCTAAATGAAGCTCTTTTTTTAGCGCAAACTGTGGCTGAGACCATAAAGGCTATGGACAATCCAAATGAAGAGACCATTGGGCAAGCGGTTAAAACTATACAAAAAGAAAAAGATAATGATTTGGTATTAAAGGTTGAGAATAACTGGGAACCTGATATGCTGATATCCAAAGTGTATGTATATGAATCGGTGGCTGATTTGGATAAAAAAGAAATATGCGATATTACTATAAAGAAATATTTGCCTAATGGAGAGACTTATGGGGAGCAGTAAAAAGAATAATAAACAAAAAATACAAATAGGTTCAAGCTCATTATTGTTGATTTTTACAATACTTTGTTTAGTAGTATTTAGTACGCTTTCTATAAGCAGTGCGAAAGCAGACTATAAGTTAGCATTAAAGTATGAAAAGAGCATAAATAATTATTATGAAGCTGATAATCAGGGAGAAGAACTGAAGAGACAGGTTAATAATGAATTAATAAGACAATATTTAAGCTCCAAAAATGATGTGGAATTTTATAACAATTTGAGCAGGCAATTTAAAGATGCATTTAATATTGATAATAAGGTAATTACATATACTATAGAGGCAGGAAAAGAACAATTCTTGCTAGTAGAACTAAAGGTACATAATTTTGAAAATATAAAAGAGAACAAACAGAATTTTGATGTAACTACATGGGTGATCCAAAATAAAGTGGATTATGAGATTGATCAGAGTATGAATGTTTGGAATGGAGTTTAGCAATTGTATTGAATGGAGATAGAAACAATGAAAGCATTAAAGGTATTACAGATGGCAGTGGAAAGCAATGCCTCAGATATATTTCTAATTCCCGGGGTTGGTCTTTCATTAAAAATTAATGGTAAGATACAGTATCCGGAGGTGGAAAACTTAGCACCGGAGGATTTAGCGGATATTATCGGGCAAATCTATAATTTAGCTAAAAGTAGGCCAATGGAAAAATTAAATCGTTTGGGTGATGATGATTTTTCTTTTTCTGTACAGGGACTTTCCAGATTTCGTGCCAGTACATTTAAACAGAGAGGTTCTTTGGCGGCAGTTATCAGAGTAGTAACCTTTGAACTGCCGGACTTTAGAGAATTGCATATTCCTAAGTCAGTTATTGATATAGCCAATATGAAAAAAGGGCTGGTTCTTGTAACCGGAGCAGCAGGAAGTGGAAAGAGTACTACCTTAGCTTGTATAATTGATCAAATAAATAAAACTAGGAACGCACACGTAATTACTTTAGAGGACCCTATTGAATATTTGCATAAGCACCAGAGGAGCATTGTGACGCAGCGAGAAATATCAACGGATACGGAAGACTATGTTTCTGCGTTAAGAGCGGCTTTAAGGCAAGCTCCCGATGTTATTCTTTTAGGAGAATTGAGGGATTATGAAACCATACGTACTGCAATGACCGCGGCAGAGACCGGACATTTAATAATATCCACACTACATACTGTAGGGGCGGCAAATACCATAGATAGGATTATTGACGCATTTCCGGAAAATCAGCAAAATCAAATCAGGATTCAACTTTCTATGGTCTTACAAGCGGTAATATCACAACAGTTGATGCCAACCGTAAATGAGGAAACAATACCTGCTTTTGAAATAATGTTCTTAAATAATGCAATTAGAAACATGATTAGGGAAAGTAAAATACACCAAATTGATTCGGCAATTGTTTCAGGTCAAGACATCGGGATGGTATCAATGGATATAAGCCTTTTTAACTTATATAAGGAAGGTCGAATAACAAAAGAAACTGCACTTATTTATAGTACCAATAAAGAAATGTTAGAGAAAAGAATAGAGCGAGGTTAAATGTAGAGTAACAAATTTACAAAATAAAAGGATGCAATATATGATTATTTAATAGTCAAAAGGTTAATAATAACTCTGTAAAGAAAGAGGCTATTGAATTAGTATGTTTTGTCCCCCTTTAGCATAATTAACGGCTTCTTTCTTTATATTTTTGTAGATGGCATGAAAATGCAAAACGTATGTTAAATTATTGAATTTTGTCGGTTTAAGTACTTACTTGTCACATTACATAGAGGTTATAAAACTTATTTGCGCAAAAAAATCCAACGTGTAATTATTTTTCTTGTAATATGAAGAAAAAATGATATAATGTTTAAGTATGCTTAAAGGAATAAACGAAAATGATATAGATTATAAAGTTGTGGAGGGAAAGTTGGCTAAATATTTAGTTCAAAAAAGCGGACCACTAAGTGGCGAAGTTACAATAAGTGGATCCAAAAATGCCGTGCTTCCTATTATGGCAGCGGCCATTTTATCAGATGAACTTTGTGAATTGTCTGAAGTTCCTGCACTTAGAGATGTAGATGTTATGTGCAAACTACTTAAAAGCTTAGGTGCAGAAGTAAAAGCAGAATTTAATGAAAATAGACTTGAAATAGCAACCAAAAATATAGTGACAGATGAAGCTCCTTATGAACTTGTAAAAAAGATGAGAGCTTCAATTTTAGCTATGGGGCCTCTTTTGGCAAGAACTGGTAAGGCTAGGATAGCGTTACCCGGTGGATGTGCCATAGGCGCAAGGCCAATAGATTTACATTTAAAAGGTTTTCAAGCCTTGGGTGCTAAGATTATAGAGGGTCACGGTTATGTAGAGGCTGTGGCGGACAAGCTTATTGGAAATAATGTATATTTGGATTTTCCAAGCGTTGGTGCAACTGAAAATATTATGATGGCGGCTGTTTTGGCAGAAGGCATAACAATATTGGAAAACGTTGCAGAGGAACCGGAAATAGTAGATTTAGCCAATTTCCTGAATAGGATGGGTGCTAAGATAAAGGGAGCAGGAACAGATACAATTAAGATTGAAGGTGTTACTGCGCTTCATGGAGCAAAACATTCAGTTATCCCTGACAGAATTGAGACAGGAACTTTTATGGTTGCCGCAGCAATGACTAGAGGGAATGTTCTTATAAAGAACGTTGTTCCGGATCACGTTAAACCTATTATTGCTAAGCTTAGAGAGTGTGGAGCTTCAGTTGAAATCATTGATGATGGTATGATTGTCAGAGGTGATGAAGCGGATCTTATATCTACAGATATAAAGACATTACCATATCCGGGATTCCCTACAGATATGCAATCACAGTTTATGGCATTTTTAGCCAGTGTAAAGGGAGCAAGCATTGTAATAGAAACAGTGTTTGAAAACAGATTTATGCATATTGGTGAATTGAACAGAATGGGTGCTAACATAAAGATTGAAGGTAGGAGTGCGGTTATCCAAGGAGAAAAAAGACTTCAGGGAGCACAAGTTATTTCTACAGATCTTAGAGCGGGAGCAGCGTTGGTCTTAGCTGGATTAACAGCAGAAGGAACTACTGAGATTTCAGAAATTTACCATATTGAAAGAGGATATGAAAAATTTGTGGAAAAATTCAGGGGCTTAGGCGCTACTATTATAAGAGTAGAGGACTAATCTTATAGTAGTAGGTTATTAATGATGTAAAAATGAAAACCTTGGCATGATATTTGCGTTTAATAGCAAATATCATGCTCAAGGTTTTTTGTTCTATTTACAAGGTTTTTTGTTTTATTTAATATATCTTTATTCCGGTATAATAATGCTCTAATATTTTTTTGTAGTTAGAGCCCTTTAATGCCATACCGTTTGCACCATATTGGCTCATACCCACGCCGTGACCATAGCCATTGCTGACCACTGTAACAGAGGAGGAATCAAAGGAAATATTGAAGTTTGCTGAGGAAAGACCTAAAGCATCTCTCAACTCTCTTCCACTATAGTTTGAATTGTTGATTTTAATATCATCTACTCTTCCACCTTGGCTTTTTGCGATTATAGCTATGTTACTAATTGGAGATTGTAATTTTCTATTGGAATATTTCATATTCAACAGACTAATAAATTCTTTATGTGTAAATATTTTCTTTTCCATTTGGTGCGTTGCACCTTCTTCATAAGGACTGCTAACACTTCTTAAGTAAGGAACCGCAGATGCAAAAACATCTTCGGAATTTTCCGTGAAACCACCACTGGAGGAGTGGAACAGAGCCTGTTCAGCCAGCTGACCATTATAGTACATGAGCTCACCTTTTGTTGAATCTACTGCCTTACATATTTTTTGCCACCCATCGTTCATCCAAGCATCACCCTTAAGGTCTGAAAGTTCGTAAATGCTTCTATATACCTGGCAATGTGTGTCATCACATAGGGGAGCATCCGGGTGAGCCGGTGGGTTTCCACCATCTCCCGACCTGATTATTTTTGAAAGTGAGTAGGTTCTTGCAGCCACTGCTTGAGCTTTAAGGGCTTCAAGCTCAAAATTAGATGGCATTTCTCCGGCAACAACACCTTTAACATAATCCTCAAAGGGAATAACCTCAGTAACACCATAAGCGTGTCTATAAACATTTATGTATTCAGGGGTTTGAAGCTTATTTGTAAATATCTGGGGCAGATTAGGTGTAGGCAGTTTAGTAAATAAACCACTAAAGCCAAGCAATGCTGACGGTAACAGTATAAACAACAGCAATTCCCCAATAAGGGTATATAAAAATATTTTTTTCATTAATTTCATAGCGTATCCTCCAAGTTCAGTTTATTATATTAATCAGTAGGACAAAGTATGCTATAATATTTTCTGTAAACCATATAAAGTTAATTGGAAAAATTTCATAGTAATAAAGAGTTTTAAAATAGGAGAGATTTAAGTGATACGTGAAATAAATGTTTCGGAAATAACGGCATTGATAGCCGAGATGGCCATTGAGGCCAATCATTATTTAACAAGTGATGTTTGTGCAAGGATAGAGGAATGCTATAATAATGAACCGTGGAATGTTGCAAAAGATATTCTTAACAAGATAAGAGAAAATATTGATATTTCACAGGAGGGAGTGTTTCCGTTGTGCCAGGATACAGGTATGGCTTGTATCTTTCTTGAAATAGGGCAAGATGTCCATTTCGTAGGTGGTAGCCTTGAAGAAGCAATTAACCAAGGTGTCAGGGAAGGATATGATAAGGGATACCTTAGAAAGTCCGTTGTAAAGGACCCGGTTAGAAGGGGCAACACAGGAGATAATACGCCGGCACATATTACATATGATATAGTTGCGGGAAATAATGTAAAAATTACCTTTGCACCAAAGGGCTTTGGGTCAGAAAATATGAGCCAAATAAAAATGTTTCCTCCTGCTGCCGGTGCAGAAGGAATAAAGGATTTTGTAGTGCAGGTTGTTGAATCAGCAGGGGCAAATCCATGTCCACCTATAGTGGTAGGCGTAGGTATTGGAGGAACCTTTGATAAGGCGGCATTATTAGCAAAAAAGGCTCTTCTTATTCCTTTTGATAAGGCTAATGAAGATGAATACTATAAAGAAATGGAAGAAGAACTGCTTAACAGAATAAATAACTTGGGAATAGGCCCTCAGGGAATGGGCGGAAGGACAACCGCATTAGCAGTTAAGATAAAAACCTTTCCAACCCATATTGCAGGAATGCCCGTTGCAGTAAATATTAACTGCCATGTATCAAGACACATAGAACGAATCATATAAACCCATATATTATATATACAAATTCAGGCACTAAGAGAATTAATAAGTTTATAGATAAGAGAATTAAGCTTATTAATAAACTAACAAATTAGTAAATCAGTTGATTAGTAAATTAGAGAATTAACAAATCAATAAATCAGTTAATTAATAAATTAGAGAATTAACAAATCAATAAATCAGTTGATTAACAAATAAGAGAATTAACAAATCAATAAATCAGTTAATTAACAAATAAGAGAATTAACAAATTAATAATCCAGTTGATTAACAAATAAGAGAATTAAGCTAACTGATAAATGGAGGAACAAATGAAAACACTTAAATTTCCTTTTACTAAAGATAAAATAAAAGAACTAAAGGCAGGAGATTCAGTGCTGATAAGCGGAACAGTGTATACGGCACGTGATGCGGCGCACAAGAGAATGAATGAAATGTTAGAAAAGGGTGAATCATTACCATTTGATATACAAGATTCCATTATATATTATGTGGGGCCAACACCTGAAAAACCGGGACAACCGATAGGCTCTGCGGGGCCTACTACAAGTTATAGGATGGATTCATATGCTCCTAGATTTTTAGATATGGGTCAAGCGGCAATGATAGGAAAGGGACAACGGTCACAAGAGGTGTGGGAAACAATCTGTAGAAACGGTGCAGTATATTTTGCGGCTATTGGTGGTGCCGGAGCCCTGATTGCGAAAAGTATAGTAAAGTCGGAAGTCATTGCCTTTGAGGATTTGGGGGCTGAGGCTGTAAGAAAGCTTGAAGTAGTTGACTTTCCGGTAGTTGTAGTCATAGACAGTCATGGAAATGATTTA
This sequence comes from Aminipila sp., assembly GCA_047974845.1. Lineage (GTDB taxonomy): Bacteria > Bacillota > Clostridia > Peptostreptococcales > Anaerovoracaceae > Aminipila. Next base: position 48,011 of record JBKECQ010000069.1, on the reverse strand, counting down.
TACAAACTGGGACCAAAAGAATATTTACAGTCAAATGAAGCATAGAAAGCATAGAAAGCATAGAAAATATAGAGGATTTAGCTTAATTGCACATTGAAAAAGGGGCTACAATGTAGTCCCTTTATTTTATATATCTTCATAACATTAAACTTACAAGTTTAGTATTTTGTTATACTTATTTTATGAAATTTTATTTTTTAGAATTAAAATCTGGCTATGCACTACTAATTCAATACTGTAATATTTAAATCAAGACTTTGAATATTTAATCTGACATTGAAAAAGTTTAAAACCCTAAATATCTAATCTGACCTTAAATAGGTTTAAACGCCAAAATATCCAATCTGATTTACTGTAGCATTTACACTATAGAAATGTTTTATTTCGCAAACCTATTGTAATAACCTATTTAGCACGGATTAGCACGCAAATTTAATGGTATCAGAAGCCCACTTAATAGAAGTGAAATATATATCTGAAAGATTTTGAGAATTAATTTTTAACATATTTGAAATTCTTTCAACCTCTGACCAGTTGCCCTTTTCATAAGCTATGGAAAGCTTAAGAAGTTGACCTAAATCGTTTTCCTTATATATTATTGCCTCCTTGGTTGCCTTTGCAAGAGGAATTTCCTCCAACACTGTTTCTATTGGTTTTCCCATAAAAATATCGAGCATTGAGAAAAGACCTACTAAAAAACATTCATGAGAACGGTTATATAGATTGCATTTTAAGGCAATTTGCTCAAGCATTTTGGCTCTTTGAAGGGAAATGGCAACTAATTCATCGCTTTGCTCAGTAGACAGCGCTCTCAATACAACTAGGTATATCCATTTCTTTATATTTGAAAGACCTAAACGAACCAATGCATTTTTTACAGTAGTTATTTCTTCAGCACCACCGAATATTGGTGAGTTTGCATACTTAAATAATTTGTATGTAAGAGATACATCTGTTTCCACTACTTGTGCTAAATCAGTAAAAGTAGGAGATTCTTCGTTTAGAACACGAACCATCTCGCAATGGCTGGCGCTTATACTGTTAATATCTTTATATTTTAGTATAGATGGTTTTGAAAAGTAGTATCCCTGAAAATAATCATATCCTATAGCCTTAGCTCGATTAAAATCATTAATTGTTTCAATCTTTTCAGCAAGGAACTTTAACCCCGGCCGCTTATAGGTATTGATGATTTCCAATTGATTGTCGGGAGTGGTTTGAATAAAGTCTACTTTCAAAATATCTACTAGATCAATTATGGACTTATATTTATAATCCAAGGTAAAGTCATCTAAAGCCAAAGTGTAGCCCTTGTCTTTTAAGTCTTTTAGCTTATGGATAAATTTTGCATCCGGAATAATATCCTCTAATATCTCCACTGTAATATATGGATATGGAAATATTTCTGGAGTATCATTTAATATTAGATTTTTTGTAAAATTTATAAAGGCACGTTTGTTATTTACCAACTCGTCAAAGGATGCAATCAAAGTACTACCCATGATAACTTGTAGGGTAGCTATATCCGCATCAGTAATGTGTGCAGTTTTTGAATCAGAATCTCTGTACAATAGTTCGTACGCAATAATGTCACTTAATTTGTCAAAAATTGGTTGTCTTGCAATATAAAAATGCATAAGCAAGCTTCCCCCCTATACTTTACATATAATAAATCTAATTTTGATTAGAGTATATTATACCACTTTTTGGCGAAAATTGAAAGATAAACAGACAAACTTGGAAATATATATATATAAATTTACTAAAAAAAATATATAATATGTTGACAACTTTTTATGAAAATGCTATATTATAAATACAAAAGGTTAGCCCGCGCTAACCTAAAAAATAGACATGACGTTAGCGAGAGCTAACTTTACGTAGAAGGGGAATATAAAGTGTTCATTAATATTTCCATTTTTTTAGAGATTAAGTTAGCTGAAACTAACTATAATATATAAATTTGATAGCGTTAGGAGGTAATTATTATGCCATTAACCATGACTACGCCAGGTAGAGCAGTAACCATTTCTGCAATTAGAGGTAAAGATGATACAAAGCGTTTTTTAGAAAACTTAGGATTTATAGAGGGTTCCGAGATTATGGTGATTTCTGAACTTGGGGGAAATGTAATAGTGAATGTTAAAGATGCAAGGGTAGCAATTAGTAAGGCTATGGCATCTAGGATATTCATTTCATAAATATAGTAGATAAATATTTGGAGGCATTATGAAAAATTTAAAAGAAGTAAAATGTGGTGAAACTGCCATTGTTCAAAAGCTTCAAGGCGAAGGCGCCTTGAAAAGAAGAATTATGGATATGGGAATAACAAAGGGTACAGAAGTTTTTGTTAGAAAAGTTGCTCCTTTAGGCGATCCTATAGAGATAACAGTCAGAGGATATGAACTTTCCATTAGAAAGAGTGAGGCCGAAAATATTCTTGTTGCACAATAACAAAGGATATTTTTATATGGCTTTAATAAATACACGCTTATTGAAACAGAGAGAAGGGAATTTAAATGAAAAATATTACTATAGCATTAGCAGGTAACCCTAACTGCGGAAAGACTACAATCTTTAATGATTTAACAGGGTCTAGCCAATATGTTGGAAACTGGCCGGGGGTTACTGTAGAAAAAAAAGAAGGAAAATTTAAAGGGAATAAAGGTGTAACAATTACAGATTTACCTGGAGTTTATTCACTATCTCCGTATACTTTAGAGGAAGTTGTTACAAGAAATTATTTATTAAGAGAAACACCAAGCGTCATTGTGAATTTGGTAGACGGAACCAATCTTGAAAGAAATTTATATTTGACCACTCAATTACTGGAACTTGGTATTCCTGTAGTTGTAGGCGTTAATATGATGGACTTGGTAAGAAGAAACGGTGACAAAATAGATATAAATAAGCTTTCTGAAAAGTTGGGATGTCCGGTTATGGAAGTTTCAGCCTTAAAAGGTGAAGGAAGCAAAGCTCTAATAAATCGTGCCATTGAGTTAGCGGAAACTAACTTTAATAATTTTCACAGGTTTGACAAGGGAGTAGAAGATGCTCTAGAAAATATCAGAGACTTGATAAAAGTAAATGTTTCAAATGAGCAGCTAAGATGGTATGCAATTAAGCTTTTTGAAAGAGATGAAGAAATAGTAAAGGAATTAAACCTAGGTGAGCACGTAGCTATAAAAATTGATGACATTATAGTGAAGTTGGAAAAACAATATGATGATGATAGTGAAAGTATAATGGTAAATGAAAGATATGCTTTCATAGGAGCTGTGGTTAAGGTAGCTTTAAAGAAAAAACAAAGAGGGCTTACTACATCGGATAAAATTGATAGGTTTGTAACCAATAGATGGCTGGCATTACCTATATTTGCAGGTATCATGTTTGTGGTATACTACATATCAGTATATTGGCTTGGAACTATTATAACCGATTGGACAAATGATGTCTTGTTTGGGGAATATATACAAGGTGGAGTTTCTTCAATGATGGAAAGCGCAGGCACTGCGGAATGGTTACAAAGTCTTGTGGTTGATGGTATAATTGGTGGAGTAGGTGCTGTTTTAGGGTTTGTACCTCAGATGTTTGTCCTATTCTTCTTCTTATCAATCTTAGAGGACTGTGGATACATGGCAAGAGTAGCGTTTATTATGGATAGAATCTTCCGTAAGTTTGGACTTTCGGGAAAAAGCTTTATCCCTATGCTGGTAAGCTCAGGATGTGGAGTTCCGGGTATTATGGCTACAAAGACTATAGAAAATGAAAAAGACCGTAGAATGACAGTTATGACCACAACGTTTATACCTTGTGGAGCAAAGTTACCTGTAATAGCACTTATAGGTGGTGCTCTTTTCCCAGAGATTGTTTGGATGGCACCGGCAATGTATTTTATGGGTATAGCGGCAGTTATCTTTTCAGGAATCGTTCTTAAGAAAACAAGGATGTTTGCAGGAGATCCGGCACCCTTCGTTATGGAACTTCCTCAATATCATATGCCTGCACCTAAGGGCGTGTGGCTTCATATGTGGGAGAGAGGAAAATCTTTCATAATCAAAGCAGGTACAGTTATCTTTGTGGCTTGTGCGGCAATTTGGTTCCTATCCAGTTTTGGTTTCACATCAAATGGATTTGAAATGGTTGAAGAAAATAATAGCTTATTAGCAGTAATCGGTTCATTTGTAGCACCTATATTTGCACCTTTAGGGTTTGGCAACTGGCAGGCTTCCGTTGCAACGGTAACAGGTCTTGTGGCAAAGGAAAACGTTGTTGGTACATTAGGAGTATTACTTGGACTTGGAGCAGATGTTGCCGAAGATGATGCAGGATTACTTGCTCAACTAAATTTAATGTTCCCATATGCTTCAGCAGCGTTGTCATTCCTAGTATTTAACCTTTTATGCGCACCTTGCTTTGCTGCAATTGGAGCTATCAGAAGAGAAATGAATAGTGCAAAGTGGACTTGGTTTGCAATAGGATATCAAACAGCTCTTGCATATGCAACAGCATTGATAATTAATCAATTAGGTGGCATAATATTTGGAGGACTTACTTTTGGAATAGGTACTATAGTAGCAATTGCCGCATTGATGATTATGATATTTTTATTAGTAAGACCGATGCCTAAGGAAAGAGGTGTAGGAGTATGCTGTCAACAATTATAGTAAGTGCAGTATTAATAGTTTTAGTTATCTTGGCTATCAGATATATAGTAAAGGGAGCTAAAGAAGGAAAATGTGCAGGTTGCAATGGGTGTTCTTCCTATGGAAAAGAGGATGGTTGCAGTGGTTGCAGTCAATCTAATATCCAGAATAAACAAGACTAATATATTTAAAAATCATATAAAGTAATAGAAACTAAAACACATTTTAACACATAAAAAATATGGGTGGCATTTATTGTCACCCTAAAAAATAAAAATTAGTTAGCATATGCTAACACAAGGGGCAATAATATAAATAGGAGTAAATGTATGCTAGAAAAATTAATTATTGAAAATTGTGCACCCACTTTAGCAAATTTAAAAACAGGGGAAATTGTAAATTATAGATTTGCTGACTTAGCTCAGGCAAAACAACAAGTAAAAGAGCTGAGCTCTCGATTGGAGTCACAGGGAGTAAATATTGAGATTCTAATAGAAAGACAAACTAGTTTACTGCTTTATGTATATAGAAGGAATAGACTTGCTTGTGATTTATCATGTCCCATGGCTAGAAGTTTTTTGGAAAAAGAAGGTTATGGAACAACACACATTGATAACATGGTTCAAATGCTAAAAATGCGAATTAATGCGGATAAAAATGCAAATGAGTTCCCTCATGAAATAGGACTATTCCTCAGCTACCCTATTGAAGATGTAAAGGGCTTTATAGAGAATAATGGTAGGAACTGTAGATGTTGCGGTTATTGGAAGGTTTACGATCAAGAGGAAAAAGCTATTTCAATGTTTGCAAAATTTGATAGATGCAAGGCTGTATACAGGAGAATGTGCAAACAGGGAACAAGCATAAATAAGCTAATTGTAGCGCGTTAATGCAAGACCTGAAATCAAGGGAAATATTTATATTGTCATGTGCTATTGTGCAGGTAATATGTAAAGTTAATAAAGCAAGAAAGGTAAAGGTGAAACAATGAAAAAGATAGCAGTTGTGTATTGGAGCGGAACAGGTAATACAAAGACTATGGCAGAGGCGGTGTTTGAGGGAGCAAAGGAATTAAGCACAGATGTTGAATTGTTTAATGCAGGTGAATTTAACATTGAAAATGTAAATCAGTTTGATGTAATTATATTTGGTTGCCCTTCCATGGGAGCTGAAATACTGGAAGAAGCTGAGTTTGAACCGATGTATAGCTCTTGCAAGGACAAACTAAACGGAAAAGTTGTAGGATTATTTGGATCGTACGGTTGGGGAGACGGAGAGTGGATGAGAAACTGGGAAGAAGACGTTTTACAGACAGGGGCAAAGCTTCCATCAGGATATTTAATAATAAATGAAACTCCGGATGCGTCAGGCTTAGAAGATTGTAAAAACTATGGGAAGAACTTAGCAGGGTAGATTCAAGCCGCTAAGGAATAACAAAAGAAAAAGAGGTTAGATGGAGAAGGAGAGGATATGAGTGTAGTAATAGTGGGCGGTAACGAGAGAATGGTTACTCAGTATAAAGAAATATGTAAGGACTTTGGTTATAAGGCAAAGGTCTTTGCAAAAATGACTACTGATTTCAAAAAGAAAATCGGTAGCCCGGATTTAGTTATTTTATTTACCAATACTGTTTCACATAAGCTGGTGAATAGTGCGGTAATGGAAGCTTCAAGAAGCAATTCGGATATTATTCGTTGCCATAGCAGCAGCTCCTGTGCTTTAAAGAAAGCACTTGAAATGCATTGCAATGAAAGCTGTGAAGAATGTGAAATCTTAAGCTGTGGATGTGGATGTAACGGGCAGAACTGTATGACTGCGTGTAAGTGTAAAGCTAACTAAGTAAAAGGATGAGCTAAATGAATATATATGACAACATGACCCCTAGTATACTTTATCATGACTTAATAGAGAGTATTGTAGCTGCTCTTGAGGTTAGGGACAGATATACAGCGAATCACTCCAGAAGAGTAAGTGATATGACGGAAAACACCTGTATTGCATTGGGAATGGAAATTGAGGAATATGAACCAATTCATATGGCGGCACATGTGCATGACATTGGAAAGATTGGAATTTCTGATTTTATTTTATTAAAGCCGGGAAGATTAAGCTGCCATGAGTGGGAACAAATAAAGAAGCATTCACAAATAGGTGCAGATATTTTAAGTAAATCTCTAACTCTTAAATCTCTTTCAAAAATTGTTCTTCATCACCATGAAAGGTGGGACGGAAAGGGATACCCCGAGGGGCTAAAGGGAGAAAAGATACCGTGGGGGTCACGAGTCATTGCAATTTGTGATTCAATAGATGCTATGATGAGTAGTAGAATATATAGGAAGCGTATAACTGCGGAACAATGTAAAGAAGAAATATATAAATGTTCAGGACAGATGTATGACCCTAAGATTGCAAAATTTATATTAAAGCATTGGGAAAATATTGTAAGTCCTGTATATACCCTAAAAGCATAGAAAAGTTTTAAAAGCCAAAAATAAAGAACCGTTTAAAATACATATTATGATATTCCTAATCATTAGATGTCAGTATTTAGTGATTAGGAATTTTTTTGATGAAATAAGGTGACTTGTTAATAAATAAAATATCTTATCACAACAAAAATGAAAGCAGAAAAAGAAAAGGTGTATTAAGTTGGCTATATTTGACAAAAATCATAGGCAGAGCTATACTTACAAGGGAACAAAACATACAATTGGAAAATATGTAAAAAAATGTATTAAAGAAAAGGACATTGGATGAAAAAGAAGAAAACCATTTATATTAGAAAATATTTAACATTTTTAATGGTTACTTTACTGGTGGTGGTCTTATCAGTAGGATGTGCTAAAAATAGTACGTATACTCAAGAGGACAAAAAACAGATTAGTGTTGTAACAACCATATTTCCGCCTTATGATTTTGCTAGGCAGGTGGCAAAAAATAAGGCCGATATTTCTATGCTTTTGCCTCCCGGAGCAGAGAGTCATTCATATGAACCATCGCCTCAAGATATAATAAAAATTCAGCAATGTGATATTTTTATATTTACCGGTGGTGAATCCGATCAGTGGATTGAAGAGGTTTTAAAATCTATAGATACAGAGAAAATGACTATTATTAGAATGATGGATTGTGTAAATAAGCTCGAAGAGGAAATGAATGGCTCGATTGTTGGGCACCATGAGCATGGACATGAAGAAGAATATGATGAACATATTTGGACATCTCCCAATAATGCAATAGCCATAACTCATGAAATTACGAAAGCCTTATGCAAACATGATGTAAATAATGCCGAATTCTATGACATGAATGCTGAAAGTTATATTGGAGATTTAAACAATCTTGACGAGGATTTTAAAGCTATTGTGCAAGAGGGAAGCAGGCGTACCATTGTTTTTGGTGATAGGTTTCCATTCAGATATTTTGCCAAGCAGTATGGACTGGATTATTTGGCGGCATTCCCCGGTTGCAATAGTGAAACAGAGCCAAGTGTAGAGACAGTGACTTTTTTAATTGATTATATAAGAAAAGAAAAAATCCCGGTTGTATTCTATTTGGAATCATCAAACAGAAGAATGGCGGAAATGATATCAGAGTCAACCGGAGCTGTACCGCTAAGATTTCACTCTTGTCATAACCTTTCTGCAAATGATATAAAAGAGGGACGGACATACATTGATTTAATGAAGGAAAATGCTGAAAATTTAAGGGAGGCATTGAAATGACAGATAATAAAATATTGATTTCATGTGAAAACATAACATTAGGATATGACGGAAAAGAGTTAATCAAGGGACTAAGCTTTCAGGTGAAGGATGGGAGCTATACAGGAATAATAGGAGAAAATGGTGCAGGTAAGACTACCCTTATGAAAGGGATACTGGGCTTACATAAGATTTTGGATGGGAAGATATCTTTTCTTGAGGGCTTAAAGCAAACTGAGATTGGATATATACCACAGCAGAGCAGTCTGCAAAAAGATTTTCCGGCTACTGTCATGGAGGTTGTTTTATCAGGTCGATTGAGCAATCATGGGCTTATTGCCTTTTATAATAAAACCGATAAAGAGAAAGCCATTAACAATATGAATAAAATGGGTATAGACCATTTGAAAAACAAGTCGTACAGGGAACTCTCAGGAGGACAGCAACAAAGGGTGCTAATGGCAAGAGCCTTATGCGCAGCCAAAAAGGTTCTTTTTTTGGACGAACCGATGGCAGGACTGGATCCGGAATCTTCAGAAGCCTTATATAAGATACTGGATGATTTAAAACAAGAGGGTATGACTATCTTAATGGTTTCTCATGACTTAAATGGTGTTTTTGAAAATGCAGACCACATATTGGAGATAACTAAAGAGAAAATATTTTTTGGGACAAAAGAAGAATATAGAAATGAAAATGGAGGAGACAAATGATCGATTTTATTCAGCAGCTAATATCTTATCCATTTATTCAAAGAGCTTTAATTGTTGGAATATTAGTATCGCTATGTGCGGCACTATTAGGAGTAACATTGGTATTGAAAAGATATTCTATGATAGGTGATGGGCTTTCTCATGTAGGGTTTGGTGCATTAGCCATTGCTACAGTCTTTAATATTGCACCTCTTTCACTGGCAATCCCTGTTGTTGTAATTGCTGCATTTTTGCTTCTAAGAATTTCAGAGAGCAGTAAGATAAAAGGGGATGCCATGATTGCCCTAATCTCTACAAGTGCATTAGCTATAGGTGTAACAGCGGTATCCGTTACGACCGGTATGAATACCGATATATATAACTATATGTTTGGAAGTATCTTATCCATGAGCGAAAGCGATGTAAAATTAAGCATTGTTTTATCTATTGTAGTAATAACGATGTATATACTATTTTACAATAAGATTTTTTCTATTACATTTGATGAACCCTTTTCAAAGGCTACCGGAACAAAAACAAGAGGTTATAACGCTTTGGTGGCAATCCTCACAGCTATTACAGTAGTGTTAGGAATGAGGATGATGGGTGCTTTACTAATTTCAAGTTTAATTATTTTTCCTGCACTAACTGCCATGCGTACCGTAAAATCATTTAAAGGAGTAGTTGTGTGCGCAACAATTGTTTCGCTTGTATGTTTTATAGCAGGGATTTGTATGTCTTATTTTTTCGGTACGCCGGCAGGTGCAAGTGTAGTTATAATTAACTTGGGGCTGTTCTTAATATTCTCTTTTATTGGATTTATAAGAGAGCATATATAACCTCAAGAAATTAGCTAATACTTATTTGATCATATCACTGTTATTTATGACTCCTTGACTATAAAGAAGCAGTACATCTTGGTCTTGAAAATCAACAAACATTCCTAAATTTTCTGTAGGGATAAACCTTAAATCAACAAGCGTTATTTTGCTATAGCCCTCCAAAAGAAGTGGGGCAATGCTACTTCCAAAAGAATCTCGGAATATAATTAGTTCTTTGTTGGTAGTGCACAGTGGATTTTCTATAGTAATAAGTGGGCTATTGCCTGAGAAAAATAAATCATATGAGTCTACAGAGCCAAGCTTATTAGTATTGTATACTGATGTAGCCGGCTCTTTTTTTGCTTGGTCAAAATCAGTCACAATTGCATTCTTAATGAACTCATCTTCAACATATCTTATGGTATCCGCAGGCAGTTTTAATGACGCTTGTCCATAGTAGGCTCCATAAAACGGTGAATAGTCTTTTATTACACCAATAGGAATGTTATTGTCATAATTCGTTGAAAAACCAAATATATCGCCTATTGACGATACAATGTTCGACAACTTTTCCTGACGCCAGTGAAGGTCAGTTCTATAATATGAGTCAAGGCTTAAGAGATTTTTTAAATCCAAGTAATTAATTCCTTCAGTAAGATTTGTTGAACCATCAGTAATGTTTTTAATAGGAGCTTTTAAGTTGGAAAGAAGTAGAGAATTAAGCTCGGTATAATCAATTGAAAGGTGCCCTGAATCCTTGGCGATATATTCACTTTTATCAGGGATAATACCTAATAATACATTACAGTTCTTAAGATATAAATCATATAACTTATCAATTTTTTTAGCCATATTAATAACACTGGAGTTATTTAGTGGATATTCTTGCTTGAAAATATAATCGTTCAAAACGTAAATATTATTATTATCTAGCTTATTTAACACTTTAAATTCAAATAAGCTCTTTATTGTTTTGAAATCATCACGACCAACAAATTGGTCAAGGGCATAAGTTTCTAAAATAGTATCCATGTTACCACCAAAAACAAGACTGTTAGTGATTTCAGGTTTCTGCGCCAATGGTCTCCTTTCTGAAAAGGAGATGACCGTATCCGGTGTGAAGATATTCAAAAGCATTGTTCCTCCAATAAGAAGGCAAAACATTATAGAAATTATTTTATTTTTCATGGTTTACCTCCTTAAGTTAGAATCTAAAATATAGAAAAGGGTTAAAAGAAGAATCTACGATATATGCAGTCGAAAGTAAAAGAAGACCAGCCAATATTATAGGTTCTAAAGCCTCTAAAAAGTTCTTTGTAACATGGTTTTCTTGAATTTTAGCAATTATACGACACGGCAACGGCGTGGCGCCTATAAGTGCTACAAGTATTAAAATACTATAGCTTTTAACATAGTATAAAGTCGCATCGGTTAAAAAAGGTATACCCTCAAGCCCTAACATTGCTGATATTCTTGAAGAAAGTAGGGATATATCTTCCGTATCAAAAATTACAAAGCTAAAAATCAATATAAATAATGTGTAGAAGTGGGCAAAAAAGGGTGATGTATTTTGTAGCCATTTACTTAGTAACAACTTTTCTATTGCCAGAAATAATGAGAAGTAAAGACCCCAAAATATAAAGTTCCAGCTTGCACCATGCCAAAAGCCGGTTAATGCCCAAACTATGGTCAGGTTGCGTACCCACTTTAGGGTAGATACACGACTACCACCTAACGGAAAGTATACGTAGTCCTTAAACCAACTACCCAATGTAATATGCCACCTTCTCCAAAAATCTGTTACGCTTTTAGCAACAAATGGATAATTAAAGTTCTCAGGAAAGTCAAAACCCAGCATTTTACCTAAACCTATTGCCATGTCACTATACCCTGAGAAGTCAAAATATATTTGCAATGCAAAGGCAATTGCGGCAAGCCAGTATAGGACAATTGAAGCATCGGCACTGTGTGAAGAACCTTCGGTACAGAGGGAGTATGCTATTTGGGAAAATTGTCCGATTGTATTTGCCAACAAAACTTTTTTAGATAGCCCTATTATAAATCTACTAACCCCATAGGAAAATGTATCAAAAGTAATCCTTCTTTCGGTAAGTTGCCCAGCTACAGAAGAATATCGAACTATTGGACCGGCTACCAATTGAGGGAACATACTGACATAAGCAGCAAAGGCTAAAAAGTTCCTTTGTGCTTTAATTCTTCCCCTATACACATCTATGGTATAGCTCATTGTTTGAAAGGTATAAAAACTAATACCTAAAGGAAGAGCTAGCCCAGGGTTTAAAAATCCTGTTCCAAAGATAGAATTAACGTTATCTATAAGGAAACCAGAGTATTTAAATATTCCTAACAAACCTACATTTATTATTATAGAAGACAATAGTATAATCTTACTATGATACCTCTCCAGTAAAAGACCGTGAAGATAATCTACAAGAGAAGAAAATATTAATATTAAAATATAGACTGGTTCTCCAAGGAAGTAAAAGAGTAGGCTGGCAAGTAGCAAGACTACATTTTTATACTTCCATGGAGCACATAGGTAAACCAGTAGGAAAACTGGGAGAAAGTAGTATAAAAAACTAATACTTGAAAATAGCATAAGATTACTTCGCTAGAGCCTTAAAAGCATCCATAATAGATGATGAGTTTTCATCCATTACAAGAAGAATAAAATTACCTATGTTATCTACAAGAATGTCTTCAGGTTCAACGCCTACACATACCCATTTACGACCGTCAACATTATTCTTTATAGCAGTTTTAGCTTTGCTTACATCTTGACCGGACTCAAGTTCAATAAGAACTACAGAATGTGCCACTGATGACATTAAAGGTTCGGAAGCAAGACCCTGCTTGATTTTTAAGTTATCTACACCTAAATAATAAGTCATATTTTCAGCTGTAACAGATGTAAACCCGGTTTTTAAATCTGAAAAACCGGCAGTTTTATAAAGACCTGTTATAATGTCTTGGAAGTCACCTGTTAATGTAGCGGAACTTCCGCTATTATTTGAATTTCCTGTACTAGGTGGTGCGATAGTGCCTGTGCCTGGCTTTGATACATTACCACCTGTATTTGGCTTTGATGTATTGTTTCCGCTTGCTGGCTTATCATTAGGCTTTTGCTCAGTACTATCATTAGAACCTGTTGAATCTCCATCTATGCTTTCATCATCGGAAATTAAGTCATCTGAATTTGTTTCGTCATCTATTACTTCTCCGGCTTCAATATCACTTCCGTTATCAGGGGTAGTTTCGTTTTTAGAACCACAGGCAACCATTGATGTACCTACAGCAACTGTTAATAATAATATAAAAAGTTTCTTCTTCATTTTGCATTTCTCCTCTTATTTATGAAAATTAATCATTTTTTTAATATAGCTTTTTATTTAATCTAATTAATATAAATTTCGAAATTTAATTTTATAGTGCGATTCTATTGTTTCGCATACACCTTTTGTTGTGGTGTTCTTTTTTATGACGCATATAAAAAAATTTTGTTCCAAACTTTTTAAAATATTTAAATCAGATTTTTTTACCAATATAAAAAAATCATATATGCAAAATGCATTGACAATAATAAAAAAAGTGGTATGATTATTTTATAATTTTCGGCATATGTCGGAAACTACTGTTATATAATGGAGGTAGCAATATGCCTAGACCACGTAAATTTAGACGCGTTTGTTGTATGCCAAAATCGGAATTATTTGGCCCAATTGGTTTAAAGTGTTTTACCTCTTCTCAGACCATTAATATGTCTGTAGATGAATATGAAACAATTAGACTAATAGATTTAGAAGGTTGTACGCAAGAAGAGTGTGCACAACAAATGGGCATAGCGCGAACCACAACTCAAGGTATTTATATTGATGCTAGGAAAAAGTTGGCAGAAGCATTAGTTGAAGGCAAATTTCTTTCAATTGGTGGAGGAGACTATACCTTATGCGATAGCTTTGAAAGAGGCTGTGAATGTGGATGCAAAAACAAATGTTATAAAAAATGTAAAAATAATAGAGATAAAGGAGAGATTGACAATGAGTGATTGTACACATGAATGTGGAGGTTGTACCTCAGATTGTAATGAGAGAGAAGAGATGACCGGCTTTGAGGCTGAGACTAATGAATTTAGTAATATAAAGAAAGTTATTGGCGTAGTAAGCGGAAAAGGTGGAGTAGGAAAGTCCATGGTGACTTCACTTTTAGCAGTACTTATGAACAGAAAGGAATATACTACAGCTATACTTGATGCAGATATTACAGGGCCATCTATTCCTAAAGCTTTTGGATTAAAAGAAAAAGCTGTGGGAAGCGAGTTTGGGATTATGACTGTTGATACAAAAACAGGAATAAAGACAATGTCTGTAAATTGTCTTCTTGAAGATGAAACCGACCCGGTAGTATGGAGAGGACCGGTTATTGCCGGGACTGTAAAGCAATTTTGGACAGATGTAATGTGGGGGGACGTAGACTTTATGTTTATAGATATGCCTCCGGGAACAGGCGATGTTCCTCTTACTGTATTTCAGTCTCTGCCTGTAGACGGAATCATTATTGTAACATCTCCTCAGGAGCTTGTTTCAATGATTGTGGGCAAGGCTGTAAAAATGGCTAAACTTATGAATGTTCCTATTCTTGGTATTGTTGAGAATCTGTCATACTTTGCTTGCCCTGACTGTGGCAAGGAATATGCTATATTTGGAGAAAGCAAGATTGAAGAGGTGGCTAAGAGCTACGATATAAAGAATGTTGCTAGACTTCCAATTAACCCTAAACTTGCAGGTGCTGTTGATAAAGGTATGATTGAACTTTTCCAAGGTACATGGTTAGATGAGCTTGCCGATATTATAGAAAGCTCCTTAAATGAAAAGATTGCAGTTCCATACGAGGATGATGATGTATTCCAACATTTCGGTCATGCAAAGAAATTTAAGATTTATGATGTGGAAGGCGGAAAAGTAATAAACAGTGAGATTGTATGTCCGGATTGCAGTGGTCATGGTGCAATATCAGCTTTCCTTGCGGATAAAAATGTAAATGTTGTAATTTGCGGAGGTATTGGAGGAGGTGCAATGTCTGCACTTTCAGAATCAGGTATTAAAGTCTTGGCTGGAGTTTGCGGAAATGCAAATGAACAAATAGATTTATATCTAAAGGGTGAATTAGAGTCGACAGCTGACGTAACTTGCACAAGCCACGAGGATGGACATAAATGCGGTGGACATGGTCATGATAACGAAGGTAATCACAGCTGTGGTGGACATGGGCATGACAGTGACGGAGGTCACAGTTGCGGTGGACATGGCGGAAACGGAGAATCTTCAGGATGTGGTTGCGGATGCGGCTGTCATTAATAATTAGAATTAAAATGCAAAGATAAATGTAAATGCAAAGATAAATGTAAATTAAAATGCAAATATAAATATAAATCTAAATGTAAATGGTATCAAACGGCTATTCTGTATTGATACCATTTTTTTCTTAAATTTAATATCTCCTTAACATAATTGTCACACTTTTATGATATAATTAAAGACGTAATTTAAGATGCAAAGTATAGTTTGCTGTCGGATGTGGGGACAGCAAGGAGGAGGTAATAAATGAATAAGAAAAAAATAGTAACCTTTGAGGATATAAAAAATAGTGTAGAGATTTCTACGTATATTAAAAAAGGAAATGACCTACTTGGAGCAATAGGCTTCACTGAACATGGGTTTGCCCATGCAGGAAAAGTAGCTGAAAGAGCATCAGAAATATTAACTGTTCTGGAATATGATGAAAGAACTATAGAACTTGCCAAAATAGCAGGATATATTCACGACATCGGTAACTGTATTAATAGGCATGATCATGCTCAAAGTGGCGCTGTTATGGCGTTTAGGATTCTTGACCGTATGCACTTTGATGCTGAGGAACTGGCTGATATTATTGGAGCAATCGGCAACCACGATGAGGGTACAGGAATGGCATTTAGCCCTATTTCAGCGGCCTTAATTCTAGCTGATAAATCTGATGTTAGAAGAAGCAGAGTAAGATATAAAAATAGAAATGAAGAGAAGTTATCTGAAGATATTCATGATAGAGTAAATTATGCAGTTCATCATACTCATCTGACAGTGAATAAGGAGGAACAATCTATTATTCTAAGGATGGATATAGACACGGAAATAAGTGCTGTTATGGAATACTTTGAGATTTTCTTGACCAGAATGGTTATGTGCAGAAATGCAGCAAAATTTCTTGGTCTTTCATTTGAACTTAACATTAATAACATAAGATTATTGTAGTATCATGAATCCGTTAATGGAGTAATGATAATCCTTATGATATATTTGATTTAGCAATAGTCACTCAGATTGGTTAATATAATCTGGGAGTCGGAGTGGAGGAAAAGATGGGAAACAGACAGATAATTATGAGCCAGGTAATGCTACCTAATCAGGCTAATGTAGCAGGTAATGTACATGGCGGCGAAATAATGAAATTTATGGATACAACAGCAGGAGCTGTAGCTATAAAATATTCAAAGAGTAATTGTGTCACAGCCAGAGTAGATGAACTTGAATTTCACCTGCCTATTTTTGTAGGAGCATTGGTTACTTGCACAGCCACTGTAGTTTATGTTGGAAGGACATCTATGGAAGTCTTTGTAAATGTAGAGGTAGAAGATTTAGAAGCAAACAGTGAACCGCAAAAGGCATTATCCGCATACTTTACTATGGTAGCAATGGGTAGAAACGGCAGACCTCAAGATGTACCGCAATTTACACCTGAGACGGAAGATGAAATAAGACTACATGAGGAAGCTAAAGCAAGAGTTGAAGCTCACAGAGAAAAAAAGAAAGCAAAGCAGAATAAAAAATAGCATACTTTTCAAATTCAAAATTAAGAAATTGGAAGTGAAAATTTGATTGACAAGCTTAGTTTAGAGAAAAAAATATTAAAAATATCCATGGCAGGAAGTATCATTTTCATGATAGCCGAATGTATTATGGCTTATATTACAAGGTCCAAATCTATATTGATGGACTGCGTTTTTGACGCAGCAGATTTAGTTATGATTGGGCCTTTCTTGCTATTGATACCCCTTCTATATAAACCGGTCACAGAAGAACGCCCATATGGCTTTTCACAAGTGGAATCCCTTTTTGTAATCATAAAATGCAGTGTTTTAGTAGTTATAACAGTCCAGCTGGTAGGAAACAGTATAGGTGTCATAATAAGAGGCGGAAACAGTGTAAATGCCGTTACTGTAGCAGTATTTGAACTGGCTTTATCCGTATGCTGTATTATAATGTATTTGATTTTAAAGCATTACAACAAAGTGTTTTCATCTCCATCCATAAAGGCTGACTTATATATGTGGAAGATGGATATAATAGGCAGCCTTGGTGTAGGCTTTGCCTTTATAGCACAAATGCTTCTTAAAGAAACCAACTTGTCATGGGCAGTTCCGTATATTGACCCGTTTGTGGCAATTGTAATGGCAATTTGGCTTATTATAGAGCCTATCAAGATGGTGATAGAGGGGATTAAGAACCTAGTTCTATTTGCACCAAATGAAGAGTTAATGGAAAATATACGCTCCATAGCCAAGCAGAGTTTGATAAAACATCCATACGAGATAAACTTCCTTGATGTTATTCAAACAGGAAGGAAAGCGTGGGTTCAAATTTATGTAACAAATGATAGTGATTTGGTGAGCATAAGTGAACTTAAAAAGGTAAGTCTTGAAATAAAACATGAATTAGAGCATCTGTGTGATCAGCTATATGTAGAAATCATACCTGTCCCTTTGGAAACAGCAGAAGATGAATAGAGGAGTTATAAAAAGATACGATGAGTAAAATATTATATTTAGAATGTTATTCGGGAATAAGTGGAGATATGACTGTAGGTGCTCTTCTGGACCTTGGAGCCAATAGAGAAAAACTGGAGGAGCAATTGGCATCGTTAAACTTAAAGGGATATCATCTCCATTTTGGCAGAACAAAAAAGTGCGGGATTGATGCCTTCCAATTTGATGTTCATGTTGAAGAGAATCAAGAGCATAATATTAATGAGCATGACCACTGCCATGGGGAGAATCATCACCACGACCACCACCATGACGAGAATCATCACCACGACCACCATCATGACCACTGTCATGAACACCATCATGAACACCATGATGACCACCATCATGTAGAAAATCACCACCATAGAAATATAAATGATATATATAGTATAATAGAAAGCCTAAATTCTAATGAGAATGTCAAGGAGCTTGCTAAAAAAATATTTAATATTGTTGCGGAAGCAGAGTCCAATGCTCACGGGATTTCCATGGAGGAGGTACATTTTCATGAGGTTGGAGCCATTGACTCAATAGTGGATATAATAGGTACAGCAATCTGTATAGATGACTTAAAGATTGATAAGGTAATAGTATCAACTCTATACGAAGGACAAGGCTTTGCAAAATGTGCCCACGGGATTATTCCCGTACCGGTACCGGCAACCATAAATATTGCTGTGAAGCATTCACTAAAAATGAAAACCACTAAAAATATAGGAGAAATGGTTACACCTACGGGAGCGGCTATTGCTGCAGCGTTAAATTGCATGGACAACCTGCCTGAAGAATATACCATTAAAAAGGTTGGACTTGGTGCAGGAAAAAAAGACTTTGATAATGCAAATATATTGCGGGCAATGATTATTGAGGATAAAGAAAACCAACAAGACTGTGAGGCTTATCACAATAGTAATAAGGAAAATTTATATCAATTAGATACAAATATTGATGATTGCAGTGGCGAGGCATTGGGATTTACACTAGAAAGACTTTTTGATAAAGGATGTCTTGATGCTTGGTATACTCCCATCTATATGAAGAAGAATAGACCTGCATATTTACTTTCTGTTATATGCAAGGACAGTGACTTAGAAACTATGGAGGATATTATTTTTTCCGGTACCACAACAACAGGTATTAGAAAGACTGTTATAAATAGAGATGTATTACAGCGACGAGTTGAAAATATCGAAACCCCATATGGAGCTATTTTGGTAAAAATCGTTGAATATAAAAATAAAAAATACTTTCATCCTGAGTATGAATCAATAAAAAATATTTGCTTAAAATATAATAAAGGGTTTCAAGAAATCTATCAAGAAACAATGATTATTTTAGAAAATATGGTTTAATTAAAGGTTTGTTCGTATATAAGATACGGCACGCAAGCCTTATACAGAGATTCTTAGGCTTCAGCCGGCTTGGAATTTTCAGTTGGACGTGATTATTTAAAGACCTTGTAAACGATATTTGTATATACAATTATTTGTGGACAAGGTCTTTATAATAAAAGGGACGGATTTTAATTTATTATGCGTTATAAAAAAGAAAGATTTGTTAATAAACAGTTAAGAAATTAGATATTTTTATTTAAATAATGTAAGTTAGAATAAATATGTCGAAGGGAAAGCAACGCTTTGGCTAAGAGATAATATAAGTTAAAATAGGAGGTATTGGAATGAAAAAAATTAGTTTTAAAGGGAGAAAGCATGCAGTGACAGCTACGTGCCTACTTGTAGGAATGTTTATGTTGACCTCTGCAGTATATGCAAATTACGATGATGCAAAGGGTTATACCAATTATAAAAATGCAATGAAGAAATTGGCTTTTTATGAAGAGAACTTTACTGTAGAAGGTAAGGCTACAATGCTAATTGATGATGAAGCCTTTACGACAATGAATGTAGATGCAAAAATGGATGGGAAAAATACATTTATGCATACAAAAAATACTATGGCAGGGGACGAAGATAATACAATTGAATCTTTTCAATGGCAGGATGGGAAAACATTTTACTCATACAATCCAGAAGCAAACACTTACTACACATATGAATCAAGTGGAAGCGTAAGACCGGATATGAGCGATCCAACAATGAAAAAGGCAATCAGATTTACTGAATTACTGGCAGATGCAATGGTTGGTGATTTAAAAAATAATTTTGTATTAACTTCCGGAGAAAATGGAAATAAATCTTATTCAGTAAATATTTCCGGTAGCCAGATTCCTGAAGTAATTAATGCAGGTCTTTCACTAATGTTTACAGCAGCAAACGATGCCTCAAACATTAGAGCAAATTCTTATGTAACATATGAAAATCATATGAAAGCATTCGGGGCATTTTATGAAGAAAAAACCGGTAAGACTTTTGAGCAGTCCACATACAATTCTACTTGGGACGAAGAAATGGAAAAAGTTAACGACGAATTCTATGAAAAATACAACGATGTATTAGAATCACATGATAATGTTGGTATTGTCCACGTAAAAGCAGACGGAAGCTATGATTATTACAAGAACTATGAAGAATATACAAAAAATGTAAAATTACCTTCTGTTTCTGAGGATCAATTATTTAATATGCTAGGAACAGATCCTTATATAGATAATGCAACTTGCAACTTTACTTTAGATAAGGATGGCAAATTTATCTCTAATGAAATGTCTGCTTCTATGGTAGGCGTAGATGATAAGGGCAAGAAACACTCTATTACAATTAAGGGTGAATTCAATGTAAAGGATTATGGAACTACAAAAGTAGAAAAGTTTGACACAACAGGAAAAATAAAGAACTAGTAAATTTATAATGGGCAGGCAGGTGGAACACCTGCCTTGCTTAAGGTTTAAAGAAGGGGACTTATACATGGAAAAAATATTAGAAGTCAAAGAGCTGACAAAGCTTTATAAGAATGGAAGAGGCATTAAAAATATTAACTTTTCCATGGAAAAAGGTGACATAGTAGGCTTACTTGGCCCTAATGGCTCAGGAAAGACAACAATAATGAAGACCATTATGGGACTAACTCATGTGGGAGAAGGGAGCATTACTGTATTTGGTGAGGATATAGAGAAAGATGTTGAACGTACCTTGAAAAAGGTTGGGGGATTAATTGAACGACCGGCAATATTTGAACATCTATCTGCAAAAGATAATCTTAAGATGATGGCTAGATTTTATCCAAACGTAGATGATGATAGAATAGAACACGTTTTAAATGTAGTTAGGATTAGTCAATATAAAAAAGAAAAATGCGGAAAGTTTTCTTTGGGCATGAAGCAGAGGCTTGGACTTGCTTTAGCAATATTATCTGAGCCTGAACTAATCATACTGGATGAGCCAACTAACGGACTGGATATTGAAGGAACCGTAGAGATAAGAGAGATAATCAAAAAAATGGCTGCAGAAAAGGGGACGTCATTTTTAATTGCAAGCCATCTGGCACCTGAAATTGAAAAAACTTGTAATAAGGTAGCAGTGGTGCATGAAGGAGAATTATTATCTTTTGAAACAATGGGAGAAGCGTTGCGTTTAAATCCTACATTAGAAGATTACTTCTTATCGAAAGTTAAAGACAAGAGAGGTTCGGTATTAATATGATTACATTTATAGCAAGTTTAAAAAATGAATTGACGAAAATTCATACGAGAAAAAAATATTTGGTACTACTAATTATAGAGGTTATTTTATGTTTAGCATCGGGAGGTATAAATCTTTTAATAAGTAAAGCTTCTGCAGGAGCTATTTCTACTTCGCTTATGCTTTCTAATATGCCTATGAATATGTTGGCATTCTTTATTCAAATATATATACCTCTTATAATACTGATGGCAGCTTGTGATTTGTTATCCGGTGAAGTTCAGGACGGAACAATAAGAGCATCTTTCATGAGACCAATAAGCAGGTTTAAATTATATGCATCTAAAATTGTAGCAATAACAATTATGTCTGCAGTATACCTATTTGTTTTATTTGCATTAACTACTACGATCAAGCTTTTTGCAGGAACATCAATTACATCTGCGGCTGGTCTTGGAGAAAGCTTCATCGCATACTTATTGGATATATTTCCTTTGATTATACTAATTTTATTTGCTGCAATGCTGAACCAATTTTCAAATAGTCCATCGCTTTCCATAGTTATTTGCGTTATAATATATATAGGTTTATATATATTGGGTATAGTAGTGCCACAATCCAGTGGATTGCTGTTTACAGGATATTCTCAATGGCACAACTTATGGTTAGGTGTAACCTTACCACTTTCATCTATGATTTCTAAGATAGCTTTGCTATTGGGGTATGGCATGGTTTTTGGATGTATAGGTTACTATTTGTTCGAGAGAAAAGAAGTGTAATTAATTATGAAAACATTAAAGGGACGTTTTATACTAACAACTATATTAATGGCAATAATATCAACAGCATTGGTAGTTTTGATTACCGTGCTGTTGTTGTTCGTTTTTTCAGTTCATGAACCATACGGCTTTGAAAGGATTCTTTTAGGTATTGTAGGCATATGGGAAGGGAGCCATAGCGACGGCAATAGCTTTGTAATTTATGGAGTAGCATGGGCTTTTTTAGCTATGGCAATGGTTATGCTGACTTGTATTGCGTTGAGCGCTAAAATTTCTGCGGATATAATAAAGCCAATAAGGCAACTGCAAAGAGCAGCAGAAAATATTGTCAATGGTGAGCTGGATTTTGAGGTGCTGGCCTGTGAGGATAAGGAATTAAATGAGCTTTGCAGTTCATTTGATGAAATAAGGAAGACCTTAAAGGCAAATGCAGAAAGAGACATTAGAAGCCAAGTAGAAAGAAATATGCTAATGGCAAACCTTTCACATGACCTAAGAACGCCTATTACTACTATTAAAGGGTATTTAGAGGGGATTAAAGATGGTGTAGCTAATTCTCCGGAGAAAATGGATAAATACTTAGACACTATATATAGCAAAACAATTGTTTTACAAAAATTAGTAGACAATATGGCAGAGTACTCAGAGCTTGAATTGGGCAAAATGCAGTATGCTTTTGAGTTTATAAATCTCACGGAACTATTGGTAGAATTAAGCGATAACTATAACCAAGAAGTCAGTGAGCGTTCTATAAATATGAAATCATGCATTACAAATGAAAGTCTAATTGCGGTGGTAGACAAGAGTAAACTAAAAAGGGTTTTTGATAATCTAATTTCAAATGCAATAAAATATAATAAGGAAAATGGAGAAATAAAGCTAAGCATGGAGAAGGAGCAAGGTGGTGCTCTTATATGTATTAGCGATACGGGAAATGGTATAAAAGAGGCTGATATTGATAAAGTGTTTGATGGTTTTTACAGAGGGGATGCGGCTAGAAGCAATATAAAAGGCAATGGTTTGGGACTGGGCATTTCTAAACAAATTATTGAAAGTCATCACGGTAAGATTTGGATAAAAAGTGAAGAGAATATTGGAACGGAGGTTTATATTTATTTGCCTCTTAGATCCATATAGATATATGAATATATATATTGTAACAATGGGAAAATAAAATTGTTATATAATTAGGTCTTAGGTATTAAAGCAATGGAGGAAAATACATGAAAGTGCTTGTTATTGAGGATGATAAAAGTATTGCTGAATTAGAACGAGATTACTTGGAAATAAATGGATATGAATGTGACTTAGTTCATGATGGTCTTAAGGGGCTGGAGATGGCATTAAACAATGACTATGCTCTGGTAATAGTGGACATAATGCTTCCGAGTATGGATGGGTTTGAAATATGCTCAAAATTTAGAGAGAAAAAAGATACACCGTTGATAATTCTATCTGCTAAAAAAGAAGACATTGATAAGGTTAGAGGCTTAGGCCTTGGTGCAGATGACTATATGATAAAGCCATTTAGTCCAAATGAACTGATGGCAAGGGTAAAAAGTCATATTTCAAGATTTGAAAGATTAACAGGTGGGAGTGGCAGTGCAAGCTATTCCAATAAAACCTTAGTTATTAGAAATATGGAAATTGATAAAGATGGTAGACGTGTATATATTGATGGGCAAGAAAAAATAATGCCTGCAAAGGAATTTGACCTTCTATTATTTTTAGCAGAAAATCCAAATCGGGTCTTTTCAAAGGAGCATATTTTTGATAGAATTTGGGGCATGGATGCAATCGGAGATGTATCTACTGTGACCGTTCATATAAGACGATTACGTGAAAAAATAGAACCCGATAACGATAACCTACAATTTATTGAAACTGTTTGGGGTGTAGGTTATAGATTTAAGGGATAAGTAATTTGGGAATATGAGGAAATCCAGAAATGGGCAACATTCTACTCAAATTGCTATGCAGCACAAATGGAGGCAGAAATGAAATTTAGAAAAGTAGTAGCAGTAGTTCTTTGTTTATTTATAGTATTATCTTGCAATAGCGTCTATGCAGATGCCTTTGATAATAATCCAGCACAAAATATTTATGTGCCGGTATTAATGTATCATCATTTTCAAAAGGAAGTTCAATCAAATGGTAAATCAGGAGCAACAATTACCGCAGACAAGTTTAGAGAAGATATGACTTATTTAGCTGAAAATGATTTCACGCCATTACTTCCACAGGATTTAAAGTCTATAAAAGAGGGGAAGATGGACTTACCGGAAAAGCCTGTTATAATAACGTTAGATGATGGTTACGAATCAGCATACAAAATAGCTTATCCAATTCTTGAGGAGACAGGAATGAAAGCAACGGTTTTCGTGATTGTTGGAAGTGTGGAAAATCCAAGGAAAAGAGAAATAAAGAAATTGGAATGGGAACAAATGAAAGAAATGTATGATAGCGGAGTTATGGATATACAAAGCCACTCATACAATCTACATAATCAAGAGCTAAAAGGAAAATATGTAAGAAACGAGCTGAATGGAATTCAAAAAGGATTGATTGAATGCAAGGCACAGTACAATTATAGGGTTGGTGGTGACATAGAAAAAAGTATTGAATTAATCGAAGAAAATGTTGGTAATGATGTGCTATGTTTCTCATACCCTTACGGTGTTTATGAGGAGTGGGGAGAAGACATCCTTGAAAAGAATGGTGTTATGTTCGCCTTTGGAACAAGATATGGTGTAGGAGATTTAAAAGATAATTTATATTATATTAATAGATTTTCTGTAGGAATGAGTACAGACTTAGGGGATTTGTTGGAGAAATAAATAAAATATGAGATTAGAGATTAGAAATATAAAGTGGATTCCATTTATTCTTGTAATTGTGCTATTTATAGGGTTGTTAAATCCGATAACCGCAAGTGCGAAAACGCAGACATTAAGTGCGAGAACTGAAACAGCAAGTGCAAAAACGGAGATAGATGGAATTAAAGTCGATATAAATGGGGAATTTGTTCAGTTTACATATAGCACAGGATTTCCCTTTGTAGATATAAATAATAGAACGCAGGTGCCCTTCCGTGCCGCCATGGAAGCGTATGGTTGCACAGTCTCTTGGGACGACGCAAGACAGGTGGCAATTGCTGAGAAAGATGGAATTATCGTTGAAGTCCCTGTGGGGCAGTATTACATTAGAAAGAATGGTTTTGAATATATAACTGATACTGCGGCAATATTACAAAATAGTAGGGTATATTTGCCCATAAGGCCGGTGCTTGAGGCATTTTATGCAGAGGTGGGTTGGAATCAAGCTACTCAGACAGTTATGGTGGCATCATCGGAGAAAAAAGATGACTTAGTTAAGATTCATTTTATAGATGTTGGACACGGAGACTCAATTTTTATTGATATTGGCAAATATGAGATTTTAATTGATGGTGGTGTTACTAGTACCGGAGCTATTGTTTCAGAGTATATAAGACCGTATGTAGATGAAAGTCTTGATTTATTGGTTACTACTCACTCACATATGGATCATGTTGGTGGGCTTCCTGAAATATTTAAATATTATCAAATAGATAGAGTCATTGAAAGCGGCAGTAGCTTAAATACTCCTGAATGGCTGGCATATGAGGAGGCAAAAGCTCAGCAACCCGACTGCAATATTACATATGATGAAGATGAAGTGATAAGTATTACAGATAAAATACAATTAAAAATAATTGAGGCTTTAGACAATCAGGATATAGAAAACAATAATAGTGTAGTATCATTACTACAGGTAGGAGATATATCGGTATTATTTACCGGTGACAGTCAAGCTGAGGCGGAGTCAGTTATTCTTCAAAAAGTAGGAAAGGTTGATGTTTTTAAAGGAGCCCATCACGGATCCTTTAATGCAAACAGGAAGGAATTGCTTGATGTAATACAGCCTGAATATATAGTTATTTCTGCGGGTAGAGGAATGAATTATAATCATCCCCATGCGGCCGCTATGAAAAGGATGTTAGCAACGGAAGCAATTATTTACGGCACATTTAAGTCAGGGACAGTAGTTATGACTACTGATGGAAAGGCGTATAGCTTAAGTAGCGCCAATATTGGACGTGGTTTGATACCCCTACAACTTTCCGATGCGGGAACTTATCAGAATAATATTGATTAAAACAAAATAAAAGTGCCTTCTAGTGCATAAATTGTACTTGGAGGTGCTTTTTTATGGAAGAAATAATTGTAAATGGATATGTATATCCTACCGTAAAACCAGAGGTTTTTAAAGCATGGTTACCTACCATGTCTCTGATTTCTACGTTTAGTTATGGAATGACACCTGAAGGTTATTTAATTCCCTTAGATAATGAGGAATTGGTTACGACGGCAAGCAGTGAAAATGTTGGGTCACTAATGGTTGTTACCCCTATGGATGCAACAGGGATGTTTTCGGAGAATTTAGTAAGTGAAGTTCTTGAAAACCCGGAAGCACAGCAGAGATTATTATTAGAAATTCTTAATGAGATGAAAAAGAAAGATTTATTTGGCGTTGACTTTGACTTTGAATATGTTCCTGCACAAAATAGGGATCAATATACGGAGTTGGTTGCAAAAGCAGCAGAGCTTTTTAACAAGGAAGGCTATTTGGTAACGGTTGCTCTAGCCCCTAAGACCTCGGCAAATCAACAGGGCCTATTGTATCAGGGACATGATTACTATGGAATGGGTATGGCTGCCAATTTCGTATTAATTATGACATATGAATGGGGGTATACTTATAGTGAGCCTATGGCAGTAGCCCCTATAAACAAGGTAGAACAAGTTATTAACTATGCAACCACAGAGATTCCACCGGATAAAATTCTTATGGGGATTCCAAACTATGGATATGACTGGAAATTGCCATACGTAAAGGGTGAGTCAAGAGCTGAGAAAATTTCCAATGAGGAGGCTGTGAGAAGGGCGGCAGAATATGGTGCGGAAATAATGTATGATCCAATAGCACAGACACCTCATTTTACTTACTGGAAAGCAGTTATGAATCCGGAAGGCGGAGGTAACGAAGAAGCTGAATACGAGCAACATGAA
Organism: Aminipila sp.; assembly: GCA_047974845.1. Lineage (GTDB taxonomy): Bacteria > Bacillota > Clostridia > Peptostreptococcales > Anaerovoracaceae > Aminipila. Next base: position 20,840 of record JBKECQ010000069.1, on the reverse strand, counting down.
GTATGGTTTGAGGATGAAAGAAGCTATAATGCTAAGATGCAACTGGTTAAAGATTATGGCTTAGCAGGTATAGGTATATGGAACATTATGTACTATAGCCCGTTTCTGGAGGAATCCATAAATCAAAATTTTATGGTGGCAAAAGTGTATTAAAAATGTATATTTAGACCCTATAAGGGGCTGTATTTGTATAAAAATAGATGTTTATGTAAATATTCTATGCAAATACAGCCCCTTAAAAATTTTGTCATTTTTATATACTTTGACAATCTAATTATTACATGATAAAATAATTTAATGTTTTAAAAACATTCAGTATAGAAACAAATTGCTTTGGGAAAAAATATATCTTAAAAGTATGTTATACATAGTAGGGAAATTTTGGAGGAAGAGAATGACAAAATTAAAAATAACTGAAACAGTATTAAGGGATGCTCAACAATCTCTTATAGCTACAAGGATGACTACAGAGGATATGCTTCCTATATTGGAGGTTATGGATAATGTAGGCTACCATGCTATAGAAATGTGGGGTGGAGCAACTTATGATGCTTGTATAAGGTTTTTAGATGAAGATCCGTGGCAAAGACTTAGAATTATTAGAAAAAGAATAAAGAATACAAAGTTACAGATGCTTCTTAGAGGACAGAATCTTCTTGGATACAGGCATTATGGAGATGACTTGGTAGATTCATTTGTAGATAAAGCAATTAGCAATGGAATAGATATAATAAGAATTTTTGATGCATTAAATGACCCTAGAAACTTGGATAGAGCTATAAAGGCCTGTAAGAAAGCAGGCGGTCATGCTCAGGGAACCATTTCATATACGAAAAGCCCTGTGCATACAAATGAAGTGTTTATAAATTTAGCCAAAGAAATTGAGAGCATGGGTGCGGATTCTCTTTGTATAAAGGATATGGCAGGTTTATTGGAACCTTACAATGCATTTGAACTGGTTAGTCAGATAAAAAATTCAATAGCCATACCGGTTGAATTGCACACTCACGCTACCAGTGGTTTTGGTAGTTTGACATATATGAAGGCTGTTGAAGCGGGGATTGACATTATTGACACAGCTATTTCGCCTATGTCAGGGGGAACATCTCAACCTCCTACAGAGCCATTGGTTGCTGCATTTAAAGGAACAAAGAGGGATACAGGACTTGACTTAGAACTTCTAAATAAAGTGGCAGAGCATTTTAAGCCACTTAGGGAAAAGTATATGGCATCAGGGCTTTTGGATCCTAAGCTTTTAGGCGTAGATGTAAATACATTAATGTATCAAGTTCCGGGAGGAATGCTTTCAAACCTGCTATCACAATTAAAGGCTTCAAATGCTGAAGATAAGTTTGAAGAGGTTCTTAAAGAGGTTCCTAGGGTAAGGCAGGATTTGGGGTATCCGCCATTAGTTACACCTACAAGTCAAATTGTTGGAACTCAAGCAACCTTAAATGTAATTACCGGAGAAAGATACAAGATGGTTCCAAGTGAGGTTAAAATGCTTGTAAAGGGTATGTACGGCAAAACAACAACACCCATTAGCACGGAAATAAAAGAAAAAATAATAGGTGCGGAAGAGCAAGTTACTTGCAGACCGGCAGATTTGATTGAACCTGAAATGGAAGATGTAAAGAAAAATTGTGCAAGATTTCTAGAGCAGGAGGAGGACATATTTACCCAAGCGATGTTCCCAAAGGCAGCAGAAGAATATTTTAAAAAGAGAGCTGGGAAGATTTATGGAATGGACTGGAACTTATTAAATGAAGAAGAAATGGTTTATCCTGTCTGATTCCTTGGCAACTAATGCGATTTGTGGTAAACTTATAGCATGAAATTAGTAATAGCGGAAAAACCAAGTGTGGCTGCAGAGATTGCAAAGGTAATGGGTGCAACCAAAAGAGGAAATGGATTTTTTAAAGGAAATGAATATGTGGTATCGTGGTGTGTAGGGCATTTGATTGAAACTGTAATGCCGGAAGCTTATGATGAGAAGTACGGAAAGTGGAGAATCATGGATCTACCCATTATACCACAAGAATGGAAATACCAAGTGTCTGCAGGAGTGCAGGCACAATTTAACGTGGTTAAAACTCTCATGGAGAGTGATGATATAGATGAAATAATATGTGCAACCGATGCTGGGCGTGAAGGGGAGCTTATTTTTAGGTTAGTATATAATCAAGTGGGTTGTAAAAAGACATTTAAAAGACTTTGGATTAGTTCTATGGAAACAAAGGCAATTAAAGATGGTTTTGCAAAACTAAAAGAAGGAAATGAATATGACCGTCTTTATCAAGCTGCCCTATGCAGGCTTCAAGCAGATTGGCTGGTGGGTATTAACTTTTCAAGATTATTTGCTTGTATGTCCAATACACAAATTAACATTGGTAGAGTGCAAACACCAACTGTAAATTTAATAGTTGAAAGGCAAAGAACCATTGACGGCTTTGATTCAAAACCATTTTATATTTTGACTGCAAATTGTACACACGATGGTACAAGCTTTACAGCTACAAAACGAGTTGAAAGCAAGGAAGAAAGTGAAAAGATTTTAACAAATTGTAATGGGAAAAATGCAGAAGTAAAATCTATGACTCAATCTCCTATGAAAGAAAATCCATCTGCACTTTACGACTTAACAACATTGCAAAGAGAAGCGAATAAAATGCTTGGATTGTCAGCACAACAAACATTGGATGCAACGCAAAATTTATATGAAAAAAAATTAGTGACTTATCCAAGAACAGACAGCAGGTATCTGACAGCTGATATGAGTGAAAGCACCGGACAAATACTAAATTCACTTTTAAAGGCTCCTTTTATTGATTCAAAGACAATAGACGTATACAACATGGATAATACTAATATGGAGAGGTTAATCAATGATAAAAAGGTTACTGACCACCATGCTATTATCCCCACTATAGAAGCCCACAAATTGTCGGTTAAGCTACCTAAAAACGAATACAATATTTTATTATTGATAGCATATAAATTATTAACTGCCGCTTACTTACCTCACGAGTATATAAAGACAGAGCTTTTCTTGGAAATAGAGGGTGAGGAATTTAAAGCCACCGGTAGACAGATTACTGAGGAAGGCTTTAAAGAAATAGCTGCTCATTTAACTGAGTTATTAAAAACCCTACAAAAAAGTGAGCAGGAGGCAAAAGGGAAAAGCAAAAAAGGTAAGAAGAAGCAGGAAGAAGAAAAAGAAGAGATTATTCCGGCTTTATCGCAAGGCCAAATAATAGAGAATGTAGAGATAATCTCAAAAGAAAAAAGTACTCAGCCACCTAAGCCTTATACTGAGGATACACTTCTCTCAGCCATGGAAAATGCCATGAAAACTTTAGAGGACGAAGATTTAAAAAAAGAGGTGGCAGGAGCAGGATTAGGAACGCCTGCAACAAGGGCTGGGATTATTGAACGCATAATAAACACAGGATTTGTTACAAGAAAGGGTAAAAATCTACTTCCAACGGAAAAGGCTTATGAAGTAGTTGATATTGTACCTGAAAAAGTAAAGAGTGCAATTTTAACTGCGGAATGGGAACAACAATTGGAGCAGATATACAAAGGACAGTCCACAAGCAGTGATTTTATTGAGGGCATAGAAGTTTTTGTATCTGAAATGGTAGACAGCTACACAAAGGATTGTGTCTATGATGAAAATGGCAGAGAGATAATTGGAAAATGTCCCAGATGCCAAAAAAATATTTATGAAGGAAAGAAAAACTATTATTGCGAGGGTGGAAGAGAATGTGGTTTTACTATTTGGAAAGATGATAAATTCTTTTTAAATAAACGAAAGCCCCTAACCAAAGCAATGGTAAAAATGTTTTTAGAAAAAGGAAGGATTAAGGCTGTAAATCTGTATTCAGAGAAAAAGGAAACAACCTACTCGGCATATATTTTTATGGAGGATACAGGACAGTATGTGAATTTTAAGCTTTACTTCCCTAAGAATATGAATTTCTAATTATATATTAAACTTAAAGGAGGGAGAGTTCTGTTGAGAACTCTCCCTCTTTTGTTTAAAAAAAATAATATACTCGGAGTGCAGTAACTTAAAATATAACTATATGTTATTTCGTTTTGTATATAATTTGATTTTGGGTAAACTAAGCTGCTTGAGTGGATTTTACTGATTTTTTATTCTGTGCACCGCGTGTCATTCTTACTCCGTCGGCATCAGCTAAAGTGTGACCAGTAAATGATAATAAGATAACCATAATAGGCATTAGGTAGTTGAACATAGCATAAGGTGCGTATTGTGCTGTTGATACGCCTAAAACACTGAAGATATACACACCACAAGTATTCCAAGGAATAAGAGCTGATGTTACTGTACCTGAACCCTCTAATGCGTTTGAAAGAGTCTTAGGGTGTAAGCCCATTTTCTTATATGTATCTGCATACATTCTGCCTGGAACTACAATTGAGATGTATTGTTCTGGCATAGTTGCATTACTTGCTACACAAGTAGCTTCTGTAAGAGCTACAAGACCACGAGGGGACTTAACAAGCTTTAAGAACTGGCTAACGATAACTTCAAGTTGTTTAGTGGTTTCCATAATACCACCAAACATCATAGCTAATATAGTAAGTGAAATGGAGAACATCATATTCATAAGACCTCCATTTGTAAGTAAACTATCAATAGCTTCAACGCCTGTTTCACTAACATATCCATTCATACCAGCGTTTAAAAGAGCACCTAAATCAGATGCTGAACCTTGGAAAATAGGTCCCATAATTGCCGCTGAAATAATACCTAACACTATTCCTGGTATTGCAGGAACTTTGCAAGCAACAGCTACAATAACAATTACTGGTGGTAATAATAATAATGGATTAATATTAAACTGAGATGAAAGTCCTTCGCTCATAATTTCAATAGCGCTTGTGTCAGCAACCTGACCGGAATTTGCATATTTAAATCCGATGAAAGTGAAGAATCCCATACAGATAACATATGTAATTAATGTTGGAAGCAACATAAATTTAATATGTGTGAAGACGTCTGTTCCAGCCATAGCTGGTGCTAGATTTGTAGTGTCTGAAAGAGGTGACATTTTATCACCGAAGTAAGCGCCAGACATTATTGCTCCAGCAGCAACGGGAGCCGGAATTCCTAAGCCTAGAGCTATACCCATAAGAGCAAGACCCATGGTTCCCATAGTTCCCCATGAAGAACCGGTTGCAATTGAAGTAATTGAACAAATAATAAGTGCGGCAAGTAAAAATATACTTGGTGATAGGATTTGTAAACCATAATAAATCATGGTAGGAACTACACCGGCTACAATCCAAGTACCGATAAGAATACCAATGATTGCAAGTATGATAATTGCCTGTAAGGCTCTAAAAATTCCGTCCATCATACTCCGTTCAATCGTTTTCCAATCATATCCAATGTAAAGAGCCATAAGCGCAGCTATTACTACACCAATGAACATTGGGATATGAGGGTCAACATGATAGCGCATGATTCCCACAGCCATAACTGCGATTAGAACTGCAAAGGTGATGATTGCTTCTATTAACCTTGTTTCGCGAGGTTGCCTCTGTGTTTTGTTTTTAACTTCCATTTTCTTCTCCCCTTAAACAAAAATAACGTACTGCCCTATCCGGTACAAATATGATTATACTGTATACACTGAATAAAATCAAACGAAATATTCAAAATTTTGTATATTTTTGAAATAGTGACGCTAAAATATATTTTCGGAATCAATGAAAATTTATAACTTTATATTTGCCGTTTTTAATGGTTTTCTGTTGCTTTTAACCCCTAGCTTTAGTATTATCTTAGGTAGTAATGTTTTATGAAGGGAAACGGGAAATGTTTGAAGAAAAGTATTTAAAATTATTATCTAAAGAGTACCCTAATATTGAGAAGGCATCAGCTGAAATTATAAACCTTAGAGCTATATTGAGCTTGCCTAAGGGTACGGAGTACTTTTTAAGTGACCTACACGGAGAACACGAAGCTTTTATACATATGCTTAAGAGTGCTTCAGGGGTAATACGTTCAAAAATTGATGAAATTTTTGAGAGGAGATTATCAGAAAAGGATAGAGATAAATTAGCATCATTAATTTACAATGCAGAGGCAGAGCTTGAACGTAGGAGAAAGGCTGAAACGGATTTCGATGAATGGTGCAGAGTTACAATTTATAGACTTATTGAAGTTTGTAAATCCGTATCTACAAAATACACCAGATCAAAGGTAAGAAAGAGACTTCCAAAGGATAGTGCATATATTTTGGATGAACTTCTTCATGCAGACGACGAGGCTAACAGATCTCACTATTATAATGAAATTATAAATTCAATAGTTGAATGTAAGGTTGCGGAGCAATTTATAAAAGAATTATCTGAGACAATAAGCAGGTTGGCGGTAGACAGATTGCACATCATAGGTGATATTTTTGACAGGGGTGCTCACCCTGACTATATCATGGATTATCTAATGGATTTTCATGATGTGGATTTTCAGTGGGGCAACCATGATATTGTTTGGATGGGTGCGGCAACGGGAAACTGGGCCTGCATATCTAATGCAATAAGAATGAACATAAGCTATAATAACTTTGATATGCTTGAAATAGGATATGGTATAAACTTAAGACCCCTTGCTGTTTTTGCGGCTAAAGTGTATGCTGACGACCCATGTACACATTTTGCACCTCATATGCTAGATAGGAATACATTTGATCCGGTAGATGAGCAACTAGCGGCTAAAATGCATAAGGCAATAGCTATAATACAGCATAAGGTGGAAGGCCAAAGAATCATGTCTCATCCGGAGTATGCTATGGAACATAGACTACTTTTAGATAAAATAGATTTTGAAAAGGGTACAGTAAATATTAATGGTGTGGAATGGGAACTAAGAGATAAGGATATGCCGACTGTGGATCCTAAAAACCCATATGCGCTTACTGAAGAGGAAAATTTACTAATGAATACCCTAGAGGCATCTTTTGTGGAAAGCAATAAGCTTCAAGAGCATATTAAATTCTTATATAGCCATGGTGCTATGTATAAATGTGTAAACGGAAACCTACTGTACCATGGATGCATACCGATGACAGAAGACGGCGAGTTTGAGGATGTAACAATAAACGGCTCTACCTTTAAAGGAAAGGCGTTTATGGATTATGTGGATAGTGAGGTTAGAAATGCTTACTTCAATCCTTTGGCATCTGATGAAACAGGTATCTGCGGTGACATCATGTGGTATTTGTGGTTAGGAAGCAAGTCTCCTCTTTTTGGAAAAGATCAAATGACTACTTTTGAACGCTCATTCATAGAAGATAAAAAATCACATAAGGAGCATACTGTGCCTTATTATAAACTTATAAATAATAAAGAAGTGTGCGAAAAGATTTTGGAAGAGTTTGGATTAGACCCAAGTATGTCACATATTTTAAATGGTCACGTTCCTGTTAAGATTAAAGATGGCGAAAGCCCAATCAAAGGTGGAGGGAAATTATTTATTATTGATGGTGGTATATCTAAGGCATACCAAAAGCAAACAGGTATAGCAGGATATACGTTTATTTCAAATTCAAGATTTATGGCACTTGCAGAGCATAAGCCGTATAGCCCTATGAATGACGATGGGACTCAGGAATTCCATGCACCAAATATAAAAATAGTTGAGAATATGCCGGTCCGTCTTACAGTAAAAACTTCTGATATTGGAGAAGAACTGCAAAGGCAAGTGGAAGACTTGAAAAGTCTAGTTAAGGCATACCGTTCAGGGGTTATAAAAGAAAGAAAATAATATAATATAATAAGAGCATAAAGCTTTAGACAATTGTAAAATAGAATTAACTATAACTATAACTATAACTATATCTATAATAATCTATAGTAATATAGTAATTCTTAGAAGGTAACTATGAAGAACAAAGAAGATACTATCGAAAAATATAGGTCGCTATATATGAGCCTTGGAATGTGTTTTGGAGCCTCAGGTGGTTTAATTTTTGGCACCATTCTTTTCCCTGACAATATGAGTCTTGGGATGTGTTTTGGAATTCCAATCGGAATGTGTATTGGAATGGCAATAGGCCAAGCAAAAGATAAACGACTTTCGGAAAACCTAATGATAATAAGGAAAATTGAACCTGTAAAGGATTCCACAGATGTAGTGATTTATGCCAGTGATAAAAATGAAGTAGAAAAGCAATTTAGAGTCACTGAGGAAAAAATGAAAGAAGAAAAATTTGTTGAAGATGACAGAGTAGCAGAAGAAACAGACGGTTCTTTGGTTTCATTGGAAAGTAAATAAAGTCATGTAGATTGAAATTTAATAACGGATATTAAATATCATGATTTAAAATAAGAGTGGGCAAGATTATTATTTGTCCACTCTTATACTTTTTATTAACCCTTATTTAAAACATAGGGGAAATTTAATTTGTGATATAAAGGCTTAGATTAAAATATAATAATTAATTTGTAATGCAAAAACTCAAATCAAAATATAATAATTTAATTTGTAATACAACAATTAAAAACATAATAGGAACATTGAAATTGTAATATAAAAACCCGCCGGTGTGTAAGTTACTAGCGGGTTTTAGTGTGCATAGAAAGCCTCGAGTTGGAGGCGTGTCTGGGTATTTGTATCTAATTTTTATAATGAAGATAAATCAAATGGAGTTTCTTGGTATACATAATAATTCAGCCAATTGGTGAAAAGAAGGCTTGCATGACCTCTCCATCTAAATAATATCTCTTGATTAGGGTCATCATTTTTAAAATAATTACAAGGAACATTTATATCCATATTCTTTGCTATATCCCTAAAGTATTCTGTAGCAAGTGTATCTTTATCATATTCTTGATGACCAAGTATAAATATTTGTCTTCCGTTATCGGTAGCTAAAATATGAACTCCTGCATCTTCTGATTCAGCTAATATGCGAAGCTCGGGGTGTTTTAAGACATCCTCTTTTTTTATCATAGTATGTCTTGAATGTGGCGCATAAAAAACTTCGTCAAAACCTCGAACAAGGGGATTGTGTGCTCTTGTAACATTATGCTCAAATACACCAAAGACTTTCTCATCAGTTATATATTTATTTATTCCATAATGATAATAGAGAGCAGCTTGAGCACCCCAACAAATATGCATACTGCTGTATACGTTTGTTTTTGAGAACTCAAATATTTCACATAACTCATTCCAGTAATCAACATCTTCAAAAGGAAGCGTTTCTACAGGAGCACCGGTTATAATCATTCCATCGAAAAGCTGGTCTTTTATTTCATCCAGAGTCTTATAAAAAGAATCCATATGATCTTGAGAAGTGTTTTTGGATTCATGAGTATCCATACACACTAGTGTCAACTCCACTTGCAAAGGAGAGTTGGCAAGGACTCTTGCAAGCTGTGTTTCAGTAGCTATTTTGGTAGGCATCAGATTTACGATTAAAATTTTAAGCGGTCTGATATCCTGTGTCATAGCTCTACCGCTATGCATAATAAATATGTTTTCTTTCTGTAAGGCTTCGGAGGCCGGTAACTCGTTAGGTATGATTAATGGCATTGACTTTTCCCCCTTTTAGTAATTCTGCAAATTCCAAAGTAGTAATATAAAGTAATAATAAAGTAGCTTTATAAGTTCAACAAATCCATTTTATTAAGTTTCAACAAATCCATTCCTTATAAGTTAAAGAATGGATTTGTCTTACACATAACAAACTGGTTTTATCTTATATAGAACAAGCTGGTTTTATCTTAACATAAAAGAAATTGATTTTGTCTTAAAATAAAACAAACTGATTTTTATTGAAATAAAAAAGCAACTATTTAACTGAACTCAGTGCTTGGTCGAAATCCTCTATAATATCGTCTATTGATTCAAGACCCACAGATACCCTGATTAATTCAGGCCTTATACCGCCTGCAATCTGTTCTTCTTCTGAAAGCTGTCTATGAGTAGTGCTTGCAGGGTGTAAAACTGATGTACGAATATCACCTACATGAACAACAATGCTTGTAAGCTTTAAATTGGATAGAAATTTTTCCCCGGCAGATTTTCCGCCTTTTACGCCAAAGCACAAAACTCCACTTGCACCATTAGGTAAATATTTTTGAGCAAGATCATAGTATTTATCCCCTTTTAATCCGGGATAAACTACCCACTCAACCATTTCGTGTTTATTTAAAAATTCTGCAAGCTCAATGGCATTTTTGCTGTGACGTTCCATTCTAAGATGAAGTGTTTGTAAACCCTGATGAGTTAGATATGCATTCATTGGTGCCATTGTACAACCGAAATCTCTCAACATTACAGCTCTCAGTCTTAAAGAAAAAGCGATGTTTTTAAACTTATCAAAGAAAGATAACCCATGGTAACTTTCATCAGGTTCAACCATGCCCGGAAATTTACCGGAGGCTGACCAATCAAATCTACCTGCTTCAATTACCATACCACCAACACAGCTTGCGTGTCCATCAGCATATTTTGTAGTAGACTGGATAACTATATCTGCATCATGCTCAATAGGTCTGCAAAGAGCAGGAGATGCAAGGGTATTATCTACAATCAAAGGTACGCCTAATTGTTTTGCAGCAGTTGAAAACTTCTCAAAATCTAGGATGCTCAAGGCAGGGTTGCCAATAGTTTCCCCAAAGATTGCCTTTGTTTCAGGCCTTGAAACTTTTAATAATTCCTCAAGAGGTAAATCTTGATCCACAAAGGTTACATCTATACCAAGCTTTTTTAAAGAAACTCCAAAGAGGTTATGTGTGCCTCCATAGATATTTGCGGCAGAAATAACGTGGTCACCTGCATTACATATATTACAAATAGTAATAAAGCTTGCTGCCATACCGGAAGATGTTGCTATCGCAGCAGTGCCACCTTCTAAGAGCGCCATTTTTTCTTCAAGAGCATTAACTGTAGGGCTACCTAGTCTGGTATACATAAAGTTTGGGCTTTCAAGGTCAAAAAGTTCAGCCACATCCTTTGAATCATAGTACCTATAAGTAGTGTTTTGAACTATAGGTAAAACCTGTGGTTGACCTTTTTCTGCTTTATAGGCCCCATGTACACAATTTGTTTCAAATGACATATTTTTTATTTCACTCATAAAGTTACCTCCATTATGTTTAGAATTTTATATATATAGGTTTTTTGCACAAAAAACTCAATATTTTTTGGTATTAACATACATATTTGATATGTTATACTATAATGAAAATAAAATCAATAAGTATAATCAAACAGCGTTATAATTATATTTAAAAAAAATAAACTGGTTATAAAAAAATAAACTGGCTATAAAAAAGATAATGTTAGTATTAACTTGTATGTTATAATTAGTCCAGATTAAGGCAGATATTATTTTATAGCTGTTTTAATCAACATACTATAATAAATATGAGAGGATGTGGCAGGCAAATGAATCTGATAAAACCACAACATATAAGTAAACCATTTATTTATGCCTGCATGGGCATAGGTAATAGTAAACCTGATTCACAAACAGAAAAAATAATAGAGGAATGTTCGGAACTTGTACTTAATGCCTCACAGCCCAGAGTAGTATATAAAGCATTTGAATTAAATTCTATCGTTGGCAGGGAGCAGACAGAAGAGGTATATATAGAGAACAGTAAGTTTAAACTTTTAGGTTCAGATATATTATTACACCTTAAGGGCTGTAAAAGGTGCGTTTTAATGGCGGTTACTTTAGGCTCAGGTGTGGACAAGTTACTGAGAATAACCCAAATAAAAGATATGGCAAAGGCAGTTGTCATGGATGCTTGTGCCTCCTCTTTAACAGAAGATATTTGTGATCAAATAAACGAGAAGTTAGAGCTGGAATATGGACCAAAGGGGGTTGAACTCATATCTAGATTTAGTCCGGGATATGGAGATTTTACCTTGGCGGCACAGGACATTTTTTCGGGGCTATTAAATATGGAGAAAGAAATAGGACTGACACAGACAAAGGAACACTTACTTATACCTAGAAAGTCTGTAACGGCAGTTATTGGGTTAAGAGATAAGAATAAGTCTGAAGATAAAGAGGAAAAGGATAAAGAGGAAAAAGATAAACAGAAAAAAGATAAACATGATAAAAAGATAGATGCAAAAGGAGACCCTTGTAAAATTTGCATAATGAATAAAAATTGCAGTTTTAGAAAATCAGGTGGTTACTGTGGGAGGATAAAGGATTGAAGAATATTTTTAGCAGTGAAAAATACGTGATATTGGACGGAGCTATGGGCACTATGCTCCAAAAAAGTGGGCTTGAACTTGGAGAACGACCTGAAATTTTAGCAATAACACATCCAAGCAAAATTACGGAAGTACATAGAATGTACGTAGAGAGTGGCTCTGACTTAATATATGCAAATACCTTCGGAGCAAATGCACATAAGTTAGATGGTTTTGGATACTCGGTAGAAAGAGTTATTTCTTCTGCCATAAAGGCTGCGAAAGAAGCTTGTGGAGGGTATAATACACAGGTTGCTCTAGACATTGGGCCGCTAGGAGAAATGCTTGAGCCTACAGGAACTTTGTCTTTTGAGGATGCGTATGAGCTCTTCAAGGAAATGATTATTGCAGGAGAATCTGCCGGTGCGGATGTTATTGTTTTTGAAACTATGACAGATTTGTATGAGGTAAAGGCAGGGGTGCTTGCGGCTAAGGAAAATTCCAACCTGCCCATTATGGTATCTATGACATTTGAAAAAAACCATAGAACTTTTGCAGGATGTACTGTTGAAGCAATGGCTATTACACTGGAAGGATTGGGAGTAGATGCAATAGGCATAAATTGTTCTTTAGGACCTGTAGAAATTCTTGAAATAGCTAAAGAGCTTTGCGAAAACACTAAGCTTCCGGTATTTGTGAAACCTAATGCCGGTCTGCCTGACCCAAAAACAGGAAACTATGATATTGATGCAAAGCAATTTGCAGACATGATGACATTATATAAAGAGATAGGTATTTCCATGTTAGGAGGTTGCTGTGGCACTTCTCCGGAATATATAAAAGAAATTTCCAACTTATTTAAGAATCGAGAAACAACTGCAAATAACAGAATCTACGCATATAAACCAAAGCTAAGAATTTGTTCTCCAACTACTGTAGTAACTGTGGACCATGTGACCATAGTAGGGGAATCCATTAACCCAATGGGGAGAAAATTCATAAAACAAGCATATCTAAATGAAGATATGGATACAATTTTGGCTTGTGGGGTGGAGCAGGTAGAAGCCGGTGCAGAGATATTGGATGTCAACGCAGGTCTGCCAGGTATAGATGAAGTAAAGACATTGAGCAAAACCGTGAAATTGCTACAATCAGTGGTGGATGCACCACTTCTGTTAGATTCACAAAACCCTGAGGCACTGGAAGCTGCTTTGAGAGTATATAATGGAAAGGCAATGATTAACTCCACAAATGCAGATAGAGAGCTAATGGAAAAGATATTTCCTTTAGCAAAAAAATATGGTGCAGCAATAGTTGGTCTTACATTAGATGAAGGCGGCATACCTAAGACTGCAACTAAAAGGTTTGAACTTGCAAAAACTATTATTGAAACAGGTTTGGGCTATGGCATTCCAAAGGAAGACTTTATTATTGATTGTTTGACTTTAGCTGCGTCTGTACAACGTGAGGAAGCATGGGAAACCTTAAAGGCTATTAAATTAATAAAAGAGTCCTTTGACGTGAAAATACTTCTTGGAGTTTCGAATATTTCTTTTGGATTGCCGCAAAGAGAAGTAATTAATCATAACTTTTTAATGTTGGCATTAAATGCGGGGCTTGATTTACCTATTATGAATCCTAAGGATGATAGTATGAAGGATTCCATTTGTGCGTTTAATGTACTAGCAGGGCATGATGAAGGTGCAGTAAAATATATAGGAAGATTTTCCAAGGAGAAGCATGAAGAAAAACAAAAAACTACAGAAGTGAACATTTTCTATGCAGTAAAAAAGGGTTTAAAGAATGAGGTCAAAATTGCTACAGAGAATTTACTTGCTGTAATGGACGAGATGAGTGTCATTAATCAAAATCTGATTCCGGCATTGGATGAACTGGGTTTAGCCTTTGAGAAAGGAGAAATTTTCTTGCCTCAACTGATACAAGGTGCTCAGGCCGCACAGTCAGGCTTTGAAATTGTAAATAAAAGATTGGAAGTTAAAGATTGTGAGACTGTAAACAGAGGGACAATTATTCTTGCTACAGTAAAAGGTGATATTCATGACATCGGTAAGAATATTGTAAAAATAATTTTGCAAAACTATGGCTATAAGATAATAGACTTGGGAAGAGATGTGGAAATCCAAAGCATTATTGAAGCCACAAAGAAATATCAGGCAAAGCTTGTAGGCTTAAGTGCTTTGATGACAACCACATTAAAAAGTATGGAAGATACAATTAATGCAATAAAGGTAGAAAATATTGATTGCAAAATTCTTGTAGGTGGAGCGGTTTTAACACCGGAATATGCCAAGGGCATTGGTGCTGATTATTACGCAAAGGACGCAAAGCAATCCGCGGATATTGCAAAAGAGGTTTTTAAATACGTTTAAGAAATAAAATGCAATGGCATAAAGTTAAGTGACAATATCACGGAAGAAAAAAATATTAATTTGTATAATCCTCTATATCGATAAGAGTTAATTAACATTTTTAGAGTTAACAACATAGATATGGGGGAAGAAAATGACGAAAAAAAATTATTTTATTAGTGCAAATCGAATATTCACAAAATGGAGAGCGTGGTCATGGATATTTACGCTTTTAGTGGCATTTGGGGGTATATACGAACCTAAATTGGGGCTATTAGTATTTGTAGTTATTGCAGGTTTATTGGTAACTTCATTTTTTGGCGGGCGATACTGGTGCGGAAATATTTGTGCACATGGAAGCCTATACGATCAAGTATTGATGAAATTAACAAGAAACAAGGCTATACCTAAATTGTTCAAGTCTAAAATTTTAATTACATTATTTTTGATTTGGTTTGGCGGTAAGATAACGTTTAAGATGGTAACGGTATTTATGAACTTTTCCGGAATGGATATACTAGATAGGTTAGGCTTTATCTTTGTATCCAGTTACCTTATGGTTCTAATAATAGGTGTGCCTTTAGGATTGGTCTTTACGCCAAGAACATGGTGTCAATTTTGTCCGATGGGAACTATGCAGAAGCTTTCATATAAGTTAGGAAATTTTCTGAGAGTTAACAATAAAACTGATGTTAAGATTAGTATTGCAAGTAAAGATGCTTGTCATAGCTGTGGAAAATGTAGCAGAGTTTGCCCAATGCAACTAGAGCCACATATTGGATTTGATGAAAATAATCAATTTAGCTCTGACAATTGTATAAAATGTAAGACTTGTGTTGAAAATTGTCCGGCAAAGATACTGTCCTTAGAGAAAACAAAGGATGCAGTAAGCATTACAGATGAGTATGAGAAAAAGCATATTAGCAATAGGCAGAAATTTAATGCAACTATTAAGGAAATCCGTTATCTTGAAAAAGAGGTGATGGAGATCGTTTTTGATTTAGGTCAAAAGACGATGAATTATAAAGCAGGTCAATTTGTGCTGGTTCAGATACAATCAAACCCAATTATGATGAGAGCTTATACGGTGTCAGGGTATAATACCTTAGAAAATGAACTAAGGATTACCGTTAAAAAAGTAAAGAATGGGTATGGAACAGATATAATTTTTGATACTTTTAAAGTGGGTCAGAGAGTTAATTTAGAGGGACCGATGGGTGAGGAATTAATTGTAGACAAAAGTGCAAAGAATATTCTGTTAGTAGCTGCGGGGATTGGAATTACACCGTTTATACCTATATTAGAAGAGCTGAAAGCCTTTGGATATGAGGGAGAAGTAAAACTTGTGTACGGTGCAAGGCATAGAAGAGATTTACATTATTGCCAAGAGATTAAAGAAATAATTGAAGATAGAGAGAATATGCAGTTTATTCCGGTTGTATCTAGGGATAAAGACTTTAATGGTGAGAAGGGTTATGTAACGGATGTTATAAGTAAGTTATCATTGCATGACACTAAGATATATATGTGTGCGGCTAAGAATGTGGCTAAATCTTTGGAAGGTTTATTGGATGAACAAAACTTTAATAAAGAAGACTTTTTCGTGGAAACCGCATAAATAAGAAGACTGTGAAAAAAAGTATAAATTATAAAATGACCCTATTGATAGGCTGTGTTTAAGCCAACTCAACAGGGTTATTTTTATTGTTCTTCTTCGTCAATTTTTATTGCTCCCACTGTCATAAGACCTACGGCAGTAACCTTTGCAAGTGTTTTTGCACCGTGTTTAATCTTATCTGAATCACGTTCTTTTAAGCCTTCTACTATTTCACCACTGTTTTCGGCAACAAGCTTAACATTATTAACAATGTTTCCTACTACTTTTCCTCCGCCTCTTTTTAATTCTTTAACGCCGGTTTTTATTTTAGTAGGATTTTTTGTTACCTTTCCAGCTATAACTTCTGTTGCACCACTGGCTAAGTCACCAGCTATGGCTCCAGTATAAATTGTGGAATCAATAACCGCTGTACCAATACTGTCGATAACTTTTATATCGGCAACTTTTCCAACTACGGATAATGTACCGCCAATAACACCACCAACTGTGGCTCCGGCGATTATACCTACTTTTTTTATGGCATTCACAATATATTCCTCCATATAAATCTTATTATTATAGTATATATTAAATTTATTAATTGGTCAAAACTGTTTAGCAATGTTATACTACAAGATACTGGTAATATAAAAATTGTTTATTAACCGAAAAATAGTATATAAATTATTATGTGCTATAAATTAATATAATATATGATGTGGGGTTGAATTAGTTATGAGAATGTTTGATACTAAGGTGCAAGAAATTAAATATAAAGTGCTTTGTGAAGTTTCAAAACAAACATGGGAGGGGCAAGACTCATTTGCAGTATTTAATGATATTGCAAAAGTTATAGTAAATAAAGATGAACCGGTAATGAGATGTTGCATCTATAAAGAAAGAGCAATTGTAGCGGAGCGAATTAGGATTGCTTTAGGGGGAAAAAAGTCAAATCCTAATATTATTGAGGTTATTGAGATTGCTTGTGATGAATGCCCCGAGGCAGGTCATGTTGTCACTGATTTATGCAGAGGCTGTATTGCTCATAGGTGTCAAGATGCCTGTAAATTAGGAGCAATAAAATTTGATGAGCATCAGAAAGCAAAAATAGATAAAAGCAAATGTGTAGAATGTGGCAGATGTGCAAATGTGTGTCCATATAGAGCAATTAACAATTTTATAAGACCTTGCGAACGAGCTTGTAAAGCAAAGGCTATTCATATGGGTGAATCTGGAGCGGCAACAATTGATGTAGACAAATGTACTTCTTGTGGGTCATGTGTATACCAGTGTCCTTTTGGTGCTACCGTGGATAAATCTTTTATTGTTGATGCAATTAATATAATTAAGGATAGTAGAAAAAATCCTGGCTTTGAGGTGTATGCTATAATGGCACCTTCTGTAGCCAGTCAATTTAAATATGCAAGCTTTGGTCAGGTTATAACAGCTATGAAGAAAATAGGTTTTGATAAGGTTATGGAAGTGGCTTTAGGTGCCGATAATGTAGCTGTTCTTGAGGCAGAGGAATTAATAGAAAAGGGATTTTTGACAACTTCGTGTTGTCCGGGATTTGTTAAATATATTGAAAATAACTTCCCTAATTTAGTTGATAAAATTTCTTCTAATCTGTCACCAATGGCTCAGCTTGGAAAACAAATAAAAGAAAATGATCCTACTGCTAAGGTTATTTTCGTAGGGCCATGCACGTCAAAGAAGTCTGAGGCAATGAGGGAAAATGTTAAGCCATATGTGGATTGTGTGCTTACCTTTGAGGAATTACAAGCCCTTATAGACAGCATGAATATTGATATTGAAAATCTTGAAGAGGCAATTTTGGATGAAGCATCAAGATTTGGAAGAGAGTTTGCTTTCAGCGGTGGTGTTTCAAATGCGGTTAGAGAAGCTATTTCTGAACTTGCAGAAAAAAATGGGCCTGATTCAGCCGCTGCAAAATTTGAATTGAATCCAATTGTATGTGATGGAATAGAGGAATGCAGAACTGTATTACTAAGAGCTTCCAAGGGTGTCTTACCAAATAATCTAATTGAGGGTATGGCGTGTCACGGAGGGTGCATTGGAGGTGCAGGTTGCCTTACACATGGAGATAAGAGTAGGGAGTCAATTCTAAAGCACAGTGCTGAGGCTTCTATGAAAAAGCTTATAAGATAATTAAAATTAAATATATTTTAGGATTAGATGTATTAAAACACCTTGCGATGTGAACCTAAAATAGTATATAAAGTGATATGCTGTTTGGGATTTATCAAAGGTGTTTTTATTTGAATTAAAAGTATATTGTTAGGCTTAATAGTCTGATAAATTCATAGTTTTTATAGCTTTAATAATGTTAATAATATAAAAAATAAAAAGAATGACATTAATAAGCATAACCTTAAATTGATTTTCTAAAAAGTTGAATAAAAAATAGTAACAAATTACATAATATCTAAATAAAGCCTATGGAGGAGTAGAAATGAAAAAGTTTACTTGTAAATGTATAGAAGAGCAATTTAAGTGTGCAGATGAAGTTTATGTGGGGTTTGAGGAACAACCTTTAGGGGAGATACCATGTATATATAGACCAAAAGGAAAGGTTACATTAAGAAGAATAAAATTAGAAACAAACTTCTGCCCAATGTGTGGTGCTAAGTTAGAAGAAATAAAGAGGGGAGCTTTGGAGAGTAAATAATTCTGAGGCTCCTAATTTTATATAAGGAAATATTTCTCATAGAATTATTATAAAAAAAATTGATACATTCCCTAATAATTTTTGATATAATTATTTATAGAAAATTAAATTTAATAGGAGGTAAGAATGTCGGCTTATATTTTAATTATAGCAATAATAATTCTAATATGTTTATTACTAAATCAGGTTTCAAATAAGTTGGGAATACCGATGCTACTAGCATTTATAGTGCTAGGAATGTTATTTGGGTCGGATGGACTATTTAAAATTCCCTTTGATAATTATATTATATCAGAACAAATTTGTTCGTTTTCTTTGATTTTTATAATGTTCTATGGAGGGTTTGGCACTAATTGGAACAAAGCTAAACCCATTGCAGTAAAATCACTTTTACTTTCTACAGTTGGGGTCATTCTGACTTCTCTAACAACCGGATTATTTTGTTTCTATGCTCTTCATTTTGACTTATTAGAAAGTATGTTGATTGGCGCAGTTATTAGCTCTACGGATGCAGCTTCTGTATTCTCAATTTTGCGTACAAAACAGCTAAACTTAAAATATGATACAGCCTCACTACTTGAGGTTGAAAGTGGAAGTAATGATCCATGCTCTTTTATGCTTACAGTTATTATTCTCAGCCTCATGAGCAACCAGTTCAGCAATGGGCAACTTATTCAGATGGTGTTTTCACAACTGGCTTTTGGAATTGTGGTAGGGGTGGCTGTAGCAATGGTATCGGTATTTGTGTTGTCTAAATTTAAATTTACAACAGACGGATTTGATACTATCTTTATATTTAGTATGGCATTGATTTCTTATGCAGGAGCGGCATATATTGGTGGAAACGGGTATTTAAGTTCGTATATTGCAGGAATAATTTTAGGAAACAAATCTATTAAAAATAAAAAATCTTTGGTACACTTCTTTGATGGGGTTACAGGGCTTATGCAAATGTTGATATTTTTCCTTATGGGACTTCTGTCTTTTCCGTCACAGCTTCCTAAGATATTTTTGTCTGCGTTAGCAATAGCTTTATTCTTAACATTTATTGCAAGACCTATTTCAGTGTTTGCAATACTTTCACCTTTTAAATGCCCTATGAATCAGAAATTATTTGTATCGTGGGCAGGATTAAGGGGAGTGGCGTCTATAGTTTTTTCCATAATGGCTACGGTGAGCCCGGCATATATGAAAAATGATATTTTTCATATAGTATTTTTTATAGTGCTTTTCTCTATAAGTATACAAGGTACACTTTTATCTTTTATGGCAAGAAAGCTTAAAATGATTGATAAACAAGACAATGTTATGAAGACATTCAGTGACTACTCTGACGAGATTCCAGTCCAGTTCGTAAAAATTCAGATTTCTGAAAATCATGCATGGATAAACAAAAGGATAAAAGAAATAGAATTGGCACCAAATTTATTATTGATTCTTATAGTTAGGGAATCGGAGAGAGTCATTCCAAGCGGTAATACAATGATTAAACAAGGAGACACTATTGTACTTAGCGCATTATCCGTTGAAGATGATTTTGAGGTGGCTCTAACGGAAGTAAAGATTGATAAGGATAGCCCTTACTTAGGAATGCCGTTGTCAGATATAAGATTAAATGATAAGAAGATAATTATTTTGTTAAAGAGAAATGATAGGGCAATAATTCCTAATAAAAAAATAACTATTAAACAAGATGATGTACTGATTATTTGCCAAATTTAATGAGATTAAGAAAGTAATTACTATTATTTAGATAATATGAATTACATTAGATAAAATGAATTATATTAAATAAAATGAATTACATTAGATAATATAGGATTACATTAAATAATATAGACAATCATTAAATAATATAGACAATCATTAGTGATACATCCCTTGTCAAGTAGACAAAGAAAACAATTAAATTGTAGGTTCTAATATAACCAGCATTCATTAGAGTGCTGGTTATATTTTCATATTGCTTGTTGTAATGCCCGTTGTTTC
>JBKECQ010000063.1:0-1573 GCA_047974845.1 Aminipila sp. | reverse complement strand
CATATAGAAATTATGAATATTGTAATTATTCTTACAGGGGGTATGGTTACTGTCGCATATGCTACAGAGTATTTTATTGGATGGTATTCAGGTTCAAGATATGAAGATTTTACTTATCTTTCACCAGGAGCAGCAACTGGACCTTATTGGTGGGCTTTTTGGGCATTAATTTCTTGTAACCTTATTATACCGGCTTTATTCTGGTTTAAAAAAGTAAGAACCAATATTATTGCAACCTTTATCATTGCATTAATTATCAATATAGGAATGTGGTTTGAACGTTTTGATATCATTGTTATTAACCTTTCCAGAGACTATTTACCAAGTTCTTGGACAATGTTTAAACCTACAATTATAG
Organism: Aminipila sp.; assembly: GCA_047974845.1. Lineage (GTDB taxonomy): Bacteria > Bacillota > Clostridia > Peptostreptococcales > Anaerovoracaceae > Aminipila. The sequence continues at coordinate 1,215 of JBKECQ010000063.1, read as the reverse complement.
ATGTAGGAGTTTATTTAGGAACTATAGGATTTTTCTCTACACTTTTCCTATTATATGCAAGAACATTCCCTGTTATTGCACAGGCCGAATTGAAAACCATTTTGAAAACTTCAGGTGAAACTTATAAAGCAAAAGAAGGAGATGAGCAACACTAAAATAATATACGGACTCTACGCAGATGATGACGATTTGATGCGTGGCGTAAAAGCTTTCAGAGATAAAGGTATTCAGATAAACGAAGTTTATACCCCTTTTCCTGTCCATGGTTTAGATAAGGCTCTTGGTCTTAAAAAAACTAGAATTTCTGACGCGGGATTTTTATACGCTGTTTATGGTGTTATAGTCGGAACTCTAATAACGTGGTATACAATGAATCATGATTGGCCACAAAACTTTGGAGGAAAGCCCTCATTTGATTGGGCTCATAATATGCCTGCGTTTGTTGTGCCCATGTTTGAGTTAATGGTATTTTGTGCGGCACACATGATGTCTCTTACATTTTTTGCAAGAAACAAAATGTATCCCGGCTGTAAACCACAGAACCCAGACCCAAGAACAACGGATGATAAATTCTTAATGGAGTTTGTTTCGGATGATATAGATTCTATTAAAAAATTGCTCATAGAAACCGGAGTTGAAGAAATAACCGTTAAAGATGCTTAGAATGAAAAGAAATATTTTTAAAATATCCGCCATCTTAGGTTTAGCCACAGTTTTGCTTAATTCATGTGGACCAAAAGATAACCCACCTTTGGTTTATTTTCCGGATATGTATTTTCCGGTAGCTTATGATCCATTGATGCAAGCTAAAGATGCCTATTCTGATCATGAGAACGAAATTCCTCTTTTTGTAAGACAAGATGAAGGGACTGGCTTAGATCCTGTAGACGGAACTGTATCAAGAAATAAAGATGGTGTCATTGAAGAAAATTCTATGCTGGCATTAACACCAGACCAATATAATTCTGGTTACGATGCATCTAAGAATATTACAACTTCTCCGCTAGATCCGGCTAATGCACAAAAAGATATTGCTAGAGGAAAAATTCTTTATGATTTTACTTGTTCTGCTTGCCATGGAACAGGAGGAGACGGACAAGGTTCAATTGTACAAAGCGGTGCTTATTCTGGAGTACCTAATTACAAAGACAGACAAATTACAGTTGGCTCAGTTCATTATGTTTTAACCAATGGTAGAAACGCAATGGGTTCTTA